>JAFXZI010000004.1 GCA_017541325.1 Bacilli bacterium
ATCCTGATACCACTATCAAAATTGATGGTACTACATAAAGTATCAAACTTATTATCGTTTTAAAATATGATAATGTTGATAATACATTTGAATTACTACATGCCGGCAATACTATAAACATACTATTTCTCCCTACTTTTTATTATTCTTTTCTGTACTTATTGTACTCCTAATTATATAATTTGGTCTAGACTTAACTTCATCATATATACGTGCTATATACAAATTTGTTATACCTATAAAAATTAGTATTATACTTAATGAAAGAAATATAAAAAAGAACATCAAAGTAGTAACAATTTCTAACTTAAGTATTAGAGCAACTATTAAATAAATAATAGATGAAATAAATATAAAATTACCAAAATATAATGATAATTTAAGTGGTAAATTTGAAAATGACAATATTCCATCTATTGCATATTTAACTAATTTAGTAAAATTCCAATTTGTTTTACCATTAACTCTTTCTTCTACCTCATAAGGAATATAAAATGTATTAAAACCTACATAAGAAAATATTCCTTTTAAAAATCTATGATGTTCTCCTAAAGTAATAATTGATTCAGCAACTGATTTTCTAAACAATCTAAAATCACTAGCTCCTGTAACAAATTTTACTTCAGAAGTACTATTAATTATTTTATAAAAAGTTCTTTTTATTTTAGTCATTAATCTATTTTCTTTTCTATTATTTTGATATGCACAAACACAGTCATACTCTTTTTCTTTATCAAGTATCTTAATCATATCTAATATAATAGATGGTTTTTGTTGAAGATCAGCATCAATTATACAAACATAATCACCTTTAGCTTCTTTAAGTCCTGCATACATTGCTGCTTCTTTACCAAAATTCCTAGAAAATGATAAGGCCTTTATATTATCTATGTTTTCTTTTTTTTCAACCAATTTTTTTAATTCCTTGAATGTATTATCCTTTGATCCATCATCAATAAAAATTAACTCAAATGTATTTTTATAATACTTAAAAGCATTTTTAAATTCATCATAGAACAAAAATATGTTTTTTTCTTCATTATGACAAGGAATTATTACGGACAATTTCATTATTCCACCCTCTATAAAAAGAAGAATTATTTATCACTAATTCTTCTTACTTTATCATCTGTCTTTTCTAATTCTTCTCTTAGATGTTCAACAGTTCTAGTAAATCCCTCTTTAATACTATATTTAGGAGTCCATCCTAATTCATCTCTTATTCTTCTTGTTGATAAAATACCATGAGTAAATGATGCACTTCCTTTAGATAAATTAATATCTTCTTTTGGAATATCAAATACTAGTTTTAATCCTTTTTCAGGTTCAATACTTACCATAGTCTCAGCAAGTTCTCTAATTGATGTTTTAGATGCTTCATCAGCAATATTATATACTAATTCTTTTGAACCAGTTAAAACTTGAAACATTGCTTTTATAGCATCTGCAATATATGTATAAGTTCTAACAGAAGAACCATCACTTTTAAGTACTATATCACGATCATGAATAATATCATTTAAGAAATCAGCTTGAACACGACCATCAGTAATACTCATTCCAGGACCATATGTATGAGCAAGTCTTACTATTTTAGTATTAAGTCCATACTCATCATGATATCCACTACATAAGTTTTCAGCAGCTTTCTTTCCCTCTGCATATCCATTTCTTGGTACTAATGGATTTACTTGTCCTAATGGACCATCCTCAGTAAATTCTTCTTGACCTTCATTAGGTTGTCCATATATTTCACGAGATGAAATAAATAGATATCCTGAAGCACCTTTACTATGAGCTAAATCAAGTGTCTTAATTGTTCCTAAAGTATTAGCAAGGTTAGTCATAACTGGTTCCTTACTCATGATCTTAGGACTTGCAGGACTAGCTGCATGTATAACATAGTCAATTGGTCCTTCAACATTAAGTGGACCTAAAGTTGTAATATCTCCAACAACCATATCTACAAATTCATTATCTTTAATATAACTATCTAATTTATCTGGATTTCTTACAAATGCTTTAACATGAACATTAGCAGAATACAATTCATTTAGTTTAAGTAATGTATAAATAAAATATGAACCAATCATTCCACTTGCACCTGTAACAAGTACAGTTTTGTTTTTAAAAGCATCAAGTAAGGCATCGGGAGTACAATATCCAATTATTTCTTCAGCATCTTCATTAACTACTTTAGTATATTTCATAAAAATCTCCTTAATTTTTAGGATAAGTTCCTAATTTTTTTTGGACCCCATTATTTCTTTTTTTTTTTTACTTCTTCTAGTTCCATAAACTTACCAAAGTCTCTAGCTAAATTGTTACTAACTAGTGTTAAGAAATCTTCATTAGTAGTAACTTTAATATTTCCTCTATTTCCAACTGTTAAATGAGGAGATACTCCATTTGCCATGGCAAGTCCACATGAATCAACAATTGTTGAATATGCATCTTGTCCTTTTTGTTCTCTTTCATTTAAATGCCAACTAATTATATCGTCTAAATGAAATGCTTGAGGTGCTTGTGCAGTATAAACATATTTTCTTTCAGGCATTTCAGCTACACGTTCTCCATCATAACTAATTAGAGGAGTTTCAAATGCTGGTGTAACAGTAATACTACTACCATATTCAGAAGCATCTCTAACAACACTATCAATTGTCTCTTGATTAACTAAAGGTCTAACACCATCATGGATTAAGACGATAGCATCTTCTCCTTCTTCAAGATCTTCCTTAATAGCGCATAATCCTCTAAATATAGTATCTTGTCCACTATCTCCACCAGAATATATTCTCTTTATTTTATTAACATTAAATCTTTTTATCATTTCTTTTAAGTCTGGAATATATTCTTCAATACATCCAATATAGATTTCATCTATATTTTCATTTACTTCAAATAATTCAAGTGTATGAATAATAATTGGTTTATTACTTACCTCCAAAAATTGTTTTGGAATTGAAGCTCCCATTCTATTTCCAACTCCACCTGCAAATATTAAAGCTATATTTTTCATTTTTTCCCTCCTGCATAAAACAAAAAATCTAACTATATTATACCATAATAAATTGTCAAATCAAATTAGGTACAAAAAAAAGAAAGAAGTAATATAGTTATTACTTCTTAATTAAATAATTAATTAATCTTTCAGCTGATTTTCCATCACAATACTTAAGATATTTTTCTTTAAATTCATTTTGATTAGTATAATCAAAGTTTTTAATATCTTTAATTTCATCTATTAAATCATCTGTTGTAAAAATAACTTTACCATATGGATTTTCTTCTAATTTAATAGTTGTTTTATTATTAACTTCAACTGTATCACTAGGCCATTTTCTAATTATAACAGGAACACCTATTAAAGGAGATTCAAGTAAAGCATCATCATAATCACCAATTATAATATCTGATGCAAGCATTAATTCTCTAATTGATATTTTACCAGTAACATCTTTAGCAAATCCACGAATATTATATTTGTTAGAAATATAGTCTACATCTTTATTATTCAAATGAATTTGTAATACTACATATTCATCTTTAAAAGCATTCTTTAATTGATCAAGATTAATAGTTTTAATATACTGACTGTCAGCATTACGATATCTATTATAAGTAATATAGGCAATTACTTTTTTATTTTTTGCCTTTCTAAATAATTTATTTACCTTTTTACGAGCAAGTTTCTTTTTGTATTCATCAAAATACATATCAGTAATTACAGATCCATTATTAATAAATTTCGTATCAGGAGTTGTTGTATATATTTCATAATTAATTCTTGATACTAATTCTGATGGACTTTGAATAGCAGATACTTCTAATTGATATTTATAGTTTTCAAGTAAGTTAACATTTTTAAGTGGTGTATTAGTAATTAAACCTTTAGCAAAATATGTCATCGCACTACTTCCTAAAACAATAATGTCACTTTCTTTTCTAACTTTTAACTCAGAGAATAAATAATATGGTTCGGCTAAAATAATAAATTTAGATTTAGCCATTTCAGTTACTAAATATTTATTTCTAATATCCATATAAGTAACATCATAATCAATATTATCTAATACTTCTATTAATGATGAATATTTGTAATAAAAACTATTACTAGTAGTAATAACTAATATTTGATCTTTAACTTTATTATTCTTAACTGCTTTTCTATATTCACTTTTAAAGGCTTCAGCTTTATCACGATATTTATCAAGAGTCTTTCTACTTTTCTTACTTCTATTAATTTCAAATCTTTTATATTTCTTTTCAACAGATACATGTTTCTTATCATCTGTTAAATATAAATCATAGAATTTGTTCTTAACTTTTTCAGATGATCTTTCTAAAGACATAGTAGGATTCTTAGTTAAATCTCCTATTTTAACTTTATTAAATCTAATATTATATATATCTTTTACATTAAGACTCTTAGCATATTCAGTAACATCTCCATATAATTGAACAGAATCTTCTTGTTCTGCAAGAATATCAGTAAATAAGCTCCATGTAGGTTTAGATGTGTAATAAGAAATAGCAAAATCTATTAGATTTCTTCCAATTCTATCTTTATCTAAGAATGGCATATTACAATAATCTTCAGCAAACATAGGTAAGTATTCTTCCATAGATCTAAATAATGAATAATCACATTTTTGCTTAACAATTACTGGTTCCCATTTATTATCAACTTTTTTGTATTCAGTAATACTCTTATAATCTATACAAGCAAATATTGATTCTATAAATTGTTGAGCTTCTGGATTTGCAGTAAAGTTATATCGAATATTTAACTTATCACTAGGTAGTGTACTTCTAGAATAATAGAACTTAGTAGGAACATCTTTTTTAACAATGTAGTCCCATAATCTAGTAAAATTTTCTTGAGTATATCCTCTACCCCAATATTCAATAACAGAGAATTGTTTATTTTTATCTATTTCTTGTTCTAGATATCCACAAGAAGCTTCTCTTAGTTTAGCAGCTTTTTCTAAAAGTACTTCTTCATATTTTTTAGATGAACTAAATATTTCTGTTAATTCTAACATTTCTTCTTTAGTAATCTTTTTAACTGTAGAAAAAGCTTCAAGTTCTGGGAATACTTCTTTAAATTCTTCTGCATTTAAATTAAGAGCTTTTAATAAATTTTTAAAGCTAGTAACATCAGCAAAGTTACCATGTCCTTCACCCCAGAAATCTATATCTATATGATCTATAAAAGATGGAATTCTCCAAGTCTTTCTAGATGCATAAATATATTTAAGATCTAATTTTAAATTATCTTTCTTATTAATTACATCTCCTATACGTATTAATTGATGTCCATCACGCGAAATAAAGTAAACTACTTTATCTTTATCTTCTTTAGCATGATGAAGTGCCCATCTAACATAAGGAACAAATAATAATGAAACATATGAATATACAAATTCTTCTTTAATATTTCTATGTTTATCTCTAAATCTTGCTAAAGCAGCCGCTACTAAATAAGAATCATATGTACCAATTGTTCTTACTAAATCATTTTCATAAGTATTAAACTCTATTGGTTCTACCGCTTTAGTTTCAATATTCATATTTTTTGGCATTGCATTATCAGATTTAGGATTATCTCCTGTATGTATCCATTTACCAAAATCATATTCTTTTCCAAATATTTTATATACTTCAACAAATAGAGTCTTGTCGGCTTTTTGGTATCCATATTCACTAGATAAGAATAACTCTAAATCAGCAAGCATAGGATCTGCTTTCTTAAGCATTTTCTTAATAAAGTCTTTAGGTAGATACATATCACTAATTAAAACAACTTTTTCACCTGCCGCTACAAACTTTTTAACTTCATCTATTCTTTCTTTGATTGGAATAACATTTTCAAGTTCAGCTTCCATCTCTAACTTCATAAGAATATCTTTTTGTTTATCAGTTATATTATAAAGAGATTGTAATCTATCAAATATTTCAGTAAATTGTATTTCTACTTTTAGACTATCTCTATCTATCTTAGTACGATTGTAATATTCTCTAACATTTAATTCTGCATTTGTTCTTAATTTAGGATAATTAGAAATAAAATAGTCAGAAAAACCTTGTCTATTATTTTCTAATTTTTCTTTAACATAATAATGTATTCCAATAGGTGCTAAAACTTTTCTAGATATTAAAGTGTCAAAAATATCGTAACTATATAAATTACCTTTTGTATATTTTTGTGGTTTAAATTCTAAAACAGATTCAATAATATTATCTAAATCTTCTTCTTTAGAATATTCCCAATATAATTTTTTAATTTTATCAATATCTTTTGATAAATCATCTTTTGAATATTGTGGTAAATAATCAATTAATTCATCAAAAGAGAAACATTTCTTTCCTAAAGTTGTTTCATCATATCCAAGAGGGAAATTAAAATGAAGTTCATCCCAGTCAAATACATATCTAATGAAATGCTTTGTTCCTAAAGCAATAAAATCTGTATACATTGATGAGAAATCCATAATACATAAATCAACTTGATCCATTACCTCATAGAAGTCATTTGAATTATCCCAGAATATTACCCATTTATTGTCTTTATATTTATCTCTAGATTTTATAAATCCAATTTCTTTTTCTAAAAGTGGATGCATTTTAAAAACAAATAATAGATGATTTTCTTCACATACTTTTATTAATCTATCAATATCAGGTATTGCTTTTGTAAAGAAATCTCCAACTTTTTCATCCCTATAAGTAGGAACATATGCAACCATTTTAGTATCTTTTGGTAATCCTCTACTTTTAATAAAGTCACCATCAAAAGAAGAAAAGTTTTTATATTTTTTAGGATATACACATCTAGGGTATCCAGCTCTAATTATATTTTTCTTATCAATTCCTAATTGATCAATTGCAATATCTTCAATAAATTTAGAAGGAGCTAAATACATTTCATATGTTCTAAAGTAAGCATTATTTTTAATATATTTTTTAGAAATACTTTCTACAAGTCTTCCTGTATTAATACTTCTTTCTACATTCTTAACTCCACCTACTCCATGCCATAAATTAACATAAACAGCATTTTCAAGTCCTTCAGGTATTTGCATTTTAACTTGTTCAGAGACTAATACCCCAGTCTTATTAATCGCTTCTTCTGCTTGTTTTGTTCCTAATCTATATGCTCTAAAACCTAGTTTTCTAACAAGTTTAACAGTATTAGGATCTTCACATAACCAATAAGCAGAAATATCTTTACGATACTTATTAATATAGATGAAAAGATACTTAGGATTTCCTCTAAAGTCATTACTAAATTGTCCTGCGCAAAAAGCCCATACTTTTCTTTTATCGCTTTCTTTTATTGTCATACGTATTAATTCATCTGTTAGTACTTTATTTTTCTTAACACTTTTAATAAGTTGACGTTTTCTTCTATTTAATTTTGACTTCAAACTATTTCTCATAAGTAACACCTCATAAACTATTCCATATATTCTACTATTTTTTCTACTAATTTACCAGTACAATTATCAGATGATTCAATATATTTATTAATAAACTTCTTCAAATAATCCATATCATACTTTTTATCTAAATCTTTTACTAACTTTTTAGCACTCTTTTCTTGATATCCAGGAAGTTCTTTATAATCAAGAGCTAGTCCTCTTGTTTCTAAATAATTATCTATATCATAACAATAAAAGTATAGTGGTATATTTCTTACTCCTGCTTCATATAAAATACAAGAGTAATCACTAATTAAACCATCTGCAACAAATAGAAAATCAAATGTAGAAAAATCTCTATCAAATATTACATTTTTATTATCTATTTTAGTTGTTGATAAAGGATGTAATTTTACTATTAAATTATATTTAGAATAATCAAACTCTTTTACTAATTCTTCTAATTTTTTAGAAAAATCTACTTCCTCTTTTCTATATGTAGGAGCATAAATTATATTTTTCTTTTTATTTTTTAATTCTGGATATTTTTTATATATTTTATTTTTAATATTTTTTTCATAATTTTTATCTTTTAATAAATCAATTCTAGGAAGAGTAAATACTTTTACTTTATCTAGACTAATATTAAATCCGCTAGCTAAATGATCTGCATATGCTTTTGATGATGCACAAACAAAATTATAATTCTTATGCATTTTCATTATTTTAGCAATGTCACTTCTACTACCTTCTTCTTTATCAAGTGCAGTATAACCAAACCTTTTCATAGTACCAACAGAATGCCATATTTGAATAATAGTTAATTTCTTTTTATGTTTTAATATACTAACTGTTGGACAATAAGAATCTAAGATACATACTCTTGAAGTTGCTAAATAATACATTTGACTAAACATATGAAATCCATATTTAATTCTTTCTTTAATTCCAGAGTTTTCTCTTCCTTCAAGTTTCTTACATAAACATTTTACTTCATATTTTTTTGATAGTTCATCTTTTAATAATTTAAAATCCATTGGAATCGTATTAGATTGTCTACTAATCATTACTATTCTATTTTTAGTAGGCAATAATTTAATAAAGAAATATATTATATTAAGACCTATTTTAAGTACTCTTAAAATTATTTTATCCATTATTCTCTCCCAATAATCCTATTATTTTTTTACAACTATCTTTTCTAGTACTATTATTAATACTATTAAATCTCTTCTTTATATCTATATTCTTTAATTTATCAAGTACATCCATTAATTCGTTAAACTCTCTTACTTCATATTGTTTACTTGTAAAAGCATCTACCGTATGCATTGGCCTTAAATATTCATATAATTCTTTATCAAATCTATAAAAAATTAATGGTCTATCAAATAAAGAATATTCATATGCACAAGATGAATAATCTGTAATCATAATATCTGATAAATAAATTAAATCATTAATATCCATTTCAGAATAATCTAAGATTAGATTCTTATATTTATCAGGAATATTAATACTTTCTTTTATAAAAGGATGCATCTTTATAACAAATAAAGCATTGTTCTTTTTACAGTATTCATATATTTTATCTAAATCTATCAAAGAATAGTCATAATATGCATCTCCACTACCTTTACCGCGATAAGTAGGAGAAAACAATATCACTTTCTTATTTTCAAAATCCTTGTTAACTGAATATAAATATTTAGTCTTTTCATCTATAGTTTCTTTATCTAAATAACCATCTAATCTAGGCATTCCAAAACTATTAAAAATAGATTTCTTATTACCAAATACTTCCATATATATTTTTACTAACGAATCTTGATCAACTACAGCATGAGTATATTTTCTATGACTAGATAAATATGGATGTGGAGAACCAACAAGACCAAATCTAGCATATCCAACTGATTTAAATCCTATTCCTGCATGCCATAATTGAATTATTTTTACTTTTTTATTAAATTTAATAAAAGTCATTATAACACTATAATTATCAGTAAAAATATTATTAGTTCTAGCAAGGTAAAAAACTTCTTTTATATATATTTTAATTTTTTTAAATTTACCTTTATTCTCAAGTGAATAAAAATTATTTGCATAGACATCACTTTTCCAATTAGTATTTTCTACATAATCATGTAAACTTTTTAAATTACCTACTAATTCATCTGCATTTTCACTTAAGAATAAGATCTTTTTATCTTTATTAAATGAGAATAATCTAATTAATCTATAATAGACATTAATAATAAATATAGCGATTAATATTAAAATATTTTTAATTTTAGTTTTAATTGGTTCTCCAGATAATATATATCTTCTTTTATATTTTCTATTTTCAATCATAAATGATATTTTTATTATTAAATGAAGATCATCATCTGTAGTTAATTTAACTAAATAAGATTTGTTAATGTTATATGAAAATATTCTTGATTTATCATCTAATAATTTTAAAATAGAATCTTCAATAGTAACAATGTTTGTCTTATCAGTTATATCTAACTCATCTTTTTTATCAACAATATATATTCTCCAATTACCTTTGTCTAACATTGTTCCTTCAGGAGTATTTGTAACATTAATACATACTTCATCATTAGAACTATCTAAAAGAATAATATTATTTTTGTTAACCAAAAAAACTTTTTTATCTTTTATTGTCTTATTAAATTCTAAATGTAAATTTACTCTTTCCCACCATATATTTTTTATACTATACATGTTTGTCTCCTTAAAATTAAAAGCACCAAATTGGTGCTTATCAATTATTTCTTATCTACACCGTTATCTTCCAAGAAGCTTGTATATGTACTATATTCAGTGTATCCTTCATTAACATCTTTTACTTCACCTTTACCAACTAAATATACCATTGGAGTTGATGGGAAGTCACGTTCAAATACTTCGTCTAATTTATGAATTTCTTCTATAGTTTCACTAGTTACATTTTCTGTATCAAAATAATATAATTCATAATCATATTCTTCTACAGATTTTTGATAATTACCAATCATCATTTGGCAATAACTACAAGAAGGTCTTCCAGTATAAACGAAATAATACTCTTTCTTATTATTGATTAAATCAACAAATTTTTCTGCATCAATTTCAGTAAACATACTTGTGTCATATTCTGCAGTTTCTGTTTCATTTGTTCCACTTCCATCTGATGTACTCTTCTTTGTTGTTCCATCTTGATCATCATTTTTTACAAGTATTGCTAAAACAAGAATTAATGTAATAATGCTAATTATAAATGTAGCGATTGGTAAATATTCTTTAAATGAAACATTAGAATGATTTTCATGATAATCATTTTCTTTTTCTTCTTTTACTTTTTCTTTTTGTTTCTTATGAGTAGGTCTTACTACTACTTCATCTTCATCATCATATTCTTCAAAATCTAAAACATCTTCTTCTACTTCTTCAACCTTTTTTATTTCTTTCTTATTGTCATTTTTAACTTTCTTTGCCATATTTATTTTCCTCCTATAAAAAGTTTAACACTAAATCAATATTAAAATCAACAAAATACCTTTATTTTCTTCGTTTTAATTTAAAATAGAAACGCTTAATAACCATTTCAATACAAATTATAAATTCAAATATTATAATTGATGCTTTGGTAATAGATATTCCTTCTTTTAAATATGGTGTCTCATATTTTAGTAAAATATTGTGTTGCCCTTTAGTTATTTCTATTCCAAGGAAACTCTTATTTGATATAAAAGTATCTACTTTTTTACCATCTACATAAACACTCCATCCACTAGAATAATTAGTATTAAATTGTATTATTCCATTATATGTAGGATTAATAGTAGCTTTCATATAATTATCTTTTATTTCTTTTAATTCAAAATTAGATTTTTTTAATTCATCAATATCTTTTTTATAATCATTAAAATTAACAGAAATAACTTCTACATTATCAAAACTATATTTACCTTTTTTAGTAAATCTTACATTAATATTTCCTTTAAAATTATCAAAATAACCAATATTAATAAATAAATTATTATTTTCAAAATAATATGGAGAAGTTACAGGATCTCTAAATTGTTCAGCAAAATATTTTCCATTTGAACTTACACTGATTTTATAATCACCATGGTAATTATTCCATTTGTTTTTAGCAAAATATTGATCTATTCCTAATTGAGTAAAGTCTTTAACGTTGTAATTAATAATTTCATTCTCATTAAAGAAATTATATTTAATATTATTTATTTTTATATATACTTCTCTATTTTTAATATCTTTTAATTTTATATTTAATACATCATCAGAATTATCATGAACATCAACTGTAGCATTTTTATTTTCGATTGCTTCGCCATTAAATGATAGTGTTACTTTTTCTTTAAAATAACTTTTATCAATATATTTTTTAAAATCTTTAAATTTACTAATATCTTTATCTACAACGGTTGTCTTATATAAAACTATTTCTTTTTCAAATGGTTCTAATTTATCATAATCTTCTAAATCAATCTTATCTCTATAAAGAATTGCAAAAGGTAAAGTAGTATTATTTTTATATAAATATGTAGATTCATCATATTCTTTTACAAGTTTATAGTTGTATGGTACATATTTTGGATTACTTGTAATAATATATTTATTTCCTAAATATGTAGTAATTCTAGTACGATAATTAAACTCTCCTATTTCATAACTCATATTATATTCTGAATTATCTAAGTCTCTTCCAAGTATAGAATAATTATTTGAATTAATAGAATAATAATAATTTATAGAATTGTAATTATTAAATAAAGATAAATTATGCATATAGAAAGAACTAGGATATTTTAATACATTATAATATGATTTATCTTTTTTTATTTCTTCTAATGCTTTTTGAAATTCTTTATTTCCATCATAATTATTATTTAAAACTACATCTGTTTTTAACTTAGTATCAAATTGTTTAACATATGAATAATCTATTGGAGAAAAAAACATATAAACGTTATAACTTAATGCAAGACAAGTAACGATTAAAGCAAGAGTATTTCTAATTGTTGGAAAGGAATTTTTCTTATTATTGATATATAAAATGATAATTAATAATAAACAAATAATACCAGATATTATAGATAGGTTTCCTGGATTCTCATAAATATACATAGGTATTAAAAAGATAAAACTAAATATTAGAATTCTTCTCATTCTCGAATGATTAATCATAAAGTCTTTTTTAAAAGAACCAGCTGTCATAAATGATAAGAAGAAACATAACATAAAAGTCCATCTATTTAGTGGGAAAGAAAAACCAACTAAAAAACTTCCTAGTTTGGATACGAACAAAGCTAAAATAAGAAAAATTGTCGTAATAAACATTGAATAATCTTTCTCTTCAAATGGATATACTGCAAGTCCGATTATAAATAAAGGAATTAATCCAATATATGATGCATACACTCCAGAATATGAAGAAAACGCAGTTGCAAGAGCATGAAAGTGATATATAGTATATGAATAATCATATCCAATAACAGTTCTAGAAGAATTAATAAATAGCATGATTGATGGATATAAAACACATGCAGATATACCCATCGCAATAACTCCCAATAAAAGAGTCTTTAATAACATAATAATAGTTTTATAAAAATTCTTTTTATACATAAATACGGCAAATAATATTCCATATATTGCCGCTATTACAAACATCATATAAGCAAAGTAGAATCCTTGTAAGAAAGTAACAACTGATATTAAAACTAAAAATATATTTTTATTATCTTTTATTGATCTTTCAATTCCAATTAATAATAAAGGAAATAAAGCTGATGCATTTAACATATAATGATGACTAATACCTAAGTGACAATTTCTTATACAAAAAGTATACATAAGAGCACCAATTATTATTCCTACTCCTTTTATATTTCTATGTCTACAATAAAGAATAAAACAAATACCTACAAGCCAAAGTCTAATTCCCATAGCATAATCATAAAAGAATTCTAAAGATCCTTTAAAGTATATAGTTAAATAGGAAAAGAAATCTCCAAGCGAATAATATGATATATTGGCAAACATATCCATACCATATCCTAAATTCCAAATAAAAGTATTAAAGTGCCCTGTTTCTTTAAATACTAATAAAAGATCACGAAAATAATTAAGTGTAACATAATGTTGACTTAATCCATCTGTTGTCCAAACAAAACCTTTATTATAATATCCAAATATATTAAGAATTACAGAATAAACACACAAAAAAAGGAAGCTGTAAATTATTACATCCTTTAAATACTCATCCATAAATCTTTTAAAAAAGCATTTTATAAATTTCATATTAACTCCAATTTTGATAAGCTATAAAATCTTCATGAGGAAGCATATGAGATAGACCTTCAATTACTTTTTCTTGAGAAACATATAATTTAAGTATCTCTTCTTTTTTCTTCAATAAGTCCTTATCAATTTCAGGGATTGAATAATTTAGTTTTTCCTTTTCTTCTTTCGTATAATATTTTCCAAAATAATAAAGAATATCTTCTTTTTTATTTTTTAACGATTTATCAGTGACTATTGAACTAGTCATTTTATGATGCTGATGTCCATATTCTCCATCTGGATTATGTGTTACTATCATTTTCCATTTTTTATATTTAAGTATTCTTTCAATATCATTTTCTATGTCAGAATAAACTGTACTCCAGTCATCTCTTTTACCATTAGTTAAATCAGGATATCCTAACATAATATAACTATTATGAGTTGCTTCCATTACTTTATGAAATTCTTCTACCCTTGTTTGAACATTTCCACAGGTAACACATATTACTAAATAATTATCTTCTATTAAGTGTCCACCACCCCAAATCATATCATCATCAGGGTGTGCAACTATCATAAGATTATCAACTTTTTTTAAGTCTATTTTATCTAGTAATACTTCTAAAGAATCAGTTCTCTTTTCATAATAATTTGTCTTTTTAAATACATAATATTTGTAAAATAAAACTAATACAAGAACTACTATCAATAATGCTATAAAAAGCACTATTTTTAAGGATTTCTTCATAACACCACCATGTATATATTATTATAATACAATTTTTTTCAAAGTAAATATTATTTATCTTTAATCATTTTTAAATATATGTTATAATTTTTCTAGAATAGAAGGTGTGTTATGAAGAAAATACCATTTACCCTAATAGCATTATCAATTCTTTTTGAACCTGTTTATGCTATGTCAGAAGATATTAGATTATATACAAATATTCTTGCTGGTGGATTAGTCTTTATTGGAGTAATAATAATTATTGTAAGTAAAGTCTCTGGTGGAAGCAAAGAAATATATGTAGAAAAAGAAAAAAATGAAATATCAGGATTAACAGATAAAGATAAATTAAATGAAATTAAAGAATTTGATCCTGATTCAATCTTTAAAGTATTACCTACTTTCTCAAGTAAAAAGTTTGAAGATGAAACAAAAGAAGAACTTGCTATCAAATTAAAAGATGAAAATACTAATTTAAATATAATTGGATTTAAAATAACTGATTTTAAAGAGGAAGAAGATAAATTTATAATTAAATCTTGGGCTAATATAGAAACTGGTGAAAAGAAAACAAAAGTTAATAGTCATTACACAGTAACATCTATAAATAAAAAGTTAGAAAAGAAAGAAGTTAGATGCCCAGTATGTGGTGGAAAAATAAAAGACTTAACTAAACTAAGATGTACTTATTGTGGATCTATACTTCCTAATAATAATGAAATCAATAATGATGAATGGAAAATTGAATCAATAGAAAAAACGGCTTAACAAAGTCGTTTTTATTTTCAAATGGTGACCAGTACGGGATTCGGACCCGTGTATGTAACCTTGAGAGGGTTATGTGTTAAACCACTTCACCAACTGGCCATTAAAAGCATTACGCTTTTAACAAGAATGATTTCTTTTAAAACCATAACTATTCTAACATATTATTAATAGTAAAACAATTATTAAATCAATTCTTCATATTTTTTATGAAAATACTCATCTGTCATACCAGCAAGAAAATCTATTACCATACGTTTACTACTAGTATTATCTTTATAAATTGGTTTCTTATCTTTAAGAAAATCTTTATAAATTGCACTATCCTTATTATTAGTTTCTATATCTTTTAAATATTTATCAAATAATAAATTAAATCCTTTACGATAATATTCAATCTCTTCTTTAGTATTTGCTTTACTATAGATTCGTTCTTTATTAAAGTTTTTTAAACTCATCATTGCATTAAATACACTTTCACTCATTTCAATATATGGTTTTCCATAACTATGAGTTACTATATCTAAAATAATACTATCTATTATTTCACCATTCTTTGTACCTAATACATCTATTATTTCTTTAGGTATATCTTCTCTTTTAATCGCACCAATTAATATAGCATCTTCTATATCTCTTCCAATATATCCTATAATATCAGAAATACGTACAACACAACCTTCAAGTGTCATTGGAACTAATCTTTTAGACATATCTTTTACTGTATATGAATCTTGATAATCTTTAAGTAATTGTTCTTTAGTTTTCTTTCTAGGTTCATATTTACATGATAAGAATTCTCCATTATGACATAATACTGCATCCAATACTTGAACATTTAAATTAGAACCTTCTCCTTCTCTATCAAGATACATAAACGTTCTAAAACTTTGTACATTGTGATTAAAATATTCTCCAAGTTCACGAACTGATATTTCATTAAGTAAAGATTCTCCAACATGCCCTAAAGGAGTATGTCCTATATCGTGTCCTAAAGCTGCTGCTTCTATCAAGTCTTCATTTAAATTAAGACATCTTCCTATCATTCTAGCAACTTTACTAACCATTTGAACATGTGTCATTCTACGACTTAAATGATCATTATCATTAAACGAAAATACTTGAGTTTTATCAGAATATCTATTGTAAGATAAACTATGAATTATTCTATCAGCATCTCTCCAAAAAGGAGGTCTCATATCCTCTTTAAAAGGAAAATATCTTTCATGATCAGAATTCTTAGTAGCATAAGGACTAAGTAATTTCTCCCTTTTTTCTTGATCTTTTTTTATTTCTTTTATTATTTCTTCTTCCATAAGTCCTCCTATACATTTATTCTCATCATTGAATAAGAAGTTATTTCTATTGGTAAATCTACTTTAATATATATAATTTCTTCTGGATGTCTTGCAACATCGATAGATTCCATATCTTCATTATACATTTCTTCTATGTTAAAAGTATATACTTCTCCTTTAGGATTAAAAACATCTACTTTATTTCCAACTTCAAAATAATTTCTTTCATATAATTTTAATAAATGACTATCTTTATCATAGCTTTCAATTAAACCTAGAAAGTCTTGATTTGATAATTCTTGTCTACCAGTATAATATTGATCAGTATCATCAGCTTTTTTATATAAATAATGACTACTAGTTTCACGGTTTGCTACTCTATCAAGTACTTTTTCTAGTTGTTCTAAATATTCTTTATCATCTTTTCCTTCAAGATAATGATCAATTATTTTTCGATAAGTACCTATTACTGTTGCTAAGTAATAAAGTGATCTCATTCTTCCTTCTACTTTTAATGATTTAACTCCAACATCCATAAGATCTTTTATACTACGAGATAGATTTAAATCTTTAGTTGCCATTGTAAATTTAGGTAAGTCTTCTTTATAATCATAAGCAAAACGACATACTTGAGCACATCCACCTCTATTAGAATCTCTATTTGTAACATAATTTGATAAGCAACATCTTCCACTATAGAATGTACACATAGCACCATGAATGAATACTTCTATATCAACTCCAGTAGAATCAATTATATCTTTCATTTCTTTAAGTCCTACTTCACGAGCAAGAACTACTCTTTTAACACCTTGTTCTTTAAAAAACAAAACTGTATCTTTATTAGTTGTAGAATTTTGAGTACTTAAATGAGCTTCTACATTAGGGTAATTTGTAACAATATGATTTATAATAAATGGATCACTAATAATAAATGCATCTATACCACAATCTACTACTTCTTTAATATAATCTTCTACCCCAGCAATATCTTCATTATGAAATACTATATTTAATGTAAGATATACTTTCTTTCCTAAATTATGAGCGAAACTACAAGCTTCTCTTATTTCTTCAATATCAAAATTACTAGCGTTAGCTCTAAGTCCATATTTTTTTCCACCAATATATACTGCATCTGCCCCATATAATAAATTTACTTTTAATCTTTCTAAATCTCCTGCAGGAGCAAGTAATTCTATTCTATTTTTCATTTTTCTTCACCATATATATTGTTTTCTTAAATAAGAAATTAGTATCATCTCCAATTAAAGATGATATCTTATCAATATATTCCTTATCTTTAGTATCTATAAGTAAACATATATTTTTAGTTAATTCATATGCAGTATCTTCATCTATATAAAAATCGTTAAATACAATATAATCAATATTACTATTAGTAATTAAACTAGTACCATTCATTATCTTTTTATTGTAGAAAGATGTACCATGTACTCCTTCTTTTATTATAAAATTACTATCTTTATCATATACTTCTATTTCTTTAGATGGTTTAATATTATTACTCTTAAAATAATTTGTAAGTAAACTTCTTCTACTATCAGCCATTACAGGATAACCAAAAGCAAAACTAATTAAACTCATATCTGTTTTTTCTTTTATTTCATTAATTTCATCAAGTGTTATTTCAGGAGCTAAATAAGCATAATTAACTCCCATAGATTTATAATAATTACATGTATTGTAATTAGTAACCATATGAGTTTGATTCCAAACTAAATCTACTTTTAATCCTAATTTTTTCTTTATAAATATAAGTCCTAAATCATAGAATAAAACACCTTTAATTTTTAGTTTATCTAATTCTTTTAAAGTACTTTCTACTTTTTCTAAATCATCATTAAACATATTCTTATTCATACTTATAAAAATATCTATATTTGAATATTTTTTTATTATATTAGATATTTCATCTATAGATAATTCCAAATCATAGTTAATAGATAAGTCTTTCATTCCAAAAATAAATCCAGAACAACCTTGTTTAATATAATTATCTAATCTATCTAAGCTTTTAGGTACTACTAGTAATTTCATAAGTTCACCTCGTAATTTATTTTAATACAAACAAAAGATATATTCAAACGAATATATCTAATCTATTCTAGGAGTTGAAATAGCAAGTCCATCTCCTATATCACTAAATTCTGTTTCATATTTATCATTTTCTTCTAGATAAGTTTTATATTCTTTAATCTTTCTAACTAATCCTCTAAGATTTCTATTCTTAATTTCTTCTTCAGGCATGTCTACATATCCATGAAACTTCATATTATCTGTAATAATAAATCCTTTATCTTCTAGATTAGTTGAAAATCTTTCAAAGAAATTAATATTTTGTCCTTTAGCAGCATCTATAAATATTAAATCAAATTTATCATCTAATTTAACATTTAAAGCATCATTAAATATACAAGTAATTCTATCTTCAAGATCAAACTTTTTAACATTTTTTACTGCTTCCATGTATCTTTCTTCATCTCTTTCAATTGTTACTACTTTAAGTTTCGGATTAACAAGTGCCATAGATATAGCAGAAAATCCAACCGCAGTACCAATCTCTAAAACAGTATTTATTTTATTTTTTAGGATAAAGGTTGTTAAATAATCAATTCCTTTATCCGACATTATCGGGATGCCATCTTCTTTAGCTTTTTTCTTTAACTCTCTTAATAATTTATTTGCTTCTACCATTCGAACCATTTTCCTTCTTGCTTTAGTTTTTTTATAGTAGCATCTTGTTCAGCATATGTCTTACTAAAGTATACTTTTCTATTCTTATCAGATACAAAATATAGATAATCTGATTTTTGTGGGAAAAGTACAGCTTTTATAGATGCTTCACTAGGATTAGAGACAGGTCCAACAGGAAGTTTTCCAGCCATACTAGCAGTACGAGTATTATAAGGATTTTCTAAATTGTACTCTGTTGTTGTTAAATCTCTTGAACTCATTTCTACTTTATTAGCATAGTATGAAGTAACATCACTACCTAAAGACATTTTACGATTAAGTCTGTTATAGAATACAGATGCAATTCCTGCTCTATCACTATCAGTTACTCCTTCAAGTTCTACCATAGATGCTAAAGTAAGAATTTGATGAGGAGTATAATTACTTCCCTCTATTTCTTTTTTATATTTATCTAGTATTTTTCCTTTCTCATCTAAAAGTTTTTTAAAGATTTCTTTCACTGTTACATCTTTATTTTTAAAATTATAAGTATCACAGTTTAAATATCCTTCTAAAGAATAATATATATTACTATTTTTAATCTCTTCTGTTATAAACCAGTAATCTTTAATCAAAGAATCTATATATGATTCATCTTTTAATAAGTTATATACATCTTCTTCAGTATTATTAGTGTTTTTTGCAATTATAGATGCAATCTTACGCATATTAATACCCTCATTAAAAGTTATTTTTATTTCTTCTGGATTATAAGTATTACCTTCTTTTAATACTTCAACTATACTTTCTAATTTCATACTTTTCTTAAGTTTATAAGTTCCAGCTTTTAAATCATTAACTTTATAAATATAACAATATACTCTAAATATATTCTTACTATGAATAAGATCCTTTTCCTTAAGAATACTACCTATTTCTGTTGTACTTGCACCATTAGGTATTACAACTTCAATTTCTTCATTACTCTTTTTATCTACTGGTGAAATACTGTAGTTATAAAAAGTACAAACTCCAATAACCATAATTAGTAGAGAAAAGAATAAAATCATCATTATATTTCTAAGCAGTTTCATTAGAACAAATAACGAGCAAATTATTGCTCGTCTTCTCCTTCATTAGCTTCAGATGTTTTCTTCTTAATTTCTTCTTGTAATGTATTAAGTATAGTTTCAATAATCTTCCATTCTTGTTCAGTTTCAATTGGATCCAATTTTGGATTTTCCATTTTAGGATCATAGATTGATGCAAACACTTGAATGTTTCCTGCTTCATCTTTACTATTATCAGTATATACTATATAACTTTTCTTTGTTTCTTCAGAATCAAATGTAAAAAGTATATCGCAAACTATTTCTTTTCCTTCATCATTAATTACTTTAAAAGTATTATTATTTTCCATATTATTTTTCCTTTCTTTTATCTAAATATGACTGTAGTATTATTGATGCAGCCATACTATCTATTACTTTTTTCCTTTTTTTTCTAGAAGTATCATTACTAATAAGTATATTTTCTGCTTCCTTTGTAGTAAGTCTTTCATCTTCAAGAATAACAGGAATTGATAAAACTTCCTCTAGTTTTTCTTTAAATTCGATTGATAACTCTCCTTTAAAACCGATACTGTTGTTCATATTCTTTGGTAGTCCTAAAACAATTCCTTCCACTTGATACTCATCAACAACTTTTAGAACTTCATCAACTAGTTTATCATATTCTTCATTATGCCTAACAATTTTTAATGAAGTTGCGATTAATCCGGTTTTATCACTAAGAGCCATTCCTAAAGTCTTACTACCTAAGTCAAGTCCTAAATAACGCATTATTTATTTAAATACCCCTTAAGTAATACTTCTAATATTTTATTTCTTTCAAGTTTAGATATCTTCTTACGAGCATCCTTATATGAAGAAATATATCCTGGATCTCCTGACATAATATAACCAATCATTTGATTAATTGGATTATATCCTCTTTCAACTAATGCATCATATACTTCTTCTAGAGTTTCTTTGACTAATTTGTCATCAAACTCTTCAACGCTATACACAGTTGTAGTTTCTTCAGCCATAAAATCACCTCAATTATAACTTAATTCTATCATTTTTTTATATACTTATCAATATTAAAAACTATGTTGCATCATCAAATACCATAAAAATATTAGAACTATAGTCCCTATTATTACACCATTAATTTGGTCTCTTAAATTATCTTTATATTTAACTCCTAAAGCCATAGTAACTAAAAATCCACCAACAAGTCCTCCTATATGAGCAAATACATCAATTTCAGGAATTGCAAAACCTATAGCTAAATTAAAGAAAAGTAATGGCATTATTTGAGTACGTATAACTTGTCCTAAATAAATACGATAGTAATATCCAAAACATAAAATTGATCCAATTAATCCAAATATAGCACCAGAAGCACCTACTCCCATAACTACTCCAGAATTAATTGCAAGACTCATTAAGGAACCAAAAATTCCACTTCCTAAATAAACTAATATATATTTTGTTTTTCCAAGGAAACTTTCAAGTTGTTTTCCTAAAATATATAAAGCATACATATTAAATGCTAAGTGAATAATACCAGCATGTAAAAACATTCCTGTAAAAATACGATAATATTCTTGATACTTTATTACTCCTAAATTATATACAGAATAATTCAATGTAATATCTTCATGTAAATATTGTAATAAAAATACTATTATATTTATAGCAATTAAAGCATACGTTACAACAGGAGTCTTCATCATAAATATATCATTTGCTTTATCAGCTTCTTGTCTATTCTTTTTATTTATATCAGAAGTAATTTTTACAAATAAACGAACTCCTTCTTCAGTAAACTTTAATTTTTTACCAATGTCAGGAAATACTTCTTTTACAAATTTATATTTCTTAATATCTTCCGCTTCCTCTAAGAATACAGAATCTATTCCTTTTTCTTTTTCTAAATGTACATTTTCACCTAAATCAGTAAAAATACTAAGAACCTTTATATCAAAAGTAAAAGTTTTTCTTTTAATCTTTTTAACTACTCTTCTAGTTTTAAAAGTATCATATTCTAATTGTTCATCATTATGTACATGGTTAGATACAATTCTAATTATTTCATAATCTTTATCCAAATTTTCTAACCAAATCTCGTTATCAGCACCTTGAAGAATAATTGGATTATAATTTTGTTCTGTAATAAAATAATGCAAAAGTTTCATAACTATTTCGTTTTTCTTATCCATTGATAGATCCATACTATTCCTCCTTCAAACATCTATATTATATATCAAATAAAATAATTACTCTACTGTTTTTAAATAATTACTAAACTCTTCTGGAACATCACACTCTAAATATATTTCTTTTTTTAGTATTGGATGAATAAACCTAATACTTTTTGAATGAAGAAATTGTCCAAAAGAAGTACAGTTTTTTCTCTTTCCATAAATTGGATCATTATATATTGGGTAACCAATATAATTCATATGAACTCTTATTTGATGAGTTCTACCAGTTTCTAACTTACACTCTATTAAAGTTTGATTAGAAAATCTTTTAAGTACTCTAAAATGAGTAATCGCATCTTTACTATTAATATCAGTAACAATCATTTTTTCTCTATTATTAGGATCTCTTCCAATAGGAGCATCAATTGTTCCAGTTTCATGCATAATCACCCCATCAACAAGAGCAACATAGATACGTTCTACTTCCTTATTCTTAATCATTTCAGAAAGTAATTCATGAGTTTTATCATCTTTCGCAACAACCATAAGTCCACTAGTATCTTTATCTATTCTATGAACTATTCCTGGACGCATATTGTCTAATCCAGATAAATTGTATCTACCTATTAACGCATTAACTAAAGTACCTTTATAATTTCCTGGAGCTGGATGAACTACCATTCCGCTAGGTTTATTAATGACTAATAAGTAATCATCTTCATATCTAATATCAAGAGGAATATCCTCTCCCTCAATAGTAATTGTATAATCTAAGTCAGATAATACTTCTATTTCATCATCTAATTTAGTTTTATAACTATTATTAATTGGATTTCCATTTACAAGAATTTTATTATCTTTTATTAGTTTTTGAACTTTACTACGACTAAGATCAAGTTCTTCACTTAAATATATATCTATTCTTATATTATCTTTGTTACATATCATAGACCTTCACCCCTAGCTATATCTATTAAACATAATAGCACACCTACTACTATAAAAATATCAGCAAAATTAAATACTGGATAATCATATGAAAAAATATAGAAATTTAAAAAATCAGTAACATATCCAAAAAATAATCTATCTATTAGATTACCTAATATACCCGCAAAAAGCATTCCATAATATATTGTTTTTAGATTATTTAATTTTTCTTTCATAGCATACTTGAATAATATTAAAAATATTAAAATACTTATAAAAGATAAGAATATAGTATTTCCAGAAAAATTACCCCAAGCTGCACCAGAATTTTCTACATTTGAAATATAAAAAAACTTATCTATTATAACTTGTCCCTTTCCATAAATACTTTTTAAACAAGAAAAAGGGTAATTATTTCTTATAAACAATTTAGATAATTGATCAAATTGTAATAAAAACAAACTTATCATTAATAATAATTTATACTTTTTTTTCATATATTATCCCTCTTTCAAATATTATCATAAAAAGGATTTTTTATCTATTATTATTTGACTAAATAAAAAAAATATGTTATTGTTAGTTAGCAAATGCAGATTTAGGAAAAGGAGGGAACTAAAGATGGCTAAAAATATTACTAATAGAAAACCAAATGTAAAAAATATTCGTTCTCACGCTTTAAACGCTACTAAGAAAAAACAAAAACTTAATTTAATCGTTGTAAAAGATATAAATGGTAAAAAATTCAGAGTTAGCGCTAAAGAATTAAGAAGCTTAAAGAAAGACCAAGAAGTATAAATAATTAGATCGATGATCTAATTTTTTTATGCACAAAAAAAGAGGATAACTAATCCTCGTTTTTTAATTCTAATTAATGAAGTCTTACTGCAGTTCCGTATGCAAATATTTCTATAACCTGCTTTGATCCGACAAATCCAGGTGCAGTTGCATTTCTATATTCAAATTGACAATTAATAACCGCTTGTCCTCCCAATTCATTTGCTTTTGATCTTAATGTTTCTTTAACTTTATTGAAAGCTTTATTTGGGTCTGCACCATTAAAAAAACTTTCTTTGCAAGAATCAACCGCAAATATTGTATCAATTACCTCATATTCTTCTTGAATATCTCCTGTAGTTATTAAAATATTGTTCATTTTATACCTCCTATATAATACTATTATATCATTTTTTATTATTATGTTATAATATTAGTGGAGTGATAGAAATATGGTAAAATTAGTAGCTGCTAAATGTCCAAGTTGTGGTGCAGCATTAAAACTTAAAAAATCAGACGAAAAAGTAGAATGTGAATATTGTCATCAAACAATTATTGTAGATGATGCAATTGCATGTTATAAATTAAAGATTAGTGGTAATGTTAGTGTTGATGGAATATCAACTAATTCTGAACTGATAAAAAATGCAAATGACTTATTAGAAATGAATGAATTTTTAAAGGCAAAAAAGAAGTTTTTAGAATATAGTGAGAAAAATCCAACCGATTATCAAGGTTGGCTTGGATTATTAAAATGTAGAACAAGAAATTTCACTATTAGAGATAATAATGCCTTATTTGAAAATGATATAAATAAATACTATGATAATTATATGAAGACCGCTCCAAACGATATTAAAGATGAAAACAATAAGATTATTGAAGAGTATATGAATCCTAATTCAAAAACCGACAACACAGATACAAACAGCGATATATTGAAAAACAAATGGGTATGGGTAATTATGTGGATACTTTGCTTCCCAATTCCATCAACAATATTATTGATGAAAAATGAAAAAATGAACAATATAATTAAATACTCTTTAATTGGTGCTGCATGGATGTTTTATATATTATTTATGACTTATTCACAAACATAAAAACGAGGATAACTAATCCTCGTTTTTTAATTCTAATTCATCTATGTCATCAATAACAGATTGTTGTTGATCTACTATTAATTTTAACTTTCTTTTAAATACTACAATATTTCTTTCCAACATATCTGCTCGTGCTTCTATTTTATCCGCTCTAAGTAGTGCATCATTAACAATATGAGATGCATTTCTTTTTGCATCCATTACAATAAGTTTAGATTCTTCAATTGCATTTTTCTTTATATCACTACTTGCTTTCTCTGCATTTAACAAAGCACTTTTTAATGTTTCTTCTATTACTTTATAATGATCTAGTTCTTTTTTTAAAGACTTAATTTCTTCTTGTTGTGTTTTAACTCTATTGATAACAGCTTCTGTTTGAACGATGACATTATCAATAAATTTATTGACTTCTTCTCTATTATATCCATTTTCTTCATAAGTAAACTTATCCACTGTTATCACCTCTTCTCACAACAAAAATAAGTTTAACTACCAATCAAAGTCATCGTCATTATTCTTATTTTTCCCAGGTTTTGCATTGTTGTCTTCTTCACCTATTACACCATCAGTTTGAACAGTGCTTGGAGTACATAAGAAAATTCCTCCACCTAGTTTTTGAAGACCTCCGTCAATCGCATATAAAGTACCGCTTAAAAAGTCAACGATTCTCTTAGCTTGTTCTGGAGTAACTCTTTTTAAATTAACTACTACAGAATTGTTTCTTTTTAAATAATCAGCAATGTCTTGCGATTCTGAAAAAGCACGAGGTTCAAGTAAAATAATCTTATTACCTTCTTCGCCTCCTGTATATAATCCTCCATCAGTTTCTATTTCTCTTGTATTATCGATATCTCCTCCATCAATATCGGTTTTAGTAAATTTTCCTATAAAATCGTTAAGTCCCATATGTTTTCCTCCATATTCTAATTTGATTATATCATATCACTTTTTTATTTAAAAGTATATTTTTATCCAAACCAAGCAGAAACAATATCACTATTATTACTTAATGGTTCTGGATTAGGTTTTTCAAATTTTATTTCTACTGGTACTTTAAATGCAGACCCAAATGCAAGAGCATGTCCTGGTTGTAATGTTTTTAATTGTTTAGTACATTCTTCATTAATATTAGGTACCATTTCATTTATATATTCTAAGTCTTTTGGATGGATTGTTCTTAGAATTATAAAGTTTGCACATTGTGAAATACATGTTTCACTAAGTTCACTAGGTCTTTGTGTTATAAGACCAAGAATTACTCCATATTTACGTCCTTCTTTAGAAATACGTTCAAATATATTGTAACCAAGTAAATTAACATCATTATCTTTTTGAACATATCTATGTGCTTCTTCAATTATTATATGATTTGGATGTTTACCACGATTATTATCAGAACAAGAATTTTCAAAAATCATCCTTGAAATAATCTTAGTAATACTTTTAGCAAGTCTATCATTAACATAGTTAATATTAATATCAATTATTTGTGCACGTTTTCCTTCCATAGTTTTGCTTAAATTATCAATATATTGTGCACGAGATATCATTTTAGGATAATCAAAGTATATTGATGCATCTGAATTAATTAAAGAATGTAATCTAACTTGAAGTACATTAGCATAATCATATACTTTATCACTCTTAAGTATTCCTTCTGAAATAAGAGCAAAATTCATTGCAAGTTCAAGATCTCTTAAAGTATAGAAAGTATCTCCCCTATTATCAGGAATTTCTATTCCATCTACAATAAAACTATATATACAATCTACTACTAGTTCCATCTCAGACATTTTACCAGTATTATCTACAAATAAACATTGTTTTAATGTACGATTATATCCTGGTTGAACAATTGGAGTTTCAAGATTTAAATCACTAGTATTATATGTAGTTAAGATTGCTGTTACTTGATCTCTAATCTTACTAGAATCATTTCCACTTCTTAATATATCTAAAATTGCACGAGCAATAATATCATTTTTAAATTTACGAGCTTCAGCATTACTCTCTTTAAGTATTGGTGTATATTTTAAAGCTCTTTCTATAATAGACAATTGACTTCCTTCATTTGCTTCTAAAAGGATTGCCAAATCATCTACATCAAGAGTCCATACAGGTATTCTTAATATTTCATTTTGTGAATCATCTATATTTGTTGTAAGTACTTTAGCACATAAAGCATCTGAAATTTTATTTAGTTCAGAAAATGCTCTTACATACTCTCCATAAGCATCAAATAAAAATATTCTTGCTTTAACTGGTATATAAGTACCTCCTCCAAAAACATTTTGCAAAATTCTTGCAGTAGTACTACTTTTTCCTGAACCAGTATTACCTAATATAGAAAAGTGATTACTAAAGAAATCATTAACACCTACATTAATGTGGTAATTAGTATATACATTAGAAAGACCTAAGTATACTTGAGAATTATCTTTAATAGTTTGTTCACCAAGTATTAAAGCTAATTCATCCATTACAACAATTCTAACTTTTGCTCTAAATGAAGGTTTCTTATTAATTCCTGGAATAAATGAATTATTAACTATTTCTCCAACAACACCTATTTTAGCTATATTTTTATTTATATTTAGGATCTCTCCAACTACTTTTATATTTCCATCTTCGAATACTACATGAACATTAATTAAATTCGCTTGATTTGAAATATCAATAGTTAGTTCAACCATTACATAGTTTTCTTCAATACTAAAAATCTTTCCTATCATACTATCCACCCAATTCTAAAGAAATTATATCACTAAATATAAATAAAAATAAAGAGAAAATACTATATTTTCTCTTTTCTATTAACTATTAAAGTTGCACTATTATCTAAATCAATTGTTTTTTGAATTCTTTTTATATCTTCTAAAGAAATATTTCGAATAATATCAATAATATCGTACCTATATTCTCCAAAAGATACTAAATCTCCAAAGATATCTGATGCCATATAAGATTCTTCATCACTATTAAATACACAATTAGAAATAAGCACCTTTTTATATCTTTCAACCTCTTCATCACTTACTTCATAGTTTTTAATATAATCATTTATTTTTTCTATTATTTCTTTAGGTTTATCAGTTTCTATACTAAATGTTACTGTTACATATTTGTTATCATATTTGTGCGATTCACTAAAAGTAGAAAACAACTCTTCTTTTAAATATTTATCAGTAAATATAGAAGTATCTCCAAATAAAATATTAAATAAAATTGTAAGATAACAATCAAGCAAATAATTTTCAACTTTATAATCACTAATTCTTAATTTTAATGCATAAGCTAATTTATTATTATTTATACTATCTAGTTTTATTTCTTTATATTTTGTAACTACTTCATATGGTTCATTATCATCTTTATAATCAGGAATATTTATTTTTTTTCTATCCATTAAAGTCCTATTATTCTTAATCAATTCTAAAACATTTTCTACTTTAAAATTACCACATACTACTAGTACCATATTATTTGGATTATAAAAATTATTATAAACAGTATACAAATCTTCTTTAGTAATACTATTAACTGATTTTTCATCTCCACCAATAGGAATTTTATATCCAATATTATGATAAAGCATCTTATTAATCATAAATTCTATTTTCCAGAAAGGATTATCATTTATCATATTTATTTCTTCAGTAATAATACCTTTTTCTCCATTTACATTTTCGTCAGTATAAAAAGGTGTATTAACAAAATCTAAAAGGAATGTTAAATTTTCTTTAAAATGTGATGTTCCACTAAAATAATATGCAGTAGAATTATATCCAGTTGATGCATTAACATAAGCACCACTTTTACTATAAAAAGCAAAGACATCTTCTCCATCAGGTTGATTAAACATTTTGTGTTCTAGAAAATGAGCAATACCATCTGGTGATTTAATTAACTTCCCATCAAGAAAGAATTCAGTATTAATTGAACCATATTTAGTACCAAGTAAACAATAATTCTTTTTCTTTTTAGGGAAAGGAATTAAAAATACCTCTAATCCATTTTCTAAAGTTTCATTATAAATATAGGTATCTGTACCAATTAATTCATATTTATTCATTAGTATCACCACCTAAAAGATAAATAGTATTCATATTTATTTTATTAGAAATATTTTTTAAATCTTCTTTTGTAACTTTATCTATATTTTTAATTCTTTCTTCAACTAAACCTACATTAAATAATTCTTTTTGATAATATAAAGCGATTATTTGAGTAGATGAATCATCTATTCTTTCTAAACTTTCTTTATAACTTGTTTTTGCTCTTTTTATTTCTTTATCAGTAATATTTCCAAGTTCTATATCTTTTATTTCATCTTTTATTAGTGAAATAACTACATCTAAATTATCTTTATTAATACCAGATGTTATATAAAAATAATTAGCTTTTCTATCATAATTAGAATTAATATAATAACATAACGAATTTTTTTCTCTAATATTTGTAAATAATCTAGAATTAGAATCTCCTCCTAGAATAATACTATATAAAGGTAAAACATATAAACTTTCATATTCAGTTAAATCATTCATAGTAAAACCTATACTTAACTTACCTTGATTAGTAGGATACTTTTCAACTATTGTTTTTTCTTTTCTACTTTTTTCTTGAATTATAAAAGTATTTTTAAGATTATATTTATTATTATTCCAGTTAAAATTATTAGAAAACCATTTTTCTACAATATCTAAATCTATATCTCCAACTACAAAAACATCTAATTTTGTATTGTTTAAAAAATAATTATAAAAATCATATAGATTGTTAACAGTTATCTTATCAAGTTCTTCTAAATATCCATATTCATGTAAAGAAGAATTATTATCAGTCATAGAATCTAGCATTCTAACCAAACTCAATTTTGCACTTTCTTCTTCAGCACCTAATATATCAATTCTCATATTAGATTTAATTACATTAAAACTATCTTTATCAAAAGAACTATTGCTAATATTGGGATTTAATACTATTTCTTTTATAAGATCTAACCCTTTAACAAAATTACCTTTTTCAGTATATTTATCTTCTAGAATAGATAAAGATAGGCCAGTAACAAATTGATTACCCATTTTATAATTGAAACTCTCAATAGAGGCTGAATATAGTTCTTCTTTTTCTATTTCAAGTTCTCTCATAGTTTTATATTTTTTAGAGGAATAATTAACTATATTATTTAAAAATATTGCCTTAGTTATATTTTCTTTACTTATAGGAAGTATAAATGATAATTCTACATTTATTGTTTTAAAAGTATCAAGTTTTATCATATGTAAATTATATCCATTAAGTTCTTTTTTTATATATTTCATAAACATCTCCAAATGAATTATAACACAAAATAAAAAAGCTATTAAATAATAGCTTATTCATTTTCATCAATATCAACATCTCCTGCAAGAAGATCATCCTTACTAAGTAAAACTTCTCTAGGTTTAGAATTTCCTGTAGCAGGACCAACTACTCCTCTTTCTTCAAGTAAGTCTAAGATAGTTGCAGCTCTATTAAATCCTACTTTAAATCTTCTTTGAATTAATGATGATGATGCTTTTCCTTGTTCTATAACAAACTCTTTAACTTCATTATAAATAGGATCATCATATTCTTCTTTGACATCTCTTGGGTGTCCTCCAGCATTACCTTGTTCTTCTGCTGCAGCTTCTAAGTTTTCAAAACGAGCATCATATCTTGCAATTTGTTGTTTAACAGTCCAATTAATAACATTTTCTATTTCACCATCAGAAACAAATGCTCCTTGAATACGTTCAGGAATATTTTCACCCATAGGTAAGAATAACATATCACCTTTTCCAAGTAGTTTCTCTGCTCCAGACATATCAAGAATAGTACGCGAATCAATTGATGATGAAACAGCAAAGGAAATACGTGATGGAATATTTGCTTTAACTACTCCTGTAATAACATCTGTTGATGGTCTTTGAGTTGCAACAATTAAATGAATTCCAGCAGCTCTTGCCATTTGTGTAATACGCATAATAGAATCTTCAACATCTTTTGCTGCAACTAACATTAAGTCGGCCAACTCATCAATGATTACAACTATGTATGGCATTTTAGGAATCTTTTCATCATCTGGTTTACCTTGATTCTTTTTATCAATCATTTCATTATATGTAGAAATGTTTTTTACTTTTGTTTCTTCAAAAATATCGTATCTATTTTCCATTTCATGAACTATTTTTTGAAGAGCAATACTAGCTTTTTTAGGATCAGTTACTACTGGAGTTAATAAATGTGGTACTCCATTATAATTGCTTAACTCAACCTTTTTTGGATCAACCATAACAAGTTTAACTTCGTCTGGTTTTGTTCTCATCAAAATAGATGTAATAATACAATTAATACAAACAGATTTACCTGATCCAGTAGCACCAGCAACTAAAAGGTGTGGTGTCTTATCAAGTTCCGCCCATTTAACTTCCCCCATTATATTTTTACCTAAAACAACAAGTAATTTACTATTTGCTTTATTCTCCGGAAGTTTTTCAAAAACCTCCCTAAATGCAACCGGTTGAATTGTTTGATTAGCAACTTCTATTCCAATAGTACTTTTTCCAGGAATTGGTGCTTGAATACGTACGTCTTTTTTTGCAAGTGCAAGTGATATTTCTTTATTTAAGCTAACAATTTTACTAAGTTTAGTACCATGTCCAATTGCAAGTTCATATTGAGTAACACTAGGTCCAATATGAATATCTACTATTCTAACATTACTAATACCAAATTCTTGTAATACATCTATTAATTGATTACTAATGGTTTCTGTATCTTCATTTTGCTTAGTTCCCTTTGTTGATAATTTATTTAACACCTTATTAATATCTGGAAGAATGTATTTTGGACTTACTCTATTATTACTAAATTGAATAACTCCAGTTCCTTCTAATGCTTCATTAAATTTATTTTCAGCATCTTGATCTAATTCTTCTCTACGAGAATCATTCTTTAACTTTTTATCAACAGTTTCCTTTAATTCCTCAATTGATGAAATAACTATTCTTTCATCTGGAGATAACTCTTCAGTTTCTTCTATAACTTCTCCAGTTTCTTCATCATAGTCAATTTCTTCTTTCTTAAATGATAAATTACTCATTTTATCTTTTAATTTACTAAATCTTTTATAATCAAGTATTGAAAATCCTGTAAATAACGAGAATCCAATTAACATAATAACAATAGAAACAATATATGTTCCTTGATAATCAAATAAAAGTTTAAATAATGCTCCAAAGAAGGCACCAAATAATCCACCACCAGTTGAATTGAAATTATTTTTCAATACTCCTTTTGAAACAGTAACAAAATTATCAAAGAAATTCTTCATTACTACTGAAAAAGCACCATTCAATTCTTTAACAATACCTATATGTAAAAATACTAATATACCAATTAATAAAATATATAATCCTATAAATTTCATATCAAAAAATCTTGGATGTTCTTTCTTTATAATTACATATAAACCTAAAGCTATTAAAGCAAGACAAAATAATAGATTCAATTTTCCAAAAAAGAAAATTCCTACAATTCTAACTAATTGTCCTACAATTCCTAATGGTTTTAAAGTTCCAATTCCAAAAATACCTAAAAGTATATAAACGACTCCTAAAATAGGTGTTGGAATTTTTACTTTTTCTTCTTCAATTACTTCTTTTTTCTTCTTTTTTCTTGCCATAAATATCTCCTCTGATACCCTACATATTAATTATATCTTTAATTCAAAAAAATAGCAAAAAAAAAGTTCATTTAGAACTTTTTAATAATTTCTATTTTGTAAAAATGGTGGCAAGTCTATGTCAGAGAACCCATCACTGTCATCAGAATCATCTTCTTCAGTAACAAGTGGTTTTCTAGAAACTGCTGGAACATCTTGTACTGCTCTTTTTGCTTCAACTTCTTCTTCAACAGGAAGTGGTTTTCTAGCAACAGCTGGAACTTCTTGAACAGTTCTCTTAACTTCAACTTTTGCAGGATATTCATCTTCATCCTCTTTTTCTTTATTTTTATCAAATCCAGTTGCTATAACTGTTACTATTACTTCATCTGTTAAATTTTCATTAATAACTGATCCAAAGATAGTATTAATATCTGTATTTGCAGCAGCACGTACAACTTCAGCAGCTTGTTCTGCTTCAAATAATGTTAGATTCATTCCACCAGTAATATTTATAATTGCATCAGTTGCTCCTGAAATACTTGTTTCAAGAAGTGGAGATGATACAGCTTGTTTAGCAGCTTCAATTGCTCTTTCTTCTCCCATACCAATACCAATACCAATAATTGCATTACCAGAATCTTTCATAACCGCTTTAACATCAGCAAAGTCTAGGTTAACAAGTCCAACTACAGCAATTAAATCAGAAATTGATTGAACACCTCTACGTAATACATTATCAACTTCTTTAAATGCTTCTAGCATTGGAGTAGTTTTATCAATTATTTCTCTTAATTTATCATTTGGAATAACAATTAAAGTATCTACATGTTTCTTCAATTCTTCTAATCCAACAACAGCATTTTCCATTCTTTTTCTACCTTCGAATGTAAATGGTTTTGTTACTATTGCAACAGTAAGCGCTCCTAATTGTTGAGCAATTTCTGCAATTACTGGAGCAGCACCAGTACCAGTTCCTCCACCCATTCCACATGTAATGAAGACCATATCAGCACCAGTTAATGCTTCTTCTATTTCTCTTTTGGATTCAATAGCAGCTTCTCTTCCTGTTTCAGGTTTTCCTCCAGCTCCTAATCCATCAGTTAATGTTGCTCCTAAAGCTATTTTGTTTTCAGCTAAAGAATTATTAAGAACTTGTGCATCAGTATTTGCTACAATGAAATCTACACCCTTAACTCCAGATTCTATCATACGGTTTACGGCGTTTCCACCTCCACCACCAATACCAATTACTTTAATTTTTGCTAATTGATCCATTGCTAAATCACCAAACATATTAAACCTCCTATTACTTATTCTGCTACCTTGTTGTTTCCTGTGTAACTCATAAGTATATCTATTTGTTCATCTGTGAACATTGAATAATTCTTATCTCTTAATTTCATTTTGTGATCGTAGTATTTTATAAGTCCAGCCGCACTAGAGTATTTATTATTTCTTACTCCTAACGTGCTTTCTGGAATAACAAATGCACTAAGTCCCAAAACAGATTCAACTACATAATTAAATCCCGGAATACTCGTTATACCACCTGTAACAATTATATAACTTATTTTTCTATTTGTTAAGTTATTTATTTGTTTTTCGGAAAGTTTAAGTAACTCAATTACTCTTGCTTCTATAACTTTTGTTATATATTCTTGATCGATAATAGTTTTCTCATTATCATTAATTTTAACTTCAATTGTATCAAATTTATCAGAATATCTTGTACTACATGCAGCAAATTTTTCTTTTAAAAATCTTGCTGTTTTTCTATCTACTCCAAAAATATACATAATATCATTATCTATATTTTTACTTCCTAAATTAATAATTTCATTTTTAATTAATATCTTTTTATTGAAAATTGAAATATTTACTGTTTCCTCTCCAATATTTATAACAGCACCTATGACTTTATCATTGTCACGATTAGCACCAATAGAATAATCACCAATGCTTCCAAATGCAATATCTACAACTTCAATTCCACAATCTGCAAATACTTGAAGAAATGGATAAAGTACTGTTTTTGGTACAACTCCGGTAACAGCTTTAACACCTAGTTTTTTACCAACCAAACCTTTTGGATCGAAAACATTTTTTCTATCATCGACACTGAATACTATTGGTAATACGCAAACAAGTTCATGTTCATCATCATAACTACCAACAACTGCATTTTCTAATGATTTATTGATATCCCTACCAGTTACTGCAGCTTCTTCTCCTTTAAGTACATAACTTCCAGAAACAATTTTTAATTTTCTATCATTTGAAGGAACTGTTACTATTGCTTTATCTATTCTAAATCCTATTTGTTTTTCTATTTCAGATATTGCCTTTTCTAGAGATTCTCTAGCTAGTTCCCTATCTGCAACTAATCCTTTTTTTATTCCTTTACTTTTTCTAGATGCTGAAGCAAGTACATATAGATTATCATTGTACATTTCTGCTACAACGATTTTAATACTATCGCTTCCCATATCTATACTCGTATAAATATTTCTCAAAACGCTCCACCATCCTAACACTAATTATTATAAACCAATTATTATTAATTAGTAAATACTACCATCAATGTAATTTTAACAAAAAAAGAAGATTTATTAAACCTCTTTTTATATGTTTATGTACCTTTTTATTAATTAAAATTAAATAATTATGCAATTTTAAAACTATATAAAAAATCTAAATAAACAATCATTTTATCTAATAACAATATAAAAACATCACAAAAAAAGCAAATCACTTAAAGTGATTCGCTGTTTATTAGCATAATTTTCCGGTAATGCTTCTTCTTAATGAACTTCCTAAACTTCTGCCCACTTCTAAAACTACTTTAGTTAAACCAGTAACAGCATTTATAAAAGTTCCTGTTAAAGATATTCCTCCTCCGCTAATTAAATATAGTTCTTCTTTTTCTATCTCTTTCATTTTTCCTCCTAATTGCATACTAGTGGTCTAGTATATCCATCATAAACACCTATAAGGAAAACTGCTCCTAATAATGATCCTAATATGACCCACGATGCTATACCGCCACCATTAATTCTTTCAAGTTCTTCAGGACTTATTTCTTCCAAAAATTACCTCCACACTGTCTTAAATACATATTTTATTAATGAATCTTCGGAAATAACAATTCTAGCTTTAACTATTTCATTTTCTTTCAAATTATTTTTCCCTATTTTTATTTTTATTTGTTTATAATAGTTTTCATTTAAATAGATGTTTTCTTCACTAATGCTATTAATTGTGTAAGCAAATACTTTATTATCTATTTTTATTTTATTATTTTTTGTTATTGTTTTTAAATCATTAGTTAGAACATACATATTTAAATATTTTTCTTTATATTCCAAAGATACATTATAATACTCATAGTATTTAAACGTTTTATTTATAAACAACAAACCTATAATAAACAGAACAAATGTAAGTAAATATATATATTTTATTTTTTTAATATTTCTTGTTGCATATATTTTATAATCATTAATATCAACTAACAGATAAAACACCGTCCTTTAAATCAAATCTTTTATCATATAAATCTGAATTATCTAATCTATGAGAAATGATTAAAAATGTTTTATCTTTATACTCATTAAATATATTAGTTAGAATTATTCTTTCTTTTTCTATATCAATTTGGCTTAAACTTTCATCAAAAATGTATATTTCACTATCTTTAACTAAAGATCTAGCTAGAGCAATTCTTTGTTTTTCTCCTCCACTTAAATTAAAACCATTTTCTTCAATTACAAAAGATGCTCCTATTGGATATTTGGAAATTATTTCATCTACTTTAGTTATATTACATATCTTTAAAAATCTATCATAATCAATGTACTTTTTTATGGTCACGTTTTCATATAAAGTATCATTATATAAAACTTCATTTTGAGATACATAACTGAAGTTTTCTCTTAATTCTTTTATATTAAAATAATTAATATCTTTTTCATCAATCATAATCATTTCATTAGAAACATTAAAATATCTTAATATCAGTTTAACCAAAGTACTTTTTCCACTACCACTATTTCCCGTTATTAATACCTTTTCTCCTTTTTTTATGTCAAAATTGATATTATTTAAGATATTGTGTATTCCATCATATGAATAAGTTAAATTATTAGCTGTAATATTTCCTTTTATTCTTTTATTCAAATATTTTTCATTAAAAGTCAAATCTTCTTTTTCAATATTATATAGATCATCAACTCTTCTAATAGATTCTTTAACTTTCTTTAAAGATAAATCAAGATTAATAATATTCTTAATTGGTTCTAAATAATATATTATTAAACTATTAAAGGTTATTAACTCACCTAATTTTATACTATTATTTAACACTAAAATTGCTCCAAAATAATTAATAACAATAATACCTATATAATCTATAATATTTTTGAATGAGTCTTCTAGAATTATTACCTTATTAAAGTTAAAACTATTATTTAACAATTTATTATATAATGATAAAAATTTATTATTTATATTTTCTTCTAAAGATAATCCTTTAATAGTGTCTACGCTACTTAAAGATTCATATAAATAAGAATTTACTTTTGCTTGGTCATTTTTAGTAATAGAAACATATTTTTTTAAAATATAATTAAAAACTATAATTATTAAAAAATATAATAATGCTATAAAAAAAGAAATCATTGTTAATTTAAAACTAATACTTAATATTGAGAAAAAAACAAAAATTACAAGTAATAGATCAACAAATACAGTAACAAACAAATTACTTATCATATCTCTTACTTCATTAAGATCTGTAATTCTTGATATTATTTCTCCATTTGATCTGTTTTTAAAATATAGGTAAGGAAGTGATAATATGTGCTTAAAAATATCTGTAACCATAATATAATCCAGTTCATGATTTATATAGTTTATTAAATAGTTTCTAGTATAAATATTAATCATTTTAAAAGTACTTAATATAATCATAATTACAAAAATAAATTTTAAATTCATTATAGAGTTATTAGAAATAACATTATCTATTATAAATTGTAAATTAAATGACGTTATAATGTTTATTAAAACACATAATAATGAGACACAAAATATTATTAGAAATGTAGCTTTATATTTTAGAATTAATGAAATAATACTCTTTTTTATATTACTTTGTTCTTCATAAAAAGGTATTGTCTTTGTTGGGGTAAACAAAATGAATTGGTTCGTAGTTATTTCCAAAAACTCAGTATATGACATCAATCTTCTTCCAACAGCCGGGTCGGCAATTGTTAATATTTTTTTCTTACGATCAATTTTATGAATTACAATAAAATGTCCTAAATTATTATTAATTATTACATGTGCTACACAAGGAAACATATTATCTTCTAAATCAAAAATACTACCTCGAACTGCTTTAGAAATAAATCCCAAATTGTTCATAGCATTCATCATCAAATATGCATTTGTCCCATCCTTTGTAGTTCTAGTTAATTCTCTTAAATATTCAATGCTAACATTACCACCATAAGTTCTTATAATAGTTAAAAGACAACTTACACCGCAATCTTTAGGACCTTCTTGCATTACACATTGATAATCTTTAAACAACCCTTATCACCTCCTCACTAGTATTATTATCTTTTTTATTTATGATTTCCTGAAAACAAATAAAAAAAGATCAACTTTCGTTGACCTTTTCTCTATTATTTTTTCTTTGTTTTAGTAAAATAATTATGGATTAATCCAGCTATAATAGCACCAACAATAGGAGCTACAATAAATAACCATACTTGATTTAATGCTTCTCCACCAACGAAAATTGCTGGAGCGAAACTACGAGCTGGGTTAACAGAAGTTCCAGTGAATGGAATACCAAGAATGTGAACTAATGCTAATGAAAGACCAATTATAATTCCACTAACATTGCTTAATTCTTTTTTCTCTGAAACTTTTAAAACAGTTAATACAAAGAATGCTGTTAAGCATGCTTCTAAAATAAATGCTTTATACCATTCTAAACCATCTGGATTAAACATGTTAGCACCTAATTCCTTATTACTATCAAGTAATACTAATAAGAAAGCAGCACCTACTATTCCTCCTAATACTTGGCTTATGATGTATTTAAAACATTCTTCAGGTGTGATTTTTTTATTAACTAGCATTCCAACTGTTACAGCTGGGTTAATATGGCATCCAGAAATGTCTCCAATCATATAAGCAAGTACTACAACAGATAATCCAAAAGCAAAAGCAATTGTTAAAACACTACCAGATGTTACAGCAGCACCACAACCTAAAGCAACTAAAACTGCTGTACCAAAAAATTCAGCAATATATTTTTTGTAGTTTTCCATTTTATATATCCTCCTTTGATTTAAGTATATCACAACATTATTATAAGTAAATAAATTTGAAAAAAATAATTGTTGACAAAACTTGTTTTTTTGTTATAATTAAAAATGTCTACTGATGCAGATGTAGTTTAATGGTAGAACCTCAGCCTTCCAAGCTGACTGCGTGGGTCCGATTCCCATCATCTGCTCCATTTGTAAAAATCGTCGGAACAACCGATGTTGAGATAAAGCTTAATTCGAAAGAATTAAGTTTTTTTGTGTCTAAGAAAGGTTGTGATGATATGTTAAATATTATTAAAGAAAAACTTGATTTAAGCCCTGATTTAAAGAAAAAGATTGATTGGGCTAAGAATTATACTTCTACTTCAATAACTCTTGAGAAAGGTCATTTAATTAGATTAGAACCTAGTAATCTTGCTTATGTAGATCCTCATAAAGTTAAAATCAATAATTATACATTCTTGTTCTTTAATGGTGTTGATACTTTCTATGTTAATACTCTAAATGATAAACATAATTTGTCTGAACTTGAAAAATACTTTAAACTAGCTAAATGTTCTTAATACTATTCCCTCAATAAGGAATTGACAAAATTTTAAAAAATGATATTATAAATAACCAATGAAAGAGGTAACTCTAGAAATGGAGGTACAGCTATGATAATAAAACACAAGATATCGAATATTTATAATATTAAATTTAATGAGGAGTCAGTAGTATTTAGACTTTACTAGATACTATTGTCTCCTCTTTTTTAGTAATAAGGAGGTTTAAATGGAAGAAGAAAGAAAAGTTGCAGGTATTTATATTCGTGTATCAACTGAAGATCAAGCTCGTGAAGGATTTAGTTTAGGAGAACAAGAAGAAAAACTAAAACAATTATGTGATTATAAAGGTTATAAAGTATATAAAGTATATTGTGATGCTGGTATTAGTGCTAAAGATATGGAACATAGACCAAAGTTTCAAGAAATGTTAAAAGATATGAAAGATGGAAAAATCAATTATATCGTTGCTTATAAACTTGATAGAGTTACTCGTTCAGTTAGAGATTTAGAAGAACTAATATCACAATTAGAAAAATATAATACTTATCTAGTATGTGATAGAGATGATGTTAATACTTCTACTGCTAATGGGAGATTCTTTGTAAGAATGCTAACTGTCTTATCACAACTTGAAATTGAAATTGTATCTGAAAGAACAAAGTTTGGTTTAAATGGTGCTATTAAATCTGGTCATTTACCTGGACAAGTAGCTTTGGGATTTAAAAAAGATGGAAATAGAAAAACAATAATAGACCCAGCTACTGCTCCTATTGTTAAAAGAGTATTTGATTTATATTTGCAAGGTAAAACATTCTTACAAATATCAAATATATTTAATGAAGAAAAAGTCTTAAATAAGAATTGGAAAGATACTCATATTGAAAGAATAATAAATAATCGTTTATACATGGGAGATTATGAAATGTATAAAAGATTAAAGGAATGGAAAAATGTTGAACCAGTTATTTATATGAATGTTGTTGAGCCTATTATTCCAAGATACATTTGGGAAGAATGCCAAGCACAAAAGATTATTAATCAAAGAACTTATACTAGAGATAGAGTTTATACTTTCTTTCAAAAACTTAAATGTCCTAAATGTGGCAAGATAATGAAATGCAAAGGTTCTGGTGGAAAAAGAAAAAAATATGTTTATTATAATTGTGAAGATTGTCATGAGAATATTAGAGAGTCTTATGTTGAAGAAGAATTTGAAAAGATTGTTGGTCAATTATTAAGATTTGATAATGAATATAATGAACTATTCTTACCACTATTTGCTGATAAAGAAAAGGTTGCTGATAAATCTGATATTGAAAGAGAAATAATTAATCTAACTAAACAAAAAGAAAGAATCAAAAAAGCTTATATGTCTGAAGTTGTTGAACTTGATGACTTTAAAGAAGATTTAAAAGTAATAAATGAAAAACTAGATATATTAACTAAACAATTAGAAAAAGAACAAGAACTAAAAAATAAAAATAGATTTACACCAGAGAAAGTTATGGCTGATAGAGATTTACAAAGAATATTTATGACTAATGGAAAAGATGTTTCTCTATTCTTAACTCAGTGGCAAACAATGACTAAAGAAGATAAACAAGAATTTATAGCTAGATATATTGAATCACTAACTTTTGAAAAAGATGATAGATATCCAAATAGGATACATTTAATAGATATAAAATTGAAATCATTATTTACTGAAAAAGTTAGTCGTTTATCTGAACTAGGTTTATCACAAGTTCCTGTTGAATTTATTTCAAATGATAAATCAGTAATGTTAAATGTCAGTTATCCATTAAAAGAATCACAAGTTAAAGATTACATAAAAGAGTTTAAAGATATAGAGGGTGTAAAATTACATATTCATCCTACATTTGAGTTTAGTTTAGAAGATATGCCTAATGAAATAGAATTTAATCTTGATAAAGATGAAAAGGTTCTAAAGTTAATTCCTATTATTAAAGATATAGACAATCCTGAGAGTTTAACAAATAAGTTTAAGTTAGGAATTGTCACTTCGTATGTTAAAACTACTGAAGAGGTTTCTAAGGAATAATCCTTAGCCCACGAAATCTTGTATGGAGAATCCGTACAAGATATCTAGGGGGTTATATATCTTGGATGTCCCAGATATGGCCCAAAATAACCCACACTAAAAAGGAGGAATATTATGGCTGAATTACCTTATTCATTTCATCTTGGAAGTAATAAAAATAGAAAAGCATCAGCAAGAAGTAATGCTAGAAATAATGTAAGTGGTTCTTCTTCACTTGCTAATAATGGAATACAAAATTATCAGCAATTATCAAAAGTAAATAATCATGATTTTAGAAAATATGAAAATGATAATGATTATATTTATCAATTAAAAGGAACTAATGATATTGTTTATGATGTTAAAGAATTTTATAAAACTGAATTTGAAGAAGCAAGACTTGAATACAATAATAAACAATCTAGACCTAGTAGAAGAATTGATGATTATTTTGAATATGTTAATAAAGATGAAAAAAGAGATCTTGCTTGTGAGATTATAATTGAACTTGGTAATAAAGAATATTGGGATACAAAAGATTTTGAATTTAAAAGAGAAATGGTTAATGTATATGAAGAACATCTACATGATTTAGAAAGACTAGTTCCAGAGTTTAAAATAACAAATGCAGTTGTTCATTTAGATGAAACTTCACCTCATATGCATATAGTTGGAGTTCCAGTTAAAGATGGTTGTAAAACAGGTCTATCAAAACAAGTAAATAAGTCATCAGTTTTTACTAAGGAAAGACTTGAACATATACAAAATGTTATGAGAGAAAAATGTATTGATACTTTTAATAAATACTTTGAAAAAGAAAATGCTACTCTTAAAACTAAAGAAAAAGGAAGAAACAAAGATATCCATGTTAAAGATATGGTTAATTATCAAGAACTAAAAAAAGAACTAGAAATTAATAAAAGAAGTATTGATAAAAATAATGATAAGATAAAATCGATAAACACCTCCTCAAAGGAGTTAAAAGATTTATTATCTGGTTTAGAAGAATCTAGACTTGGTGGTTATAAACTTAATAATAAACAAAAAGAAAGATTACAAGATTTAATTAAAGATGTTGAATCTATAACTGATTATTTCGATAATTATAAAAATATAATTAATAATATATCTTCAATTAATGATAATTTGAAATATCAAAAAGATAGAAATAATAAAGTTGAAAATGATAATAATAAACTTATTAAAGAAAATCAAAAACTTAAAATGAAGAATACTGAGTTAAAAGAAGATAGAGATTTTGTTCATGCAGTTATGGATAAGAGATTAGACGAAAGAAAAGATTTTATAACTTATCTATGTAAAAATGCTAATAGTAAAGATCCAACTACATCTAGATTTTTTAGACAAGTTGTTAATGATATGAATAGTAAAAACTTAATAACTGATAAAGAACATAGAGTTATATTTAATCCACCTAGAACTATAAATAAATCAGAAATAAATAAAGCACTAAGTTCTATTAATAGAGAAATGGATGAAGCTGCTGAAGAATTTTATCAAACAAATAAAAGTGACTATGAATTGTAGCCACTTTTTTACATATTATTATTTATATACTCAATTAAGCATTGAATAGTAAACATATCAAAATCAACATCATCTTTTAAGGATAATTCAAATATAATATTTGGATTATTAGTTGAAGAAGTTATTTTTACTTCATACTTTCCATTTCCTTTATTAGATAAAAAATATCTTTTTCCCTCAGGTAATACATCACTATCAATATAGCATTCATTTTTACTTAAATCTAAAGGTAAATCTAAATATAATTTTTTACCATTAGTATTAAGTGAATATTTATATTTTGAAAATCTTAAATCTAAGTGTTTTTTAAAATCATCATAATATGTTTTTGGTAAGTCTTGACTTCCACTTTTCTTTCTTCTAAAAATAGTTTTTATGTTAAAGAATTTATTAAATTGGTCTAAAGAAAATACTTTTTTATTTCCATCATTATCAACTGATATTATAAATTCAACATTTTTGTTTTTCATATTTGAAGCAATCCAACTAAAAGCTATTGTTTCAGGAACTGGAACAACCATTCCCGTTTGTGCAACTTTACTATATAAATTATAGTTATCATTTAGTATATTTATAATTTCTTCAGAATACTCATTTGCTTTAAACTTATTTTTACTACCATAAACAAATTTATTATTTTTAATTTCAACAACAAATTGAGATGTTTGAGATGCAGGCATCTTTGTTTCTACATAAAATTTTTTGCTATTTGAATTAATTGTTATTTCTATATCTGGAATTGTACTATCAGCTTTTCCATATTGTTTTACTAACACATCATAATCTTTTAACATTTGTTGAAGATATCCTGTCATTTCACTTTCAAAATCTTCCCATTTACTCATCCTAAACCTCCTAAATATCTTTTAATCCTTTAAAAACTTCTTTTAGTAAATTAATTGGAACACTATTACCAAATTGTTTTAATGATTGACTATCATTTTCTATTATTTTAAATTCTTCAGGAAATCCTTGTAGTCTAGCAGCTTCCCTTGGACTTAGTTTTCTTACTTTACCATTAATATAATAAGCACCTGTTTTTGAAGCAGCTCCACCACTTGAAGCAGCTAGAGTTATTCCTATACCATTTTCATGGTAAATTCTATTTCCTTGACCACCTTGTCCAATAACACCAATTTGTAAAGGTTTTTGAACTTTACCATTTTTTATTGCTTCGTTTAGTTTCTTTTCATCTATATGAATATCTTTTCTTTTAAGTATATATTTTTCAGTAATTGAATCATCTTCTTTTATCTCACTGATAGTTACAAACTTTTTAGATGGTTCTGGAAATTTAAATTCCCCATTATCAATATCTTTTCTTATACAAACTATTGTAATTCTTTCTCGATTTTGTGGTAAATTAAAATCTTTTGCATTAAGAACTTTATAATATATATTGTAATTTAAACTATCAAGAGTATTTGAAATTACTTCAAATGTTGCTCCACCATTATGTGCTTTTAAATTTTTGACATTTTCTAAAAATATAATTTTTGGTTTATGATAACTAACAATTCGTACTATATCAAAAAATAATGTTCCTCTTGTATCTTCAAATCCTTTTTGTTTTCCTGAAATACTAAAGGGTTGACATGGAAACCCAGCACACAAAATATCAAAACTTGGAATATCTTTTTCATCTATTTTTGTTATATCTCCATATGGAATTTCTCCAAAATTCAAATTATAACTTTCTTGACAATATTTATCCCATTCAGATGAAAAAACACATTTACACCCAAAAGATTCAAGTGCATATCTAAATCCACCTATACCAGCAAATAAATCAATAAATTTCATTTTCTTTAGTTCCATGATATAACACCATCCTCTCATATAAATTATACCATAATTCAGGGCAATATAATAACTTTTATATGAATTTATGATAAAATATTTGTGAGGTGTTTCTATGAAAGTATTAACTTTAAAACAACCATGGGCAACACTTGTTGCAGAAGGTATTAAAAAATATGAATTTAGATCATGGAAAACTAATTATAGAGGCAAAATACTAATTCATGCTGGAACTGGAATTGATAAAAAAGAATTAGAAAAATTTAAAGATTTAAATTTAGAATTTCCATCAAAAAGAATACTAGCAGAAGTAGAAATAGAAGATTGTTTAGAATTAAATGATGAGTTAAACAAAAAGATAATTGCCGAAAAAAACATAGCATATGGTTCTAAATATAGAACTGGTTATGCATGGAAATTAACTAATGCTAAAAAGTTAGATTATAATAAAGAAGTAAAAGGTCAGCTTGGTTTATGGAATATAGATTTATAATATTATTGGGAGGTTTGGAATGAAAATAAAAAATAAATTTAGTAAACAAAGAATAGATAAAGATAATCTTTTGTTAAATAAAATAATGAATATTAAAAAAAGTATAAGAAATAAGACTTCTAAGATTATACCATTAACAGATATGGAAAAATTTCTATATATAGATGATGATTTTGAAAGAAAATATGATGAAAAAAATACTACTATACCTAAAAATAAATATATAAGATTAAATGATATTTTTTTATTAAATATTGTTTCTAAGAAAGATTGCCATAACCTTTATCCAGGAATTATTAATCTATATAAAGATAATTATTTGAAAGGCTACTTAGGTGGAGAACTTAGGCATAAAGATATAAAAAAATGTATAGATAGTTATATAACTTCAACAAACCATCATGGTTGTGCTGAATTGTGCAGATTATCACCAAAGGATAACGAATTATATGAGTTATGTGATTTTATAATAATTCATATTTTTGAAATATCTAATGACTTATTAGGAATATCTTTTGATTTAAAAGTTACTGAAAAATTTAATGATGAAATTAATAATATATTTAATGAAAAAGTAAATATAAAAACTATTTATGATAAATTAAAATATAAAAAGAAGTATCTATATAGCAGAAGTAGAACTTCCGTCAAACAAAAACGTAATAATGATTATGAAGATTTTATTATTGAATTCAAATGTAGATTCAATAAATTATTTAATAAGTATATTCCTCTTCAATTAGATTATGAAAATAAACCACCAATAAGCATTAACGCGTATCAAACTAACTTTAAAGTGACAAATAGATCAGAATCATTTTATCAGGATTTAGAAATATTGGAACATTATTCCGCTAGAGAACTTGAAAATATAAGTGTATGTCTAGGAAAAAAAGGAGAAAGCGATTCATTTGTAGATACTACAATGTGGTATAACATTATGATATCTCGAGATAAAATTGACCGTTCAAATAGCGTTCTCTTTTATCTTAAGGAAAAAGAATATGAAATAAAACACACTAGTAGTGAGTTTACAAACATTTTTATTAATTCTATTGCATTTTACCTTTTGGATGAAATGCAAGAAGATATAGCAAATGAAAAAATTAAATTATATAATTGTAAAACTAGTAAAATAAGAAAGAATTATAAGCAGTATGAAATATTAAATTCTAAATTTCATAAATACAGTTCTATATTTAATGGTATTGATATTCATAAATTCCATTATAATGATGAATATATAACAAAAGGTTTTGAAAATATTAAAAATATATATGATGATTATAATAAACAATTGTTAGATATTAAAAAAGAATATGAATTTAGAATTAATATCAATAATATTAAAAGTACATTTTGGATTTCAATTATATCAGTTATCATTGCAATAGGTGCTTTAGGGTTAAGTATATTTTTTGAATATAGAAATAAAAACGATAATTCTATTAAAAATATAGAATCTAAGGTTGAAATTAATAATAATGAAATAAAAGAAGTAAATGATTATTTAAATCAAATAAAAGATTTAATTAAAAAGAATAATGAGAAGTGATTGCTTTATCTTCTATTTAAGTATATAATTAATATGTAATTAAGATTTATCTCAGTTACATTTGTCGGTAATTGTTTCTCAAACGAGATACACAATTGCTCCATTTGAATTCAAAGTACGTCAGAAATGATGTACTTTTTATTTTTCAAAGTGTTTTCTTTTGTAGAAAGGAGGCACTTTTTTCTATGAAAATAAAATTATTACATGAATTAAATCCTAGTCAAAGAACATTAAAAACAATTAGTTCTACTCATCCATATAAAATACAAATAACTAGTGGCAAAATTAATGTGCTTGAATCTACTAATATTGAAACTATTATTCCTATAAGATATTTATTATTCTATAGAACTAAAATAATTGAATTTTATGAATATCCTGAAGACCTGGTTAAAGGAAATAATTTTATTAATCTTCAAACAAAACAAACATTTAATAAAAATGAATTAAAAACATATATATCAAATTATTAAAATTCATTCCCTAAATAAGGAATTGACTTTAATAAAATTGAAGTCTATTATAAAAAACTAATAACAAGTCTTATTATTTAGAAAGTGAGGTTAAATATGAATAATAAAGTTGCTATATATGTAAGAGTATCAACTGATGAACAAAGAGATAACGGATATTCAATTGATTCACAACTTCGTATGTTAAAAGAATATGCTGATAAAAACAATTATAATATAGTTGGAATATATAATGATGCTGGATACTCTGGTAAAAACTTAATGCGACCTGAAATGCAAAGATTATTAAAAGATATTGAAGATGGTAAAATAGATATTCTTTTAGCTATTAAAACTGATAGATTAACAAGAGATGGTTATGATGGATATTGGTTACTACATCAATGCGATAAATATAATGTAAGAATTGAATTAACTCTTGAACCATTTGATATATCTACTGCTAATGGTGAAATGATGTTTGGACTTAATTTAGCCTTTGGACAAAGAGAAAGAAAAGAAATAAGTGCTAGAACTAAACGAGGACTAGAACAAATGGCTATTGAACATAAACACCCTAATAAACCACCATATGGCTATACTAGAGATCCAATAACTAAACATTTAGAAATAGAGCCTATTGAGGCTGAAGTTGTTAAAGATATATTTAATATGTCAGTTGATGGAATACCTTATAGACAAATAGCTGATAAAATGAGAAATGAAAATAGATATTTAAAACGAGGTAAATGGTCTGATTCTAGAGTGTGTAAAATACTAGATAACGAAATATATATTGGAACTTTTAGATTTGGTAAATATAATCGTAAAAAGAAAGAACAATTAGTAATTGAGAATTATTGTGAACCAATTATTAGTAAAGAAATATGGAATAAATCTAGAAAGCAAATAAAAAGAAATTGTCACGAAAACTATGGAAAACATACTCATATATTTTCTAATTTAGTAATATGCCCTCATTGTGGAAATACATTAAGTTCAACTTTTTCTCATAAGAAAACTAAAGATGGTTATCAAGACTATTATTTTCTAGTTTGTAAAAACAAAAAATGTGTTGGTAAAGGATTACATTATAGTTGTGATAGATTAGAAAGAACTTTATCCAAATTATTAAATGAATTAATAATCTATATGACTGAAAACCCAGAGAATATTATTAAACCTAAAATTGATACTAATAAAGATTTTGAGAATATAGAAAAAGCAATTCAAAAATTAAAACAGCAAGAAGAAAAATTAGTTGAACTTTATTTATCAAGTAGTTTAGACGTAGAAACTATTAATCGTAAAAATGAAATGATTAAAAATGAAATTACTGAACTTGAAACAAAGAAAAAAGAATTAAACTATGAAGAACCGCTAGACATCAAAATAGAATTAATCGATTCTTTTAATAATACTAATTTAAACAATTATTTAATGAATAAAGAATTACCTATTTATCAAAAATGGTTAAAGTTAGATCCTGAAACTAAAAAATTAATATTACATAAATTTATTAGACAAATAGAAATAAGTCGAGATGAAGATTATTTTATAGATATAACAAACATTAAATTTGAGAAACAATATTTTAATAAAAATGCAGATGAATTCTTAAATGATTTAATGTTATCATTAAGAGAAGATTATAAAGGATTTGAATATAAACAAATTAGAGATATGGATACATTACTAACTTTATATGAAAATTATAATTCAATTAGTGTAGAAGATTATTTAAATAATAATCATAATATTCATGATGACTTTAAAGAACAAATAAATAATCTAGTATCTAATCAAGGTGTATTAGTAGGAGCAATTATACTAGATAATAAGTTTGTTGATGAAGTCTTGTTTATCCCAAAAATGCCATAATTATTATGGTATTTTTTTATCAGGATAAGAAGATGGTACCACAACATACATTTTACCTATATAAAATATATGTTTCCAGTGGTACCAAACTTATTTTGCACTTGCAAAATTAATCCCAAAGTAAATTTGTGACGTTTCTTTTACTTTATAAATACAAGGGATATGTATATCCCAAATTGATAAAAATAATAAAAATAGTGGGATGTATTGTTACAAATAAAAAGTTGGATTTCCCAACTTAATTTTTAATTAAATCACTATAATATATTATTTCTTTTCCAAGTTTTGTGGCATACTTTATTTCTAAACTTGTACTTTCTCCAATGTAATTATTTACATTCATTACGAGTATAATATCAGATAACTCTATTCTCTTATAATGTTCTTCCTTTAATTTTTTTAATTGATTATCGGTTATATTTAAATTATTAGATACAGGGTAAGTAGGTGTTAAAACACAATTACCATCTAATGCCATTTTTTCAGCCATTTCCATCATTTCTTTTTGAAATTTTAAACTTCCACATATTGTTATTATCTTCATTATCATCACCTCATTAAAAACTATGTTAATAATTCCATATTCCTAATTTACCTTTTGCTGGTATTGGCTCATCTAATACTTCTAATACTTTTAATTTCCATGCATATCTTCCTTCAGAATATAATCCATAATCATATTCTGAAGTTTCTTTATTAATATATTTAATAAATTCATCAGTCATGGGAATACAATCTACTAACTCACATTTGCATAATATAAAACCAGGTTTAATTTCAGATTTTAAATATTTATTTGCACTTTCTACTCTTTCTGATTTACTTAATGATAAGCTAGCATGAATATATATTTCACCTCTATAATTTGTTTTCCAACTTCTAGTTTCATATATTTTTACACCATCTTTTATTAATGTAGCAAATGGTTCTTTAATTGATAACACCTTCATTAGCATCACATCCTATAACCATTATACACCAAAAAAAGAGAATTTTATTATAATTCTCTTATCGTAATATCTTAATAGTGCGATTAATTACTTTTTTCTTTTACGGTATATGTATCTCTCCTGATAGAAATATCGAATGTTATTTTATCGCCATCAGGTGATTCTAGTATAAATTCAGTTTTACCGGCTTTTTTAAATTCTGCATGAACTTTCCAATCTTCAATACCACTTTCATATCTGATACTTAATTCACCATATTTATTATCAGTAAGATAAACTTTATAATTATCATCAAACTTATATTTTTCGCCATTGAATAATATATCCGTACTATATACTGGTGGATTTATTATACATATAATTGTAAGTGCAATAATTATTATACTACTTATTACTACCCCAGTAATTTTTATTTTTTTATTATTAAATATAGCTAATGGATAGATTATTAATGCACTCATACAAAAAATAGTAGTTAATAGATGTCTTGGAAAAGAAAACATCGTTTTAGATAAATAACCAGCACACTCTTCTCCAGTTAATAATAACATCGGAATAAGAATTAATAATCCCCACCATTTATCTTTTTTCATGTAATATCCTATAAAACCCATAGGAAGACAAGCTATTGTCCATAAAAACCAAAATCTATAATATGTATTAAATAAATTACTTTGTTTAATTATATCCTGAACTAAATATACTAATGGTTGACTAATTAAAAAGAAGATAAAACATTTTAATGCTGAATCTTTAGGAGATTTACTATTCATAATAATAAATATTCCAAAAAAGATCCATACTTCAAAGGTAACAGTTAAATCATTAAATGAAGTATCTTTTGCTATTGGTAACATTGCCATAACTGCTGTATATATACCTACAAATATTGAAAACACAACCAACTTTTTCCAAGTTAAATTAATTCCGCCAAATAATTTTTTCACTTTATCACGTTCATTTCCATATCATTATAACACACTTTTACACTTTTTTATCGGTAATTAAATATATCGTAAGATTACTATTTTCCGATTTTCTTAATTTTAAAGATTTTTATAGGTATTTTATTTTTTAAAAAATTGTTGTATAATTAATTTATCAAAAGAAAATATTTTGACTTACTTTGAACTTTAATCGCTCCAATTTAAAAATAAGAACTTATCAAGCGATAGGTTCTTTTTTTATTCCACGCAGTCAACTAGTGAGGTTCTACCATTAAACCATACAAAGTACAAATCATAATAAAAAGGATTTTTCAATTATAAAGATAATAATATAATTGAAAGGAGAAATTATGAAAGAAATACAAGCTGGTTATCAAAACGAATTTAATTTTGTTTTAGCTTTTAACAACAAACAAATTAAAAATCTAGATCCTCTATTAAGAGAAGTCATTGATGATTTATATCCAGGAATAAATGAATATTGTGTTGTTAAATCATGGAGAAATCACATTAATAATGAAAAAGCAGACATTTTTGTAAAAGTAGATGGATATATAAGAACAATAAGTATAAAAATGGGAAGTAGAAATTCAGTACATGTCGAAAGTTTAACATCTTTTATCGATCTATTAAATAAAAATAATATAAATAAGAGTGTTATAAATGATTATTGTCTTTACCATTATGGAATTAATAAAGATAAAAGAAGGCTTACATCAAAAGAGTATTGTGAATTAAATGAAGATAAAATTAAAAAAATTAATAATGAATTTAAAAAGATTGATTCAAAAATAATTGCTGAACGATTTTTATTGAATGGTAATAATTCAGAATATCAAATAGACGGAATCATTTATGGTACTCCAAATGATTTTTTGTGGATAAATAAACATGATATCATTAAAATTATAGAAAGAACTTGGAACAAAACATCAAACAGTGTTCATTTAGGCTGTTTATTTATTCAACCACTCAACAGATGTATAAATGAAAACAAAAAATATTTATGGATGAGAGATTATATACAAATAAAGTGGTACTCATTATTTGATGATATACTAGATTTCAAAAACAATAAAAACAACTATGCAGTATAGTTGTTTTTTTATTTATTTAAATTTTTTATTATTTTTTGCTAATTCTTTTTTTTCTAATTGGTTCTCTATTAAACTAGGAATAAATATATAAAAATTTGTTATTAAAAATGCAAATACTAAAATAAATACGTAACTTATATTTAGCAAAGGGACAATAATGATTAAAAGCATAAAAGCAATAACTGAAAAGATTCCAAAGAATAAACTTATAATTCTATATCTAGTTTCGTGTTCTTTTTCAAATTCTATATGGTTTTCTACTCTCTCTTCTCTTTCTTTTACAGCAGTTAATAAATTATCAAGATCAATTAGTTCTTTATGACAACTATCACATCGAATATTAGTATTTAAATTTTCGCATCCACAATATGGACAAGATTCATATTTCATATTATCACCTACTAATCTTCTTCTCTTTCATATTTTTCATAAGATAAATCTTTTATTATTTCCCCAAAATCAAGTAATATTTTTTGTGGAGTAATATATTCTTTATTACTAAAATACCAGTTTGGTTCTCTTATTTGGATATCACTAAACATATTAACAAAGTCATTTCCATATCCTAAAGCATATGCATATGAAAACATTTCACTAAAATAATTAGGATTATCTTTAACTACTTTTTCTATTTCTTCTTTACTAGCCTTCTTAATAAATTCAGTAAATCCAATAATTTCTCCAACTATTAAGTTACCGTATTTTGTTCTCTTAGGAATTATCCCTAAAAAGAAAATCATAGTACATATACAGAAATTTCCCATAAGATGTCCTATAAATAGGAATAAATTATTCATAATAAATAAATCACTTTCATAATTTGAACCTATCATTCCAAACCACAAAAATAGAAAGAATACAAAATAAACCACAAGACAAATAAAATATTCTATAAACGAGATAGGTCCATATTTTTTATTACCCGAAGAAAATGAAAATGATAATATGAATATTATAATTCCGTTAAAAATAAGACTAAATATTCCAACTGATGTATTAATTCTATATCCTATATATAAATTCAATAATATAGTTGAAATCCAAATAAATGATAATATTATTTTCTCATTTATCTTATATGATTTATCAAAAATATCATCTAAATTTTCTGGAGAATTAATTGAACTTCTAATTACATTTAATACGTGATAAAACTTATTCCTTAAACTCGCCGTTGAAACTTCATTAAAATCTTTTTTCTTAACAGATTCTTTAAACAACTCTTTAAAAAATAACTGTTCGTAAATATTATTACCATCATATTCTTTTACTTTGATAATAAAATATTCATTATAAGCATGATTTGCTTTTTCTTTAATTTTTATATATCCTTTATTAGCTAAATCTATCAAAATTGCTGATACGTCATCTTGATTAAGTTCATTTCCTACTAAACGAGAAGCACTTAGACTACTTATACTTAATGGAGGATATGGATTTTTTTGAACAACGATTTCCTCATCATCACCATGTTTTTTCCATAAATAAACTACTATAAGTAAAAAAATTATAGGAATTGAGTAAACTATTAAATCAAGATAATTAAATAATGTTAATTTATATCCAGCTCTTTTAAAATAATTATTTGGTAGTTCTCCAGTAATATATATACTTTCTCCATATTCTAATTCTCCATCATAACTACCTATTAGTATATTTCCGTCAGTGCTATATTTAATGTTTTCTTGATGTTTTGCTAAACCACCAATTTTAATTGATACCCAATCATAATCAAAATCTTTTGGTGCCGTAATGGAAAAAGATATATTATCTACTTCAAATTCATCACATCTTACTATTGGGAGATATAAATAATCTAGTTCTTTTTCAGTGTCCTTACCGAAATTATAAGTATATTTAATTGTATATATCTTTTTATCTCCTGCTTTAGCTTTATCATTAATATTTACAAATAAATACCCATCTTTTTCATAAGTATCAAAATTGTTATCTACTTTTACGTTGTAAATTTGGAGTTTTCTACCTAAATTCTCCATCATTGTAGCATCTAATAGATACTTTCTAGTTATTTTTTCATTATCTCTAACATAATATACAGTAAATGTTTCTGTAATTTCATGTTTATTATTCTTCTTTATTACAATATCTTTTTTATAATCTGTAATATATCCTGCTGGGTAAGATACTTTTGCATTTACTATACTTGGTAACAATAAAAACATTATTAATAATAAAAATAAATATTTCTTCTTCATTTTATTCTCCTAATCATTTCATTCTAATATTAATCTATCACATCTTGTATTCCTTTTAAAAAAAATATTATTTTTTTATACAATAGTAGACATTAAGAAAAATCAAATTATTTATTGATTAACTTAGCATTAAATGATACTATATAAATCGCATTAAGAGGTGATTTTGTGGTTAATTATTTCGCATACGAAAAGTTATTTGAAAAGACTGTTAGTGAGGATGAAGTACTATCTAAATATGAAAGCGATCTAGATAGTAAAAGCTCATATCTAGCAAATCTTATGTTATCAACAAGTTCTACATATAAGTTAGTTCATCCGTTTAGATTTCTTAGAACTGAGTTAGAAGCAAAAAGAATTGAAGGAATAAAAGAGGCATATTATAATCTTAAAAATGGGACAACACTTGTAGAACACTTTGATGAAGAATCTGGAGAATTAGATGAGGATTTATACTCTGCTGCAACTCATTTTAAACCTCGTAGAATGATAAAATTTGCTGAGCATTATCCAGTTTATACAGAAAATGATGCTAAATTATTAAAACTATCAAAAAAGACAAACTAAGTTGTCTTTTTTATTTTATATATTATCTATGTTTACTAAAACATAATCAAATTTTTCAACACTAGTAACAGTTCCACAGAAACTACATCTACCATTATAATTAATATCTAAACTTGCTCCACAGTTTGGACACTTAACAAGTTCTCCTCTTGAGGCTGCATCCTTTCTTTTTCTAAACAATAAATGATGATTAACATCTAATCTATGATCATTAATTCCTCTTTTATATTTTAAAGATTCACTATCAATAACATAGTCCATATAGTGAGATAAAATTCTAACTTCAATATAATTATATTTTTCATCATCATATTTTTTTAATAATTCTACCTCACCAACATTTAATTCATCATAACATTGGTACTCTTTTTGTTCTTTAAATTTTTTACATCTTTCTTGGAACATATCATATAATTCATCTGAGATATAGTGTTTTACGTTAGTCATATCATTTTCCATTAATCCAGTAAGTATCATTATAAATACATTACTAAATTTACTTTTTAATTCAACATCATTTTCCATATACTCACCTATCTTTGATTATTCATATGTTTTCTAGTCATTACTAAATTTGGAGAATTACGTACAAGTAAAGTTCTACAATATGGACAAATTAATCTAGATCCTACCTCTTCATCTAAACCTGCTCCACAATTAGGACATTTTTTTAATACTTCATCCTTATTTTTAGCAAGTAAATAATCAATAGTATATTCATAATTCCATAATTTATTTTTATTTCCTCTTAATACTTTTTCTGTATTTAAATCTATCAAATAGTCTTTACAATTAACATTTAAAAATACAGATATTGATAATTTATCATTTGAATCATCTATATCATAAATATATCCATCTAAATAGTTAAAATCGCTCATTATATTACTTTGATTTTTTCTTTTTAAAGTTAATAATTGCATTTTATATGTATTATATAATTCATCTGATAATTTTTCTTTTACTAAATTGATATCATTTTTCATCCATGCATTTTGAATATCTACATATGTTTGGTATGCAAGTTCCAACATTTTTTTCTCATCTATTCCATATTTAGCTATTTTTTCTTGTAGATTGCTTTGTCTAACTGGTTTTGCAACTGATTTAAAACCTTTTTTTGATGTTTTTATATCTAAAACAATAAAATATATTATTATCATATTAAAAATGATAAGCATAAATATTATTTCGCCAGTAGACAATTCTTCATCTCCAGAACTACTGCTACTGCTACTTGAACTCCAAGAACTACCTGAATCCCATGAACTTCCACTTGAACTCCAAGAACTGCCTCCAGAATCCCAACTAGAGTCAAATCCAGAATCAACAGTTACACGTTTTAAGTCAAAACTATTGGTACGATATGCTAAAAACGCAGTCGATATTACAAATACAAAAATCATAAAATGTTTTAAATTTTTTTTCATTATTTCACCTACTTAGTTGTTTGTTTAACTTCACTGACTTCAACAGTTTTTACATATGCTTTTAGTGCAGCAACCATTTTATCATATCCACCACTACTCATATTATTATTTACAAAGTTATCATGTGGATATTTGCCTCTTTTTGATGCTAAATGATTCTCACCGAAATCCCATACAGCATAACTTCTTCTAAATTCTTCAAAAGATTTACCTTCGGCAGCTTCTAAGAAACTTGTTGCAGCTTCATAGAAAGAACCTCCATTTTGTAAAATCCAGTTTTCAATACCTACTCCACCTAATCCACCTTGTGGAGTGTCTCCTCTATTTGGTTTATATGCTTCAGCTTCTTTTAATACACGTTTTGCTAATAAGATATTTGCAACAACATAACTATACTTTTCAGGATCTTGCTTCTTTATACTAGATAGTCTATCTTCAAGAGCCATATCCGTAGAATATGTTACTTCATCAGTCTTTTCAATAAATGTTATATCTATATCTACAGTTACATCAGGAGATACATCTACACCTTTTAATCTAAAGTCTCCTGTTCCAATAATTCCTGATGAATCATTTTCTCGTCCTAAATTTTTTAATAATACTCTTCTTAATTCTTCCATCTTTTTAGGATCAGAATAAATGGCTTTATCAACTCTCATCATGAAGTCAAAATCACCATCTCCTGGTTTATTTGTTCCTCTTCCAGTTGAACCAGTATCAAATAATTCAACAAATCCTTCAGTTAAATCACCATCAATAGTTGTTTTAAGTTTTAGCCCCATTTCTTCAAGTGATTTTGCAATTGCTCTATTAATTAATTCTCTTTTTCTTTGTGTTTCAATATTACTTTCTTCTATCAAAGATGCTAATTCTTCAACATCTGGAGTAATAAGACTATCACTAAATACATATTCGCTTTCTCCAAAATGTGACATACCAGCCATAGCTTTTCTCATATCTAAATAATCATCATAAGAGAAAACTATTTCTCCTTCTTTATTAGCAACTGGAATATAGAAACCATTAATTGCAATTTCAAGTCCTATTCTAGGATCATATGATTCTGCTACTATGCAATCTATTTCAGAAGATGCAAATCCAGTTCTTATACCATAATGAGATTTACCTACAACACCAGTATAAAACAACTCTAATTTAGATAGATTCCTTTTTGCACCATCTTCTACTCCATTTCCATCTCTTGTAATATTAAATCTATCATCATTTCTAAGAACAAACCAAATATTTCCATATGATCTTGCAGCTGAATTTTGAATTTGTTCTCCTATAGTACCGTCTACTTCTATCATAGCTACATCAGTATCTAGTGGCGTTCCATCACTAGTAGCATGACTTCCTAAAAACTCTTTAGCAACAATACCATTTTGAAGTAAACTTCCTAAATATTCAATACTACCAATTCCTTTAACAAGATCACCCTTTTGGAATACTACTTTATCTTTTGCAGTTTCAATATTTCTTTGTTCTCCATCTTTTATTCTTTTTGAGATATATTCTTTAGCTTGTTCAATCGTATCAATACCAGCAAAATGACAGAACATAGATACAACTCTATCACCTAAGTCAAAATCTAATTTACCGTTTGGAGCAACTAATTCATATAATTTATTTAAATCATCAATAACTGAATCAGTGTGTACAAAACTACCACCTTTTCTTTGACTTAATAAACTATTGTTGTATAGTGTAGAAATATTTCTACTAAATAACAATAAACGATCTTGTTCTTCTTTTGATAAATCTTCATATTTAACTTGTCCTGCTCTAATTCTTTTATAAATTTCATTACTTTTAGATAAATTATCTAAATAATTATTAACAGACCTATTATTTGAACCAAATGAAGCCTTTATTAAATCAGAGAAAATGATTAATTCTCTTGCAGTACTACTACTTCTTTTTAAAGTTGGAGAAATAGCAGATTTTACATAATCAAATCCTTCTGTTTTTGGATGTAGTATTCTAAAGCATGAATAAATCTTACCAACAACAGGAACATGATTTTTTAAGAATGTTTCTTCAATTTGTTCAAGTGTAGATAGTGGATTTTCAGTATCTAATATTTGATTAGCTAAAGAAAGTTTAAAACTACGTATTTCACTTGAATTTGATAATGATAAACGTCTTAATACTTCTACACTATGCTCGATATTATCCATATTAACATTATCTGATTTAACTAAATATTCAATAAATAATCTTCTTAATTCAACATCATCTATTTTTTGACAATAAATATATATTTTCATTCTATTTAGATTTGCTGTTTCAATAGATTCATTTTCAAACAATTTATGCATCCAAGAATAATCAAGTGGTAATCCAAAAGAAATATCAGTATTTTTAAAATATTTCATAAATTCTGGATCATTAAAATCATCAATAGTTACATTTCTTCCATAGAACTTATCTTGAATAGCCGGAGGAACATCTTTATCTAAAAATAACGTTGGATATTTTGTCATAAAATGTTCTCCAATAGATGGGCTATAAGCAAATTTTCCAGAAACAATATTATCATATATTTCTTTTTCTATAATATTAATAATATCTTCTTTAGTTATATTTGATCTAAATACAGATGTTATATCTGTCATTTTTTCTAAATATTCGCCATATGTAAATAGTAATTCAAAAGCATCTTTTCTACCCAACTTTTCCTCTAAATATACAGCTAGGTTAGTCATTTCTGGATATGATAACTTATCTTTTTCTCTTAATACTTTTATTCTAGGGAAAAACAAACCTAAATCTATTTTATTGAAATATGTTTCAATTTGATCCCTATTATTCTTAATATATTCAGCAGTTAACTCTCTGTTATAAAATAATTTCTTTAAATCATCAGGAGTGTTAATTGGTAAGAATGTATCTGGATACCTTTCTATTAATTCATCTGGAATAAACTCTGGAAATCTTCCTTTTTCATGTATTACAGAATGTCTTACCATTTGTACAAGAATATCTTTCATATCTTCTACAGTTGATTCTTCAGCAAAAGCAATATCACGATTATCATGTATATATTTGAAAAAATATGCATAATCTTTAATAAAATTTAAAGCATCTATACTACTATTATTTTTTAACAAAAATGGATATAATTCATACCAAGTACATCTATAAAAATCATATTCTTCGAAATCACTATTTGCATCTATTACAGGAACTTGAATTCCTTTAAATCCAACTATTAAATCTTTTCCTTCAAGGTAAGGAATATATTCTGGATGTTCATGCAATATAACAGGAGTTAATTTCTTTGTATAAAATAAATTTTGCAATTCTTCAGGTGCATCATCACTTAAGAAAAATCCTGGGTATACTTCTCTAAATTTTCCACCAATACTTCTAAAGTCTGGTGCTTGATCAGAATAATTCCAATCATTTGGTCCATACATAATCATACGTTTAACTATTTCGTAAAAATCTTCTAATGTATATCCGCTTACATAATTACCATCTTGATCAAACTTAACTGGAAGAAAACTTGTATCATTATTGTGATTATTATTAGCATAATGCAAATACATTGGATATACTAGTCTTAACATACGAAAATCATCTTTAGAAAAAAAGTGATCACATTCTCTATCAAATTGCATTATGTTTTTTAGTCCATAAAGATACATAACACTAAGAATATTGTTTTCGAATAATAATTGAAATGGTAAACCACTATCTAATACTTCTTCAATAGTATTTTTTTCCAATAAATCTTGAAAATAGAATTCATCGCTACTCTTTTTATCCTTTATTACTTCTAATGGATCCACGTATTTAAATAATTCTTTAAAGTCATCATTTGATAATACTTTTTCGTTTGAAGAAGATAAAACACGTCCAACAATATCAGAACTAATTCTAGCTAAATATTCATTTTTTGATTCTTCTGTTCCTGTTAATACAATATTTATAAAATCATACGGATCAATTAATTGTTCTTCCATTGCAAGATTTATAATAATATTATATTGTTCCATAATATCTCTAATTTGTTCAGTTGTAATATTATGTTCATTTTTAATATCTCTTCCTAGACAAAAAGATAAATCCTTATCTTTAAATATACTCCAGTACTTTACCATTTCATCTATGGTTAATGATCCATCATTAAATCTTTCAGCTATATAATATGAATTTGAATCTAGTGAATCCAGCTCTTGTTCAGAGAAAACCTTTTCAGGATGAAGTTCTCTCATTTTTTCCGTATAATATTTTGGTTTTAACTCTCTATAACCAATTTCATATACAGCCTCTATTGGATCTATTCCTCTATCAACAAGATTTAAAAACTCACTCATGAAATTAAAATTATCTCTAGATGAATAAAAAGAATTTCTAAGTAAATTTATTAATCCCCAGTCTAAACCCTTAGCCTTTTCTAATCCAATTTTATCTACAATTAATCTATCGTTTTGTAACATACATTCTAAAGGGATTTTATCAAATAAGTCATACATAACATAATCGGAAAAAGTTAAATATTTGTTATATACTCTTTCTAAAACATCTTTAGGTACATTTAATCTTTTTCCAAATAATTGTCTTCTTTCATATTTGTACTTCATATTTTCACCTATTATAATTATAACATAATAAAAAAACAGGTAAGAACTACTTACCTATTTACTTTACATATTATTTATCTAATTTATATTGTTTTGAAACTGGTTCTTCTAGTGTTTCTGGATTATCAAAGAAATATTCTAATAGTTTAGCAGATTTTATTAAATAGAATCCATCAGCAATTCTCTCATCAAAATTAAGACCTAAATCTACAGCTTTTATTTTTTTTGATTTTCCTTTTTCAAGTATTTCTTTATCTCTAATTTCTCCTATTGCAAGTATTGATGAACATGCACCAAAATCTGTAATATTATGATAGATTGCTGAACATCCAAAAGTACCTATATCAGTTACTATAGTACTACTATAATATAAGTTATCTTTCATTAGACTTGCAGGAAGAATTCCTTTTTTATCCATCCATTTTAATAATCCAACTAAAGGAACTCTTATGATATTTGGAAGTTTTCCTAAAGTATCTATTGCACTATTTGCTCCTTCTTTTTCTACTTTCTTTTCCCTAATATTTTTTACCTTAGTTTTTATTTTTTCACAAATAGATTCAATATTATCATCTACTTCAATTGGGATAAGAAGCATTACTTCTTCTGCTTGATCTTCAAATGATACTTTTGCTACAAAAGATATTACTACATCATTGTGCTCATAAACATGTCTATTAGCAATAAAACGGTTTAATTTAGGTCTATTATAAATAGTCTTAGCAATCGCCGTTACAAAAGCATGGAAATAAGTATATTCTTTTCCTTCTTTTTTTGCTTTATCAACAAAATTAACTAATTTAGTAACGTCGTAATCTTGTTTTAAAAAAACATCACTATCTGCACGAGAAGGTTTGATATCAAGCATTAATTGTTCCATACCATTTATGTTTTTTACTCTTCTAGCATCTTTTCTTCCCATATCATCACCCTAATAAAAGTATAACATAAAAAAAACCAATAATAAACTATTGGTTATTTTCTAGGTATTTAATAGCAAAACTAGCTGCTACTGCACCATCAGACATAGCTGTAGTTAATTGTCTTATAGTTTTATGTCTACAGTCTCCTGCAACAAAAATACTACTTTTTATAGTGCTACAATCTTCACTTAATACATAGTTTTGTTCACTAAGTGGTAATAAATCTTTAACAAGATTTGTTTGAGCATCCATACCTATTGAAATAAACATTCCAGCAATATCTATTTTTCTATCATTATCAAGTACAATACTTTCTAATTCATCTTTTCCAATTATTTCTTTAACATTTGCATTATAAATTATTTCAATGTTATCTTTTTCTTTTAAACTATCTAAAAGAACTTTTTCACATTTTAATTTATTTCCTCGATATATTAAATATACTTTAGGACAAAGATTAGACATATATAGTGCATTTGTAACAGCGGTATTAGCACCACCAATTACTGCAACATCTTTTCCTTTATAAAATGATCCATCACAAGACGTACAAAAAGAAATACCTCTTCCAATTAAATTCTCTTCATTAGGAAGTCCTAGTAATCTATATTTTGCTCCAGTTGCAACAATTACAGCACGTGCTTCGTAACTATCACAATCTGTAATAACTTTATTTGTTTCTCCAGGAATTATTTCTAATACTTCTTCTATTTCAATAGGAAGTCCTAATTCTTCTGCTTGTTCATAGAAATTATTGGCAAGTTCTACTCCACTAATTGATTTAAATCCTGGAAAATTTTTAACTAAAGGAGATGATGCAATTTGTCCACCTATTGTTTCTTTTTCAAAAACTACTGTTTTTAAATTTGCTCTTTGGCAGTATATTCCTGCAGTTATTCCTGCAGGACCACCACCAACTATTATTACATCATACATATATTATTTTTTATGCTCTTCTACATATTTTTTGATGTTAGATAAGTTTGCAATTACTGTAGCTTCTCCTTTTTTAACTTCTACTAAAGTAGGAGCTTGTTTAACACCAAATTTCTTTGTTAAGTCTACTTCTTCTTCAGCATCTACAAATGTATATTTAATTTTTGCTTTTTCTAGTAGTTTTTTTGCAGAAGCACAGTTAGGACAAGTTTTTGTTCCGAAAAGAATTACTTGATCTTTTACTTTTTCTTCTTTCTTTGTCTTTTTCTTATCATGACAACTGCAATCTGGTCCGCAAGTACATTCATGTCCTTCTTCTTCACAGTGACATTCATCACCGCAAGTGCATTCTTCTCCTTTATGACATTCACAATGATTTTTTATATCGTATTCTTTACGCATTTCGTATTCTTTAGCTTTACCATCATTCCAGTTTTTAACAGGACGATAATATCCAGTAATACGGCTATAAACTTCTGTTTCTTCTCCACATTCAGGACATTTCCATACTTCACCATTTATATATCCATGGTTCTTACATACTGAGTAAGTTGGACTCAATGTATAGTATGGTAATTTATAATTTTCAGCAATCTTTCTAACTAAGTTAGCAGCAGCTTTCCAATCATCTAATCTTTCACCCATAAATGCATGGAATACTGTTCCAGATGTATATAGAGTTTGTAATTCATCTTGAATATCAAGAGCAGCAAATATATCATCAGTATATCCAACTGGTAAGTGTGAACTGTTTGTATAATATGGAGTATCATCATTAGAAGCAGTAATTATATCTGGATATAATTGTTTATCCTTTTTTGCCATACGATATGAAGTAGATTCAGCAGGTGTTGCTTCAAGGTTATATAAATCTCCATATTCTTCTTGATAATCAGATAATTTTTCACGCATGAAGTTTAATACTTCTTTAGTAAACTTTTGAGCTTTTTCATTAGTTAAATCTTCTCTAATCCATTTAGCATTTAAACATGCTTCATTCATACCAACAAGTCCAATTGTTGAGAAGTGATTATTAAATGTTCCTAAATATCTCTTAGTATATGGATATAATCCTTCATCTAATAATTTAGTAATAACATTTCTTTTAATTTTTAAACTTCTTGCAGCTAGATTCATAAGATTTTCTAATCTTTCATAGAATTCTTGTTCATTTTCAGATAAATATGCAATTCTTGGCATATTAATTGTAACAACTCCAACAGATCCAGTAGATTCACCACTACCGAAGAATCCACCACTCTTTTTACGAAGTTCTCTTAAGTCTAATCTTAGACGACAGCACATACTTCTTACATCAGATGGTTCCATATCACTATTGATATAATTTGAGAAGTATGGAGTTCCGTATTTTGCAGTCATTTCAAATAATAATTTATTATTTTCAGTTTCTGACCAATCGAAGTTTTTAGTAATTGAATATGTAGGAATTGGGTATTGGAATCCTCTTCCGTTAGCATCTCCTTCAATCATAATTTCTATGAACGCTTTATTAACCATATTCATTTCTTCTTGACAATCTTTATATTTAAAATCAACTTCTTTTCCACCAATAATACAGTTAAGTTCTGCTAAGTCATTTGGTACAACCCAGTCAAGTGTAATATTAGTGAATGGTGCTTGTGTTCCCCAACGAGATGGAGTATTAACACCATATACAAATGATTGAATAGCTTGTTTAACTTCTTTATAAGTTAAGTTATCTATTTTAACAAAAGGAGCTAAATATGTATCAAAAGATGAGAACGCTTGTGCTCCAGCCCATTCATTTTGCATAATTCCTAAGAAGTTAACCATTTGATTACATAAAGTAGATAAGTGTTTAGCAGGACTAGAAGTTATTTTTCCAGGAACTCCTCCTAAACCTTCTTGAATTAATTGTTTTAAACTCCATCCAGCACAATATCCAGTTAACATAGATAAATCATGAATATGATAATCACAATCACGATGAGCTTTTGCAATTTCTTCATCATATACTTCTGTTAACCAGTAATTCGCAGTAATTGCACCAGAGTTACTAAGAATTAATCCTCCTACTGAATAAGTAACTGTAGAATTTTCTTTAACTCTCCAGTCAGTTACATTTATATAACTGTTAACTACTTGTTTATAGTCAAGTATTGTAGATTCCATTGCTCTTTGTTTTTCATGTAATTTACGATATAAAATATATGCTTTAGCAACTTGAGTATATCCAGCTTGAGATAATACTTCTTCTACTTTATCTTGAATGATTTCTACATCAATTATATTGTTCTTTACACTTGATTCAAATGCAGCAGTTACTTTTAATGCTAAGAAATCAATAACATTTTCATCATAATTAACTTTTTCTGCATCAAATGCTTTTGTAATTGCACTTTTTATTTTTTCAATTTCAAATGGAACTATCTTTCCATCTCTTTTTCTTACTTTATACATAATTCTCTCCCTTTCACAATCCCCTAACTTTTACATTAGGATATTTTTCTTTTACTTTGTTTTGTATATTTATAAGTTCTTCTTTAGAAAAAGATTGTAAATCTTTATCAAGAACGTTTTCACTTTGTTCAAAATTTTGTAGATACATTTTATCTTCTTTAACATAACTACATATTTTTAGTATTTTATCTAAATCATGAATATTTTTAATTATTGTAGTTCTAAATTCATGATCAATATTACTTTTTTGTAATATTTTTATACTCTTTTTAATTTTTTCTTCAAGAACTTTTACTCCAGTAACGTCTTTATATTCAGATAAGACATTTTTTATATCCATTGCGACGTAATCAACAAGTTCTTCATCTAATAATTTTTTTATTAAATCAGGATTACTACCATTAGTATCTAGTTTTATTTGATAACCTAGTTCTTTAACTTTTCTCATAAATTGATCTAGATCTTTTTGAACAGTAGGTTCTCCTCCACTAATAACGATACCATCAAGTATTCCTTGTCTTTTTTTTAAATAAGAAAATATTTCTTCTTCTGGAATTAAATACTCATTCTCATGTCCAATTAATCCTGAATTTTGACAATATGGACATTTAAAATTACAACCTTGAGTAAAAATGATACATGATACTTTTCCAGGAAAATCTAATAAAGTTAATTTTTGAAATCCACTAATCTTCATTATTTATCAACCTTCATTTTTACAAAACCAAAGTCATCATTCATTAACTCTTTTATTAAATCTACTATTTTCTTATTATTAGTTTTATTAGAAATATTAATTGTAACAAGATTTCCACCATTTAATAGTTTTTGAACTTTTGCAAGATTCTTACGATCTTCAATAAACTTAGCGCTGTCAATTAAATCATAGGCATTCTTATCTGTAATTTCCTTGTGTGTTCCATAAATTGATTTATCAATCGCTATGAAATATTTTCTAGATGCAAGTCCACTTGGTTCAAAAATAGAAAAATATAATTTTGTTTCATCACTAAATTGTTTCATCTTTTTACTAACGTATTCTAATATTTTTATCAACAAGTCAAATTGTTTGTTTGGATCTTGTTCAAAAGATAATACGCATTCTTTTAAACCAACCAATCCAACATTTAATACTCCAGATTTTATAATCTTTCTAATTTTTTGTCCTGATTCTAATCTTTCATCACCTAGGATGTTTCCTGTAAATAATGCTTGATAGTTTTCTTTGTTTTTATTACCTATAGTTTCAAAAGCAAGTAACATTTCGTTTTTAGCTAAATCAAGCAACTGATCAAGTTCTTCATAAAAATTAGAAATATTATTATTATTTAAATATTTAAGTCCAAGACGGGCCATATTTATTGAAGTATTTGTAACAATCATTCTACCAGTTGATCTTTTTTCTACTTCGTTTATGGTTTCAAATATTCTTAATCCGTTACTGAAATATTCTACTTCATTAAAATCATCTTTGTTAAAAGAACTGTTAGGGAAAGATAAAGATATATTTTTTTGATTGATTATTAAACTTGCAATCTTTGATAAATATACTTCATCCATATTTGGAATTATTTTAAATACTACATGAATGTTTTCAAATGAATTATTATCAGCTAAGTACATAATAATATTTTCACGAGCCATTGTAGTAACTTTAGAACTACTATTACTCATACTTATTGTATAAGTATTATTAGTTTGATAACTTCTTAAGATTGTGAATATTCTATTAATTGTAATATTTATATAATCTTTAGTATACTCAACTACATCATCAAGAATAATACCAAAAGCGTTTTTAAGAATTGGATTAACTGCAAATTGATCAAAGTAATCAATATTAACATTAATATCACTTATTTGATTGATTGCATCTTCAATTCTATTAAATGCAATAAGTTCTAACATTCCATTAATTTCCAAATAACATTTAATTTTTACTCTTAACATTTTTTTGTAATAATTCAAGAAGTATTGTTCTAATAGTAAATCTAAATTATTGATTCCTATTTCTGAACTAATTTCGTTTTGAGAATTAATAATATCGCTTAAAAATTCATCTAAAAAATCATCTTCTGGGTTAATATCAAGTTTTAAATTAAGATGTGAGATATATCCTAAAGGAAAAAATTCTAAATTGTGGATAAAGATATTTCCTTCTTCTAGTGCTCTTACATATTTAGAATCTAAAATATAAGATTTAGCATATTCAGATGAAATAATCTTTCCAAATTTATGAAGAAGTTTCTTTGGTGTTAAGGTAGAATCAATGTTTTCTACACTTTCAACTACTTTAACGAACTTGTGTTGTTGCTTTTCACTAAATACTTTTCTCGATGCAGCACGTTTTTGTCTATATTCACTAAAAGTACAATATACTTTTTCAAATCCCAAGTCTTTTAAATTATTCTCAATAATATCTTGAACATCTTCAACATTGATAGTTTTTCTATCTTTATAATTATCGTTGATATATTTTAGGACACTCTCAAATACACGATAGACTTGTTTTTCATCAACGTCATCATAAACTGCATCAAATGCTTTTTTAATAGCGATCGCTATCTTAGAAGCATTAAAGTTTACTCTTTGTCCGCTACGTTTAACAACAACTAAATTTTCTAAAACTTCATTCCACATACATAACCTCATCTATTTTCAAGCTAAATGTATCGTATCATTTCAAAATAAAATAATCAATGTTTTTTTTTGATATTTTTTAAAATTTACATTTTTTATTTTTTAAAGTGTTTATATTTTTTGCTAAAAAAAACATAAATACCTATATAGTATCTACGTTATTTAATTTTTCCTTATTTTTTAAGGGTTTACACATAATATACACCATCAATAAAGTGTCTACTTGACTATGTTTTTTTGTACATTTTTTAAAATCACAACTTTTATCTTTTGTCAATAGATTTTTTATTTTTTGTCAGTTGAACCAAATCCACCTTTTCTTTTCCCGCTAGCATTATCATTATCTACAGTTAAATAATTAATAAATACTACTTGTCCAATGACATCTCCTTTTTTAACGTCAATATCATGATCACTACAATTAAAATATGAAAAATAGAAATGTCCATCATTTTCTTCGTTTCCATAATAATCTGAATCTATTAGACCAACACTGTTAGCCATAAGGAACCCTTTTTTAGGTCCACTACTTCTATTTAATAATAAAAAGCATTCATCACTTCCACAGTATGCTTTAAGTCCCGTTGGTATAAGTGTTGGTTTTATTCCTGGATGATATACTGGAATAGTTATATCTTCTGCAGCTTCAACATCATATCCAGCAGAATGAGCAGTCTTTCTAACAGGAAGATGAATATCTTTGTTTTCATATCCTTTTACAATTTCAAATCCACGTTTCTTCATATTTCCTCCATAATATTTATTAAAACAAATATATTTTTATTTGTAAATTGACTTTTTTAAATTACTTATTATAATAATTCTATACCAAAAAAAGAGGGATAATAATGAATAAAATTAATAAAAATGATTTAAATGGAATAATTATTACAGTAGCTGAATTATTAGATATAGATTTATTACAAACTCAATTTGATAAAACTGCTGAAACAGTTAACTTTGATGCTGTAAATAATATTACAATAAGAAGATCTTTTATAACTAATTCTCCTATAGGTGATATTACATTTTCAAAATATAGAAATGGAAGTATAGATACATTTACATTAAACGTGGAAAACTCATCAAGTAAAATTAATATAGAAGCAAATGAAATATATGTTGGAAATAAATCTATTCCTAGAATTAATATAAGAATAGAAAGCGATGATATGGAAGAGAGTTTTGTAGAACTTAATGCAACTTCTTTCTCTATGCAAGCAGCAATTGGTAAAGTAATTGACGAAGAACAATATTATCGTTTTGCAAGTTATGATGATCCAAGTTATGAAGAAAGCTGTGTACTACCTCATATAGCACCATATGACTTAAGAAAATATAAAGCTGGTGAAGATCATAAAACAAAATATGGTATAGAAAAAAGATCTGTTTCACTAAATCCTACACTTTTAGAACCAGAATTAGTTTATCAAGTATATGGTGGCAATCATAAACATCAAGAGACAACTGTTATAAAAGGGAGAGAATACTTAGAAGATGTTATTGGTGCATTATTATCTAACAAAAGAAATGTTGCTTTATTTAATTACGTATTTGATAAAGTTGACCAATTTATACCAGGGATAACAGATTTCTTAAGCAAAGAATATGAGTTTTTTAGAGATACAACTGATAAGATGTTTACTACAAAAGGAACTGCATCAGAATTCTTAGTAGGAAGTGTATTTATAGATATAGCAAGTTCTGTATTAGATACTAAAAAGGAAAAAGGAACACAAAAAAAAGTTACTGATGTGTAACTTTTTTATTTTGAAACATTTATCCATTCTTTATATGGAACTACTCTTTCTAAATCATTAATACTTATTTCAATCGCAGTATTTGCCTCACCACATGCTGGATATACTGTATCATATTTTTTTAATGATTCATCTAAATAAATATCAACACCTTCATTTATACCAAACGGACAAACTCCACCAACAGCATGTCCAATAACCTTTTCTACTTCTTGGATATCTATCATTTTAGCTTTTGTATTAAAGAAACTCTTATATTTTTTATTATCTATTTTAGAATTTCCAGAAAGAACTATTAATATTGGTTTATCATTAATCCAAAACGATAATGTTTTAGCAATTCTATCTTCTTCTGTATTTAATGCTCTAGCAGCTAATTCTACAGTTGCAGTAGATGAATTAACTTCAATTATCTTATCATCCATATTATATTTTTTTAGATATTCCTTTACTCTATCTAATGACATAATTACCTCTTTCTAAATACAAAGATCTTACTTAGTAAATAATTAAATATAGTTATAAATACCTGTACTATTAATTTTGCAATTCTATCGTTTATATGAATCACATCAACTGTAATAAACATAAACGCTACTTCAAATAAAAGAGTTGCAATACGTGCTCCTACAAATTCTGGTAATTCAATTAATATACTTTTTTCTTTACTTTCAAAAACAAATATCTTATTAGTTACATAAGCAAACATAACTGCAATAATCCATGATATAACTGTACATATTAAATATTGAGATATAAAAAGTCTTAAAGTGTAATAACTAACTAAACTAACTATAGTAGTAAGAACTCCTACTATTAAATAATTAATGATCTCTTTATACTGATTATATATTCTTCCTATAAATGTTTTTGGTTCATCTAATTCTTTAAATAAACTTCCTACTAATTCTATAATCAATAACATAAAAACCTCCCAGTAATAATTATTCAGACTCGGAATATATTATATCATATTTTTTATTATCTTTTGACTTTTCTTTATCAACAAATATATATTTTATTTTCCTTTTTGATATAGTAAAATGGATTTAGGAGATAATGATGAAAAAAGAATTAGAAAACGAAAAGAAAAATGGTTGTATACGTACAAAAGATGAATTTGTACTTAAAACATATAATGGAAAAAAAGTAACAGTAAGAGATTTACAATTACAAGTACTTGAAATAATGGATGAAATACATAGAGTTTGTGTAAAAAATAATATTCAATATGGACTAATGGCTGGTTCTGCGCTTGGAATAGTTAATTATAAAGGTTTTATTCCTTGGGATGATGATATTGATGTAATAGTGCCACGTGAAGATTGGGATCGCTTTATTGAAGCAATGAAAAAAGATTTAGATGATAAATATTATTTTCAATGTTTTGAAACAGATAAAAAATTTAATGTTATAAATGGACCTACTATGAAAGTAAGAAAAAAGGGTACATGGATTGAAGAAGTTAATAAATTATTAAAAAATAGATGTAAAGGCGGAGATGGAGTCTTTGTAGATGTAATAATTTATGATAATATTTCTGAATCTAAATTAAAATTTGAACTAAATTATACTTTAATAAAAATACTTGTACCGATATACGTCCTATTAGACAATTTACATATACCTCATACTGGTTTATCTAGATTTATTAGATGGTATGCATATAAATATTCTAGAAGAAATGAAAACAGTTCTTTAGTATCACAACCAATATCTGTTCCTTGGGAAAAATTTATGCATGAACCAGTATTTAAAAAAGAAGATGTATATCCATTTAAATTATATGAATTTGAAGGAAGACAATTTTATTCATATAATAATATAGAAAAAATATTAAAAGAATGGTATGGTCCAAACTGTTTAAAGAAATGGGATGGAGAAAAATGGATAGAAACACTTCCTGTTGAAAAAAGAAAACCAAAGCACACTGCTAATCTTAATTTAGAAAGTGATAAACCTCAAAAAGAAGATAAATAAAAAAGAGAACCTATCGTTCTCTTTTATTATGCTCCATAATTTGCACCACGACTTTTACAAACTCCTACGCTTTGTTGATCTCTATATGATACTGGATATACTAAAGTTTTAGGTACTTGTACATGTTGATATGAAATAGGTGCAAATCTTCTTGAATTCATATTTCCTTCTATAATAATATAATTAGCAAAATCCCCATCACTAACATCTTGAACGCCAATTACATGACCACAACCTGCAACTTCTTCAAAAGCACCATTATTTCTTCCACAAACAACAACATCTGCAAAACCATTTTCAGTTCTAACACTTGGTTTAAATAAATCTATTTTTTTATTATCATAATTCTTTTTATTAAATGAATTATATGGATTATCATTAAATAATCTAACTGTTCTTCCACTTACTAAAAATTGATGAGAAAAAGGTAATCCTCTTAAATAATCAATATCACTAATACTATATTGTTCAGCATCTTCAATTAAACCAATCCCTTCTTCTTTATCTCCCATTAATGAAACTGTACAAAGATTTTTAATTAATTCTAAGCATCTAGAATTATCTTTACTTTCATTGCTAATAATATTTCCTAAACAATATATTGTATTTATACCTCTAATATTTATATCTACTAAAACACTTCTTAAAGCATTTAAATCTCCATATACTCCAGATATAATTGCTATTTTGTCCATAAAACCCTCCAAATAAATCTGCTTAATATAATAACATAAAAAAAGAATGGAATCCATTCTTTTTTAATAAAATCCTATTCTTTCATTAATCCATCTAGACTTGATTAATCTCTTACCTTTAGAATTAAGTTCACCATTGTGTTCTAATTCAAAAGCCATTAGACAATCATTTATTTCCTTAAGACAATCTTTATCAAGATATCCTCTTTCATTCATTACAATCATTTCACTAGTAATTATATCAAATTTAAACCTATCACATTCTCCTACTAAATGAAGATATGTATGTGATGTTTCTTGAACGAGAATTGCTCCATTCCAGTATAAATATCCACTATGCTCTATGCCAAGTCTTCTACATTCATCGTGTGGTATTATCATATGATGAAAAGATAGACTATTTCTAGAAGGGATTCTATATCCCATAAAATCATACCCTAATTGCATAATATTAAAATCTCTAATTAATAAATTTGTTACATCCTTTTTTGATTTAATTTGCAAATTACTAGCCATTATAATTCTCCTACTATTTAAGTATAACAAATAATAAAAAGAGATTTTTTAATCTTAAAAAAATTAACATAATTTTTACAGTTCTTACGTGTGTCTTTACAAATAAAAAAGGAACTCTTTACAAGTTCCTATTTTCATAATGGTGTCCCATGAGAGATTCGAACCCCCGACACACGCCTTAGAAGGGCGTTGCTCTATCCAGCTGAGCTAATGGGACAGATTTAACTGTATAACTCAGATACATATTGAATTATACAGCGTTTTTATATATTTTTCAAGTGTTTTTGTTATTTCATACTTATCATTTTTTAATTAAATCACTAACAGCTTTCATTACAGCAAGTCTACCATATTGATATGTAAGACTTCCTTGTTGATAAGCTATAAATGGTTCTCTTAATGGTCCATCACAAGATAATTCAATAGAAGAACCTTGTGTAAATGCACCAGCAGCCATAATAACTTGATCATCATATCCAGGCATATCTCCAGGAATTGGAAGAGCTGCTGCATCTACTGGTGATGCACTTTGGATACTTTGACAATACTTAATTAATTTTTCTCTATCTCTAAATATAATATTTTGTACTATATCTGCTCTTTCTTCATTATATTTAGGTTCAACATCATAGCCTAAATCTTCTAATACTTTCGAAGTTAAAACAGCAGTTTTTAAGGCACTACATACAACGCTAGGAGCAAAAAATAATCCTTGTATTATACTTCTATTAGCACCTAGTGATGGTCCAACTTCTAATCCTTCTCCAGGAAGAGTTAATCTTTCACCAACTAAATCTATTAAATCACTTCTTCCAGCTACATAAGCTCCGTTTGGTGCAATTCCTCCACCAAGATTTTTTATTAATGAACCAACCATTATATCTGCTCCAGCTTCAATTGGAGTTTTAGTTTGAACAAATTCACAATAACAGTTATCTACCATTATTATTACTTCTTTATCAATGTCATGAATGAACTTAATTACTTTTTCTAGTTTTTCTATAGTAATACTCTTTCTAGTAGAATATCCTTTTGATCTTTGTATTTCGATAAGTTTAATCTTTTTTTCTTTTAATATTTCTTTAATACTATCATAATCAAAATCATTATCTATTAAATCAATTTGTTCATAATTAATACCAAAAGATTTTAATGAAGATGGATTATCTTTAATACCTATTACTTCATGTAACGTATCATATGGAAGTCCACTAATGCTTAGCATAATATCTCCTGGACGAAGTAAACCAAATAAAGTTACATTTAAAGCATGTGAACCGGATATAAATTGATTTCTAACAATTGCTTTTTCTGAACCTAATACTTCAGCAAATATTTTCTCTATAATGTCTCTTCCTAAGTCATTATATCCATATCCAGTAGTACCACCTAAATGTATTTCACTTAAATTGTACTTCTTAAAAGCACTAAGTACTTTTAAACTGTTATAATTAGCATTTTCTTCTAATTCATTAAACTCTGGAATTAATTTCTTTTCAACTAATACAACTTTCTCTAGTGCTTCATTACTTATTCCAAAATCTTCTAACATTATATCTTATATCCTCCATCTACTGTTATTAATTCTCCATTAATATAACTAGCTTCATCACTAGCTAAAAAATATACTACATTAGCAATCTCTTCGGGAGTTGCAAATCTACCTAAACTAATATTTTTACTTTCTTCTTCTACTAGTTTTCCATCTAATTCCTTATTTAATTTATCTACTTTTTCAGTTAACACCCATCCTGGGAGTACAGCATTAACATTAACATTTGGTGTTAACTTAGCTAAATCTTTAGTAAATGCATTAATACTTGCTTTAGACATGTCGTATTCAAGCGTATTAATATCTCCTGCAGTTGTACTATTATTAGATGAAATATTAATAATTTTTCCACCTACATTATGCATTTTCTCTAACACTTTTTTTGTTATTAAAAATGTACCATATACATTAACATTAAATATTTTTTCAAATGATTCCTTACTTTTATCAAAGAAATCACTACTAGACTCAATACCTACATTATTAACAAGTACATCTATTCTTCCAAAATGCTTAATAACTGCACCTACTACATTATTAATTTCTTTTTCATCAGCCAAATCTAAGTGTATTACTACTGCATGTATTCCAAATGATTCTACTTCTTCTTTTATTCTTAATGCATTATCTAAGTCATCTTTATATGTAATAACTACATCATAATTATTACTTGCAAACTTTTTTACACAAGCTGCACCAATACCTTTACTACTCCCTGTTACTAAAACTATTTTTTTCATATTTCCTCCTAAGAAAAAAAGAGCCTAAGCTCTTGATGAATATTTACCATCTGCTGTTGTTACTAAAATTGTTTCTCCTTCATTTATAAATAAAGGTACTTTAACAACAAGACCATTTTCTAAAGTAGCATCTTTCATAGCACTACTAGTTGTATTACCTTTTACAGCAGGTTCTGTAGCAGTTACAAGATATTCTACTTTATCAGGAAGAACTACACCTATAACTTCACCTTCATACATAGTAAGATATAATGTAATATTTTCTTTTAAATATTTAATATCATCACCAATTGATGCTTTATCAACACCTATTTGATCATAAGTAGTCATATTCATGAAATAATAAGTATCATCTTGGTTATATAAATATTGCATTTCTCTTCTTTCTACTCTTGCAGCTTCTACTTTAACTCCAGCATTAAAAGTAGTTTCAATTGTTGTACCATTTTTTATATTTTTTAATTTACAACGTACAAAGGCAGATCCTTTTCCAGGCTTAACATGTTGGAATTCTATAACTGTATAGATATTACCATCATATTTAATAGTTAAACCATTTTTAAAATCATTAACATTTATCATAATAACATTCCCCTCTTACAACTATTTTTTCTCTCTATGTGTTGTATGTTTTTGACATTTAGGGCAATATTTTTTTAACTCTAAACGATCAGTAGTATTCTTAACATTTTTTTCTACACGATAATTTTCATTATTACATTCAGTACATACTAAAGTTTTTAATTGTCTATTTCCAACTTTTGCCATAAGTATCCCTCCTCATTTCTCTTGTATTATATCAAAAAAACGTTTATTTGACAAAGGTTTTTATATAAAAAATCTATTGCACAAATACTTTATAATAAAATTACTAAAAAGTAAAGTATATTTAATCTAAAACTAAAGCATCTAATCCTAAGACAATCATATTATCTAGCGCTCTTTCTCTATCTTCAGGAGATATTATTTCATCTACATATTTAGAGTCTACTATAGTAACTATACAAGCAGCTTCTCTATTAAATTTATTAGCAGTATAAAATAATCCAAAAGCTTCCATCTCTTCTGCAATGGGATTAATATTTGGAGGAATTCTCTTATAAAATTCTTCCACTTCTGCATATGGTCCAAACATATCATTAGTGGAAAGAGTTCCATTTATTAATTTTGTATTTTTTTCAGCTGCAACTTTTTTAATTTTTTCATTTAAATCAGAAGATGGATATTCAATAATTTTAGGAGTCCCATCATATTGAAAAGCATAACTTGATTCAGTATATGCTGAATCTGCTAAAATTATATCTCTAAGTTTTAAATTTGGATCTACAACTCCAGCAGTACCTGTTCTAATTATTTTTTTAACATCATAATAATAGAATAATTCAAATGCATAAATACACATTGAAGGTATTCCCATACCATGTCCCATAACAGTTATTCTTTTTCCTTTGTATGTTCCTGTATAAACATACATGTTTCTAATTGTACTAACTAATTCTGGATTATCCAAAAACTTTTCTGCAATATATTTTGCACGTAATGGATCTCCTGACATTAGTACAATATCAGATATTTTATCTTTTTCACATGAAATATGTATTGCTTTTTCTTGTGGTTTCATATTTTCCTCCCTTTTTATTCACTTAAACCTATACAGGCTTTTATTCCTTGATATATTCTTGTATATGTAGATGATCCATAATGAAGTCCATCTGAACTTTCAAAATTATTAACTATTTGACTATAGGTATCACAATAAGAAATATTTTCTTTTCCAGATGTTCCTGACTTTAAAGTATCGTTAAATCTAGAAACTGATTCATTTGTATATCCTACATATGGATATTTAACTGGATTTAATGATACTAATACTATATTTTGATCTTTCCAATCACCTGCTGCTAATTCATTATATTTTTGAACATATCTATCGGCACCTAAACCATTTGCTCCCATTAAAGAAACAATATTATATCTGGTTCCTGGATCAGATTGCAAAACTCTATTAACTGCAGGAATTGCATCAGATACCATCCAATCATATCCCATAGCACCTTGTGCTATAACTAAGTCACCATTCATATTAAAGCCACCACTATTAGCAAATTGACATCTAGTCCATTCTCCATTACTAATAGTTGCACACATTCCAACAGTACGAGAATCTCCTATAATAATTGTTTTAGTTCCAGGGTTAGATGATCCACCATCAGATGGACCACCACCTCTATGTCCATTTAATACATCATCTGGATCTTTTTCTTTTCCTGCTAATTCTTTTTCTTTCTTGGCACCTTCTTCATTTTCTTTTCTATACTTTTCACGTTTTTTATCTAATTCTTCTCTTTCTTTATTATCTTTATCTTTTTCAGCAGTATGATCTTCTTCATCTTCAGAATAAACTACGCATGAATCTTTATCTACTGTAAAGCATTTAATACATTCTGCAGTACTTGATGAATTATCCATATTTTCAAATAATAATAAAGTTATAAAAACTATGAAAAATACTATTACTCCTGCTGCACTTCTCGTTAAGAATTTCTTTGTTGCTTTATCTAGTCCTTTTTTATCTTCACTAAATACTACTTTAAAAAAGTCAATTGATCCGAATAATATTAATCCTAAAGGTACTAAAATCTCTATTAAAGTAATAATTGTTCTAATAAAAGCTGGAAGAGCTTCTGGTATTCCTGATGTTGTTCCACAAGATATTTTATTAACTGCATAGACTTTATCAAAAAGACTAAGTAAAACGATTTCTATTAATAGTATTTTTTTCTTCATTTTATCACCTCATAATACTTTGTGAAGGAGTACATACTTCTGCTTCTTGAATAGATGTTAACACTTCATCTATATTAAACCAGTCTGATGCACTATGACCACTTGCACTTCCATAGGAATTACCTACAAATACTTTAGAGTTAGAACTATCTATATCTAGAAGAGCCATATAATGTTGAGAAGATGTAAAACTACTACTTCCTCCATTACTACTTCCCCATACTCTAACTACTACTACCTTTCCTTCATTTAAATAATTAATAATTGAACTTTTGCTCGTAGATCCATTGAAACAACTAAATTGATTATTTGTTAATTGTGGTATAGCACTAGAAGGAGTAGTATGTAAAAATCTACTATAAACATCTGCTGGTGTAATAGATGAATTAGCTCCAGAAGATACTACTGCTGATGAAGTTATCATACATCCTCTATGAGCAACAGTTTTTCCATCACTATATGTTTTTCCTCCCCATCTACTATCAGCTTGATTATATATATTATAAGTTATACCTGTTTTAGAACTTGTATAACTACTTCCACTTTCATTAAGTCCTCCGGCTTTTATATGTTTTTGCATTATTTCATCTGGAAGACGATATACTTCTGCAAAACTATTGTAGTGATAACTTGATGCATGTTCTAAAACTTCATATCCAGTTGAATCTCCTGCTGGTCCTGGAGGCCCCATTGCTTCAGCAACTCTTCCTGGACCTGATATTATTCCAGTATGACTATCATTAGGCAATATAAATATATCACCAGTTTTTAAATCAGCATCACTACTTGGATATACTCTTTGAAATCCTGCTTGTTGAAGTCTAGATTTAAATTCTGGACTTATACCAATATAGGGCCAAACATCTCTACTTCCTGATAAGAAAGAAACTCCAAAATTAGAATTAGTAATTGCAAGTCCAACTAGTCCTGAACAACTAATACCATCACCAACATTTGCACCACCTGAGTAAACAGTTTCTCCATTATTTCTTTGATAAGGATAAGTGTGTCCATATCCAATTGATTCATCTTTACAAATACCAATAGCCCAGTTTACGTAATCAATATTTGAATATTCTCCTCCGTTAACACCAGTTCCTACATTATTTCTACTTCCATTTAAAACGCTATCCGGATCTTTTTCTTGAGCTGCTAACTTTTTCTCTTTATCAGCATCATTTTCATTTTCTTTTCTATATTTTTCTCTCTTCTTTTCAAGTTCTTCTCTCATCTTGTTATCTTCTTCTTTTTCTTTAGAATGATCTTCTTCTGTTTCATAATAAAGTACACAATATTTTTTATCTATTGCAAAACATCTAATACATTCTACTGTAGTTTCTGAATTATCTAAATTATTAAAAAATAGTGTTGTCATAAATATAATAAAGAATACTATTACTCCGGCTGCACTTCTAATTAAGAATTTCTTTACTGCTTTATCTAGTCCTTTTTTATCCTCACTAAATACTACTTTTAATAAATCAACTGATCCAAATAGTATTAATCCTAAAGGAACTAAATATTTAATTAGAGTAATAATTGTTCTAATAAACTCTGGAAGAGCTTCTGGTATTCCCGATGCGGTTCCACAAGATATTTTATTAACTGCATAGACTTTATCAAAAAGACTATACAATACTATTTCTATTAGTAATAATCTTTTTTTCATAGTCTACTCCTGCATAATATCTACAACTCTAACTGCTGCCCAGCAACTAGTTCCATTTAGTTTATTAATACGATTATCTAGTTTAGCAACTATTTTAAAATTTCTATTATTTGTATAACGACTTCCTCCATCATATACAGTAACTGTTTTTTTAATACGATCAATTTCGCCTATAAATGCAACGTGATACCAATCATGCCAAGTATCAGGATCTGCTCTATTACTACATGATTCAAAAAAGTGAACTATATCTCCAATTTGTAAATCTTCTACATTAGTAATAACTTTATTTCCTTTAGCTTTTCCCATTGCTTTATAGCTAGCTGAACTATTTACTTTAGTTCTATTGTTATGGAATATTCCTGCTTTGTTATAAACCATATCAACAGTCCAGTTACAGTTAGTGTTTTTATTTAAACTATCTAAATCAGATATTAATTTATCAAAATTACTTTTTGGTTCAGATAATCCTTCTTCAAAATATACTCTTGTTCCTTTCCAGAAAGCATCATTAGTAGCAGAATTTGGAAGACTTCCATTAAAGAAATCTTTCATTTGAACACAGTTTCCACCCCATTTACAATATTTTCTATTTATACCATTATAATAATCAAATCCATACATATACATCATACCAAAAACATATTCTGAAACCCATTGTAATTCAGTAGCGGTATGAACACTTATCTTTCTACCATAGAAATCTGCAAAAACTCCACCTAATGAACTCATATAATTAGCAAAATTTCCATATTTACTTTTAATAGTAGATTTAAAGTTAGTAGAATCAAAATCATATAAATGTTGTTCTACTATTGCAAGTGTTTCACAAGAGAATCTAGATTTAACAGTTTTAGATGTACAAGTAAAATCAAGTTCTCCTACATTACCATTTCTATATCCATTTAATATATTATCTGGATCTTTTTCTTTAGATGCTTCTTTCTTCTCTTTATCAGCATCTTTTTTATTTTTTTCTCTATTTTCTTCTCTTTTCTTTTCAAGTTCTTGTCTCTTCTTATTATCTTCTTCTTTTTCAGCAGAATGATCTTCATCTTCTTCATAATATACTTTGCACGAATCTTTATCTACTGTAAAGCACTTTATACATTCTGCAGTACTTGATGAATTATCCATGTTTTCAAAGAATAATAATGTAACAAATACAACAAAGAATACTATTACTCCTGCTGCACTTCTCGTTAAGAATTTCTTTACTGCTTTATCTAGTCCTTTTTTATCTTCACCAAATACCACTTTTAATAAATCAACAGATCCAAATAGTATTAATCCTAAAGGAACTAAATATTTAATTAGAGTAACAACCGTTCTAATAAACTCTGGAAGAGCTTCTGGTATTCCTGATGTTGTTCCACAAGAAATCTTATTTATTGCGTAAACATGTTCAAATAAATTAATTAATATAATTTCTATAAACAAAACTTTCTTTTTCATATTTACTCCTTTATTATCTATCTTTGTAAATCAGCAAATCTTTCTGCTGCCCAATAATCATATCCAAATTCATCTTTTACTTCTTTATATTCTTCTGCTTCTGTATAAACCATTTTCATTTCTCTTTTAAAATTTCTAGTTGTTTGGAAATAACTTCCTCCATCATATAATACTATTTTATCATCATATACCTCTCCAACAATAGTAACATGTTCTCCTTGTCCCCAAGAACTACGATCAGCTTTATTTACAGGATGTGCAAAAAAATGAAATAAATCTCCAGGACGTAAATCACTAAACTTAGTAACCATAGTCCTTTTAACTGGTTTACCTTTTTTTAATACTCCACCTTTATATAATGGAGCTTGAGCAGCTGGTCCACATTCTGTAGCCATCCATAAATTAGGATTCACCCCTGTGCCAGATATTACTTCATCAAAATTTGCATCAAAATGTTCAGTCCAATGACCAGCCCTTAAATTTCCAGGATAGAAAGCATCTGAACTATGTCCGCTACTTCCATAACCAACTCCCCAGTTTTGATAGACTCCACCACTATTATAATAATCCATTCCATACATATACATCCATCCAAATGTATATTCTGCAACTTTTTGGAACTCATATTCAGTTGTAATATTAAGCTCTTTTCCATAATATTCTGAAAATACTCCACCAAGAGATTGAGCATAATTATTAAATCCACCGTAAGAAGCAATTACATCTCTAAAATTATAATAATTAAAATCATTTAGATGTTGCTCTACTATCGCAAGAGTTTCGCAAGAAAACTTTGCTTTAACAGTTTTAGACGTACAAGAAAAATCTAAATCTCCACTAGCTCTTCTTTTTCCTTTTAAAACGCTATCTGGATCTTTTTCTTTTCCAGCTAGTTCTTTTTCCTTCTTAGCATATTCTTCATTTTCTTTACGATTGTCTTCTCTTTTCTTTTCAAGTTCTTCTCTTTCTTTTTTATCTTTATCTTTTTCATTAGAGTGATCTTCATCTTCTTCATAATATACTTTGCATGAATCTTTATCTACAGTAAAGCACTTTATACATTCTGCAGTACTTGATGAATTATCCATGTTTTCAAAGAATAATAGAGTTATAAAAACTATGAAAAATACTATTACTCCTGATGCACTTCTTATTAAAAATTTCTTAACTGCTTTATCTAGTCCTCTTTTATCTTCTCCAAATACTACTTTTAATAAATCAACTGATCCAAATAGTATTAATCCTAAAGGTACTAATATTTCTATTAAAGTGATAATTGTTCTAATAAATTCAGGAAGAGCTTCTGGAATTCCTGATGTTGTTCCACAAGAAATCTTATTTACTGCGTAAACTTTATCTATAAAAGAAAATAATATAATTTCAATAAATAATAATTTCTTTTTCATATTAGCTCCTTATTTTTTATTAATTGTAATAGTTTTATTTGAACAATCTATTACTAATGCATTACTAGTTTCATATATATGTTTATCTTTTGATTCATTATTAGAATCAATATTATAATTACTATCAATATATATAGTTTTTTCTTTTGAATCTAAAGCACTTTGTTTATTATAAAAATAATCTTTCATAAAAAAAGGCACTATTAAAACAATAATAGCAATTAATACTATAATTATTTTTTTCACGCTAGCACCTCCTTTAAAAGAATTTATATTCTATTTTTCCCAAAGTCCATGAAGATTACAATATGCATACATTTTAATAATTTCAGAATTAGTATTTAATATAAATTCTGGTTTATCATTAGGAGTTAATTTTTTTATTAAGAAACAATCTTTAGTTTCTACTGCAATAAATTCAATATAATGTTCTTCTGTCATAGGATGTTCTACTTCTCCTACAAATACCTTTCTTATTCCATTTTCTTCTATAAGAACTGGAACATGTTTTTCAACTGCTGCATCAACAGAACGACTTTGAAGTAAAGTCATTTCTTCTCCACAACAAATAATATTATCATTTACTTCATTTATTGAAGTAAGAATATTTCCACATTTTTTACACTTATAAAATTTCATATTTTCACCATTATCCTTCATAATAAAGTTTACTAAAATAACACATTATAGTCAACAAATTAAAAGAGTGAGATTACTCACTCTTAAATACTTTGTCAAGTTTTTCTTTAATTTGATCTCTACTAAATGGTTTAGCTATATAATCAACAAATCCTTCACTAAGATATTTCTCTTTAGCACCAGCTACTGCATCAGCTGTAAGTGCAATAACTGTAATATTAAAATTAGGATTTTCTTTTAGTTTTTCTAAAGTTGTTTCTCCACTCATTTCAGGCATCATTATATCCATTAATATAAGATCGTATTCATCTCCATTTTTTACCTTTTCAAGACACTCTTGTCCACTAGATGCATCATCTAAAATTAAATCAAAATTATCTAAAGCACGATGAGCAACTTTTATATTAAGCTTATTATCATCTACTATCAAAACTCGTTTATTTCCATAAGATACATCCTCAACAATTGCAACTTCTTTTTGTTTTGTATCTCCTGCAGGAGCACTATATTTATTAATTTTTTGAGGGATTTGAGCTACAAATAAAGATCCTTTTCCATATTGAGATTGAACATTTATTTTTCCACCCATAAGTTCAACTAAACTCTTTGTAATAGCAAGACCAAGTCCAGTACCTTCAACAGTAGTATTTTTCTCTACATTAAGTCTTTCAAACTTAGTAAATAATTTATCAATGTTTTCGGCAGGAATACCTCTTCCAGTATCTTGTACACTTATAATTAAATTACATATACCATTTTGATTAATACATTTAACTGTTAATGTAATAGATCCTTTTTCAGTATATTTAATAGCATTAGTTAAAAGATTGTTAATTATTCCTTTAACGTGAATCTTATCACCATATAATTCATATGGAACATCTTCTGCGATATTAATTTTAAAGTCTATTGGTTTATCTCCAATTCTAGTCGCATCAATTCTTGCTAGTTCCTCTATTAATTGTTTTGGATTATATGGAGTATTAACAATCTCCATTTTTTCACTTTCAATTTTACTAATATCAAGAATATTTCCAACTATTTCAAGTAGAGTTTGAGATGCACTAATAATATCATTAGCATCTTCTGCAACTTGTTCAGGAACTTCATTCTTAAATGAACCGATATCTTCAGATAATCCAACAATTGCATTTAGCGGTGTTCTAATTTCATGTGACATACTACTTAAGAAATCTGATTTAGCACGGTTTGCTTTTTCGGCTTCGTTTTTAGCAGTATTTAATTGTTCAATCATCTTAACATCAGGATTTTCAATTGTAAAATACATAATAAATGTTACAAGGGTATCTACAGCTGTCATCAATAATAGTTCTGGATAATTTTTTTGTATTATTCCTGCAATCGTTCCTAAAAAAATAAGAATCAATACTGGCAACATTTTTTTTCTAATTAAATTTTTGAAATTTTTTATAATTGATATTACCCAAACAATAATTAAAAATGTATACGATCCAAACAAAAATGATACAGAAGGACCATACGAATAGAAACCATTTTCTCCTGTATGATAATACATTGGTAATCCATATATAAAAATGACGTTAATTATAAAGTATATTAAACAACATATTATTATATTCTTTTTAAATTTATTGCTTGCACTTTCTCTTGTTGCAACAAAGAAAATATAGATTGTAAACAGTAAAATATAAACTAAATAATAAATTAAAAGGAGATGTGTAAAAATTGTATTAAGCGTTGGAAGAGTTTCTATATGATTTATGGTATAAATACAAATCAACTCAATTATTAATCCAACTTCATTTGCTGTCATAATCATTCTAAATAATGACGTTTCTTCACTTTTAATTCTTTTTACAGAATAATAAATTATCAAAAGAATTGTCATATAGATTAAACTTGTTATTTGTAACCAAACTATATGCATATCAACACTCCCTATTCTAAAACGATTATATCATATAAAAATGTAATACAACAATAATAAAAGAATAAGTTTAATTAACTTATTCTTTTTTTAAATAGTGATAATAATTTAGATTTTTTATCAGTTTTACTTCTTTCAAGATACATTTCTAACATTCTATCATAATCTACTTTTAAAACATCTGTTTTTGGTATTTCTTCTATTGGAATACATTCTGTTGGAAACATGTAGCTTTCAACATTATGTTCAGAACAAATGCTGTCTATTTGTGGTAATAATGAATCATTATATGGATAGTTTTCTTTTAATACCACAAACGCAACTGGTCTTTTAACTCTCTTTTCATCAGGAACCATTACAACTTCACATTGTTCTATTGCTGGATGTAAAGAAACAACTTGTTTAACTCTATCAGGAAATACTTTAGTTATATTACCTTCGCTATCACGCGAAATTTCAATTCTTCTAATTCTTCCATCAATAAATAGTTGTCCTTCACTATCATAATGAGCCATATCTTCTGTAACATACCAAGTTACACCATCAGCATCTGTCTCTAAAACTTTCTCCGTTAATTCTGGTTCATTATAATATCCTTTCATAACAGAAGGTGAATATAAATATAACTGTCCACTTTGTTCAGGACCTAATTCTTCTTTAGAATCAACATCAACTATTTTAAAAGCATTTCCAACTAATGGTTTACCAACACTTTCGGCTGGAACACCTCTTTCATATGTATATCCAAATCCTCCACCAGTTTCAGTTAATCCATAACCTTGACCAGCTTCACAATCAGAATTTAATCTTCTAAATAATTCTTCTGCAGTTTGTTTTAATTTTGGAGATCTAAAGTCTCCACCAGTAGTAACAGATTTTAAGAAACGTAAGTCTAATCCCTTCATTCCTCTATCAGCAATCATATCTTCTAAATATGATGGAATAGCATTCCAGTGATTAAATCTATATTGTCTTAATCTTTTACTCACTTTTTTTGAATTAAATAATGGATCTAAATCAACTGTTACTCCTAAACACAATGGTTCGTGAATACTATTAAACAAACTATATACAATCCATATTGGTAAAGTTGTAAAAATTGAATCACCAGGAGTAAAGACATCACAACTCATACCCATTTGAACAGGCATTGCATTAATATTTTCATTTGTTAACATTGGTCTTTTTGGCTTACCAGTACTTCCGCTTGTTGAAGCAATAACTATAACTTCACCATCTTCATAATATGGTAAAACTTCTATATTAGATTTTTTTCCAATTTCTTCAAAAAGATTCCATCTTATACATCTTTCATCACTATTACAAGCATTACCAACACTTTTAATAGCCTTAACTAATTTGAATTTTATTTTATCTCCCCAAAATCCAAGTGGCATTGATTCATCTAATGATGCAGCTACGACATGTTCAAAATTCAAATCATCACACATTTCTTTAACTTCTTTATCATAGAAAATGTCGTTAATTACAATTACACTTGCACCAGAATCTTTTAATTCTTCTCTAATTGATGCTTTATCATGTGATGCACTAATCATAAATGTTGTTGCACCAATTTTATTTAAAGCATAGAAACTAATAATTGCTTCAGGAGTTGATAACATAGCCATCGCTACTTTATCTCCAGGTTTAACTCCCATTTCCGCAAAACCTTTAGCTGCTATATCAATTTTTTCAAACAGTTCCCTAAACGTAAATTTTCTACCCAAATAATTAATTGCACATGCATCTAAATTATCATCATTACATTCATGCAAAAATTGATAAGCAGACATATGTGGAAGAAGTTTTTCTAATTCAATCAATTTTTTTAAATTTAATACTTCTTCTCTTAATTGTAAGAATTCTTCCTTAGTCATAATTCCACCCCTTAATTAATGCCCTATATTTTACATCAAAATATGTAAAATGTCAATTATAACCTCAACTTTATTATATAAAAAAATAAATAAAAAAAACTACACTTTTGTGCAGTTTTTTACATTTTAATCTATTACAATATTATTTTGTCTAAATATTCTTTCTATTCTCTCTAAATAATCAATAGGTACATATAAGATATTTCCTATCTTTACTATAGATGGTCTTCCACTTTTTATTCTTTTCATAGATATACCATATTTTTCTAAGATTATATCTACTGCTTCTTGTTCTTGTTTACTATTTTTAAGTTCACATTCTATATAATTTTCTAATATATGAGACACTTTTTGTTTAATATGGATTTCTTCTTTTCTAGAAAGAGATTTAATATCCATTGTATATGGATTGTATTGAACTTCATGAAATTCAGGAAACATTGTTGATAAATCTATATCACTTCTTAACTCAATTCCATCTTTAAATACATTAGTTAAGTCTAATAAATATGGATTGTTTTTTTCTTCCTTTGGTATATTTAATTCTATTCCATTTAAAAATATATCAGTTAAATCTAAGAAGTATGGATTATCATACTCTTTTTCTTCATATTTTGGAAATACTCCACTTAAATCCATATCATATTCATCAATTTGCTTTTTTCCTGTTCTAATTTTTTCGAGTTCTAATGCAAAATTTTTTAATGCATATTCAGTCATATAACCACCTACTCTATAATAAATATACCAATATTATAAGAGAATAACAATTTATTAATAATTTTAATTTACAATTATTTACTTAAATGGATACTTATGAGTTAATTCAAGTACTTCTTCTTTTAACTTTTTATGTAATTTTAAATCATCTGGATTTTTTAAACATCTACTTATTATTTCTCCTACTTTAACAAAATCTTTTTCTGTAAATCCTCTTGTAGTCATTGCAGGAGTACCAAGTCTTATACCACTAGTTACAAATGGTTTTTCTGTATCATATGGAATTGTATTTTTATTAACAGTAATATTAATTGTATCAAGTAATTTCTCTGCTTCTTTACCAGTTAATCCAATAGATTTAACATCTACTAACATTAAGTGATTATCTGTTCCTCCTGATACTATTCTAAATCCATTATCTTGAAGAGTTTTTGCTAGTACTTTAGCATTATTAATAACTCTTTTAGCATATTCTTTAAATTCTGGTTGAAGATCTTCATAAAAACATTCTGCTTTAGCACCAATAACGTGCATTAAAGGTCCACCTTGAATTCCTGGGAATACCACTTTATTAATCTTTGTAATTATTTCTTCATTATTAGTAAGTATCATTCCTCCACGAGGTCCTCTTAATGTTTTATGAGTTGTAGTTGTAACTACATCTGCATAAGGAAGAGGCGATGGATGAAGATCAGCCGCTACAAGACCTGCTATATGAGCCATATCTACCATTAAATATGCTCCTACTTTATCAGCAATTTCTCTAAATCTTTTAAAATCAATTATTCTAGAATAAGCAGATGCTCCAGCAATAATCATTTTAGGTTTTTCACGTAAAGCAATACGTTCTACTTCATCATAATCTATTTCTTCAGTTTCTTTATTAACTGTATAATCTACTATTACATAGTCTTGTCCACTGAATGACATTGGATGTCCATGTGTTAAATGTCCACCTTGACTTAAATTCATTCCCATTACTTTATCACCTTGATTTAGTAATGCTCTATATACTGCCATATTAGCAGCACTTCCTGAATGAGGTTGAACATTTGCATACTTACATTTAAATAATTCAGTTGCATGTTTTATTGCAGTTTCTTCAAAGATATCAATATACTGACATCCACCATAATATCTTTTATTCGGATAACCCTCTGCATATTTATTAGTGAGTATACTTCCTTGTAGTTTTAATACATCTTTAGATACATAATTTTCAGATGCAATTAATTCAATATTGTCCCTTTGTCTTCTTTTTTCTTTTCTTAATGCTTGTTCTAAGATCTTATCCATAAATACCTCCTAATCTTCAAACACTTTTCTAAGTATTGGTTTAGCTACTTCAAAGAAGAAGAAAGCTAATAAGTTAATTAAAATTGTTTTTATAACAATACTAGTTTCAATAGTACTTATACTTATAAATTTACCAATAGGTGTTAAGAATACTAATAATTCTACTAAAATAACTGCAATTATACCCATATTCATTTGTTTATTAGCAAAGAATCCTTGTTTTAGAATCAATTCTTTTGGATTTCTTGCAATAACAGCATCTACTATTTCTTGAATAATCATAGAAATTAATGCTAAAGTTGAAGCTTGAGCAACTGTAAGTCCACGTCCTAATACAAAGAATGAGAATAAAACAAATGCTGTTTCAACTATAGATGTATAAACAATAAATGCTTTTACAAAAGGAGTAAACAATGGTTTTTCGATACCACGGGGTTCCTTTTTCATAATATTATTTTCTGGTTTTTCAAAAGCTAAACAAATATTAGGAACAGAATCTGTTACTAAATCTACAAATAAAATATGTATTGGTAAAAGAATTGTATTTCCTGTAAGCATACCAATAAAAACTGCAAATATTTCTGCAAAATTACTAGATAAAGAGAATATTATATTATTTCTAATATTAGCAAATATTCTTCTACCTTCTTCTATTGCAACTACTATAGTTGAGAAAGAGTCATCTAGAATAATTATATCGGCAACTGATTTAGTAACATCAGTACCAGTTATACCCATACCTACTCCTACATGAGCATCTTTAATAGCAGGAGCATCATTTACTCCATCTCCTGTCATTGCAACTACTTTTCCAGTAGATTGAAGAGCTGCTATTATTCTTCTCTTATGATTAGGGTTTACTCTAGCATAAACACTATATTTATTAACAATATCTACTAATTCTTCATCATCATATTTATCAAGTTCATTACCTAAAATACTATGATTTTTATCATCTACTATACCTATTTCCATAGCAATAGCAGTTGCAGTAGCAAGAGAATCCCCTGTAATCATGATTGGTCTTATTCCTGCTTCAATACATTTACGAACAGAGTATTCTGCAGTTTCTCTAGGTGGATCTATAATACCTACCATACCAACAAAAATTAAATCTGATTCATAACTATCTAATTTTTTAGGATCTACTTCATCTATTTCTTTATAGGCAAAACCAAGTACTCTTAAAGCTTCTTCTGCCATATTTTTATCATTATTAATTATTTCTTCTTTAGTTTTCTTATCAAGTTTATGTACTTTACCATCATCATATGAAGTACATACTTCAATTAAATTTTCTACACTACCTTTAGTTAAAACATATTTTTTACCATTAATAACATTAATAGTTGAACTCATTTTTCTTTTACTATCAAAAGGTAATTCATATAGTCTTTCATTTTCTTCCCTTAATTTAGATGGATTAAGTTTATGTTTTTTTGCATAATCATATAGACAGGTTTCTGTAGGATCTCCTACATAACTATCTTTATCTATAATCCCTTCATTATCTAAAACTGCAATATAATTTAACATTTCTTGATTATAGATTATATCTTTTTTAACTACCATCTTATTTTGAGTAATTGTTCCTGTTTTATCAGAACAAATAATATCTGTAGAACCAAGAGTTTCAATTGCATTCATTTGTTTAACAACAGTCTTTTTCTTAGCAAGATTTCCTATTCCAATAGATAATGTAATAGTAATAACTGCAGGAAGTCCTTCAGGAATTGCACCTACTGCTAAAGCAATACAAAGTGAGATACTTTCAAGTAATGTATAATGATTTATCATACTATAGATAAATACTATTACTATTATTCCCATTATTAAATAAGTAATCTTTTTACTTAATTCTTCTATTTTTATTTGAAGTGGTGTCTTTACTTCATATGGAGTATTTAAAGAAGTTGCAATACTACCAAGTTCTGTTTCCATACCAGTTTGTACTACTACTGCAATACATTTACCATCAGTAATATTAGTTCCAGAAAATAACATATTAGATTGATCTTGTAAAAGTAGTTCTCCACTTAACTTATCAATTGATTTCCTAACTGGAACAGATTCTCCAGTTAGTGGTGACTCATCTACTCTTAAATTAACTTCTTCAATTATTCTAGCATCAGCTGGAACTTTGTCTCCAGGATTAAGAACAATAATATCTCCAGGCACTAATACTTCTGTATCAATAACTGTTACTTTTCCATCTCTTTTAACAGCACAACTACTAGTTGCATATTGCTTTAATCCATCTAATGTAACTTCAGCTTTTTCTTCTTGAATAAATCCCATTAAAGCATTAAGTATTACTACTACAAATATTACAATTGTATCAGTATAATCGTGTGATAAAAATAATGCATAAATAAAAGTCAAAATCATTACTCCAATAAGTATTAGAATCATTAAATCATTGAATTGATTTAAAAATTTAACTAACTTTGACTTTTTCTTTCCTTCTACTAATTTATTGTATCCATATTTATTTAATCTTTTTTCTGCTTCTTTACTATTAAGTCCGTCTTTAGATGTATCTAATTCTTTAAGTACGTTTTTTATATCTTCATTATAAAATTTCATATAGTTCACCTAAAAAAAATATTATCATAAACAAGCCTTTTTTTAAAGATTATACATGTCAAAAAATGTAATAAATAGTAAATAAAAATAACTATTTAATAATAGTTAGATTATAATTACCTTAGGAGGATAAAAATGGATAGATTAAAAGATAAAGTTTGTTTAATTACAGGTGCTGCTTCTGGATTTGGTCGCGAAATGACTTTATTGTTTGCTAAAGAAGGAGCTAAAGTAATCGCTGCTGACTATAATGAAAAAATATTAGATATGTATAGACCAGAAGATGGAGATATTACTCCTGTAGTATGTGATGTTACTAATCATGAACAAGTTATAAATACTGTCAATTTAGCTAGAACTAAGTTTGGTAGATTAGACGTACTATGTAATAATGCTGGTATTAATAACAAAAAACCATATCGTACACATGAATATCCTGTAGAAGAATGGGATCAATTATACAACGTATTAGTAAGAGGTGCTTTCTTAGTACTTAGAGAAAGTCTACAATTAATGTTAGAGTCAGGTGGCGGATCAGTAATTAATACAGGATCAATTGGAGCATTCCGTGCAACAGTTGGATCTACTGCTTATTGTTCTGCTAAAGGTGCAATCCGTATGATGACTACTAATGCTGCAGCAGAATATGTAAAAGATAATATTCGTATTAATTCAGTATGTCCAGGAATATTTAATACAGCTATTCTTGATGGTCTTCAACCAGATGTATTAGATGCTTTAGCTGCTCAAGTACCAATGGGAAAAATTGGAGAACCAATTGATATGGCTTATCTTGCATTATTTTTAGCTAGTGATGAATCTAAATATATTACAGGACAAAACTGGTTAATTGATGGTGGAAGAAGTTGTATGTAATAAAAAAAGAGGTTTAAACCTCTTTTTATTTTTGTTTATTTTTATTTGATTGAACTATTAATGTAATAATAATTGCAGTTACACAAACAATACCAATAGCAAGAACTCCAAATACTAACATATCCTTTTTATCAGAATCTTCTTTATCTTCTTTTTCTTCATCAGTATCTTTTTTTGTATCATCCTTTTTAGTATCATCTTTCTTTGAATCATCTTTTTTAGTTGTATCGGCACTATACTCTAACATATCAACAGTTGATTTAACAAAACTCTTATCTGATTCAGTTAATACTTTACCAGTTGTTTGAAGTCCAAAGGAATATACATAACCATTGTATGAAGTAATATATTCTTCCATATATACTGTTTTTCCACCAATTGTATCTACAAAATTAATTAAAAGATAAGTATTGTTATCATTTTCATATTTTTTCCATTCATCAGTTGGTAATTGAAGTACAAAAGAATCGCCAAATGCTTTTAATTCTTTTTCGGTATAATCCTTCATATTTTTCTTTTCTGGATAAGAAATTTTTCTTACAAAGAATTCTTTATTAAAGTCTTTTTTATTTAATGCATCTACATAAATATTATTATTATCAAAGATTTCTTTCATTTTATCTTCAGTAATTCCTAGAGAAGAAAGTTCACTATTACCAATATAATTATCTCTTGTAAATACATACCATTCATGAGAAAAACCTATATTAACATTTTCATCAACTTTATATTTTTCTACTTCATCATATGATAATGCTAAAGATTTAACTGGAATAATTGCTAATAATAATATAAATAACCCTAATACTTTTTTCATATATAATCACCTATTTTAAAATCATAATATTTTTATGATACCTTTCTATAGCTTTTATAATTTTATGAGAATCTCTTCTATTAAAATAGAAATAAACCGGAGTATCAGTTAATATTACAACACTATGTTTACCAACTATAACTCCTTTAATCTTATTCCATTTGAATAACATTTTTATTTCATAGAATGATTCATCTATTATTCCTCTTTCACCCACAGTAATAGAACTTATAAAATTGTTCCTATATCTATATTCGTAAGTTGCAACAACTGAAAATATTCTAAAAATATAGATAGTAGCTAGTATTACAAGAAAGATAAAAGCAAATAATGAAATTACTTGATTTTTACTATAAAAGAAATAATAACCAATTACAACTAAAGCAATGAAAGAAATGATTAATTCTAAATAGTAATTTAAATATAATTTAGATTTAGTTTTAATAATTCTTCTCTTGCTTCTAGCAATTCCTCTTGCATCTCCATATATAGTAAAGAAATTAACTGACAAATTAGATTTTATCTTCATACTCTTCACCTTTTATTCTATAATGATTGTATCATAATAAATCTTAATAAACAATTAAAAAAGAGTGAATATTCACTCTTATTCTTTTGGTTCTGAATTATTAGGGTTATTGTTGTTATTTATTTGTCCTCCAAACATATTACCCATATTCATTCCCATTACAGTAGCTCCTGCACTATTAGGATTATTTGCAAGATCTTTCATAGCTTCAGCTCTGTTCAATTGTTCATAAATACTTGCTTCTTCAGCATTAACGCTAGATGCTTTCATCTTGATACCAGTTCTATTTCTCATAGATTCTTTAATTTCTTCTGGTACATCTACTCCTGATACAACCACTTTAGTAAGTGCTACTCCTAAATTATCTAATTTTTCAGTAACATTTTCTATAGTTTTTAATCCAATTTCATTTTGTTTTGTAGAAATCTCATCAAATGAAAGTCCTGAATTAGCTACTTCTGTACTAATTTCAGCTACAATATATGGTCTAACTACTTCTTCTAAGTCATATATTCTAAGTTCATCTCTATTTCCTAATACTTCAGTTAATAGATTAACTGGATTACTAACTCTAATAGCATATTGTCCCATAATAGATACTTCTATTGGTCCCCATTCTGGATCTTTATAAAGAATTGGTTTTGGTGTACCAAATTTAAGTCCAACTTGTTCAGCTAAGTTAATATAGATAACAAATTGTTTAGTAATTTCTTCTCCTTCATAAGCTATTCTTTTAGCAGCTTGTAGTACTGTTGCTCCAATTCCTTTAAAAATATCTGTTTGGAATAAAGTAGGACTACTAGAATCCATAAAATACATTCCAGGTTCAGTAACAATATCTTTAATAGCACCATTGTCTATAAAGATTCCACATTCTCCTGGTTCTATAAATACTCTTGATTGATCTACGATTAGACCATTGTCTGAAGTAACTCTTTTAATAATTACTCCTTCTTCGAATCCTCCACTTTTAATGACGTCTCTAAACATGTCACCGTGTTGTCCAGTAATTGATGTTTGAATTGATTTAATTAATCCCATAAATACCTCCTATTAATTTTTCAAATAATCAATTATTTGATTATATGCATCCATTTTAAGTCCACTAGTAATGCTTGTTAATTCTTGTGGAATTCCTTTTACTTTTACATCCTTAACATTGTAACTTCCACCAGTAACCCCTACTCTAAATCCATATTTAGTCCATGCTATCTTTTGTAATTCTTTATCTTTATATGCATTTAAATATTCATTACCAACATCATCAAACGTTGCAATACAATGTGAATTCCATACAGTTGGTTTTGGATATAAAATAACCATTTTATTTGCTACTGCATCATATGCTTCAGGATCACTAGTTGCAAGTTCAATAATAGATTTTTCATAGTCTACTATCATTGGTTTTGCACCTTGTCCTTGCTTTAAATACATTTCAAATAAATCTGCAGGAGTATTATTCATATATCCTGATTTAGTATAAAACTCTTTTAGTTTTGGTAATGCTTGATTTACTTTTTCCATACTATTATCTCCACCAGTTAATACTGATAATAATAGTCCATAATATGTAGCCCCTGGGCTTGATGTAACTGGATCAGTAGAATAAATGTTTATCTTTCCATAAATTGAATTAAGTCCGATATCACTCCATGTTTTTCCTTCAAAGATATAATTCAATAATTTATTCATATCAGTTATGTAATAAACTCCATCTTCAACAGTTACTATATTTTGTTTAATTAAAACATCTGCAACATCTTTCCAACTATAAATAACAATTGGAGTGTTAAGTGTTAAAGATCCATCTTTTACATAATATCTATCTGCTTCTCCCTTTGATTTATCAGGAGATAATTTATAATAATCATAAAATCTTTCATCTGATGTAAATAATACATTATATTTTGAAGCACTCGAACTATTTACATTAATTTCACTTTCAAGAAGATTTTCTTTACCTAAATGAACTGATTCTCTAACTAATGGAAGTTGTACTGTTTTACCATTGCTCCAACTATCATAAGTAACATCTAGTTTATATTTATCTTCCATTATTTTAACAATGTCAGGATCTGCTAAGAAGTCTTCTTTTCCACCACCTGTTGCAACATAGACTTTTTTAAGTCCCTTTTTACTGTTAGCACCAGTTGAAGTAGCAATTACTACTACTATTACTATTACAAGAATTACAATAGCAATTCCTATAACACTTTCTTTAACTCCCTCTTTTTTTAATAACTCTTTAATCTTCATTATTTTCACCTACTTCTATATTTTCTTTATTGATACCACTACCAGATTCAAATAATTTTATTTCAGCATCAATATCAAGTATTCTAGATTCTTGCATATTTTTATATTGTTTTTCAAAAGCAGTTTCTATATCTTTCAAAAAAGTTGGTGTATCTTTTATGTATTTTTTTTCTTCTTTTGTTTGATCTTCTTTCTTATATATATAATTATACTTATATATTATTTTATAAGCAATATCGAGATAGTAATCAAAGAAATCAAAAGCTTGTTCAACTTTATTAGGTCTTTGACTCAAACTATTTAGTATCTTATCTGTAAATTCTGTAATTTTAGTAGCACTTTCTTTAATACTATCATTTTCAGAATGATTAGCAACATTTTGTATTTTTGATCCTAAATAATAATATCCATTTACATATTCTTCACTAAACTGTCTTATATCTTTTGGTTTAAATAGAAGTATTCCACCAATATATATAAGTACTGTTAATAAGATAGATATAAGTAAATCAAATTTTACTAATAGATATATTACTATAAAGAAGACAGATGCTAGTATAGCTGCTCTAAAATATCTGGTTTGTACTTGTTTACGCATTAGCTGAAACTCCTTACTTCTTTAAAAGCTTCTTTTAGACCAGATTTACCATTAAAGACTTTTCCATTTGTAAGATCTGCTATTTCATTAAGTTCACTCTCATCTGCTTGACCAAACGTAATACTATAAATTGGTGCTTTTATATTATTGTTTTTATAAAAGTTTTCTAAATTATAATAACTACCTTGGTTACTTTGCCCATCTGTCATAAGAATAACTACTGTATTATATTCAGACGGATCTTCTTTTTGTAATATTTTTAATGCCTCTATAGAAGGATCATATATATTTGTTCCTCCACCAACATATATACTATCTACATAATTAATAAGACTATCTACATCATATCCATTAAAAGTTTTACTAGTATCATATACATATCCATTAAATTGAATAATAGTTATTTTATCTTCTTTAGAAAATTGTAATCTATCTTTTCTAGCTTCTTCTCTATTAACAATATATTTCATAGCTTCTTTTAATTCATTAATTCCAGAACCATTCATAGATCCAGAACGATCTAGACAGAATACTGTATGTGTAGGTTTTCTTAAATCTTCAACATAAATATCAAACGCTTTATTCATTACTGTTTTACTTGGATATTTTTGAGGTATTAAATATTTATTTGTATCAATTCCCCATTCTTTTTTAAATACATCTTTATTAGCATCTGATTTAATTCCACCATACCATGAACGATATCCTAAATTTTCTAATTTTTTTCTAACTTCTTTACTTCTTAAAAATGATTGAATCTTTTTAAAATTCTCTTTTTTATCTTGTTGATGTTCAACATATCCAAATGGCATATCATTAATTGCAACACCATCTACTGGATAAATTAAATATAATGGTTCTTTTCCTTCTTTTTCTAATTCTTTATTTAATTGAATAATTGAACTTTCATAATTAATCATGGCATCATATTTACCATTCTTAAACATAGTCATCAAATATTCATCTTCTCCAGATACTCTCTCTACTCCTTTAAAGAATGATTTTAAATCATTTAGTAAAGTTGGACTATCTAGCATTTCTTCTTTTAATACTTCAGGAGAACCAGCAAGGGCATTTAAGAACCCTAAATATGCACTAGCTCCAGTATTAGTTTGTGTTACAGAAGTCATTACGTATTTTAGTTTCTTGTTCTTTATAGCATCTACTATATCTTTATTATAAATATTGTTAGTAAATCCTAATTCTTGAGCTTTACTCTTTTGAACTCCCATAACTACAGGATCAATTGCAATTGATTTACTATCACTAACTAAATAAGAATTATCAAGCATATATAACCAAATTGAATTTGATATCCATACTGCATCATATGCCTCAGGATTATCATTTAATAAATCAACGATTTCCAAATCACCTGCATGTTCAATTCTAATTTTTATTTTATTCTTTTTGGCAAACTTTTCTAATTCATCATCTAAATAAGAATTTGAATCACTAGATAGAATAACAAATGATTTATCTTTGAACCAACCAGTTGCATTTGAAATTGAAGTAAATAAAACTTCTATTCCACTAAAAATATATGGACCAAATATAAATAAAATAACAATTATAATTAAAATAATATTACCTTTATTGTTCTTCTTATTCATTCTACTCACCTTTCTATATTCTAAAAAAATTATATCATAATAAATAACAAATCCAAATATTACTTTAAATTTTTTTTAGAATAATATATAATTATTTTATAAGTATATGATTGGTGGTGAAAAAATGAAAAAATACGTATTAGCAGTTGCAGTATTATCTCTTCCTGTATTATTAACTGGGTGTGGAAACAAAAAGACTTTAAATTGTAGCGTTGAAGCTGACGGTGAAAAAGTTGAAGCTAATTTTGTTTATGCTGGTGATAAATTTTCAAGTGGAAAAATAACTATGGAAATGGATTACGAAAAAGCTGGTCTTAGCGAAGATATGATTAAGCAAGTTAAAGAAATGAAAATGTGTGATACAATGACACAAGCTTCAGCTGATGATGAAGATTTAGCTAAATCATTCGACAAGTGTACAGAAAAATGGAGCGGTAGTAAGTTAACTCTTACAATTACATTAAAGAAATCTTTAGGAGATGTAAAAGGTTACAAAACTATTGATGAAGCCAAAAAGACAATCGAAAAAAGCGATGGTTATACTTGTAAAATAAAATAAAAAAAATCAGGAAATCCTGATTTTTTTTATTTTCTATATGATATTATATATATAAGGTGGTGGTAATCATTAATAAGATTATAGTAAGTATTCTTTTATTAATTAGTTCTTTATTATTAACTGGATGCGGAAGTGAAAAAACATTAGACTGTTCTTTAGATAAAGAAGGTAACTTTAATAAAGTAGAAACTACTCTTGTATATAAAAATGATAAAATAAAATCTGGAGAGACCGTATATACTTTTGATTATTCAAGTGAAATTAATAATTCTGATCAATTAGAAGTGTTAAAAGAACAAAAATTTTGTCCTAGTATGATGAAATCAATGAAAGAAGCAGATTCAAGTTTTAAAGATGCATTTCAAGCTTGTAGTGAATCTTGGGAAGATGGAATATTAAAAATAACTATTACTTTTAATCCAGATGAATTAAATAAGAAAGATAATTTTAAAGGTATTGATACAGCAAAGAAAGCCTTTGAAAATGATAATAAGATGAAATGTACTATAAAATAAAAAAGCGTATAGATTATACGCTTTTTATTATTAATTTAGAACATCTAGATAATATCTTTTTCTTTTTTATTAAATCAAATATAAATATCTCTATCATAGAAAATACTATCGTAGATATTACTACTAATATTGTTAAAATATATGGTTCTAATTCTATTAAACTAGTATAACGACATAGATCAAAGAAAATACTTTGATTAACAAATATAGGTAGGCTTAATCTTTCAAAATATTCAATTGTATTATTAGATAACCATTTATATTCATACGTCTTTTTACTTACCATTATTAATACAGAAATCATTATAAATATTAATAGTACATAATCATATTGACTATGATTACTTCTTAAAGAAACAATTATTAATACTAAAACAAGTAATCCTTCACTAATTAAAGATAAAAGAATACGCCCTAATTTGGTATATTTAACAGTTTTTAATTTTTCACTTAATAAATAAATCAACATTCCTATATTTATTTCAGCAAATCCTCTTAAAGTTCCTGAGTTAGTTAAACCGATCCAATTAGCATAAGAATTATCTATAGATAATTTAAAATGTCTAAGCCATCCTAAAAAGAAAAGTGCTATTATCGGTGAAAAGATTAATATATAGTTTTCTTTATGTTTTTTTATTATTGGATATAAAATAAACATACTAACAAGCATTACACCTAAATACCATATTTGTCCTGCGACAAGAGGTCTTCCAAAACCAAATTGTCTAAGTAAAAGAATATCCCATACACTATTTACTAAAGCATTTTTATTTAGTGCATCATATTTAATAATTAAACTTAATAAACAAGCTACTAAAACATATGGAAAAAAGATTTTTATCTTTTTAGAAATAAATTGTACCGTCTCTTTTCCAATATTATCTTTATCATATTTTTGTTTAAGTACACTTTTAGCAAAATAATATCCTGATACTATAAAGAAAAATTCTACAGCTATATATCCGCCTCTAAAAAGTGAAGTATTTAAATAACTATATAATCCCCTACTATGAAAGATAAGTATTACTATAGAAAAAATAAATTTCCATAATCCTATTATTCCATTATGTTTTTCTCTTTTCATAAAAACTCCCCCGAATCATATATATTTATCATACTACAAAAAAAACTCTATTTCTAGAGTTTTAACTAAACATATCTTCTTCTAAGAATTCATTCTCACATGTTAAATTAATTTGTAATTCTTTTAAAGCTCTTTTATCACTACCTGTAACTATATAAGTAGAATGTGCTTCACATCCTTTTAATTTCGTTAAACAAGACATAGCTTTTACTGCAAGAGGATTAGTAACTGAACAAATACTTAAAGCAGTAAATACTTCAGAAAGAGTTAATCTATCTCCTGTTCCTAATTCTCTTTTAAGTTTTAACATAGGTTCAAGAATTGTTGGTGATAATAAATAAATATCATCTGGTATTTTGCTAAGATATTTAACAGTATTTAATATAACTGTTCCAGCAGGAGTTAATAAATCTGTTTGCTTACCAGTAATAATTTTTTTATTTATTTTAAGCGCAATTACAGGAGTACCATTTTCTTTTTCGGATTTATCAAGAGCTGGTTTTACTACATCTAAATAAGATTCATCTATTTCTAGTTCGTTCATTAATAACTTAATCTTTTTACATGTATCTTCATCACATAAACCCATCTTATAATTATTCATTTCATTATAGTATCTTCTTACTACTTCTTTTTTAGATGCTTCTTCTACAATTTTATTATCAGTAATACAAAATCCTACCATATTTACACCCATATCAGTAGGTGAATTATAAATATCATTTTTAGATACTTTACTTAATATATTTTTAAGAATAGGAAATGTTTCAATATCACGATTATAATTTACTGCAGTTTCTCCATATTTTTCTAAATGAAATGGATCAATTAAATTAACATCTTTTAAATCAGCAGTTGCAGCTTCATAAGCAAGATTAACTGGATGTTTTAGTGGCAGATTCCATACTGGGAATGTTTCAAATTTAGCGTATCCAGCATTAATTCCTCTTTTGTTTTCGTGATAAATTTGAGATAGACAAGTTGCAAGTTTTCCACTTCCTGGACCAGGAGCATTTACTAAAATTAATGGTTTAGTTGTTTCTATATATGGATTAGCACCATATCCTTCTTCACTAACAATTGTATCAACATCAGTTGGATATCCCTTAGTAAAAGTATGAATATATGTCTTAATTCCATTTCTATTTAATCTCTTAATAAATTTATCAACACTAGCTTGATTCTTATATAATGTAATAACTACACTATTTACAGAAAATCCCATCTTTTTAGATTTATCTATTAATCTTAGTATTTCAACGTCATAGGTGATACCATATTCCCCTCTAGTTTTATTCTTTTCAATATCTCCTGCATTAATACAGAATATTATTTCAAGATCGTTTTTTAGTTCTTTAAACATGCTTATTTTTACATCACTTTTAAATCCTGGAAGGATTCTAGCAGCATGAGAGTCATCAAATAGTTTTCCTCCAACTTCTAGATATAACTTATCAAATAATTTAAAACGTTCTTTTATTTTTTTACTTTGAATTTTTACATATTTTTTATTGTCAAAACCAGTTTTCATAATTATCACCTCTACAATTAATGATAATATTTTTTAGATAATAATAATACTCAAACAAACACTTTTTTACATATTTTTTTAATATTTTACAAATTAAAAAAGACTGAATAATCAGTCCTTTTATTTTATATTTCTATAAGTTCATAATCAGTAGAACCTAATCCTAAACTTTCAGCATATTCAGTGATATGTCTACCATGTCTTGAATCTATTCTTTCTTTTAGTTCTTCTGTTCCTGCTTCATTTGTTTTCCAAATAGCATCTAAGAATGCTTGATCGTTTGCTACTGGGTCAAGAGATGCAAATATTCCAATATCATTAATTACTGGATCTCCTTGATAGCAATCACAATCGCAGTCTAGAGAAATAGCATTAGCAACTGTAATATATACAATTGGTTTATTATTTGCTTTTAAATAATCTGATACTGCAGTTGCAGCTTCTGCCATAGATTCAATAAAATCAATTTGTTCAAATTCAACAGTCCAGCATTCTTCAGGATCAGTAGTTTTACCACAACTATGAATATATGCTTTACCATTTCTTGATGCAATACCAATAGATTGGTTCTTTAAATTAGCACCATATCCACCAGCTATATGACCTTTTCCATGAGCAAGATTTAATACTGAATCATAGTTTTCAAAATTCTTACCTATTAAATCAAATTTCAAATGTTTACCTTTATTAATAGGAATTTCAAATTCTCCTTCTCCATCCATAATGTCAACATCTGCAAATTTAGTAAATCCATGTTTTTCAGCAACTTTTAAATGATCCTCTTTATTATCTCTTTTAGTAAGAGGATAAGCTGTATTACATTCGATAATTGTACCATTTAACTTTTTAACAAGCGGTTCAATTAAATCAGCTTTTAAATAACCTTTTGCTCCATCTTCACCAGTAGATACTTTTACTCCTACTTTTCCGGTTAGTTCTACTCCTAATTTTTCATATATTTCAATTAATTTTTCTGGAGTTATTTCTTTTGTAAAATAAACTATTGGTTTCATTTTTTCACCTATTATTTAATATTAAAAGCTTTCATTCCTAAATAACGTGATTCTTCTCCTAAATCATTTTCAATATTAAGTAATCTATTATATTTAGCAACTCTATCTGTTCTACAAGGAGCACCAGTTTTAATTTGTCCTGCGTTAGTTGCAACAGCAACATCTGCTAAAGTTGTATCTTCTGTTTCTCCACTTCTATGTGATACTACTGCAGTATAACCATTCTTTTTAGCAAGTTCTATAGTATCTAATGTTTCTGTTAGAGTTCCTATTTGATTTAATTTAATTAAAATACTATTAGCAGTATTACTATCTATTCCTTTTTGTAGACGTTTAGAATTAGTTACAAATAAATCATCTCCAACGATTTGAATTTTACTACCTAAACGTTCTGTATATTTTTTCCAATTACTCCAATCTTCTTCTGATAATCCATCTTCAATTGATACAATTGGATAAGTTTCTACTAGTTTTTCTTGCCAAGCAATCATTTCTTCTGGTGTTTTTAATTCTTCAGTTTTCCAGAAATAATAATTTCCTTCTTTACCAATTTTCTTAGCTTCATCATACATTTCAGTAGCAGCAATATCCATTGCTAATTTAATATCTTCTCCTGGAGTATATCCAGCAACTTTTACTGCTTCAACGATTAATGCAAGTGCTTCCTCATCATTTGATAAATTAGGAGCAAATCCTCCTTCATCACCAACACCACTAGCAAGTCCTTTATCTTTTAATACTTTCTTTAATGTATGATATATTTCACTACACCATCTAAGTCCTTCAGTAAAGTTTGGTGCACCTACTGGCATAATCATAAATTCTTGTGAACTTACTGTATTATCAGCATGTTTTCCACCATTTAAGATATTCATCATAGGAACTGGAAGTGTCTTTGCATTAGCTCCACCTATATAACGATATAATTCCATTCCTAAAGATGCAGCAGCTGCTTTAGCTACAGCAAGAGAAACTCCTAAAGTAGCATTAGCACCTAATTTACCTTTATTTTCAGTACCATCTATGTCAATTAATGTTTGATCTATTAATGTTTGATCATATACATTCATTCCAATTAGTTCTGGTTCAACTAATTCATTAACATTTGAAACTGCTTTTAATACTCCTTTTCCTTGATATCTAGATTTATCTCCATCACGAAGTTCAACAGCTTCAAAAGATCCTGTTGATGCTCCACTTGGAACCATCGCAACACCTTCATATCCTCCTAAAGTTGTAACTTTTACTTGTACTGTTGGATTACCTCTAGAATCCATTACTTCTAAAGCTCTTACGCTTTCTATTTCTAAATAATTCATAAATCCTCCTTATTTACACTATTTATTATAACAAAAAAAGTAGAACTTTTGTCTACTTTTATATTATTTTATTAGTCTTTTTTCATTACTTTATCTTCATTAGTAATTGCATAACTACTTAATGATCTAGTTAATTCTCCACTATAAGGAATATCTAATTCATGAAGCGCTCTCGTTGTTGCAACATATAACATTTTTTGATCAAGGCTACTATCAGAATTATATATTTTTTCACCAGCATTATTAATAATAACTGCATCAAATTCTAATCCTTTTGCAAGTTGATTAGAAATAGTACATACACTAAATTTAGGATCAGATACATCATCATCTCTACCTACATTTGGAATAACTATTCCTAAATCTCTTAAATCATCATTTATATAATTTGATAATAAGTCTGTTTTACTAATAACTGCTATTGTTCTATAACCTTTTTCTTTATATTCTAATATTTTACTTGCTATATGTTCTGGGATGTTTTCATCTTCTACTGGAGTAAAACTAACATCTTCTCCATGTCTTACAACAAGTTCAGAACTACCTAAATTCATATATTCTGCAATACTGTCAGCAACACCCATTATTTCTGCAGTAGTACGATAACTTTTAGAAAAATTAACAATTGAACCTTTTCCACCAAACATTACATCATTAACTTGTTCCCAATTATCTACTCCACGATAATCATATATAGATTGTGCTAAGTCTCCAAAAATACTAAAACTTGATGATGGAAGTCCTCTTCTTAAAGAATAAAAATTAAATTCTCCAAAGTCTTGTGCTTCATCAACTACTACATGTTTTATCTCATTATATTCTCTATCAGGAGATATAACTGATTTAATATATATAAGAGCAGCTAAATCTTCAAAATCATATTTACCTTGCTTTATATTTTGAAGTGTTTCTTTCTTTAATCTAGATATATCTTTATATCCATCATTATATTCAGCTATTGTACTAATAAATAAACGATATAATTTAGTCGGATCAAGTTTTGCTTTTGAAAAATATTTTCTTAAAACAGTTCTACAATTTCTATTAATTTCATTTCTTCCTTTGGTAGATTCATCTCTTATTTTTTCTTTTTCTTCTTCAGGTGCATCTTTAAATCTATCATAAACGTACTTACTATAAATAGATGAATATTTATCTTGATCATCTTCAATCATTCTACTAAGAATACTAATAGTTGATTCTATTCTTGATTTTAAACTTCTAACATAACTAGAATCTGTAGAATCAAATACACTTTTTATAACTTCTTGAGGAATTATTTCACAACCACCTATTTTTAATGGTTCAGATGTTAATCCATAAAAATATACTTCTAAGAATCTATCTAACATCTCTTTATATCTTATAGAACATTTAAACTTATCAATATTACTTTTATTGTTTCCTGCTATATTTGCTGCTACTTTCTTATCAGAAGGTATTATTTCAATATCTTCTCCAATATAATCTTTTGCAAATTCTTCATATGTACATTGTCTAACTGCTGCAACATCTAATTCTGGAAGTACAGATCTAATATATTTTAAAAATACTTTATTAGGTCCTATTACCATAAATTGACTTTGTCTAATTGATTGCATGTGATTATAGACTAAATATGCAATCCTATGAAGAGCAACCGTTGTTTTACCAGATCCAGCTACTCCTTGAACTATTAAATTAGTATACATATTTTGTCTTATAACAGCATTTTGTTCTTTTTGAATAGTTGCAACTATACTTTTCAATCTAGAATCATTATTCTCATTTAAATATCTTTGTAACAATTGATCATTTGATACTAAATCAACATCAAAATAAGCAATTAATTCCCCATTTAAAATATCATACTGTCTTTTTAAACTTAAGTTTCCTGTAATTTCTCCCATTGGAGCAATATAACTACATCTACCTAAATCGCTATCATAATATAAAGAACTAATTGGCGCTCTCCAATCTGTAATAATTATTCCATCATCAGTTGATAAACCATTCTTTCCAATATAAATACTTGAACTTTTTCCATCTTCATCTGCAGTAAAATCAATCCTTGCAAAATAAGGATTATCTAAAGAAGTTTTTAAATTCTCTATATGAACCTTTTTTAAATCAGCAAATCTCCATAGTTCTTCTCTACTTCCAATATAATCCCTAAATAACTTATCAAGTTCAGATTGTTCTATTCCTAGTTGTTGTCTAATAATGGCAATAGTATCTTCTAATTTTTTTCTTTCGAAGTCTAAATCTGTCATTATATAACCCCCTAAATAAATTCAACCAAATTTATCTTATAATAATAGATTCAAAAAATCTTTCTTGAAATTCAGTCATTGCTTTAATAGCATCATCTGAATATTCTTTATCTTTTGGTGCTACTACAAGTTTATCATCATCATCATTAGTTCTATGAATTACTGCAATAACACGTCCTTCTGCTTTTTCAACTGGTTCATAATATCCAACTAAATAAGCATCTAATTCTTCTCCGTCTCCACTAACTGTATTAGGTATAAATCCATAATTTAACATATACATAAATCCATGTTTTGGATGTCTTGTACCTAGTTGTCTATCAACTTCTACAGTTACCTCTTTTCCTAAATAATCTTTAGCATTTGCTTTTTCCATAAAAATCCTCCATTCTATTCTAAATACTCATCTGCTCATGCAAACTTTCTTTAATTATTATAACATTAATCAAGTTTTAAATAAAAGGATTTGCAACTGCATTATAATTTAGTCCTGAACTATTATAAAGAGTTTTTACTTTTCCTCCTATTTCTTCATAAACTGGAGTTGTTTCTTCAATAGCTCCATCTACAAAACTAAATACATCTAATTCTGGATTCTCTTTAATTCTTAAAAGAATATCTCTAAACATTATTAAGTCTTGTTTCTTTAATTCCATTGCGTACCCATAAAAACTTTTCATCTCTTCGGGTGTAATCGCTTTAGGAGCCGTAAGTGGATCTATTGTCATATCATATATTTCAGAATGACTCTTATGCCATCTTTTTAAACCTTCATATACCCTAGCAACTGCTGGATCATTAATTGTATATTTGTTATTATTGTGAACAAAATCACTTTCAGTTAATTCATTATTATTTCTAAGTCTTGTATTAAGAGGAGTCCCCTCTGCAGAAAACATTTCAGAAAATATTCCTTTTGTAACTGCAAAACTATACTCACTCATAAATTCATAGTTATCTTCTAATTCTTCAATGGTTGTTTCCTTATCAAATAAAATATATCCCATTTGGACTATATAACCATGTTTTTTAAATAATTCTAGTGCTCTTCTATTATCATCTACTGTTGCTTTTTTATTCATTCTTCTAAGAGCAGTTTCAGATCCATTTTCTATTCCACAAGCGAATGAAAAGAATCCAGCTCTTTTTAAGTTAGATAAAACTCCATCAGTAACTTTATCAGCTCTAATTTGTCCTCTAAGTCTAACATGAATATCTCTTCTTTCAATTTCATCTGCAAAATCTTTACACCACTTTTCATCCCTTGTACCATCTACAAAAGAATCATCTACCATTTTAATATGAGTAACTCCTTGACGATATAAGTATTCTATTTCATCAACTATATTTTCTATACTTCTAGTTCTCCATACTTTACCATCACTTAATCTAAAGAATGAAATTACTGAACAGAATTCACAATTACCAGAGCAACCTCTTGCAGTAACCATATTTACTGTTGATTTTTTACCTAAAACAACATTCATTGTATCTCTACTTGGAAAAGGAAGTGAATCTAAATCACTTTCTAAGCAACGCATTTCATTTAAAACCAATTCTCCATCTTTTAAATATCCAACATTTTTTACATCTACTGGTTCTATTCCCTTACTTATACAATCAGCAAGTTCTACAATTGCTCGTTCACCTTCACCACGCATTATATAATCAGATCCTGCTTGTAAGTATTCCTTTGGATAAAACGTTGGTCCAAATCCTCCACAAGCAATCTTAATATTAGGATTATGTTTTTTTAACATTTGCATTAGTCTCACAGTAGGTTCTGTATTAGACATATAAGAAGATATTCCAACAAATAAAATATCATCTTCTTCTCTAAGCAATCTATCATAAACATATTCTACTTCCAATTCATTTAACCAAGCATCAATTATTTCAACTGAATATCCTTCTTGAACTAAAGATGATTTTAAATATTCTATTCCTAAATTCTCTTCTGAAGTACGATGAGTTTTAGGAGATAATGTAACTAAAAATACTTTTTTATCCATTTCTCTTCCCCAATTTCTTAGTTAATTCATCAACCGTACCTCTAGCTTCATAGATACTTGTAGTTTCACATATTCTTTCAGCAATATCATATCTATCTTGAATATACCTTTCATCTTCAAAAGAAGGAAGTGGAAATCTATATCCAGTTAAAGCATATCTAGTACTTCTTATTTGTCCAGTTAAATGTTGATACATTAATAGTACTTCATCTATTCTTTCTCTACTTCTTACAAATGTATCTCCTGATTTAAAAGTAGTTATATTATAAATATCAGTTACAATAGATTCATCTGCATATTCAAATCCTCTACTTTTTAAATAATCGTCTATATATAATTTAATATCCCAATCACTTCTTCCTTTGTCTTCTTCATCAACATGAACAAATGGAAGAATTTCAGGGAAGTATAATTTAATACCACCATATCTCATTTGAACCATCTTTGTTCCACAATGAGTTTTTAGTCTACCATTTTCATCTAATCCAACAAGCACATTATCATTAGATATTAGTTTATATCCATTAGCTTTCATTAGACTATAAGCCATACTTGTTTTACCAGCATTAGGATCTCCAATTAACATAATTGAATGTTCATCATCATATTTAACAACAGAACTTTGCATAAAATATAATCCTTTTCTTTGGAGATCATTTGCAAACATTCCTATAGCTAAATAAACTAAGTCTGGAAAAAAGAACTGATCTTGTGGAGAGAATAAGGCAGCAGTATTTGCTTCTCTATCTACACTTATCATTTTTTTATTATGTCCAAAAACAGTAATATAATTTTCACTTTCGGTAATACTACTTACTTCTCCAACATAACCAACTGTAGCAGGAATAGTTTTAGTTAATCCTTCAGGATTCTTTTTCAATCTCCTACTTACAGAATCAATATCTGTATAAACAGCAATAATCGATTCTCCATTTACTGATATCAAAAATTTTTCCATCATTACCTCCTTCTACCACGGATATGGTAATAATTCACCAATTGTAACTACCTTACCATCTTCTAGTAATACTTTTGTTTTTAAATTTTCTTCATCTAACATTCTAATTAATTCTCTACATCTTCCACATGGTGGATATATTTGTCCTTTTTTAGCAGAAACAATTTTAACTATTTTAGTTTCACCATGTTTAATCATATCTGCAATTGCAGAATGCTCAGCACAAAAACCAATACCACATTTAGCTTCTATATATACTCCTGTATAAATGTTCCCTTTATCTGTCATTAAAGCAGAAGCAACCCCTCCATAAGTGATATATTTATTAAGTTCTACTCTATTAATTAATCTCTTAGCTTCATTAAGTAATATTTCAAAATCTTTATCCATAATATTACCTCATTTCTTTTTTTATACTATTTATAATTAAGTCTATTAATTCCTTGCTATAATCCTCATTATAATACAAATATTCTGTATCTGTAAGAGTATATATTCCTGTAACCATTGGTGAATAAGGATAATCTTTTTTTAAGAAAATTTTTAATTTCTTTTTGTTAGCCGAAGCCCATCCTAATTCTACATGCACTCCACCAGAGTTAGGAACTCCAGGAACCATACAAACCAAATCTACATCTTTAATAACTTCAAAATCTATTTGAGTACTTTCTTCTGGCGAATTATATTTTTTTCCCCATTTTTCTCTTTCATGTGCAAGAAAATATTCACATCCTATTTTCTTTAATTCTTTTGTAATTGATTCAAAAAAATCTCTATATTCTTTTTTTACTTCATATTTAGAATCACATAATTGAGAATAAGGCATTGCTAAAAATACTTTCATACTCTCTCCTTATTCATAAAAATAATCAGGGAACTCTCTAAAGTTTTTATTTTTTCTAGACATTTTAGAGCATACATCACAATCATATGATTTATAATCTTTTAAAAATTGTAAAATTATTGCAGTTGTTCTCTTACGACATGATTTTATATCTTCAACATATTGAGATTTCTCTTCTTTATTTTTTAATCCTTTAATGTAATCTGCTCTTCCACTAGGATCATCTATTTGAACAGCAATTCCTGCATAACATATTTGATTTAATCTAGCACAAGTTGCTTCAGGATCACATGTTTGTCCAACTACATCCCAACCCATTTTATTATAAAAATCAAGTTCTGCTTTTGTTTCTATTCTAGGATATCCATAAAAACATACATATGTAGCGTTTTCTTTAACAGGGAAATCCATTTTTCTACTAGCCTTACATAATTGATCAGTAAGAGTTTGACAAAATGGTTCATACATTTCAGCATTGTGAAAAGATACATTTTGATTCCAATGAATTGGATAATTTCCACATCCAACCATATTTCCTAAAACATATACACTTCCTTGAGGCATTTCTGGATTAATACCACCAACTACAAATGTTCCAATTAATTTCTTTGCTCCAGAATTTTTAACAGCTTCTATAGTTTGTTCAAAATTAATTTGACTAGATGGTACTTTTTCTCCATTAAATCTTCCGTAAATAACAAGTACTGGAACATCATAAATATTACCAATATAACATCTATGAACTGGTCCAAAAGATGTATTAATTGTAACTCTTTTTAAATTAAATTCTTTTATTGTTTCATCGCTTCTTAAAATGATAGCAACTTCTGGTTTAAAATCTCCTAACATATAGACCTCCTAATTTTGAAAGAACATTGTAGGTAAATATCCATCATGAACAGATACTCTTTCTTTCTTAAGTACTTTAAATTGTTCTTTATTTATATCATCATCATTTTCATAAGGACAATATGGATCTCTTTCTTCTAAAGTTTTATGCCAAAGGATTCTTCTATCATATACTCCTCCACGACACTTATCTTTTATAGCACATCCTTCACATGCTTTTGGAATAGGTGCTTCTGCGAACTCTTCAAATTTAATTCTAGATAAAACATTTTTATCTCTAATACTATATTCACTTCTATAATCTTCACTAATTAAATAAGTTGATGGACAAATACTTCCATCTGCAAGAATTCTAATACTATCTACTCCTGTATTTTCTTTTATATCTTGTCCTCTTGTATAAATACTTCCTAATAAAACATCACTTAATGATACTATTTTATATTTTCTATATATATATTCTATCGCATCTATTAAAGTTTTATAACTTAAAACGAACTCTTTATTAATTTCATAACTTTCACTTACAGGTCTATAAATATTAAGTCTAAGTAAAGCATCATATTTTTTAGCTATCGCAAACAATCCATCTATATTTTCATGAGTCATACTTTCTTCAAATCCAACAAATACTATAGTGGCTTTCTTTCCATCTTTTTGTAACATTTCTAAAGTATTAGTAGCCCATTCATATGCTTTTGGTTGTCCTCTAAAATGATTATGTTTTTCAGGAACTGCAAAATCTAAAGATACATCTATTTCATCTATACATTTTTTATAAATATCATATAATCTTGGATCTTTTCTTACTCTTTCAGAAATATATCCATTAGATGTTAATGATTGTGTAATCTCTGGATAGTTAGTTCTAACATATAAAAGGAATTCAAAGAAATCATCACTAATTGAATTTTCTCCTGTTCCATAATTAATAGAATCAATGTGTTCATGATTCTCATCGATGAATTTAATCCAATCCTCTAAAGTAGCATCTTTAGTGCTATGTCTAGTTTCTTTGCTGTAACAAAATCTACAATTCATGTTACAAGCATTAGTTATCCCCCAACCTACATTGTATTTTTTCACAAATATCACCTCATACAAAAAGTATATAACTAACTTATTGTATAAATCAATTATATACTTTTTATAATACCTATAAAATTATTTTATATCATATCTTTTGGTGACAAAGTCTATAAAATTCTTTGTAGCAGTTGATAATAATGAATCCTTATATATTAAAAATATATCAAATTCTGGGAGCTTACAATCAACATCTATCTTCCTTAAATTAGGATATTTTTCAATTGTCTTTTCAAACAAGTAACCAACACCAATTTCTTGATCAACCATTTCAGCTATCATATCACTTGTAGTAATTTCAAAATCAGGATCAAGTACTAATCCTCTTTTTTCGAATACAGTAGTAAGAAACTTAGTATTGCTTGATGTTTTTAATGGTACAATTAACATTTTGTCATTTAGTTCTTTTAAAGAAACAACTCTATCTAACAAATCTTTATCTTTTTTATTACAAGCAAAGGCACATTTTTCTTTTGTTATCCTTTTAACTATAAAGTCATGAATATTATCTTCCAAAGGAGAACAATCTATAAGCAAATCCAATTCATTAAGGTTCAAAGAATTAAACAATTCTTTAGTTGGTTTACATGTTACTTTAAATCTAATATTCGGATATTCCTGATTAAATTTCTTCATTATATCTGTTAATAAAAACACTCCAATATGAGATGGAATACCAATAGATATTTGTCCTTTTTTAAGATTTATTAAATCACTTACTTTCTTTTCTCCTGCATAAAGTGTATTTAAAGCTTCTTCAACATAAGGAAGTAATTCCTCTCCTTCTGGAGTTAAAACAAGTCCATTTCCTCTTTCAAAAAGTGAAACACCCAATTCATCCTCTAACTTTTTTATACTATAACTTATACTTGGTTGAGTAATACCTAAAAGTTCAGCAGTTTTAGAAAAACTTTTATTTTGACTTACTAAATAAAATAATTTATATAATGATAAATCTATTAAATTATTCTCATCTTTCATATATTCACCTACTTAACTATATCTTTATAATGACCATTTTGAACATAAATAGTTTCTGAAACAACCATAAATATATTTGGATCATATTCCTTTACTATTTTTTCAACATCAGGTAACTCTTTATCATCTATCTCCATAAAAATCATTAACTTACTATTATTCTTATATCCCTTTGCATTCATAGTAGATACAATATACCCATTTTTTCTAAGAATATCGACAAGTTCTGATTGAGACTTTGTAATCGTTATTCTTATACCCAATTTTTCTCTTAAGAATTTTTGAGCTAAAAGTCCACCAACATAAGTACCAACAGCAAAACCTCCGGCATATGCAAAGACTATAAAAATACTATTAGAATCACTATTTAAAGCATTTCTAACTACTAAGAACCAAATAGTAACTTCTAAAAATCCAATTAATGCAGAAAGTAATTTTCTACCTTTAACTATCATAAAAGTTTTAAATGTACCTAAAGATACATCACAAATTCTAGCAAAAAATATTTCTACACATAAAATAAATAAATCCATTTTAACATCTCTTTTCTAAAATTATTATACTACACGTCTAATAAAACCGTCAGTAATGAATGATCAGAATAATCATTTTCTATATTTTTATACTCTACTAATTTAAATTCTTTACTATAAAAGATAGTATCAATACATGCTTTCCCAGTTTCACTAATCCATGTTATTTCACTATTATTAAGTTTTATTAAATATTTTTTTAGCATATCATATTCTATAAATTCACTTTTGTTTTCATATATATATTTATGATCTCCTATTTTTTTTATTCCTGTATTAAAATCCCCACCAATGATTATCAATTCATTTTTAATACTTTCTATAACTTCTATTAATCTTTTAATATATTTAATTCGTTCTTCTTCAAAAACAGGTAAATGTACAGAAATAGCATTTATGACAGTATTATTAATCTTAATTTTACTATGACAAACCCCTCTCATTTCGTGTGACTTTTCTACATCAGTTAAATAATTATTAGATTCAATTATCTCATACTTAGAAATAATTCCATTACCATATTCTCCATTCAAAAAGTCTTCATTTTTTCCAAAGTAATAATAATCATGTCCAATACTAGTAGATAATTCTTCTATCTCATTAATATTTGCCCTTTCTGTATTAATATCTACTTCTTGAATTAATAATATATCTATATTCTTCTCTTTCAAAAAAGTCCCTTGTCTTTTAACATCAACAATCTTATCAAGACCTTCTCCATGGCAAATGTTATAAATTCCTATATTTAATCTCATAGTGCCTCCTTAACAATAAAAAGTAGATTTCTCTACTTTGTTTTATTTCTAGTTTTTATAATTGAAACAATAAATAATACAATATCAATTAAAAGTGGTATTCCTAAAATATAGAATAACAAGGATGTTTCTACTATAAATGCATCGAACCAATTGTAGACATCTAATCCCATCATAGGGTAAGGATATTTTGCATCACTAAAATAATTACTAATAAACAAGTAAAGTATTATTAATAAGAACAACAATACAATTATTCCTGTAATTTTACGAATAAGATTCCACTTTTTCAAAGTATTCACACCCTATTTATCTTTATTTTTATTCCTTTTAAGTAATAAATTTGTTATATCCTCAATATCTCCTGATTCTACATCTCCAACCTCATAAGATCCATATTTTTTTCCATTCAACTCAAATGTACCTAAATAGATATTATTTGACATAGCCCATCTTTCTAAAATAATTATACAATAAAAAAGATAGAATAATCTATCTTTATTTTATAGATGCATCATAAATCATATCAATAGCATCTTTTAATTTATTATCAAATTCTTCTTCAGTATCTGTAACTCTTAAAGATTCTAGTAATGCTCTTGAGAACGAAGCAATCATTCCATGATTACGAGCTAATCTATCACAAGCATCAGCACATGTATAACCACCAGATAAAGCAACAATTCTAACTACCTTTTCATCTTCCATTAAATCTGCATAAAAATTATCTACTGTAGGAATAGTGAACTTAAACATAACTTTAGTTCCTTCTGGTAAAATATGTAAAAAATCTTTTACTTCTTCTTTAAGAATTCTTTCGCACTCTTCTTTATCAGGTGCATCAATACTTACTTCTGGTTCAATAATAGGAATAAGCCCAAATGATGCAATTAAATTAGCTATTTCAAATTGTTGTTTAACAACTTTTCTAATTCCTTCAGGATTTGCTCTTTTTATAACAGATCTCATTTTAGTTCCAAAAACTCCATGAGAAACTGCTTGTTTTAAAGTTTCTTCTAAACCAGGAATATCTTTCATTACTTGAACATCATCTTCTTCATCTGCTAATCCTTTATCAACTTTTAAGAAAGATAATATATGTTTATTATTCCATAAATATTCACTAGTATATTCTCCATCAATCATATTATTCATTGTTTTTTCAAACAAGATTACTCCTAGTATTTTATCACTAGTAAAACTATTACTCTTAATAACACGAGCTCTCATTTCATGAATAAGATTAAACATTTCTTCATCAGTTGAATATTGGTCTTCTCCTATTCCGTATAATCTTAAAGTTTTACCACTACTTCCACCGCTTTGGTCTAAAGCAGCTATAAAACCTTTCCCATTTTTCATTATTTCAAATTTTTCATCCATTTCAATCACCTATCATCATTATATAATAAAAAATAAAAAGCAGTGTTATTAATTAACACTACTTTACATTATCTTCCAACACCAACTTTAGTAAATACTTCCTCAACTTTAGACTTAGCAATTTCTCTAACCTTTTTATTTGACTCATCTAGTATTTTATCTATTGTATCTCCCTCAATAACCTCTTTATATTTTGATTGTAAATTATTTAATAGTTCAACAACAACATCCGCAACTCTTTTTTTGAAAGTACCATAATTTGATCCTTCAAACTCTTTTTCAGCATCTTGAATTGAAATGTTTTTTAACGAAGAATAAATAGTTAATAAATTACTAACTCCTGGTTTATGTTCTGGATCAAACTTAATAGACATTTCACTATCAGTAACCGCACTCATTATCTTTTTTCTAGCAATTTCTGGATCTTCAAGTAATATTATGCACCCTTTATTATTGTCATCAGACTTACTCATTTTTTTTGTAGGATCTTGTAAGTCATATATTTTTGCTCCCGTTTTAGGTATAACAGGTTCTGGGATTTTAAATGTTTCACCATATTTATTATTAAATCTTTCAGCAATATTTCTTGCAAGCTCAACATGTTGTTTTTGATCAATACCAACCGGTACTACATCCGCATCGTATAATAATATATCACTAGCCATCAACATAGGATAAGTAAATAAACCAACAGTTACATTTTCATTATTTTTACTTTTTTCTTTAAATTGAGTCATACGTGCTGCTTCACCCATATAAGTATTACATTCAAAAACCCAGCTTAAATTTGCATGATATACGTTTTCAGATTGAATAAATAAAGTAGTATATTTTGGATCTAATCCACAAGCTAAATAAACCGCAATTAGATCCCTAATTTTTTTATGTAACACTTTTGGATCATTATATATTGTTAACGCATGCAAGTCAGCAACAAAAACAAAAGTTTCATATTCCTTTTGCATTTCATTAAAATGTTTAAGTGCTCCTATATAATTTCCTAATGTTAAATCACCAGTAGGTTTTATTCCTGATAATAATCTTTTCATATTATCACCTCTCAAACGAATTATAGCATAAAAAAAAGTAGACATATAGTCTACTTAAAAAATTTTTTGAACAATTTATTTAATCCTTTATCTAATAATTTATTAACTGCTTTATTTTCTGCTTTCTTTCCAATCTTATATAAAGGATCATTCTTCTTAGCTTTTTCAGCCTCACGTCTTGCTTTTTCTTCTGCTCTTTCTGCTTCTCTTTTAGCTTTTTCCTCTTCTTTTCTTTCTTTTTCTGCTTGAATAGCTGCTGCTTTTTCTTCTTTTTCTGCTTGAATAGCTGCTGCTTTTTCTTCTTCTATTTTAGCTATTTCTTCTCTTTTTGCTTTTATTTTTTCTGATGCAGAATGATCATCTATTAAAGTATCATATTTGCCATATAATCTTCCAGCTTTAATTACTTGTTCTCTTTCACTATCAGTAATTGTTCCCATTCTACTTTGAGGTGGTAATATTTTTACTTTTTCAACAACCGATGGTTCACCATGTTCAGTTTGGAAAGATACTAAAGCTTCTCCTGTTCCTAATTCCTTAATTGCTTCTACTGTATCAAATTTAGGATTTGTTCTAAATCCATCTGCAGCTGCTTTTATACTCTTTTCATCAGTTTTAGTATAAGCACGAAGAACATGTTGTACCCTGTTTCCTAATTGAGATAAAACTTCATCATTAATATCAGATGGAGATTGAGAAATAAAATATAATCCTATTCCTTTAGATCTAATTAACTTAACAATTTGAATTAATTGTTTAACAACGTTTTCTTTCATCTCAGAGAAAATTAAATGAGCTTCATCAAAAAAGAATACTAATTTTGGTTTATCTAAATCACCAACTTCAGGCATTTCATTATATAAAGTATTTAATAACCACAAAAGCATAATAACATATGTAGTTGGTGTCTTAAACAATGTTTGAGCATCTAAAATATTGATATATCCATATCCACTTTCTCCCCAATTCATAAAATCTTTAATATCGAAAGCAGGTTTTCCAAAGAATAAATCCCCTCCAGCTTCACGAAGATTAATAACCGCTCTTTTTATTGATGTTATTGTTTGTCCAGAAATGTTTCCATAAGTTTGTGAATACTCTTTTTTCTTTTCATCAACATAACTAAGCATATCATCTAAGTCACCTAAATCGATTAACTCTAAATTCTCATCATTTGATATTTTAAAAACTACACCTAATACTTCTTCTTGAACATCTGATAAATCAAGCATTCTTGATAAAAGTCTTGCTCCAATTGATGAAACAGTCGTTCTAATTGGATGTCCTTTTTCTCCATTTACATCGAAAAATGCTGTTGGAAATTTTTTATATTCCCATCCTTCTAATCCAAGTTTTTCAACTCTTCCACTAACATTTTCATTATTCTCATCAATAAATGGCATACCTGCCAAATCACCTTTAACGTCAACTAAAAATACTGGAACTCCTGCAGATGAAAAACTTTCTGCTAAAACCTTTAAAGTAACAGTTTTTCCAGAACCAGATGCTCCTGTTATAAGACCATGTCTATTGGCCATTTTAGGTAATAAATATGCTTCGTGATTTTCACCTTTTCCTACTAAAATTTTCTCATTAATATACATAAGTATTCCTCCATATTTTTATTATATCAAAAAAAATAAAAACTATATAGATATAGTTTTTATTATTTATCCTTGATTAAATGATTGAATAGTTTTTGCTCTTCCGTTATTACTATCAAAACCATTTTTATCAAAACTAAGTATCTTACTACATATGCCATCTTTATCTAATAAGATGCAAGAAGATTTTTGTAAATCATCAAGAACATCTTGGTTTTCACTAGATGGACCATCTTCAGATACTTTTTTATATTTTTTAACATCAGCCATCGACAAAACATACATAGGTGCAAGATAATCTTTTTCTTCAGATTCTTTTGGACAAAGAAAATAACCCATAACGGTTTTTGGAGCATTATAAGATTTAAACCAATCTGCTACTAAAGTCATTTCTATAGTAGGAGCACCAGTTTTATCATCACTATATGCAGACAAATATATAGATGAAACAAATCTATTATTACTATATGTTAAAAAATGTTCTCTAACTAATTTTGATATATATTCTGCATCAGTTTCTTTTAATAATAATATTTCTTTCATAAAATCCTTTCTCCATAATATTTATATTAGTTCGTTCACACAATTTAAATATTTTAACATAACGCAAAAACTTCGTCAACAAAAAAGTGTTGACAACATCGTCAACACTTATTTATTATTCTCTTCGCTTTCCTCTAAATAAATTCTAGGAACTCTTTTTGAAATAGAACATATTATTTCATATGGAATTGTCTCAAGATAATTAGAAACTTCTATAATATGATCTATATCTTTCAAAACTATTACTTTATCATGAACTGAAACACTTTCATCTATTTTAACAAACATCATATCCATACATATATTCCCTACTATTGGATATTCTTTATTATTAATAAATACTGTTCTTCCAGTGTTTTTCCTTATTATTCCATCTGCATATCCAATTGGAACAACCGCAATAAGTTCCTTATTAGTTGCTTTATATTTACCATCGTACCCAACAGATTCATTATCTAAAGTATTAATTTTTATTACTTCACTTTCTAAACTAAAAGTAGATTTTAAATTTAAATCATTTTCTACCAATCCATATATAATTATTCCTAACCTACAAGTATTAACATACTTCTTTTTAGGATAATTTAGAGTATATTGACTAGCTCCTAAATGAATCATTTTAATATCATTTAAGTTTATATCACTTACGATATGTTCAAATGTTTCTTCTTGCTTTTTTGTTATTAATTTATCATCAGGATTATACATATGTGTATAAATACCTTCAAGTATTAGGCTACTATTAATTATTTCATTGTATATTTTATTAAAATCTTCTTTTGTTTTTACACCTAATCGATTCATTCCAGTATTAATCTTGATATGCACTTTTATTTTTTTATTAGAAATCATTTTAACATATTGATAATCATCTACTGTAATTGTAATATCATTTTCTAAACAAATATCAATATATTCTTCATTTATTAATCCCAAACATAAAATTGGTATATCTTTAAATTCATTTCTAATTTCTAAAGCTTCGTCTAAAGTGGCAACCGCTAAATAATTACATCCTCCATCAATAATGGCTTTTACTACTTTATTGTCACAATGCCCATATGAGTCTGCTTTAACAACTCCAATATAATTATTATATTCCTTGTGTTTTTCAATAATTTTTTTAACATTGTTTTTTATATTGCTTAAATAAATATTTACATATGTACTTCTATACATTAGAATCACCACTTTAAATTATAGCACTTTTTATTTATATTTTTATTATTTCTTCCCACGGTAGGTAAGATTTTCCAAAATGACCATAATTTGTTGTTTTCTTATATATAGGATTTTCCAAACCTAAACTATTTATAATTCCTCTTGGAGTAAGATTAAAATTATCATTGATCTTTTTTAATATTTCATCCTCTGGAATTGTATTTGTTCCAAAACAATCTACAAAAATAGAAATTGGCTTTGCAACTCCAATTGCATAAGATAATTGAATTTCACACCTTTTGGCATATCCGTTTGCAACAACATTTTTAGCAATAAATCTAGCCATATAAGATGCAGATCTATCTACTTTAGTTGGATCTTTTCCTGAAAAGGCACCACCACCATGATGAGCATATCCACCATAGGTATCAACTATTATTTTTCTTCCCGTCAATCCACTATCACCCATCGGACCACCTATTACAAATCTTCCCGTCGAATTTATTAATATTTTTGTTTTATTATCAACATATTTTTTTGGAACAACTTCTTTGATAACTTTTTCTTTTATTTCTTCCCTTAATTTTTCTACGGATTTATTATCTTTATGTTGAACCGATACAATAATTGTATCTATCCTTTTTATTTTGTCTCCATCATATTCAACTGTTACTTGACTTTTACCATCCGCTCCTATTCCTTTTATTATTTTATTTTTTTTAATTTCTGCTAATCTTTTTGTTAAATCATGAGCAATAACTAATCCAAGTGGTAAATATTCTTTCGTTTCATTGCATGCATAACCAAACATCATTCCTTGATCTCCAGCTCCTTCGGATGTTTCATCATCATTAGAATTATTTACTCCAAGAGCAATATCAGGTGATTGTATTGAAGTGTTTATTATTATCTCACATTTTTTATAGTCTATATCACAATCTCCAAAATAACCAATTTCTTTGATGGCTTTTCTTACTATTTTTTCTATATCAACTTTTGCTTTTGATGATATTTCCCCTGTAATAAAAACTTTGTTTTTTCCAACACAGCACTCAATTCCTGCTCTTGTTTTCTTATCTTTTTTTAATAATTCATCCAAAATACTATCTGAAATATAATCACATAATTTATCTGGATGTCCTTCAGTAACACTTTCTGAAGTAAATAGTTTTTTCATTTTTCCTCCTTGATTATTTATATATTCATATATGTTAATCAAAAAAATCTCTGCTTTTTGGCAGAGATTAGTAGTATTAGTTTATAATCATCAGCCAAAGTAATACTTTGTCGGTTTTAGCACCTAACTTAAAAGGTTGCTGTGGAGTCATAAAGCCGATTCTCTCGTCCACTCTTGATAACATATATAACTAGATTATATTTTTATATTACATTTTTGTCAATTTTATTAGGAATTATTGTTTTTGGTAATAATAATATTATCAGGTGATAAATATGACTCAAAACATAGAAGACTTATATATAAAATTTCTAGATATTAAAGATAGAGGATGGATCAAGACTTTTAAAAGTGGTTTTAATGGTTCTGGTTATACATTTGAAACATTACTTGGAATAAAAGAAAATTATTTGGATTTACCAGACTATGAAGGAATAGAAATCAAAACTCAAAAGAAAAACGGAACTGGAAAATTATCTTTACTAAATATAAATCCAAAAGCTCAAAAAGGAGATGCTATAGAAATTATTCTCAATAAACTAGGATATCCTGATAGAGATTATCCAGATTATAAAGTTTTTAATGTTTCATTATATGCTAATGAAATTAAAAAATGTGGAAATAATTATATTAGTATTAATGTAAATGATAGAATGAAAAGAATTGAATTATGTATACAAGATTATGAAAAAAACGAATTAGATTTAAATGTTCATTGGCCTTATGCGTTAATTCAAGAACGATTATATAAAAAATTAACATTTCTAGCAGTTATAAAATATGAAGAAAAAGAAGAAGAAGCAAAATATATTAGATATGATCAAATCAACGTTTATAAGTTTAAATCTTTTTATCATTTTATTAAATTGATGAAAAAGGGAAAAATAAGAATTTCATTTAAGATTGGTTTACATAAAGATGGGGAATTGCTTGGTCAAACATATAACCGTGGAATCAGTTTTGATGTTTTTAATGATGATTTAGAGGAAATGTTTAAGAAAGTATTATAGCAGGTGGGCCACATATGTCCGGACACGCCGTTTTTGGTGGTTGCAAATAAAAAACTTATACTAATTCTAGTATAAGTCTTATTTAACTATATGGTCGAGATGACAGGATTTGAACCTGCAACCCCTTGGTCCCAAACCAAGTGCTCTACCAAATTGAGCCACATCTCGATGGTGCGCCCGAAGGGATTCGAACCCCTGACCTTTTGGTTCGTAGCCAAACACTCTATCCAGCTGAGCTACGAGCGCATGATTACGAAATCACAATCATTTATATTAATTATATTCAATTAAAAATGGTGGCTCCGAATGGAATCGAACCATCGACACGAGGATTT
>JAFXZI010000005.1 GCA_017541325.1 Bacilli bacterium
AAAGCAGATGGAACATATGAAGAAAAGAATGATATGGCAATCGGAGTACTAAGAGAAGAAGACAATCCAACAACAGGAAGAGAAGAAATGGTAGTAATAGGAGTAGTACTAGCATTAATAGTAGTAGTAGGATTTGTAATGGTCAAAAACAGACAAACAAAATACTTAGTAATAACATTAGGAGCATTATTAGTATTAGTACCAACAGTAAATGCATTAAAAGAAATCACAATTACAATGAATACAAAGATTGTTATTGAAAAAGAATCTGAGTTCTGTGTATATAAGAAAACTCCAAATAATTCTTTAAATGGAGTTACTGTAAGAGGTCAAACTGAATTAGATACAGAAGTAGCTTATTATAAATATACACCAGGAATGAAGTTTAGTGATTATGCAGCTAAAAATGATGATCTACCTCAAATTAACCAATTTATTAAAGGTGGATGGGAACCAATAGATGCTTGTTATAACGCATTAGATGAAAAACAAAACAATGGTGAAGAAATAACAGATGAAGAATGGGCTGCATGTGATGCATTAGCAGATGCTGCGGTTACTCAATATGAATCAAACGAAGATTTAATGAATGCTTTAATTAAACCAAAAACTGAAGGATGTTACGATTTCCACGAAATGGTAGCGGCAACATCATATTAAATAATAAAAAGATGTAAATAATTACATCTTTTTTTTGTAAATAAAACTATTTTTTATATGCACAAAATTGTGATAAAGTCAATATAACAATTGAGGTGTTGACAAAATTATACATGTATGTTATAATGTATACACATTGAGATAAAGTGGGGTAATTTAAAAAGGGGTTGTAAATTACCTATAGTGTTAGGGGGTTGAATTACATGAAACAATCTTACATATTTGAATATTTAAATGAAAATGATTTTAGAAAGAAAGAAAGAACAGTTAGAAAATATAACATGCTTGCTTATAAAAAATTAACGTTTGAATATTATCCAGAATTACGTAATGGTGAATTTCTTGGTGAATTAGTCTCTGTAAATAAAAAAGAGAAAACAAAAAACTACGAATTAAAATTGCCAACTGATGATTTATTTGCTAAAGTTCATGGAGAAATTAAATTACATTATACTGTTTATGAAGATAAAAACATCATTCTTTTAACTAATATTACTCCTGAAGGTATATTAGATGAAGGACATAGAGCAGAACTTAATACTTATAAAGGTGTTATGATTTCTAAAACTAATCCAGAAAAAGATATGTTTAAAGTTAATTTATTAAATATGTTACAAAAATAGTAAAGTGAATCTTTACTATTTTATTTTTTCATAAAAAAAGTTATACTATATATTAGGATAGGTGATTTTATGAAAAACCAAAATGGATTTACGTTAATCGAATTATTAGCTGTAGTTGTTATATTAGGACTTTTAATGACTATTGCTATTCCAAATACTTTATCAATGATTGATAAACATAATAGAACTACTTATTTAGAAAATGGTAAGACTTTTGTTTCGCTAGTTAAATCTAAATTAAAAACAGATAGATCATTAGAACTTCCTCAAAATGATTCAACTGCATCTATTATTACTTTAGGGTATTTAGATACTAATAACATAGTTAATGATCCATATGGAGCGCCTTATGATAAGAATAGATCTTTTGTTCTTGTGCTTAATGTATCAGGAAATATGAAATATTATGTTCACTTAGTATCTTGTAGTAATGACGGTGGAACATGCAATCCACAAGTATATAATCAATGGAGAGGTATTGATTTAACTGAAGTAGGAAATTTAAGTAGTGATGACAAGTATAGCTATATAAAAACTGCTGGAGCAGCTGCAAATAAACTAAGTATTATAAATACTGATCCATTAATTGGAACAAGGACATTATATGTAGATGGTGTATTAAATTAGAATTAGTTTACTAATTCTTTTTTTGTGTAAAATAATAAATAAATATTATTGAATTAGAAAAAAAGTTATGATACTATTTAATTATAAGATAAGAAAGGTAGGGAAATTAAATGAAATTAAATAAGAAAGGATTTACATTAATTGAGTTATTAGCAGTTATCGTTATTTTAGGATTGTTAATGACAATCGCTATCCCAGCAGTAACTAGATATATTACTCAATCAAGAAAGAAAACATTAATAAACAGTATTGATAGTTTTATTACAGCAACTACTACTGCAGTAAATAATAACGAATTTGGTGCATTATCAGATTCATCAGTTATATATTATATTCCAGTAAGTAACGTTGAAGCTAACTCTTGTATCGCACTTGAAAAAGGTGGAACTAATCCATTTGGAGATTGGAATGTTACTTATGTAGCTGTTCACTATAATCCAACTAACTTTAGCTATGATTATTATTTTACATTCTATGATAAAGCAGGATATGGTATGCCTTTAACTAAGAGTGATGCAATCAATACTTCAGGATCAGATCTTGAAAACCCAACTACTGTTAAGAAAGATTCTATTCTAGTAAATGGTAGTATTGCTGGAGTTACTACAATTAAAGTTTTAAAAGAACCATCTGAAATTGCTGCTGGTTCAACAGATAAAGCTTGTAATGTAGATTCTGCAAAAGTTTCAACAGCAACAGATGCTGTTCATGAACATTAATTTATGAATTAATATTTAAGATTTAGGTTTTCCTAAATCTTTTTTATTTGATATAATTCTATTGGTGAATATTATGTTATTAATTGGAAGTCATGTTAGTTTTACAAATAAAGATCAATTAGTTGGAAGTGTTGAAGAAGCTCATAGTTATGGTTCTACAACATTTATGTTTTATACTGGTGCACCTCAAAACACTAATAGAAGTAAAATAGATACTGAAAAAACTAAAGAAGCATTTGAATTAATGAATAAATATGGAATAGATCCTTCTAAAGTCATAGTCCATGCACCTTATATTATTAATCTTGCTAATAATAAAGAACCTGATAAATACGAGTTCTCAAAGAGATTTCTTAAGGAAGAATTATCTAGATGTCATTTACTAAATATGCATTATTTAGTTCTTCATCCAGGAAGTCATGTTGGACTTGGAGAAGATATTGCTATAGAGAATATTATTTCTGCTTTAAATGAGATTTTAAAAAACTCTTATGATGTAACAGTTTTACTTGAAACTATGGCTGGAAAAGGTACTGAAGTAGGTAAAACTATTGATGAAATAAAAAAAATAATAGAAGGAGTAGAATATAAAGAAAAGATAGGAATATGCCTAGATACATGTCATTTAAATGATGCTGGATATGAAATAAGTAATTTTTCTAGTATTCTTGATGAAATTGATTCTAAAATTGGACTTAATTTTGTAAAGTGTATACACATAAATGATAGTAAAAATCCTTTGTCTTCTCATAAAGATAGACACGAAAATATTGGCTTTGGTACTATTGGATTTGATAATTTAATTAATGTAATATATGATTCTAGACTAGAAAACATTCCAAAAATACTAGAAACTCCTTATTTAGGAAGCAATGCTCCTTATAAAGAAGAAATAGAAATGATTAAAGATAAAAAATTTAATTCACATGTATTTGATAAAATAATTGAAAAATAGTAGTAAAAAGTGTTTTACTATTTTTTGCTTTTTGGTATAATTAATATGATATAGTAGGTGGAACATATGAAGAAAAAACTCATATTTATATTTATATTATTTTTTGTAATTTTTAATGGAAGCATTACATATGCTGAAGGGTGCGATGCAATTCTTACAACAGATGCTGCTGATTTAATTAGTGAAGTAGTTAACTATATTCGAATAGGAGTACCTATTTTACTAATTGTATTATCAATAATAGATTTTGCGGGAGTTGTAGGATCTGATGATGAAAATGCTATGAAGGTTGCAACAAGTAGAGTTGCTAAAAGATTTATAGCTGCAGCACTTGTATTCTTTGTTCCGTTAATAATAAGTTTAATATTAGGAATAGATGCAGTTAATAATGCACTGAACTTAGTAAATGATCCAATGTGTGGGGTGGAAACAAACGAAGAATAAAGGAAGGGATTAATTGTGACAAAAGATTTCTTTAACAATTTTATACGTAATCTATTTTGCTCAATTGATTACTTTATCTATTCATCTATCGAGTGGGTTACTCAAGGAATATTTGATATATCAGAACTTAGAACTAATATTAATATAGTTAGTCAAGTTAGAAATAAATTATATGTTCTTTTAGGAATATTTATGTTATTTAGAATATCAATTACTCTGATTAATTATATGATTAATCCAGAACAGATGACTGATAGAGAAAGAGGAATTAGGAATTTAGTAGGAAAGACAATTGCAATGATTGCTTTACTAATAATGTTACCTACAATATTTGGTTTCTTATATAGAGCTCAAAAAGCTTTTCTACCAGTTTTACCTAGAGTTCTTTTAGGTAAAAACGTTGAAAAAGTTACAGAGACGGTTACCAAAAATTCTAATCAAATGGCAGTAACGGTTCTCCAGGCATTTTTCCATCCGTATTACTCGGAAAAAGCCAGTGATGAATTTGCATCAATTAATGGAGCTAAAGAAATAGAAGATCTGGACGATTTTGTCCAACATGTAAATGATACGAACTATATAGATATTCCTTTACTAGGAGACGGAGTAACGGGATATAGTTATGAATATAGGTTCTTCTTATCAACGATTGTTGGAATGGTAATACTTGGACTTTTACTTTCTTTAACATTAGATATTGCAATTAGGTTATTTAAAATGTTAATCTTAGAAATGCTTGCACCTATTCCAATAATAGGAAGCATAGCACCATCAAATGGAAGAGATAGTCCTTTCCAAAGTTGGTTAAAAGAATTAACTATTACATTTGCTGATATATTTATAAAGTTATCATTAGTATATTTAGTCCTATATTTTGTAACAGAATTAAATAATAATAGTTTATTTGTTACATGGGAAAGTGCAGAAGGATCTAAAATTAATCCGTTGAGACTTATGTACTTGAAAGTATTTTTAATTGTAGGATTATTAATATTTGCTCAACAAGCTCCAAAATTTATTCGAAAGATATTTGGAATAAGAGATGGAGATGAAGGAAACTTCCTTGGAAGTGTTGCGGGTGGAATAAGCGGATTTGGATCTGGACTTATTTCTGGAGCAATATCAGGACAAGGACTTAGAGGAGCAATATCTGGAGGTGTTCAAGGAGCTAGTGCTGGATATCAAAATGCCCTTGCTAAAGGAAATGCTTCAATAAGAAGTTCTAGTTTTGGAGAGAATGGACTTGCTAGAGATGGAAGCAGAGGAAATTCAAAAAGTGGAATTCTTGCCAATCTTCAAAATCTATCAAGTAATTCTAAATTAAGAGCAGAATCATCTAAAGCAAATATAAGTGATTCTAGCTTAGAAAATGCTAGAACGACATGGCAACAAGCTCAAAATCTTGCTTACGAAGCCGAAGGTAATTATCGTAATTTAATTGCAGCAGGACCACAAGAAGGTGAGTCAGTTCAAGATTATAATAATCGAAGAACAACTGCTTATAATGATTGGCAAACGAAAGCATCTAGAGCGAAAGAAGCCGAAAGTAATTATCAAACAACTAGAGCTAGTTATGAAAAATCTGGAAGCGGTGGCGGTCCAGTTCATAGAGCAAGAAAGAAAATTGCTGCAGAAACTGGCGCTAATGTAAATAAAAACACTTCAACTTCTATAGGAGTTGGGGCATCAACGGAAGAAGTTAGAGTTGGTGGTTCTACAATAGAAGCAAGAAGAAGTGAAAGAACATCAAATCAAAATAATGGTTAAGAGGTGAAATTATGGAAAACAATTATTTGATTCCTGCTAATGCCAATAAAGGTAAATTAATAATGGGTATATTTAGACCATTTGATTTAGGGCTATTTGGCGGAGGTTGTTTTTTAACATTGATTGGTTTGTTTGCAGCTCAAAATAGTTTAACACAAATATCAGTTGCAATTGCGGTAATGCTTCCAGCATTAATAACTGGATTCTTAGTATTACCAATACCATATCAACATAATATATTGGTATTTATTCAATGTATGATGAAATTTGTAAAAGAAAAGCAATCGTATACATATGTATGGAAAGGATGGTGTGCTGATCGTGGCGAAGAAAAACGTGACAGGTAGTATAAAGTCTACCGAAAGCTGGGTTCCAGTACAAAGTATAACTAATGGAATGATTGTTCTAGATAACAATCTAAAGGTTACTGGAGTAAAAATAACTCCAAGAAATATCTTTATCTTAGATGCTGATTCTCAAATGGGAATTATCAATAACTTAAAGAATTTCTACAATCAAATTGATTATGAATTTTGGTTAGTAGTTGCTGATAGACCGGTAGATATATCTGTTTATATGTCTCAATTACAACTTCAATATAATCAAACACAATCACCTGCAGTAAGAAAACTTATTACAGAAGATATTCAAAAAGGTAATAGTTTCATGAATAATAATGTAGTTGATACAGAATATTATATTTTGTTTAAAGAAAATGATATGGATAAAATTCAAAAGAGAATCAGGGCTTTAATTAATGCTTTATCAGCATGTGGACTTACATCAAGTCAAACTACTAATGAAGATTTAAGAATCATTCTTGATAACTTCTTGAATGGTGGACAAACAACTGATTTCGGAACGGTGGTGGCACTATGAGTAACACATTTAAATCACAAATTGCACCAAAAAGTTTGGACTTTAATGCAAGCGATTTCTTTATAAGTGATAAATATGCAACAATATTAACAGTTGTATCTTATCCTAAGTTTATCGCACCAGGATATTTGTCAACGCTTACAAATATGTCTGGTATAAAGATTGTTATTAAGCATATTCCAGTACCATTTTCTACAATTTCAAAAATGTTAAATAAACAAATTGTTGATTTAAAAACAAAATATCAAGAAGAACATGATCGTACTCGTCAAGAAAGTATTAGATTAGACTATGAATCTTTAGAGTATTTCGTATCTATGCTTGCTGGTAGTCAAGCCCGTATTTTTGACTTTCAAATGCATATTATGATTACTGCTGATACTAAAGAAGAACTAGAACTTAGAAAAGTTAATGTTAAAAACTACTTAGAAGCAATGGAACTTCGTGCTGTAGCACTTAGATTTGAACAAGAGAAGGTTCTTAAATCTATGCTTCCAATATTCCCTAAACAAGATTTAGAGGATCGTGTAGGAACTCCAATTCCTTCAGTTACAATTGCTGCTATGTATCCATTTATCTTCGATAGTATTAAAGATCCTGGACTTTCTGCATTAATCGGAGTTGATTTCTCTGGAGGAGTAATCTTATTTAATCAATTCTTGTATAAAATTAAGAAAGAAAACAACCGTAATAATGCTAACTTAATTCTATTAGGTACTTCTGGATCAGGTAAATCTACTGCTGCTAAGTTATTACTTCGTAATCATATCCGTAATGGTTGTCAAATTGTTGCAATTGACCCAGAAAACGAATTAGAGGAAATGACTAAAGCCTTTGGTGGAGATACTATTGACTTAGGTAAAGGTGGAGAATTCGGTATGATTAACCCTTTACAAATAGTTATTGATGCTGATGAAGATGAAATTAAACAAGGTTTAGGATATACAGTTTTAACAAGAACTTTACAATTCTTAAAAGCATTTATGAAATATTATGATCCATCTATGGAAGAGGATACATTAACAATATTCTCTGAAATTGTACAAGATACATATCGTAGATTTGGAATAGATTTTGATAAAGATTTCTATCATTTTACTGCTAATGATTTCCCAACTTTCTCTGATGTATATGCAACTGTAAAAAGTAGAATAGTTGCTATGCCAGAACATACTCATGAAAGAGAAACAATGGAAAAGTTAGAGTTAAAGATTAGACCTCTTACAAATGACTTGAAGTATTACTTTGATGGTAAGACTACTATTACTCATAATAGTGATTTCATTACATTTAATATTAAAGAGTTAATGAATGCAGAACAAAATATTAAGAATGCATTATTCTTCAATATCTTAAAGTATGCATGGGGACTATGTCTTGATAGAAACGTTGATACTGTAATGATGATTGATGAGGCACACGTATTATTAGGAGATCAAAATAGTTTAGGTGCTGACTTCTTAGCTCAAGTACAAAGACGTGCTCGTAAATATAATACTGGTACTATAATCATTACTCAACAACCATCAGACTTTGCTGCTCCAAACGTAATTATGCAAGGTAAAGCAATATTTGATAACGCTTCTTACTATTTAATCATGGGGCTTAAGAAACAAGCTGCTGATGATTTAGGTAAATTGGTTGACTTAAATGATAACGAGAAAGAAAGTATCAAGCATTACAATCAAGGTGAAGCACTGTTTGTTTGTGGTAATAGACGTATGCGTATCAACGTAATAGTAACTCCAGAAGAGTTAGCTTCATTTGGTTCTGGTGGAGGACTATAGAATCAAAAATAATATAATAATAATTAGTGATTTTAAAGTTTTAAAATCACTTTTTTTTTGATATAATTTTATTAGAATAGAGGTGATAGTATGGATGATGAAGAACTTGAAGAAGAACTTGAAGAGGAAGAGACCGAAGTAGATGAGGCTCAAGTTGAATACGAAGATCAAGAATATGGACTTCATGATGCAACTATTACTGAAACAGGAACTGCCAAAGTTGAATCAGTTACTGTTGGTGGAAGTGTACTTATTGAAAAAGCATTTAAAAGCAAATGGTTTTATATAGGTGCAGCAACTTTTTTAGGATGTTTTTATGTTTTTGTTATTATAATAGCTTTTCTAGTAAAAACTACTGATGGTATGGAATATGCTATAGATAAAATGGATGAAAATGAAAAGTATACACAAATATATAAAGCAGTAGAAGAAGTTGAAAAAAGTATACAGTCCGAATATGGAGTAAGTGTTAATAAATATCTAATTATATCTGCATTAACTGTATTTATGAACAATCACTATTATCAAAACAATAGTAGTGGTGCTTTTAACTATGTAAATGTTGAATCTGACGATGGTACTAAATCTACAACAGTTATTAAGAATTTTGCAGAAATCTTAGCAAAATATCAAATTGTTAATAATTCATCATGTGATATGCCGAGTGATAATTATAGAGAAATTGCTAGTAATGATGATGATGGAATGACATATTTTACAACATCTGCATCTGCTAAGGAAAAAAATTATGACTGCAATGGTGAAGGTGGTTCTTATAAAGTATCATATAAACAAGGAGTTCTAGATGATGAAGAATCTGGAAGTGCTTTTTATTGGAATATGTTAGATGAGAATTTTTTCAACAATTATTATCCAGAATATTTTGGTAATTTAACTAAAAATGGAGATAATCCTGATCAATATTACAAAGCAGCTGATGAAGTATTAGATTATATTTATTTATATGCAAGATATTTAAAAAGTTTGGATACAAGAGCTAATTCTTGTAATGAAAATAATTATGGAACTATATATAAAGAATGTAAAGGCGTTACTGTCCTTGCTAATTCATCAGGTCAATATGGTGGCACTTACTCTTTAGAAGATTATGTTGCTGGTGTTATTAATGCTGAAGCTCCTCCAACTTATATTAGTATAAATCTTCCTGGAGGACTAAAAGCAAATGAAGAAGTTGTTAAAGAAGCAACTAAAGCTTTTGCAATAGCTATTAGATCATATACTATTAATAGAACTAACGGTTGTCAAAATACAATTAGAAATAGTGATCAAGATCAAGTGTTTAAGCCAACTAATGATCCTTTTATTACTTCTATTGTAAAAGAAACAGAAGGTTTAGTAATAACTAATAATGGAGAAATAATATCTGCTGAATATGATTCTTTCTGTGGAGGTAGTTCTTCTTGTAGAGCTAGCCATTGTAACAGTGAAAGAAACTGTAATTATCAAAAAATTCCATCAAGTGAGACTCATGAAGTAAGTATACCAACTTCATGGCAAGGAATAGCTGGTGGACATGGTCGTGGAATGAGTCAATGGGCAAATGTATGGTATTCATATGATAAAAAGTGGAAATTCGAAGAAACTTTAAAATTCTTTTATGCAGATACTATCGAAATAAAGAGACTTTCAAATACATCAGGAGAATCATCTAGTGGACTTACTTGTTCATCATCCGGTGGTGGTACTCAAGCAAAAGATTTTAATGCTTTAGGAGATAGAGCATATAACGGAGATAAAGCAGCACAACAAGAATGGATTGAAAAAGTAGGTAAAATAGTACAAAATGCACAACATTCTAAATATGGTATTAAAAATTCTCTTATAATTGCTCAAATTATCCAAGAAAGTGGATGGATGCACACACCAAAGACTAAGAATTCAGATGGTAATACTCTAACTAATTCATGTAATAATGTTTTAGGAATTAACTATGATATGGGTAAAAAAATTTCCGATCAAACATCTACTTGGTCAAAAAATCCTCAAAAATGTGCAAATAGTAGTGTTACTCAATGGGATTCTAATGGTAATGTAATTGGTACTGTTGAAGATATGAGAAAATATAATAGTCTTGAAGATTGTATTGAAGACTATGCAAATCTTGTTTACTTATATCATCCTGAATGTAAGAATAATAATGACATAGAATGCTATAGATCTTTCTTACAAGGTTATACTCCAAACCCTAATAGAAGTACTTGTGATTTTTATAAGTCTGTTATAGAAATGTATAATCTAGATAGGTTTGATCAATAGAGGTGCAATATGAAAAAGAGAAATATTATATTATTAGTAATTATTACTTTTCTTTTAACTGGATGCACATTTAATTATGATGCAAAGATAATGCTTGATGGTAGTGTAGAAGAAAATGTTAATGATAAAACTTATGTAAAAGAAATATTTAATGTAGAGTCTATTGAAAAAGAAATATTAAAGAAAGCTACACTATCTTATTTAGACAATTTAGAAGTTAAAGCAGATAATATTGAATATAAAGATGATAGTGTAACAGCATCAGTTTATAATAGATATGAAGATATTAACAATTATGTTGATAAATCTAATGCAATTAAAATACTATTTGAGAATGTAAATATTAAAAAAAATAAAAAGATAATAAGCTTAGAAACTGTTAAAAGTAAATATGATTACGGAATAGAAGATTATTATGGATCAACAATTTCTATATCGCTTCCGTATAAAGTACTTAATCATAACGCAAATTATGTTGATGAAAACAATAATACTTATACTTGGAATATAGACGAAGGTTTTGATGGTATTTCTTTAGAATATAAAACAAGTAGTTTTTATACTTTAAATATTTTAAAACTATTTAATTATTTTACAATGAATACATTTATAACTGTCATTGGAATAATAATGATAATAATATTTGCGATTTTTGTAATTATATATTATTATAGAGCGATAAAAGGTGTACGATTCTAATAATAATTAATTGTAAATTAACCTATTATTGTTTATAATATATTTGATTACTCAGAAAGAAGGGGTCATCTTGAAATTAAAATTTAGAGCAGAACCACAAGACATTTTAATATTCATAGTATTTGCAATATTTTTACTATTTATAATAGCGCTTGGAGTTTTAAATTTAACAAGTTTAGCCCAAGAAGGGACTTTTTTTGGTATAAATCCATTTCCTGCTTTTGCACCTGAACATATAGTACCAACAATTACATTTTATATACTTGCTTTAATTGGTCTATTTATCAGTGTTAGTTCTTATTTTTTTGAAAGAGAAGATGGTTTTGGATTTTCTCTAAACAAAAAGGACAAAGGATATAGTAGATGGGCTAAAGAGAGAGAAATGAAATCTGTTTTATATGAAGTAGATCCTAAGGCCCCACATTCAGAACATGCTGGAATTCCTTTAATAAGTAAAAATGGAAGACTTTGGGTAGATGATGGTGAATATCATACATTAGTTATTGGTGCTACTGGATCAGGTAAAACAGTTAGTACTATTTTCCCATCTATTAAAGTTTTAGCAAAAAAGGGAGAATCAATGATTCTTACTGACCCTAAGGGTGAGTTATATGAAAAAACTGGTGGACTTTTAAGAAAAAAAGGATATGATATCATTCTTTTAAATTTCCGTAGTCCTCAAAAAGGTAATGCATGGAATCCAATGTCACTTCCTTATAGATTATATAAAAGTGGAAATAAAGATAAAGCAATTGAGTTATTAGATGACTTAGCATTAAATATTCTATATGAAGAAAAAAGTGGAAATGCTGATCCGTTCTGGGAAAAAACAAGTGCAGACTATTTCTCTGGACTTGCACTTGGTTTATTTGAAGATGCTCCTGAAGAACAAATTAACTTAAATAGTATTAGTATGACTACTACTGTAGGAGAAGAAAAATGTGGTGGTTCTACATACGTAAAAGAATACTTTAATATGAAGGATCCTAATTCACCAGCATATATTAATGCTAGTGGTACTATTATGGCTCCATCTGATACTAAAGGATCAATTATTTCTGTATTTAAACAAAAAATTAAGTTATTCTCATCTCGTGAAAATTTATCTGAGATGTTAAGTTATAGTGATTTTGATATTAATACAATTGGTGAAAGACCAACTGCTGTATTTATCATTATTCAAGATGAAAAGAAAACATACCATTCACTTGCTACTATATTTGTAAAACAATGTTATGAAACATTAATTGATGTAGCTCAAGCACATGGTGGAAAACTTCCTTGTAGAACTAATTTCTTATTGGATGAGTTTGCTAACATGCCACCACTTAAAGATGTTACTACAATGATTACAGCTGCACGTTCAAGACAAATTAGATTTACAATGATTATTCAAAACTTTGCCCAACTTACTCAAGTATATGGTAAAGAAAATGCTGAAACTATAAGAGGTAACTGTGGTAATACAATTTATTTAATTTCTACAGAGTTAGCGGCTCTTGAAGAAATTAGTAAATTATGTGGTGATGTTAAATCTAAGAAAGATGATAAAACTGCATCAACTCCATTAGTTACTGTTTCAGACTTACAAAGAATGAAACAATTTGACCAAATTGTTTTAAGACTTAGAATGCAACCATTCAAGACATCATTCGTACCAGATTTTAAAATAGATTGGGGAGGAGAAACTTCTCCTAAAGTTGATTATCCAGAACGTGAAAAACGTCCAGTTCAAGTATTTGATGTACGTGAATTTGTTAAAAAGAAAAGACAAGAAAAAATTAAATCTATGATGATGGATGGAGAAGGAGATGGTCCTGCATCATCATTTGGTGGAGGCGCAACACCAAGTCCTTTTGGGCAAAATTCGTTTGGTGGACCTATGGAAAAACCATCACCATTTATTAAACCAGAACCACCAAAACCAACATCAGAACCATTCGCTAAAAAAGAAGAAAAATCATCAGGTTCTCTTGATATTGATGAATTAGTTAAGAAAATTGATGCTAAGATTGCAGAAATTGAAAAAGAAGAAAAAGAAATGCAAAAACAAGAAAAACAAGCTTCTGTTCCTGTAAAAGAACCTGCTGTTAAAGAAACAACAATTAAAGAAACTATTAAAGAAGAACCTGTTATTTCTAAACCGGTTGAAAAACAAAATACTTATCCTGAGATTTCTTCTAAGAGTATAGAGGATAAAGTCAATGAAATAATTAGAAATCAAGAGATTGCTAACAATACAAATGGTACAAACAATAATAATGTAGTTAAAGTTGAACAACCAGCACCAGTTCCAGAAGAACCACCTAGACCGGTTGTTACACCAGAACCACAAAAACCTATAGTAGCTCAGGAACCAACAAAGCCAGTTGTAGTACCAGAATCACCTAAGAAGATAGTTGAACAAGAAATAACAACAAAGACAGAAAATAAACCAACTATATCATTAGATGATGTTAGTGAATCAGAATTCTTTGATGACTTCTTTGAAGAATAAGAGCAATTTATTGCTCTTTTTTTGTTTGTATAATATAATTAAAATGATAAGGGAAATGATAAATATGAACAAAGATTTTGGACATGATTTGATTATGAGATTGCTTATTAAAGTAGTTTTACCTACAGTATTAACAATGTTTTTCTTATATATTATGATTCAAGGAACAGAAAGCGAAAAAACTGAACCTAATATATATAATTTTAATCCTGAAGAAATAAGTAATAATATTACGGCAGTTGGTCTTGAAGAATTTAAAGCAAGTATAAATACTAAAAGTGATTCTATTTTCTTGTTTTGTAGTAATGAAGAAAGAAAATGTTATGAACAATTACAAGCATTAAGTAGTCTTAATATTAATATTGAATATTTAAATGTTTTAGAACTTACTAATTCTGAAAAAGATGAATTAAAAAACTATGAAATGTTTAAAAACAATTTGTTTCCAAAGTTAATTATTATAAAAAATGGATCTATAAAATATTATAGTGATTACTTAAATACTGAAGAATTAAGTAAAATAATATAGAGGTGATATTATGAAAAGAGCTATAGGCTTTACTATAATTTTTACATTACTATTGTTTATATATCAATTTGTAGTAGTATTCTTAGAAAATGGTCATGAAATTACATATATATTAGAAACTAAGAATAATAAATATGAAGTAAAAGAATCGTATTTAAAACAAAAAGATATTGATGGATATTTTATTAATATAAAGAATGGTGATAAACAATATAATTTCTTTGTTAAGAACCAATATAATAAACAAAAAAAGATTATAAAAGAAATAAAAGAGTATGAAAAAGATGGATATTTTTGTATCTATCCAGTTCCAATGAAAAAGGATACAAATATTGATATTGTATGTTCATATAAAAATAAATATTATAATGCTGCTTATGTAAAAACTAAGGTAAACATAGATAGTTTTATAAAGGAATATGAGGATGTAAATAAATATAAAATACGTACTAAAAGTACTAATGAAGTATCTGATAATTTTTATGAAAGTAATATAGATAATAATGAATATGTTGCACTTTATAAATATAATTCCTTTATTGTTTACCATAATAAGAATGTAAAAAGAGTATCTATGTACTTTAAAGATATTTATATTAATAATATAGGTGAATATTTAGATTTCTATTATTTGTCTCCAAATTCAGTAACTGATCAAACAGAAGAATATTTACTAGTTAATTTAAAAGATGCGACTAGTAGAATAATATATCTAGACAGAAAGTTCTCACCTAACAGTTATAATGTTGGAGTAGTAGATCATAAATTATATGTATTTGATATAGATAATAAAATAGAATATGAATTTGATACTTATGGGAATTATAGTATTGTAGGAGATCCTAAAAAAGGATATAGATTCTATGAAAATAATAAATGGGAATCAGTTCCAGTAACTAAATTTACAGAAGAAAAAGCAGTATTTAAAAAAGATATAGAAGTTCCATTTAAATATGATGAAATATATGATGCTAATGAATTCTATTATGTAATTAAAGATAATAAATTATATAAAGTATATAAAAATGATTTAGAACATGAAATATATTTATATGATATTGGGAACCACTTTAATGTAAAAGTATATAAAAATAATTTATACTATATAAAAGATGGTTATGTATATAAATATAATAAGTATGGTAATAGAAAAATTGCTTATGATAATGAGTTAAAATATAATTATAATAAGATAATGTATTACGTCTATATAGAGTAGTGAAAAAAAGAAGAATTTTTTCTTCTTTTTTTTATATTAAAATGATATAATAAAATAGATTGAAAATAGGAAAAATATGGTGATGCTATGAAAAATAAAAAAGGGTTTACAATCATTGAATTACTTGCAGTAATTGTAATATTAGGATTAATTATTGTTGTTGCTATTCCTGCAATAAATAAGGAATTAGCTAAATTTAGGGAAAAATACTATATTGAACTTGAAAATACAGTTAAAGCAGCAGGTCAAGATTATATAGGTGATAAGCGTTTTGCAAAACCAAAAAAACTTTTAAATACAAATATTATTAAAGCGTCTGATATATCTGATAAAAATTATATGGATTCAATTAAAGATTATCGTGGACATGAATGTGATAATGAAGATGATTCATATAGTTATGTAGTTATTGTTAAATTAGATGATAAGAAATATGAATATCAAACATGCCTAAAATGTTCAGATGATGAATATGAAACTGATACAAGTAATACAGATTTAGATTTATGTAATCCAGCATGGCTTAATAATGATAATATTACTTATAATGGATTAAGTGATAATAGCGATGAAATCATTTGGGTTTATTATGGAACTGATTTTGAAGAAATAGAAAGACAAGTTGGTATTACTTATGGAGTAGTTAAAAGAGATGCATCTGGACACGAAATTGCTACTATAGCAGAAGGTGGAACTGGTAAAGCTAAAGTTATTTATCCAGATAATATTAATGAACTTGTTTCAGCTAACTTAGATACAGTAGTAAATTTAGTATATACATTACCCAGTGGAGAAAAAGTTAGTAAAAAAGCTAAGATGTATAGATATGGAGTACCTAAAATTACTATGAAATATAAAAATGGTAACTCTGCAACAGGTAAAGCAGCTGGTGCAACTTATAATAATGGTGCTGATGAATGGGCAAATAACCTAGATGTTGTTATTTCATATGCACAAGATGATCAAGACAAATATCCTGAGGTTATTTCTCAAAACGGTATTAAGAGAATTGAATACTATGATAAAAATGAAAAAACTTGGAAAAAAGTAGATTCTTGTAATTCTCCTGATACTGCTACATGTACATGGAATATTAATGCTGATTTTAATAAAAACGTAAAATTAAGAATTGTAGATGGTAAAGGAAATGCTAGTAAAGAAACTGGTTTTGGAACAATTAAAGTAGATGCTCAAAAACCAGATGTAAAAGTAAAAATAGAATATCCTGGAACAATTGTAAATGGTATTTATACTGGTGACATTGTTGTAAAACTTAATTATTCTGATGCTGGTGGAAGCACTCTTAAAGGATATGGTTTAATTGATAGTGCAACTCCTACATATAATAGTGTTTCTAATATAACAATTAATTTTGATGTTAGTAAGACTTATTATGGATATGCAATCGATTATGCTGGTAATACAAATGTAGATTCTAAAAAAGTAATAAGAGATACTACACCTCCAGTACTTAATATAACAATGCAAAGATGCACAAACGCAGAAACACAAGATGGTTGTGCAACGGCAACTGCAGCTGCAGATGCTAAAACATGGAAACTTAAAAACATGAGATACAATATAAATGTTACTGAAGAAAACATGGATAGAATAGAAGTCTTTGTTAACCCAGAAGGAACACTAACATCTTCTAAAGCATTACCAACATCTCCTACAACAGTAATAGGTGATGGAGTAAAACAAACATATACAACTTTGGTTGGACCTGGAATGAGAAAGATTAAGATTGTTGCTTATGACTTGGTTGGACAAAAAGACGAAAAAACATACGAAGCATATATTTCAAAAGAATTCACTATAACTCTAAATCAAGGTGGTGGATCTGGCGGAACAGATAAGGTCTACGAAGTATATGGAGATAAGTATTCAAAAGCAAATAATGATGGTGCAGCAATGTCTTCTACTGCAAACAAAGTAACAGTACCTTCAAGAACACATTATACATTTAATGGATACTTTACTACTTCAACTAATACAGAAAAATATATAGATAATACGGGTGGTTTAACATCAACTGCAGATAATAAACATTTTACGGCTAATGGAACACTATATGCTCAATGGACACCTGTAAAATATACATTAACTTATAATAGTAATGGTGGAGCAGCATGTAACCCAACAACAAAGAAACAAGACTATAATGCTGAATGGGGAACACTATGTACACCTACTAGAACTAATCATAGATTCGATGGATGGTATACTGCTGCATCTGGAGGAACTCAAGTTTCTGCTTCTACAAAAGTAACAGGAAACCTAACAGTTTATGCTCACTGGACTGAAACAAGAAAAATTACATATAACAATAATGGTGGAACTGGAACAATGAATCCTACTGAATGTGTTAAAGGAACATCTTGTAAAGTTGCAGCTAATAGTTTTACAAGGACAGGACATACTTTTAATAAATGGAATACAAAAGCAAATGGATCAGGAACTAATTACAATCCTGGAGCTAATATTAATCCTTTGAATAATGATGTTGCATTATATGCACAATGGAAAGCAAATGCTGTAACAATTACTTTAAATCAAAATGGAGGAACTGGTGGTAATGCTCAAGTAAGTGCAACTTACGGTCAAGCAATGCCAACTACAACAAAACCTACAAGAACAAGTTATACTTTTGCTGGATATTGGACTGCTAAAAGTGGTGGAACAAGATACTATAATCAAAATGGAGCATCTGTAAGAAATAGTGATTTCACTTCTACAGCTACTCTATATGCTAGATGGTTTAATAACTGTGTAAATACTTCAGTATGTACACTTAAAATAAATAATGATGGAACAGCAACATATACAACATCATGTCCAGCTGGATATACAATTTCACATAGTGGAGAATATAATGCTTCATGTACTGCTAATACTTATAAAGTAGTATATAATGCTAATGGTGGTTCTGGATCGATGTCAGCTACAACTTGTACATATGGAACAGGTTGTAAATTAACTGCGGTAGCATTTACTAAAACAGGACAAGGATTTAGTGGATGGGCAACGTCTTCTGGTGGAAACGTTGCATATGGAAATGGAGCAACAGTTACAAATTTAACTACTACAAATGGAGGAACTGTTAATTTATATGCTAAATGGGCTAATTGTGGAGCAGGAAAATATCAAAATGGATCAGTTTGTAGTTCATGCCCTAAAGGAAAATATAGTACTGGAACAACTAATACAACTTGTACAGTATGTCCAAAAGGAAAATATGCTGCATCAGAAGGTAGTTCAGCGTGTACATCATGTCCAACAGGATATAATACTTCTGGAACAGGTTCAACTAAAAAAGCAGACTGTACTATTACTTGTGCTGCTAATAAACGTGTAGGTTCAGCTGATGCACAATGTACAACAAGTTGTTCAACAGGTTATACACATGCTGGCCATACTGTTGCTGCTGGAAGCACAAGTAGCGCTTGTTCTGCTAAAACAGTAACAGTAACATTCAATTGTAATGGTGGATCTGGTGGTGGAAGTCAAACGTTTACATATGGAGTGGCAAATCAAAAATTTAATAAAACATGTACAAGGTCTGGATATAAACAAACATATTGGAATACTAATACTGCTGGAACTGGAACAAATTATAGTGTAGCAAGTGGAGTATCTGATGGTTGGATTAATTCTAACTCACCATCAGTTACGTTATATGCTAAATGGCAAGCAAGTTGTGCGCTTGTAACTCCTATTAAAAATGGTAATAGTACATGGAAAACTTGTTGGCAAATGGCCGTAGATACATTTGGTGATGGTTCATTATGGGATGATTATATATATGTTTGTAAAGGTACTAATAAATCCAATTGTTATAAAGCAACAACTGATAGATGTATGGAGATAGGTGTTTATGTTTATACACACTGGAGTTATAAAACACCTAAAAGATGTGGATAATAGGAGATGATATTATGAAAAATAAATTATTAACTATTGTGATTATAATTATTGGTGTTGTTGCAATTGCTTTAGGATTATTAATAAGCAATAATGATACAACTAAAAAAGATAAAAAAGAAGAATCAGTAAAAAAAGATGAAAACTATATAAAGCATTATAATACATCATCTCAACAAGAAGATGGAGAGTTTAGCGGTCAAAAGAAAGATGATGTAAAAGAAAATTATAAAACAACAGGATTTGATAATGTTAAATGTGATGATAACACTTGTACATTATCTAAACCAGTAGGAAATGATTCAAAGCATGAAGACTCTTTAGTACTAACTTTCAAAGAAGATGTAATTGAATATATGAATGTTAGGTTATTATATTTAAGTGATTCATTTGATTCTTCAACAGTAACTAATGACTTAAATACTATAATTAATAATTATTATGGTTATAAGTTAGATCAAAGTGTTGTAAGTAAGGGACTTGAAGAATTAAAAAAGAAAACTGATGCAGGAAATTACTATATTGAACTAAAAGATGGAGAATATCTTGTAACTTATGTAACCGGAAAGGAAGACAATTATTATTTCTGTTCTGTTCAAATAGTAAAACAATCAGATTATTATAATTAATAAAAGGTGTCGTAAGACATCTTTTTTGATTGACTGTAAAAAGTTATTATTTTAAAATGGAAATATGGAAGTGATTATATGAAATTAGATTTAGCTGATTTAATAAAAGATTATAAAAAATATTTAGATAAAGAAATAATATTAGAAGGATGGGTAAGAAATCATCGTAAACAAAAAAGTTTTGGTTTTATAGATTTTTCTGATGGTACATGTTTTTCTCATTTACAAATAGTATATGAAGATGATATTAAGAATTTTGATGATATTCAAAAAATGTTAGTTGGTTGTGCGATTAGAGTTACTGGTACTTTAGTAAAATCTACAGGAAATCAAGAGTATGAGTTAAAAGCAAAAGAAGTAGAATTATTAGGAGATTGTCCAGCTGATTATCCAATTCAACCAAAAAGACATACAAGAGAATTCTTAAGAGAAGTAGCTTATCTTCGTCCTAGAACAAATTTATTTCAAGCTGTATTTAAGGTAAGAAGTGTAGCAGCTCAAGCAATTCATGAATATTTTCAATCTAATAATTATGTTTATGTTCATACACCACTTATAACTACTACTGACTGTGAAGGTAGTGATCAAATGTTTAAAATTACAACACTTGATTTAAGTGGTGATAAAAAGTTAGATTTGTCTAAAGATTTATTTGGTAAACAAGCATATATTACTGGAAGTGGACAACTTCATGGAGAAACTTTTGCTTTAGCATTTAAAAAGATTTATACATTTGGACCAACTTTTAGAACTGAAAACTCTAATACTAAAACTCATGCTAATGAGTTTTGGATGATTGAACCAGAAATTGCTTTTTGTGATTTAAATGGTTTAATGGATATTGAAGAAGATATGCTTAAATATGTTGTAAAATATGTATTAGATAGATGTAGTGATGAAATAGATTTCTTTGATAGTTTTGTTGAAAAAGGATTAAGAGAAAAACTTGAAAAATTAGTAAGTTCTCATTTTACTAGAATTACTCATCATGATGTAATAGATATTTTAAGAGCAGCTGACATTAAATGGGAGTTTACTCCTGATTATGATGATGACATAGCTAAAGAACATGAAAAATATATTACTGAATATTTTAATGGACCAGTATTTATTACTGATTGGCCAAAAGATATTAAAGCATGGTATATGAAAACTAATCCAGATAATAAAACAGTTGCTGCTGTTGATTTGGAAGTTCCAGGTGCTGGAGAGTTAATGGGTGGTTCACAAAGAGAAGATAACTACGATGTTTTAATAAAACGTGCTAAAGAATTAGGAGTAGATATTGATAGTGTTGATTGGTATATGAATCTAAGAAGATTTGGTGGATGTTATCATTCAGGATTTGGAATGGGATTTGAAAGATTGATTATATACTTAACTGGAGTAGAGAATATAAGAGATGTAATTCCTTATCCAAGAACTCCAGGAAACTGCCAATATTAGTTTACTATTTTTACAAAAAAAGAGATTTATTTCTCTTTTTTTTGTTATCAAAATACTATATACTTATTATAGAATAGGGGTGGTATTATGGTACTACGTAAACCATATGCATTTTTAATTCGACACTTTAAAGCTATCCATATAATTTTAGTAATCTTAATGGGATTCCTTGTTTATAAAATGTATAATATGAGTTCCTTCTTAGGACCTTATCTTGAAGCAGGAGAATATGGTGTAGTAAGTGGAGTAGCTGGCAAATATGTCGGTTTCTTTGGATTATTAATTCCTATAATAATTATATTCTTATTAGGTAGTATTGCCTATTTATTAAAACGAAAAGAAAAACCTATTAAATATTATTTAATTACAATGCTTATTTACTTCATTGAATTAATTACAATGATAGTAGGTTTTACTATATTTACATCAATTGAACAAGGTACTGTTAATAGTACTTTAGCAAGTATTTTTAACGATTTAGTAAAAGCTTTAGCGGTTCTGCCTTTACCTTTTATGCTTATTTCTTTAGTAAGAGGTGTAGGTTTTAATGTAAAACAATTTAATTTTAAAAAAGATTTAATTGAACTTCATATTGAAGAAGGAGATAGTGAAGAATTCGAACTTGAAATGGAGTTCGATAATGAAAATCTAAAAGCTAGAATCAATAGAAGAATAAGATTTATAAGATATGTTTATTTAGAAAACAAAAAAGTCTTTTTTGGAGTATTTATATTTGTTATTCTAGTTATTGCAATATTAGTAATAAAGTATTTAACAAGCATTGAACATATTTATACAACTAAAGAACATTACAAATCTAGTGGAATAGACTTTGTTGTTAATAATTCATATATTACTAATAGAGATTGTAGTGGAAGAGAAATAAAAGCTGGTAAGTATTATGTAATAATTAATATGACTGGAAATAATAAAACAAAAAATGATCAAAAATTATTAATGGATTATATGTATTTAAAAGTAGATGGACATAAACAATATAATCCAACTGACAGTTATATAGATGAATTCTCTGATTTTGGAAATAGAATGACATCTGATACATATATACCTGCTAAAACTACTATGACATTTAACCTAGTATTTGAAATAGATAGTAAGTATAAAGATATTAAAAAAGTAAGATTTGATCATATAAAAAGTTTTAAACAAAATCTAGATGGTTCATATAAATATGCAAAAGTTAATTTATGGCCAAAAAGATTTAAAGAAGAACAAACTATTAATACAGTAAAACTTGAAAAGAAATTAGACTTTAAAGGTAGTCTAGTAGAAGGTACTAGTTTAGTAATAAATAGTGCAGAAGTTGGAACTAATTTTAATTATAAATATACTAAAACTATTGGTGGAAAAGAAAAAGAATTTACAAAAAATATTTTCCCAACAGAAATAAGCAGATATAGAAAAGCAATTATTAAATTAGATGCAAAACTAACTAAAAATGATAATCTAAATAGCAAAATCTATGATAGTTTCTATGAAAAATTTGCTCTTATAGAATATGAAGATAATGGTATTATGCGATATGGAAAATCATATATAATTGATTTAACAAAAGATGATGGATATACATATCTAGAAGTAAACTATGAAGCACTTAATTCAAATAAAGTTAATCTAGTATTTACTATAAGAGATAAAGTATATAAATACACTATAATAGAAAAAGATGTGAATAAGAAATAATCACATCTTTTTTATATTATTATTGAATTAATCAATGTTTTTTGTTATAATTTTTTTATCAACGGGTCTATAGCCAAGTGGTAAGGCATGGGACTGCAACTCCCCGATCGTTGGTTCAAATCCGACTAGGCCCTCCAATATGATAAAAACTAACTAGAAATAGTTAGTTTTTTTGTTTAGAATGGTAATAATTTTTTATCTATATCAAATGCTCTTGCTATCTTAACAGTTTTTGTAGTAGCGTTACCATTGTTTTGTCTTTTATTTAATACTAAAACTAGTGGGAAAGTTATAATACCATTTATACAAACTAATCCAATTACAATATCATAATATATTTATATAGTTAGTATTAATTATATTATATTTATTTTTTGTGTTCACTAGTAGGATATATCTCTTTACACATATCAAGAAATTGTTGATGAGTAAATACTTTATTAGGATTAAGACCATTTTCGCTCATACAAGTTCTTAAACCTTCAACATTTTCACCAGTAGTAATAATACCTACAAATCTATCTTCATCAAAACGAATACTTTCAACACCACCAAATACTTCAGTACTTTTTCCAGTAGATAATACTTTTTCATATTCATGTTCCTTTGGATAAAAAACAAAAATCGCTCCATATGGCATAAATAAATCAGTACTACTTTCTGCAAATTCAAGACTAACTTGAATATTAGTTTTAGCAGTAACATCTATTTGAGTAGCAAATGATTTAAAATCAACACCTCTTTCTTCTGGAGTAAATAAACCACCTGATTCAATTATTTTTTTAATCATACCAATATTATTATTACCATGAAATACAACAGGAACATCATCTGGGATAGATTGATCAACAAGCTGAGCATAAGTTTTAAAAATACGAGTTCTTTCTTCTAAATCTTCATCAGTATGAGGTCTCATACTTGATAATCTTGTTTGAATATTTGTTATAGAAGCTAAAAGATTATTAACTCTTCTTGTATATAAATCAACTTTTTTAGTATCACCATTTGATTGTGCTTCTTTTAATTTTCCTTCTATTTCTTTTAATTTTTCTTTTTTATCATGATAAATACTAGAATAATTAGTTTTCATTGTTTCAAATCTTTCATTATTAGCCATCTAATCACCCTCTATAATTTGATTATAGCATATTGAAAGTTTTGATTAATATGATTAGACAGAATTATTGTCAAATAATAATTGTTATGTTATCTTTAAATTTATAATAATAATTAATTAGGGGGGTTGTATGATAAAGAATCTAAATGTATTTTTTAATAAAATTAAAAAATGCTCTTACGGTGTAGGTTACTTCCATAGAAAAAGAAATTTCCTTCCTGTTTTACAAGAAGATAAAAGATATACAGTACATCCACCAAAGAATACATATAAAGCTAGACAATATACAAAAAGAAAAACTAACAGATACTGTTAGTTTTTTTTATTTTGATTTTGTTATAGTAGCTCTGCTTAATTGTAAATATTGTCCTTCTTTTAGAGTGATTATCTTTTTTCCATTAAAATTATCATTTGACACTATTTTATTATTTCCAACAGGACCTGACAAAATAGCATAATAACCACTTCCCATACTTTCTACAACGTATTTACCAGGAGTAATATCTACACCAACTTTATAAAATCCAGATTGATTCCAATTCGTTTGTTCATTTAATGCTTCATATAATTCTTTTGCACCTTTGACTTCTAAATCCTTAAGTGCAGATGTTTTTACTAAAACACCACTTGTTTCAATATTTCCAGCAGCATGTACATATACATAACCAAAACTATCAAAATTTTCATTGTCTATTATATTTCCTGCTGCATCTTCTTCGCTATAATATGATCAGCTTCCTTCAAATTTAACAAATGCATATTCTCCTTTAGGAATATCTCCTTTTATATAATCTCCTGCATCATATGCTAGATTCTTATCAAACAAATCACTAATTAGTAATAAAGTCTTCTCATATTTTGTTAATTCTTTTTGTTGTTCTGGTTCTTTAACTTCTTCTTTTTGTTCAGTATCAGTATTTGATGACTGAGCATCATCTGTGTTAGCTTCTTCATTTGATGAACATCCAACAATCAGCAAAGCAAATAATAATACAAATAATAATCTAATCTTTTTCATTTTAACCTCCTATTATTCAGCTATGAATTCGTGATTTTTGTCACCAAGCATATGTTTATATTCAACTGTGACTTTTTTAGAATCTTTTGGAACTTCACAATAAATAGATAGAGTTCCTTTTTTTCCTCTAGTTAATTTTAATTGAGTATCTAACCCTGCACCTTCGACACTATAGAATTGTTCCATATCTTCATCATCGGCATAACAATCAAAATCAGTATAATCTAGAAGGTAATCATCGTCATCTTCTTCATCATCTTTAGTTATATTTTCTGCTGTAAAAGTGAACTGAACTACTTTATAACCTTCTTTAACTGTTGCATATTCGCTATATTTTTTAAAATCACTATTTGATGAATCAAAGTGCATTTTTATATGTTTTGATTCAAATGTTTCGCCAACTTTAAATGAAGTTTTACCATTTTGATCATCATATGATTTAAATGCTTTATCAACTTCATTTGCACAACTATTTACACAAGCTACTAAGCATACAAAAATAATAACAAGGACTATAATTATTTTTAACCAAGTTGGCATTCCTAACTTACCTCCACATTTTGGACATCTTTTTGCATTCTTTGCAATGTCTTCTTTACAATATTTACATTTCTTTGTTTTCATATTTTTCTCCTTCCTATATTTTCATTTTAGTAAATATAGATGCATTTAAACAGGACATATTACTTCCCGGACATTTTAGACATTTAAAAGTAATTATATTATTGAGGTGAATAGTATGACTACTTTTAAAAGAGAGTTTAACTTTGATAAGAATTTTATGGTTAAAGTATCAAATAATATTAGAAAATATAGAAATTTAGCTGGAATAACTCAAGAACAGTTAGCGGTTGATGTCGAAAAAAGTTATGATTTTATTAGAAGACTTGAATATAAAAAAGGAGAAATTGGTTGTTCTATTGAAACATTGTATAGAATTTCAATAGTTTTAGGAGTATCTATAGATAAGTTTTTTGAATAATTATTCTTTTTATTTTATAATTATCTTATGAATAAAGAAGAAATCATAAAAAAGTTAAAAATACTAAATTTAGATAAATCAAAATATTTAGTAATCAGTGGTGCTAGTTTAGTTTGTCATGGAATAATTGATGATACTTCGGATATAGATCTTAGTTGTAGAAGAGATTATTATGATGAGATAGATTGGAAAACTAAAACAGGATTGTTTGATACTGAAATAAAATATTTTGATTGTTTTGAAATTGGGCCAAATTTTTATACTGAAGAACGTGATAATATAGAAGGATTTCCTTTTATGACTTTAGATGATTGCCTTGAACTTAAGAGAAGGGAGAATAAACCTAAAGATAAAGAATTAATTAAAAAATTAGAAGATTACTTAAATAATAACTAATGAAAAATCATTAGTTTTTTAGTATAATTAACTAAGGTGATGATATGTATAGCATAATAACATTTTTTTGTTGGGGTATAGCAGATCTTTTTTATAAAAAAGGAAATGCTAGTGAAAACGAGTATAATCATTTAAAAACAGGAATATTTGTTGGACTTGTAATGGGACTTCATGCAACTTTTTATATGATATTTAAGGGGTTAAGTTTAAACTTTATTGAGTTAATTAAATACTTACCAGTTTCTCTTTGTTATATTGTTTCAATGATTGTTTCGTATAAAGGGTTTAAGTATATAGAACTATCATTAGCTAGTCCTATTGAAAATACTTCAGGAGTTATTACGTCTTTATTATTGTTATTATTCTTTAGAGAAAAATATCCTTTAGTAGCATATGTTGCTTTCTTTTTAGTTCTAATAGGAATAATAACTATTTCTTTACTTGAAAGAAAAGAAGAAAGAAGTACTGAATTAAAAATATCTAAAAAGAAAAAGATAAGTGTACTTATAGTATTATTTCCGATAATATATTGTATTCTTGATGGAGTAGGAACTTTCCTTGATGCTTTATATTTAGATAAATTTAGTATTATTAGTGAAGATAGTGCTTTGTTAAGTTATGAATATACTTTTTTAATATATGCATTCTTTTCTTATTTATATTTAAATAGAAAAAAAGAGAAGATAAAAATAAACAAAGAAAAAGATAAAATCTTAGCAGCAGTACTAGAAACATCTGGTCAATTTTTTTATGTATTTGCGATGGCAAAAGATTCAACAATAGGAGCAACTATAGTTGGATCATATTGTATTCTTGCACTAATACTATCTCATATATTCTTAAAAGAAAAATTATCTATTGGAAAGTATATTGGGCTATTTATAGCAATTATAGGAATAGTTATACTATCTATTCTAAATATATAATAATATGTTATAATTAAAGAGGTGAGTAGTATGGGACTTAGAGATTTTTTTGGTAGAAAAACAGAAGATAAAGCAAAAAGAGAATTAATTGAATCAGATATTTTAAGAATAGTTAATGATGCCGCTGCTCAAGGAAGATTTTCATTATTTATGTGTTCTGATATTAAAAACAATTTTACTAAAGACAAATCTTTGGATACAGTAGAATTCTTCTATGATCTTTGCAAAGGATGGGATGAGATGTGTAATATTCCATTAAACTTTGGCTTGTTTTTAGATGAGTTGTCTCAAGATGAATCTGTTGTTGTTGGATTGCATCGTACTAATATACGTTACGGAGAAAGAAATGGAGATGTACCTTCATCTAATGATTTAGTTGATATGATGGAAAACGGTCTAATAAACTATGGACATGCAAACGCTGTCGGTGGAAGTGCTTTTATGAAAGATCCGCCACCATCTCTTACTTTTTCACCATTAAAAGGTATAACTGGATATATTAATCTTGTTGGCTCATACAATGGAAACAATACAGTTGTTCTTGCGTGTTTTCCAAGTGAATTAGTAGATGATGAATTAGGGATAAAAGATCGTTCTAGAATAGATGAGTTATATGATATGAGTGGTAATAATGCTAGAGTTAGACCAGAACATATGATGGGAGCAATTATAAAAAATAATAATGGGTTAGATGAAGTTTTTACTAAAGAAGAAATATTATCATCTAAACTTAATAAATAGGAGGAAATATGAAAAAAACATTAAGAATAATACTTGTAATAGCGCTTGTAATTATTATTTTAGCAGTACTAATGTTCTTATTTATATTTAGTCCAGCAGATAAATATGTATGTACTAGTGATGAAGGAAATATTACTATTTTATATAAAAAAGATAAAATAGTTGGTGTAACAAACAAAGGATATAGTTTTGATTTAGAAGAACAACAAGAACATGCTAAAAAAGTTGGAATAGAAACTTATTTAAACGAATTTAATGCGTGGTTTATATCAAATTCTACAAATGGTAAGTGTGAGAAAAAATAGAAGAGTTATCTTCTATTTTTGTTTATAAAAAGATATAATTAAATAAAGGAAGTGATATTATGTATATACCTTTATATGTAAAGAGTAACTATTCTTTATTATCAAGTTTAGTTACAATAGATAATTTAGTAGATTTATGTATATTACATAATATTACAGAAATTGCACTTTGTGATGATGATTTAACTTATGTCATGAACTTTTATAAAAAGTGCAAAGAAAAAAATATAAAACCAATTATTGGACTAGATGTAAAAATAGATGACTTATCTATACTTTTATATGCTAGAAATTATGATGGATATAAATCTTTGATAAAAATGTCTACTTTAAAATATAGTAGAGAAATAACTATAGAAGATTTAAAAAAATATAATAAAGAACTTATATGTATATTGCCTTTTTCTAGTATAAAGAAATATGAAGAATTAAAAAGTATTTATAAAGAGTTATATTTAGGATATCAAGATAAAGGAGAAGAGAAAATTGTCTCTGATATTAGTGATAATATTGTCTTTTTAAATAAGATTTTATATTTAAAAGAAGAAGAAAAGTCATTTCTTAAATATTTATATATGATAAGAGATGGAAAAACTATTAGTGATGAAATAGATTTATTAGATGAAGTTAACTATTATATAGATGATAATGAAGTAATAAATATATCTTCTAATAAAGGGCTTATTAATACTAAATTGATTGCAGATTCTTGTAATTTTGAATTTGTTGATAATGGAATTCTTTTACCAATATATGAAACAGGAAATGGTAATAGTGATGATTATTTAGAGAAATTAAGTATTAAAGGATTACAAAAAAGGCTTAATAATAATATAGATAATATCTATAAAGAAAGATTATTGTATGAGTTATCTATTATTAAAAAGATGGGGTTTTCTAATTATTTTTTAGTTGTTTATGACTTTATTAAATATGCAAAACAAAACAATATTTTAGTTGGACCAGGAAGAGGTTCTGCGGTTGGTTCATTAGTTGCATATTCTTTAGGTATTACTGATATCGATCCGCTAGAATATAATCTATTATTTGAAAGATTTTTAAATCCAGAACGTATTTCTATGCCTGATATAGATACTGATTTTCCAGATGTTTATCGTGATCAAGTAATTGATTATGTAAAAGAAAAATATGGAGAAAAGAAAGTAGCAGGAATAGTTACTTTTGGTACTATGAGTACTAGACTTGTAATTCGAGATGTTGGTCGTGTTTTAAATGCGGAAGCTAAAGATATAGATTATTTATGTAAAAAAGTTCCAACTACATCAAAACAAAAAATTGGATACTTTTATCAAAATGATAAAGAATTTAGAAGTATGATTGATAGTGATGAAAAATTAAAACTTCTTTATAGAATATGTACGAAGATTGAAGGATTTCCTCGTCATACATCTATGCATGCAGCGGGAATAATAATGAGTAAAGTTGATTTAGATACAGTTATTCCTTTAGTTAAAAATAATGATATTTATTTATCTGGATATACTATGGAATACCTTGAAGAGTTAGGTTTAATAAAGATGGATTTCTTAGGATTAAAAAACTTAACTACTATTATGAATATTATTAAAGATATTGAAACAAACGAAAATATTAGTATCAATTTTTCTAATATTCCTTTAGATGATAAAGATGCAATTAATATTTTTAAAAGAGCAGATACATTAGGTATATTCCAATTTGAATCTGTTGGTATGAGGGAATTTATTAGAAAATTAAAACCAAATAATTTAGATGATATTATTGCAGCGATTGCTTTGTTCCGACCAGGAGCAGCTGTAAATATTGATTCTTATATTTTGAGAAAACAAGGAAAAGAAAAAATAACTTATTTAGATGATTCTTTAAAAGATATATTAGAACCTACTTATGGAATAATAATATATCAGGAACAAATTATGCAAATTGCAAGTACTCTTGCAGGATTTACATTAGGAGAAGCAGATATCTTAAGAAAAGCAATGAGTAAAAAGAAGAAAGATATTTTATCTAGCCAGGAAGAAAAGTTTATAAATGGTTGCATAAAAAATGGACATAGCAAAGAAAAAGCAAAAGAAATATTTGATTTAATATTAAATTTTGCTAATTATGGTTTTAATAAATCACATTCTGTAGCATATTCAATTATTGCTTATCGTATGGCTTATTTAAAAGCAAAATATCCAAAGTATTTCTTTAGTAATCTAATGAGTTCAGTTATTGGAAGCGAAGTTAAGACTAAAGAATATTTAGATGAAGCTAGAAGACTAAATATAAAAATTCTACTTCCATCTATTACAAAAAGTAGTAATCATTTTGTAGTAGAAAAAGCTGGAATTAGATTTCCTCTTTCTAATATTAAAAATATTGGAGTAGCAATTTCAAGCGACATTATTAATAATAGAAGAGAATTTACTGATATATTTGATTGTATTAGTACAATTTTATCTAAAAATGTTAATAAGAGTACTCTAGAATCATTAATTTATGCATCTTGTTTTGATGAGTTCGGATATAATAAAAGAACCTTAATTGAAAATATAGATGTATTAATTAATTATGCTAATTTATCAATGGATTTAGATCCATCTTTAATATTAAAACCTGAAATAGAAATTAAAGATGAATATCATAAAGATTATCTTATGGATAAAGAAAAAGAATTGTTTGGATTCTATTTAAGTGAATATCCTACTACTAAATATAAAACTGAATATAAGACTATTAATTCTAATGAAATAGATTCATACTTTAATAAAGTAGTAGACTTAGTTCTATTAATTGACAGAGTAAAAGAGACAAATACTAAGAAAGATGAGATTATGGCTTTTGTATCTGGAAGTGATGAATATGGTACTTGTAGTCTAACATTATTTCCAAAAACATATGATACTTATCCTGTCAAAAAAGGACAAATAATTCTTGTTAGAGGTACTGTTGAAAGAAGATTTGATAAGTACCAAATAGTAGTTGATAAAATTAAATACTTAAACTAATATTTCCTTGTTTATGTATTAATTTTACTATATAATATATCTTGTTGGAGGAGTTAATATGGCAAAGAAAAAAGAAGAAACAAATAGCAATGTACATGAAATAGTAGTAAAAATTGATGGTTCTGAATGGAAAGAAGCACTAGATGCTGCATTTGAATCAAAAAGAAAAGAAGTAACAGTTAGCGGATTTAGAAAAGGTAAAGTACCAAGAGATGTATATGAAAAGAATTTCGGTAAAGAAAGTTTATATACAACTGCAATTGATAGTGTTATGCAAATTGCATATATGAAAGCTCTTGATGATTCTAAATTAGTACCTGTTGTACAACCTAAAGTAGATATTACTGCTATAGATGATGAACATATAGAATTTACTTTTATATTTGTTACTAAACCTGAAGTAAAAGTAAAAAAATATAAAGGATTAAAAGTAACTAAAGAAAAAGTAAAAGTAACTAAAGAAGAAGTAGAAGCAGAATTAAAAAAATTACTTGAACAATATGGAGAAGTAAAAGTAAAAGAAAAAGGAAAATTAGAAAAAGGTAATATCGCAGTTATTGATTTTGAGGGATTTGATGATGGTGTTCCATTTGAAGGTGGAAAAGCAGAAAACTATGAACTTGAAATTGGAAGTAATACTTTTATTCCTGGATTTGAAGATCAATTAATAGGAATGAAATCACATGATGAAAAAGATATTAAAGTAACTTTCCCTGAAGAATATCCTGCAGAAAACTTAAAAGGAAAAGAAGTTGTATTTAAAGTTAAACTTCATGAAATTAAAGAAAAGGTTGAAAGAGATTTTGATGAAGAATTATTTGAAGATTTAGGAATGGAAGGAGTTAATAGTAAAGAGACTCTTGAAGCAGAAATTAAAGCAAATATTGAAGCACAAAAAGAAACAGATGCTGAGAATAATTATGTAGATGCTTTACTTGAAGCAGTATCTGAAAATACTGAAGTAGAAATTCCTGATGAAATGATTGACGAAGAAACAGATAGACTTCTTGGACGTTATGAAGAACAATTAAAAATGCAAGGAATAACATTAGATTTGTATTATCAAATTACAAATACTAAAGAAGAAGATTTAAGAGACCAAATAGCTAAAGAATCTGCTAAAAATGTTAAGTATCGTTTAATGCTTGAAGAAATTATGGAAAAAGAAAAAATTGAAGTTAGTGATGCTGATGCTGATGCAGAAGCAGAAAACTTAGCTAATAAATACGGAATGAAGAAAGATGAATTCTTAACTTCATTTGGTGGACTTGAAATGATTAAATACGATTTAGAAATTCGTAAAGTAGTAGACTTATTAAAAGAAGAAAACAAATAGTTTTCTTCTTTTTATTTTATAGACATTTTTATATATTTTAGATATACTAGAAGTAGTATTAAGATAGAGGGTGTTGAAATGGAAAACAATGAAAATAAAACTCCAGTAACTGAAGAAAAAAAAGTAGAAGAAGTTAAGACTACAGAAGAAGTAAAAAAAGAAAATCCAACAGAGACTAATGCTGAAGCAAAAACAGAGAAAAAAGCTAAAAAGTCTTTGTTTGCCCGAGAGAAAAAACCATGGGAATTAGAAAAAGAGAAAGAACCATTAGATAAAAAAGATTATATTTGTATTTGTGGTTTTGTTATTCTGTTCATTGTGGCTTTACTTCCATATTTTGTAAGAATATTAGATGCTGGATATGATGAAAATAGAAAATTTAGTTTAAAAGGTGAAGATCCAAAAAAAGAACAAGATGTACCTAAAGTTAGAAAAAAACTTATTTGTAATAAAGCTGGAACTGCAGAAGGATATACTTATTCAATTGATATTGTTAATATATACGAAAATGGTAATGCTAAAACAAATGATATAACATATAATATTGTAGAAATAACAGATCCTACACTTACAAATGATACTGTTGTAATAGATGAATATAAATTAATATCTGAAATATCATCTACTGGAATTCAAGCAACACATGAAAGTGGAACAACTATTTATAAAATTACAATTAATTATGATATTGATCAAAATTTAATAAAGAATAAAGATTTATCAGGACATTTTAAAGCACTTAGTTTACAAAAAACAGATTATGAACAAAATGGATATACTTGTAGTGAAGAAGTGATGGAGGGATAAAATGAAATTAACTACTGATATCAATAAGAATATTTTTAGGGGTTATGATATTAGAGGAAAGTATCCTACAGATTTAAATGAAGATGTATATTATACAATTGGTAGAAGTTTTGGAACTTATATTCAAAAATTTGACCAAAAGAAATGTGTTGTTGGACATGACAACAGATATTCATCTGAAGAATTAGTAAGGGCATTAATTACTGGACTTACTGATAGTGGTATCGATGTAATTAATATTGGCCTTGTTACTACGCCAATGTATTATTATGCTCAAATCAAATTAAATATATTAACTGGTATGATGGTAACTGCAAGTCATAATCCAAAGGATGAAAATGGAATAAAGTATTCAATTAATTCATTTACTAATTGTAAAGGAGAAGAAATACAAGATTTCTATAAATTTACAATGGAACAACAATTCGCAGAAGATATTCCTTTAGGAGAATTAACTGAATACGATATTAGAGATGAATATATAGATTTATATAAATCAATATTAAAATTTGGAGATAGAAGAGTAAAAGTAGTTTTAGATCCAGGAAATGGTACAACAACAACTATAATTAAAGATCTATTTAGAGAATTTCCTATTGATTTTGATATTATTTGTGGTGAATCTGATCCAATGTTTCCAAACCACCATCCAGATCCATGTGTAGAAGATAATCTAAAAATGTTAAAGGAAAGAGTTTTAGAAACAAAAGCAGATCTTGGTATTGGTTTTGATGGAGATGGTGATAGAGTTGGTGTTATTTCTAATAGTGGTAAATTTATTCCTACAGATAAATATATGATTATAATTATTAGAGATATCATTAATAAAGTTACTAAAAAAGAATTCTTATATGATATAAAATGTTCAAAATCATTAAGTGATGAAATTGAAAGATTAGGTGGAAAAGGAATATGTTATCGTACAGGAAACTCTTATACTAAAGGAAGAGTTAAAGAACTTGATCTTCCATTTGGAGGAGAGTTATCTGGACACGTTTATTTTAGAGACCGTTGGCCTGGATTTGATTCTGGACTATATGCTGGCCTTAGATTATTAGAAATATTAAGCTATACTGATAAACAAGTAGATGATTTACTAGAAGGAATAAATGAATATTATTCAACTGAAGAATTGAAATTTACATCTACTGATGAAAAGAAAGTAGAAGTTGTAGATAAAATAATAAAATATTGTGAAGAAAAAGGATATAACACTAACACAATTGATGGAGTAAGAGCAGATTTCTCTGATGGTTGGGGCTTAGTTAGATATAGTAATACTGGTCCAAATATAACTGCTAGATTTGAAGGAAATACTCCTGAAAGACTTGAAGAATTACAAAAAGAATTTGTGAATTTAATAGAAGAATATAATAAGTAGGTGATTCAAATGAAAAAGAATAAAAACAAAAAGGATACTAAAAATATTGAAAAAGAGTTAGAAGTTAAAGAAGAAGTGTCTACTGATATGCCTACTGAAGAAAAAAAAGTTAAAAAAGGAATAAAGTATAATAAAAAACTATTATATATTATTCCTTCTTTTGTTGTTTCAATTATCATTTTATTATTGGTTATTACTAGGACAAATGTAGTACCTAATATACTTGGAATAGATACAAATAAAACAGCTAGAATAACTAATATTACTTATCAAGGTAAAAATAAATATCAAATAGAATCTACTTCTAAATTTTTAGTAGAAACAAAAAATATTGCTAAAGATGATTTAAATAAATATCTTGCTTTAGAACCAGCTTATAATTATACAATTGAAAATGTTGGTAAAAATAAATTTAAGATTACAGTAGATAATATAGAAGCTAATAAAGTAGTTAATATAGATTTTGTAAATAATGAAAAGATAGATAAAAAATGGGCTTTTCAATCTAGTAATAAATATATGGTAAGTTCATCTTATCCAGCTAATAAAGCTAATAAAGTATCAATTAATACAGGAATAGATATATCATTTACTCATCCTGGAACTAATATAGAAGAATTCAAAAAACGTTTTGTTATTGAACCAAAAGTAGAAGGAGAATTTACTACATATGGTAGGACAATTACTTTTATTCCTAAAGATGAATTAAAACATGGAACTAATTATGTAGTTACATTAAAAAAAGGATTAAAATTAGATGATGATGAAATAAAAGAAGATTATTCTTTTACATTTACTACTGATGGAAAAGAAAGTGCTAATGCAGCAAGAATAATAAATGATTCCATAACAATAGATAATATTAGTACATTTAAATCAAGTGATTTACCAAAAATTGCAGTTATTGAAAATGAAGATGCAGAATATGATGAAGATGCTGAAGATGTAACTTATAATTCTATAAAGAAAGTAGTTGTAGAAAAGTTTTCAAATGCTGATGATTTTGAAAAATATATAAAAGGTAATACAACTATTAAAAGAGAAAATCTTGGAGAATATAAATTTCATAAATATAATACAAAAACAGTTGAACTAGATAAACAATTAGGAATTGGTTATTATCTATTTAATGTATATACATCAGGAAATCAAATTTTATTTAATTTACCAGTTCAAATAAATAATTTATCTGCATATCTTATGAATAGTGAAAGAGATTTAATTGTTTGGGTTGCCAATAATGGTAGTTTTGCTAAAGATGTAGAAGTCTCTTATGAAGGTAAAAAAGAAAAAACAAATGAAGATGGTATTGCACTTATTAAAAATATATCCGATGGATCATTAAATACAAAATATGTAAAAGTAAATAGTGATTCTAAAAATCCTATTTTTGTAGGAATTAAAAATTATTCTTTAAATAATTATCCATATGGATATATTTATACAGATCGACCACTATATAAAAATACTGATGAAATAAATGTTTGGGGATATGTTCCTCTTGAATTTTTTGCTGATTCAGTTGATAGAGACAAATTTAGTATAGTATTTAATGAAAAAAATATACCAGTAAAGGTATCTGAAGATGGTACATTTGATGCAAAAATTGCTTTAAATAATCTAGCTAGCGATTATTATTCAATTGAATTAAAATATAATAATACTTTTATAGGATATAGAGAAGTAACAGTTGAGAATTATCAATTACAAAACTATATTTATGAAATTAGTACAGATAAAGAATATGTTGAAGCTGGAAAAAGTTTTAAAGCAACTATTAAAGTAAAACATGTTTCTAATCTACCAGCATCAAATAAAGATGTTAGTGTTGTTTTCTGTGAAAAAACATATAAAGGTAAAACTAATCAAGCTGGAGAAGTAACATTTAATTTAACTGCTTCAGTAGATCAAGATAATTATTCAAATAATGTACTTTATGAATCAATAGAAATATTAGGAACTGCTTTAGATTCAGAAGATTGGAATATAACATATCCTATATATGTTATATATAATAAAGTAGCTTTTGATAAGGCTAAATATGATGAAAAAACGAAAGTATATTCAGCTGAAATATTTAATTTAGATTTAACAAAAAAACTAAATCCAGAACTAGAAGTTGTAGATAGTTTAAGAGGAACTCCTTATAAAGGAAAAGTAAATATTGTTATAAAAGAAGAAAAAAATATTAAAACAGTTGAAAAAGAATATGATGAATTTACTAAAACTACTAAAAATGTTTATAGTTGGGAAACGGATTATGAAAAAGAAGTAGTTAATAAAAATGTAGATGTAGTAAATGGAAAACTTGCATATAAAGTTGATTACGCATTTAAACAAAAAACAGATAATTCATTCTATTCATATAATATTTATATAACTGTTAAAGATTCAAACGGACATGAAAATGAAATTTATGATTGGATTTATTCAAATTATTATGATTTGGATGATGAAAAATTAGGGCCAAATGAAGTTGAAGCAATATCATATGGTTATGATACTTATGATTTGTATGAATACGAATTTAATGCTCTAACAGATGAGTGGGATAAGAAATATTCTGTAGGAGAAAAAATAAATACCAATATTTTAGATAAGACTCAAAATCCTATTAGTAATGATAATAAAGTATTAAGAATAAAATATCGTGAAAAGATTATTTCATCTGGAATAAAACCTTCTTCTAATCTAGATTTATCTTATGAAAAGAAAGATATTCCTGGAGTTGAATTAACTGGTGCATATTTTGATGGTAAAAACTTTTATCGTATGCCAAGTGGTTATTATAAATACAACGAAGAAGATAGTAAGATTAATATAAAGATAACGCCAAATAAAAAAGAATACTCTCCTGGTGATGAAGTTGAAGTTAAAATCAAGACTGTCGATAAAGATGGAAAGCCAATAAAGAGTAATCTAAATATAAGTGTTGTTAATGAGGCTGTATTTAATCTTGTGGCAGATGATACAAGTATTTTAAGTACAATATATAATTATAGATTCTTTGAATCATATACCTTCTCAACATATCGTAATTATGCTTTAATAGCATTTGATGGAGGAGCTGGAAATGAATCTGGTGGACCGAGAGCAGATTTTGGAGATACAATTTATTTTGATAGTGCATCCACAAATAAAGATGGAGAAGCAACTGTTAAATTTAAACTAAATGATTCAGTAACAAGTTTTAGAATAACAGTACATGCAACTACTAAAGAAGGAAGTGTAGGTGCAAATTATACAAAGATTTCATCTACTTTACCGCTTGCAATAGAATCAAATGCACCATTATTTGTTAAATCAAGTGATGATTTGGTATTAAATGCAACTTCTATTTCACCAAAGAATAAAAATGAAAAAGTTAATTATACATTTGAAATAAAAGAATTAAAGAAAAAAATAGATAAAAGTGGTATTCCTGGATCTGTAGTATATGCTAATTTTGGAAAACTAAAAGTTGGTAAATATACTGCTGTAATAACTGCAAAACAGGGAAAACAAAAAGATGCAGTAGAGTATCCAATAGAAATAATTGAAACAGCAAATGAAATAAAGATAGTTGCTGAAGATAATATTAAAGATGTAAAGAAAATTAATCCAACTAAGAATCCTATATATGTAGAAGTATATCCAGAGTATTTGAGTAAATATATAAAATATTTAGATAAATTAAACGGATATACTGAAAGATTAGATACTAAAATTGGATATTATAAAGCATTAGAGTTTGAAAAGGATTTTTATAATACAGATAATATTATAACTGTTGAAGACTTTTCTAAGTATCAAAAAGATGGTGGATTAAAAGCGTTAATAAACGGAGATAAAGATGATGTTTTAACTGCATTAAGTTTATATTACACTAATTATTTTGATATAGATTCTACCTCTTATTATGAAAAAATTGGAAAACAAACAGAAGAAGCTTTCTCTTCAGAAGACGCTTTAACTGAATATGAAAATAATAGAATTAAAGCATTACTTGTTCTAGCAGCAAAACATGAACCAGTATTATTGGATTTAAATAGTTATACACCTGTAAATGTTGAAGGATATATTTATAAAGCTTTAGCATATATTTTCTTAGGAGATTATGAAGAAGCAGAAAATATATATAAAAAGGATATAAATAAAGTTCCTGATGATTTAAAATCATTAGTAGCTGTAATAGAGACATTTGTAAATCGTGATGAAGCTGGTAAAACAATTGATAATATTTTAAAAACAAAGAAATCAGATGATTATATTAACTTTGCTATTATTTCATATTTCTTAAATAATCAAGATGAATTATTACATGATGAAAAAGTAACTGTTACTTATGGAGACAAAAAAGAAGAAATAGTAGTTGATAAATATAATGTAAATAGATTAGTTTTATATGATGCAAAAGATATTAAATTTAAATCTAAGAGTAAAAAAATAAATGTTTCTTACTATTATGTAGGTAAAGTATCAGAACTTGGAGATAAAGCAGTTAAAAATATCAATATTTCAGTTAGTGGTAATAAAACAATTGGAAATACAATGTATTTAAATATTGATACATCTAAAACTGGAAATGGATATAGATATATGTATGTATATTTACCTGCAAATGTTTCTTTATCACCTAATAGTTCTAATATTAAGAATGTAGGAGTATCTAAAGTGCTTGAAAATAAAGTATTAATATCTTTATCTAATAGTAGTCCTACTAAGTTTAGTATTCCATTAGTTGTTAAACTTCCAGGAAAATATACATTTGAAAGTATTATTATGGATAATAATGGTAAGTATAATATTTCTAATGAAGTATCTTTTGAAACTAAATAATAATTTGACACATATATAATATATGTGTCTTTTTATTTGTATTGACAAAAAAAATTATTTTTTCTATAAATATAAAAGAGGAGTGAATTTATGGCAAAGAATTTAGTAATAGTTGAGTCTCCTAGCAAGAGTAGAACTATAGAGAAATATTTAGGAAGTGACTATAAAGTAGTTTCTTCTAAAGGACATATTAGAGATTTAGCAACTACTGGTAAGTATGGACTTGGAGTAGATATCGAAAATGATTTTAAGCCTAACTATATTCCAGTAGAAGGAAAAACTAAGACTATAAATGATTTAAAAAAAGAAGTAAAAGCACATGAAATGATTTATCTAGCAACCGACCCAGACCGTGAAGGAGAAGCTATCGCATGGCATTTAAAAGATGAACTTGGAATAAAAGAAGATAATTATGGTAGAGTATTATTCCACGAAATTACTAAAGATAAAGTAATAGATGCTTTTAAATCTATTGGTAAAATTGATTATGATTTAGTACATAGTCAAGAAGCTAGAAGAATATTAGATCGTATTATTGGTTTTAGATTAAGTAAGTTAATGCGTTCTAAAACTGGTGGTAAAAGTGCTGGTAGAGTTCAAAGTGTTGCTCTAAAACTAATAGTAGATCGTGAACGTGAAATAGAAGCATTTGTACCAGTAGAATACTGGACTATTACTGCAATATTTAAAGAATTTGAAGCTAAATTATTTGCCTATAACCATAAAGATATTGAAATATCTACTGAAGCTGAAGCAGATGATATTTTAAGTAAATTAAGCAATAAATTCTTAATAGATTCAATAGAGACAAAATTAAAGAATAAAAAAGCAAAACCCCCATTTATTACAAGTACATTACAACAAGAAGCAGTTAATAAACTTAATTTTACATCTAAGAAAACAATGTCTATTGCTCAAAAATTATATGAAGGAATTGATTTAAAAAGTGAAACAGTCGGACTTATTACTTATATGAGAACTGATTCAGTAAGACTTTCAGATGAATTTATTAAAGCAGGATATGCTTATATTAATGAAAAATATGGAAAAGATTATGTAGGATATGTAAAAACAACAAAGAAAAAAGAAAATGTTCAAGATGCTCATGAAGCGATTAGACCAACTAGTATTAATAGAACTCCAGAATCGGTAAAAGAATATTTATCAACAGATGAGTATAAATTATATAGTATGATTTATTATCGTGCTCTTGCATCTTTAATGGCTGATGCTAAAGTAAATGCTACTACTGTAGTGCTTGATAATAATAATTATCAATTTAAAGCTACTGGTCAAGTGCTTGTATTTGATGGATATTTAAAAGTATATAAGGATTATGAAAGTTCAGAAGATAAAATACTTCCAGATATGGAAAAAAATAGAGAAACTGGTTTTATTTCAGAATCAATTGAAAAAGAACAACATTTTACTCAACCACCATCAAGATATACAGAAGCAAAATTAATTAAAGAAATGGAAGATTTAGGAATAGGTAGACCATCTACTTATGCAACTATTATCGACACTATAAAAGAAAGAGAATATGTAATACTTGATGATAAAAAGTTTAAACCAACTGAAATTGGAATTGAAACTACTGATAAATTACAAGAATTCTTTAAAGATATTATAAATGTAGAATATACTGCTAAAATGGAAAAAGAATTAGACGAAATAGCAGATCAAAAAATAACAGAACTTGAAATATTAAGAAAATTTTATGACGAATTTGATCCGTTATTAAAAAAGGCATTTACTGAAATGGAAAAAGCAGGTCCAGAAGAAACTGGAGAAACTTGTCCAGAATGTGGAAGTCCTTTGGTAATTAGAAAAGGTAAATATGGTGAATTTGTTGCTTGTTCTAATTATCCAAAATGTAAATACATAAAAAAAGAACAAAAGGAATCAAAAGATATATGTAAATGTCCAAAATGTGGTGGGACAATAATTGAAAGAACTACTAAAAAAGGAAAAACATTCTATGGATGTAGTAATTATCCAAAATGTAAATTAGCTTCATGGGACTTACCTACTGGAGAGTTATGTCCTGAATGTAAAAGCCTTTTAGTAGAAAAAAATGGAACAATTAAATGTAGTAATTGTGATTATGAAAAGTAGTAGTAAAATACTGCTTTTTTTGTTGTAAAAAGATTTTTTATGTCATATAATTAAATAGAGTAGGAAGGTGTCGATATGAATACTTTAAAGAAAAAAATAATAATTATTGCACTTATATTCGTTAGTGTATTTTTTATAGATAATTACACAGTTAAAGCTGACACTGTAAAATTAGACAATATATCATTTGAATGTATTTATAGTGATGGAAGTTTGTTTAATGTTACTTGGGCTTCAGATGATGATTCACAAATAATTGTTAATAGAGATGTATATAATGTTAGTGGATCATCTAGTCAACAAGCAGGTTCAACTGGTGGAATTAATTACATTAATCCAGAAGGTGTAAGAGATTCAACTAAGAATCATTGTAGCCCTTACGTAATACTAGGACAAGTAAAAGATAATGAGAATGATGATGAAGAAAGTCCGATGACATATATTAAATATACTTCTCAAAGTGGTGAGCAGTTTAGTGATAGCGATATAAGTCAAGGTGATTCTTGGTTTTTATGGTGGAAAACATCAGATGGTGCAGATCAAGCTAATAAGAATTTAGTTGAAGGAAAACTTGTATCTGAAAGTGTAAAAATATTTAATACAGAACCTGATGATGCTGTTTATTTTAAAAAGGTTACAACAAGTAGTAACGATCCAGTATCCTATATTATTGTAAAAAAATATGGAAATTTTGTAGTATTAGAGTCAAACGGAAGAACAACTCCTATACTTTATGGTTTTGGGTCTTTATCATCTATGGCTGATGGGGACGTAATATATGTTAATGATCCTAGACCTCAAGCTTTTAATTCGACTTCTGGAAATTCTTCTTATACTTTTCCAGCTGTGAGGTTTCAATTATCTAAATCAGCAACTACAAATGTTAAGTATAAATATGAAAAGGTAAATAGTGATGATGTACCACCACTTGATCCTAGTTCTGCTCTTTGTGAACAATATTTAGAGCATACAGCAGGAACTTTAAGAGATATAATACAAATCGTTCAATTATTAGTACCAGCTTTAATGATAGTACTATGTGGTATTGATCTTGCAAGAATAGTATTTGCAGGAAAGATAGAAGATGAATTACCAAAAGCAAGAAAGAGACTTATTATTAGATTAATAATTGGTGCTGCATTCTTCTTTGTTCCATTAGTTGTAAATTTAGTAATTACTATGCTAAAAGAGTCTGGTGGAGAAAACATGGAATTGATTGAAGAAATTGGATGTTTATTTAATTAGTATTTAAAAAGATTTACAATATAAGGAGATGATGAATAATGCCAGTAAATGATATCATTGGTATGGTAATGTCCTTGGTTCAAATAGGATTACAAGTTGGAGAAATGGGTATAGTTCACTGGATTCTATTTAATAACGGATGGGTTTACTTAGGACGAGTAATAGGATTTAGAATTGATTTAAGAATTGTACACTATATTGGCGTTTTTTATGATTATTTTATGAAAATGCTATCAAATGACATTTTTAATGAGGACATAACTAGAGAAATTTTAACTAATATATATGTATTCATTGGCGTTATTATGGCATTTAGGTTAATGATGTTATTAATGAAGTATTTAATTAATCCTGATTTGACGGCGGATGCTAAATTAGGTGTAACATCATTAATTAGACGTGTTATTATTGGATGTGTTGGTATTCTGTTTATTCCAACAATTTTCGATTTAGCACTTAAATTACAATCTGGTATAATACAGGATAATTTAATTCAAAAAATAATCATTCCAAAAAGCATACTTCCAAGTATTAATAAGGTACAGGCTAAAGGTGGTAAGTATATAGCAACCTTTATACAGGCTGGATTTGTTACTCCTTCTGATACTGCACCACAAAGTCTTAAAGATTCTTATAAAACAGGAATTGAAAATGGAGATTTGTCTGTTTTGAAAGGTTCAATGCTTCAAGGATTCCTTGGAGATGTTGATAATTATGATTTAAACTATGTTCCAATCGTATCTACTATAGTTTTAGCATATGCTCTAATGCAAATGGCAAAGTATTGCTTGGATCTTGCAGTAAGGTGTCTTAGATTGTTATTATATAAAATTTTAACTCCAGTAGCGATGATAGAATACATGATAAAAGGTGCAGATGATGGAGTATTTAAAGCTTGGAAAAAAGCAATAATAAGTACATATGTTTCTTTATTTGTAAGGGTTATGGCTCTATGGTTCGTTATATTTGTAACGGCACTGATGCAGACTAACAGTGGTATTGATTCTAAATATATTGCTGGGTCATTACTTGAAGATCCAAATGATACATTATTAAGAGCTCTTATAATTGTTGCACTTCTAGGATTTATGATGGATTTACCAAAATTAGTAGGATCATTATTTGATTTAGACTTAGAACAATCTGGTGGAGCAGATGGAGTATTTAAATCTATTACTGGATTAGTAAAATCAGGATATATTGCAGGAATAGGAGCTACAGCTGCTATGGTTGGATCTGGTGTTAATGCTTTAGGTGCAGGAAAAGACTTATTAAAACAAGTTCCGGGTATTAAAAATGGATTGAACAAGACTGTAGGTAGCGGATTCTTTAATAATAATAGATTTGGTCAAGGACTCAAAGGATTTGCCGATGCATCGGGTAAAGCAGGAACTGCTGATAGACTTAGAGCAGGAAATATGGGATTGTTAGGCGCTGCGGCTGCAATGAATCCTATAACTAAGGGTATTCTTTCTGGATATCAATCAACCGAAGAAGCAGGTAGAAAAGAAGGTATATCTGCTGCTAAAGGTACAAAAGGAAAAGAAAAAGAAGCAGCTCAAAGAGCAGAAGATCAAGCAGAAGCTAGAGAAAATGCAGATAGAGTTGCAAGACAAGTTGAGTCTAATGCACAAAAACAAGTACAAACTCTTGCTAATCAAATAGCTCAAAATAATCCTAGTATGTCTGAAGCTGATATTAAGCAAAAAGTTGAAGCTCAATTGGGTGTCAATGCAGATGCTGTTACTGCAGCACTTACTGCGCTTCAAGGTCAATTAGCTGGAGGATTAGAACTTCCAATTAAAGCAGTTGCAAAACAACTTGATGATGCAACTGGTGGAGGACACATTAATTCAATTACTGCTTCTATAGAAAGTGTTGTAGGTCAAGGAGGAGCAATTACGGCTGGTAATGTTTCAGGTGTTGTTGCACAAGCTCAAACTGATCTAGAACATACTATTAGCGTTCAAGCAGCATCTGCTGCTCATGAAGCTAGGGTTGCATTCCCACAAGATGCTAGTGGTACACCACAACATGGTTATGTAAATGGAGCTCCAGTAGTTGTACAAGATACTTCTTCAACAACAACTTCAGCGCCTGGACCAACTATTACTACAACTGGAAGTGGTCCAACAATTGATTTAGATTCAGTTAAGATTAATGTTACTGGAAAAGCAGAAGCAAATTATAATGGTGGATTAGAAACAACTATTACTGGACCTGCTAAAACAACATATAATGGATCTCTTGAAACAGAATTTAACGGTGATGTTAAAGGTTACTATAATCAAGGTATGACTGTTGATGTAGGTGGACCAGTTAGTGCTACATATTATGACAACATTGATGTTAAAGTTGGTGGAAGTGTTAACACTGATGTTCAACAAGATGTTAATACAACAATACATCAAGATGTTAACAATGTTGTTGAAGGAAGCGTTACTAATACAGTTAAACAAGATGTAGATAATTTAGTTGAAGGTAATGTTACTAATGTAGTTGAACAAAATGTTGAAAATTTAGTTAAAAATCAATCAACAATAGTTCAAGAAGACAGTGTTACACAAATAAACGGAAAAGCAACTACGGTTGTAAATAAAGATGCAGACATTCATGTTAATGGAAATGTAAATACTGATATAGGAAATAACAGTAGAAAAAATAAAGACAAAGATGATGCATAATAATTAAGCAAGCTAAAAAGCTTGCTTTTTCTTTTTTATAAAAAGTATAAATGATATAATAATTTTGGTGATATTATGAAAAAAGTTTTATTGATTGATGGTAATAATATTTTATTTCGTAGTTATTATGCTACTGCATATAATGGTAATACTATGAAAAATAGTAAAGGATTTCCTACTAATGCTTTATATGGTCTTGTTAATATGATGAATAAAATAATTCATGAAGAAAATCCTGAGTATGTAATGATTGCTTTTGATAAAGGTAAAACTTTTAGGCATGATAAATATTCTGATTATAAAGGAGGAAGAAGTGCAACTCCTGATGAACTTATAGTTCAATTTCCTAAAGCTAGAGAATTAGTTACAGCAATGGGATTTAAATATTATGAAATAGATAATTATGAAGCTGATGATATTATAGGTACATTTGCTAAAAAAGTAGATGAAAGTAATGACTATGTTGCTACTATTATTTCTAGTGATAAAGACCTTTTACAATTAATAAGTGATAAAGTAGAAGTAAAACTTCTTAAATCAAATGATTATATTCGTATGACTAAAGAAGAATTTGAAAAGACGTATGGTATAGAACCTCCTCGTATGGTCGATTTAAAAGCTCTTATGGGAGACTCTAGTGATAATATTCCGGGAGTAGCTGGTGTTGGCGAAAAAACAGCTTTAAAACTTTTACAAGAATATCATACATTAGGTAATCTATATAATAATATTGATTCTGTATCAGGAAAACTAAAAGATAAATTAGTAGTATCTCGTGATAATGCTTTTATGAGTTATGATCTTGCTACTATTTATAAAGATGTAGATATTGATACTAATTTTAATAATATTAAATATACCGGTATTGATACTTTAAAATATATAGATATTTTAAATGATTTAGAGTTTTATTCATTTATTAAGAAAATGGATATTTCAGAATCTACTATAAAAGAAAATATAATTGATATTGATTATAAAATTATAGATGATTTAGATAAAATTAATTTAAAAGATGATTTTTCTATATATGTTGAAACTTTTGGATATAATTATCATAAAGATAAAGTACTGGGTATATCTATTTATAATAAAGAAATGTCATATTATATTCCTTTTGAAGTAATTAAGAATAATCCAACTATTTTAAATAGTACTTATAAGAAGAGTACATATGATTTAAAAAAATTAATATATGTTTTAAAAAGTAATAATTTAAGTATTTCAAATGTAGATTTTGATCTGATGATAGCAGAATATCTTCTAAATGAAAATATTAAAGATGATATTGCATATCTTATGAATAATAATGGATATAATGTAGATTTTTATGAAAAAGAGTTTGGTACTCTTGCAAAACTTTCTCTTCCAGATGAAGAAGTAATCGCTAAAAACGCTTGTATGAAAGCAAAGTTTATTTATGAAATGAAAGATTCGGTTATATCTAAATTAAAAGAAGAAAAGAGTTTGAATCTATTTGAAAATCTAGAAATGCCTCTTGTATCAGTTTTAGCTGATATGGAATTAACCGGTATTAAAGTTAATAAAGACTATTTGATTGAGATGGGGAAAGAATTAAATGAAAAGATAGATTCTATTGCAAAAGAAATATACAAATTAAGTGGAGAAGAATTTAATATTTCATCTCCAAAACAGTTAAGCGAAATATTATTTATAAAAATGGGATTACCATATCCAAAAAGAGTTAAAAACGAGTCATATTCTACAAGTGTTGATATTCTACAAAAATTAGAATCTGTTCATCCAATTGTTCCTTTAATAGAAGAATATCGTACTTTAACTAAATTAAATGGAACATATATTGAAGGATTAATAAATGAAATTGATAATGATGGAAGAATTCATACTTGTTTTAATCAAACTTTAACTAGAACAGGAAGACTATCTTCATCTAATCCTAATTTACAAAATATACCAATTCGTTATGAATATGGAAAACTAATTAGAAAAGCTTTTGTTCCTGATCCTGATTCAATTATTCTATCAAGTGATTATTCGCAAATTGAACTTAGAGTATTTGCATCTTTATCAAATGCAACTAATATGATTGAAGCATTTAAAAATGGCCTTGATATTCATGCTAAAACAGCGAGTGATATTTTTGGTGTTCCAATAGATAAAGTTGAACCTAAAATGAGAAGAGAAGCTAAAGTAGTTAATTTTGGTATTTTATATGGTATGAGTAGTTTTGGACTTTCTGAAGACTTAAATATGAATTTTAAAGAGGCACAACAGTTTTTAGACAATTATTTAAACAGTTATCCTGCTATAAAAGAATATATGGATAATGTTGTAAAAGTTGCTCATGAACAAGGATATGTAAAAACTATAATGGGTCGTAAACGTATTATAGATGAACTTAATAATAAGAATTATTTAATTCGTCAAAGTGGTGAAAGAATGGCTAAAAATACGCCAGTACAAGGAAGTGCGGCTGACATTCTAAAGAAAGCTATGATTGAGATTTATGATGAATTTAATAAACGAGGACTTAAAAGTAAAATGTTAATTCAAGTACATGATGAACTTGTATTTAATATATTAAAAAACGAAGAGGAAGAAGCTACTAAAATAATTGTAGATATTATGGAAAATACATATAAATTAGAAGTACCTCTTGTTGTAGATGTTAATAAAGGATCTGATTGGTACGAAGCAAAGTAGGTGATAATATGCCAGAACTTCCTGAAGTTGAAACAGTTAAGGAAACTTTAAAGAAAAAAGTAATAGGTAAAACAATAAAAAATGTAATAGTAAGACATAACAATATTATAGCGAGTCCAGATGTTTCTACTTTTAAAGAAAAACTAATTGGACAAAAAATAATAGATTTATCTAGAAGAGGAAAATGGATTATATTTCATTTAACAGATTATTATTTGTTATCTCATCTTCGTATGGAAGGAAAATACTTTTTAAAAGATATAGGTGATGAAGTAACAAAACATCAACATGTAATATTTGAATTTACTGATAATACTTCTTTAAGATATCAAGATGTTCGTAAATTCGGAAAAATGTATTTAGTTGATAAAGATAAATTATTAGATTGTGAACCAATTAAAGAATTAGGACTAGAGCCTTGGGATAATAATTTAAATGTTTCTTATTTAAAAGAAAAATACAAGAATTTAAAACATCCTATTAAAACAACTCTACTTGACCAAAGTATTATTACAGGAATAGGAAATATTTATGCAGATGAAATACTATTTCTTTCTAATATAAATCCACATAAATTACCTGGAAGTTTATCAGATAAAGATTTATCTAATATTATTAAAAATACTAAATCTGTCTTAGAAAAAGCTATAAAAAAAGGTGGTACTACAATTAGAAGTTATACTTCAGATGAAGGTATTACTGGAATGTTTCAAAATGATTTATATGTTCATCAAAGAGAAAAAGAATCTTGTCGTATATGTGGTTCAACAATAATAAAAGAAAAAATTGGAGGAAGAGGAACATATTATTGTCCTAAATGCCAAAAATGAATGAAATAATAGTAGTAGATAAACCATATAATTGGACAAGTCGAGATGTAGTAAATAAGATTAGTCATAAATTTAATATGAGACGTGTTGGACATTTAGGAACGTTAGACCCAATCGCAACAGGAGTTCTAATTGTTTTACTTGGTGAAGCTGTTAAACTTACAGATTTAGTTATTAATGATAATAAAGAGTATATTGCAACTGCGAAAATTGGAATTGAAACTGATACTTTAGATATAACTGGTAATGTTCTAAATACAAGTAGCGTACTTCCAACAAAGAAAGAAATAGAAAGTGTATTAAAAACGTTTCTTGGAAAAAGTATGCAAGAAGTACCTTTATATTCTTCGGTTAAAGTAAATGGAAGAAGACTATATGATTATGCTAGGAATAATATTAGTGTTGAACTTCCAAAAAGAGAAATAGAAATATTTAGTATAGAATTACTTGAATATAATAATGATTCTTTCAAATTTAAAGTGCTTGTTAGTAAAGGTACTTATATTAGAAGTTTAATTAGAGATATTGGGAAAAAATTAAATACTTATTGTACTATGAGTGAACTTAGAAGAACTAGTCAAGCTGGTATTAGTATAGATAACTCTTATTCTTTAGATGATATTTTAAATGATAATTATAAGTCTTTATCATTTAATGATTTATTAAAAGATTATCCTAGTGTTACAGTTGATGAGTATTTAGAAAAGAAAATAAAAAATGGAAGGCCTTTAGAAAATAGATATGAATATGATAGATTTATCTATCAAAATAAAGAAGGAAAAGTACTTGCTATTTATGATGTTTCTCTTGATAAAACTATGGTAAAACCATATAAAGTATTTAATCTATAAATAATCTAGAAAAACTAGATTATTTTTGCTTTAAAACTATTAAAAATAATAACATTATGATATAACTATATTATGGGTATAGAAGGTGATTTTATGAACGTTGAGTTCACAACAAATGATTATTTATTAGCTTGGTATTTATTATTTAAACCATCTTTCTGTGAAGAAATGCAAAACTTAAAAGTTAAACTATATAAAAATTATGGTAAACAATATATGAGTTTAGAGAAAGATAATGTTGAAATTCTTAAATACAATGATGATTTTATTCCTGATGATGATACAGTATATAACATTGTATTTGAATCAGATATCTTTCAAAAAATAAAAAAAGAAACAGATAAACATCGTATATTTCTAATGAAATTATGGGATACTAATCAAAAGAAAATAAAGTCTTTATTTAAAGAGATAACTAGAACTCATGTCAAAGATGATTTTACGATAATAGTTATTCATCCTAAATTAGATACTATTGAGTTTATAGAGACTAATCCTAAAAAGAATATTTCTTGGGGAAAAAATGATGATGTTGAAAACGAAAATCAAACACTTATGAGAATTCTTTATACAATTACTAAATATGAATTAGGAACATTCCATAAAGAAAATAGGGAAATAGTTTCTTCAATAATAGATCTCGCTATTACAAACGAGTTACAAACTAGATTTGTAGGAACTAGTAAATATAGCGAAGGATTTAAAAGTCTTAGAACGCTAAAGAAACATTTGTATCCATACTTTTTAATGTATTTGGGTGCGGTTGATAAAGAAGATTTAGTAAGTTATATGATGCGTGATAAAATAGCATTTGATATAGATAAAATAAGAATTGAAAAAGATCTTAAAGAAATTGATTTATATGGATTTATTGATTTCTGTTGTAAAAATCAAAAATATATTTTAAAAACTAATAATTAATTATAATTATAGGAGGGGGAAATATGGATAAAGAGATTAAAAACTTATTAGAAAAGTTAGAAATTGATTCCAAGTATTATAGTGAATTTGATAATGCTACTGTAGGTAAAGTTTCAATTAATAAAAAGTACAATGTTGTTTCACTATATTTAAATACTGAATCTAATTTAAGTATTGAATTATATGAAGAATTAGAACGTTCTTTAAATAACTTTTTTAATAGTGAAAGATCTCTTGTTTTTATTTCACCTAAAAATAGAAATATTGATTATTTTAATAAGTATTTTAATAAGGCATTTCATATTATTGAAAAAAAGAATCCAATTATAAATATCTTTAGTGATAGACTAATAAAAGTAGATGATAACTACTATGTTGAAGCACTAAATAAAGCTGAACAAAGACAAATAAATGGATTTTTAAAAGATATAAATAACTATATGAATATGTATGGTTATAGCGTAAATATAAGTACTCAAATAAATGAAGAAAAAAGAAATGATATAAAACATAGTATTGATTCTGAAAAAGAAAAAACAAAAGAAGAAGTAAAAGAAATAGAAAGAAAAATAGAAGAAAAGAAAAAAGAAGAGAAAATATTAAAGAAACAAAGAGAAGAAAAAATAAAAATAGAAAAAGAACAAACAGATGAAAGTGTCTTAAAAGGGAGGGCAATTTTAGATAAAGTAAAAAGAATTAAAGATTTAGTTGTTGAAGAAGATTCTGTTTCAATTGAAGGAGAATTGTTTGGAGTAGAAACTTTTGAACCAGCTAGTCACGAATTTAAAATTATTACTTTAAAAGTAACTGATTATACTGATAGTATTACTGCTAAACTGTTCTTAAGAGATGAAGAAGAATATAATTCCATTATTAGTAAATTAAAAAGTGGGGTTAATGTTAAATTAAGAGGATATACTAAAGTAGATAAGTATTCTGCTTCTGAATTAGTACTTAATTTAAGAGATATTAATGTTATTGAAAAAGAAGTTAATAAAAGAGTAGATACTTATCCAAGAAAGAGAATAGAACTTCATTCTCATACAAAAATGAGTGATATGGATTCTGTATGTGATGAAGTAGCTTTAGTTAAACAAGCTATTAAATGGGGACATCCTGGAATTGCTATAACTGATCATGATTGTTGTCAAGCTTTTCCACATGTTTATTCAGAAGTTTCTAAATATAATAAAGGATTAGATGCACCTGTAAAAGATGCAAAGAAAAAAGTAGCAGAACTAGAAAAAGAAGTAGAAGAACATCCTGAGAAAACGAATTTACTTGAACTTGCTAGAGAAGAATTAGAAGAAGCTAAAGAAAAAAGAAAAAATACACCTAACTTTAAAGCATTATATGGATGTGAACTTGAAATGAGTGAAGACTACTTAAATGTAGTATATAACTCTACTAACAAAAAAATAGATGATATAGCATTTGTTGTATTCGATACAGAGACAACTGGTTTTAATGCTGGATTAGGCGACTCTATGATTGAAATTGGAGCTGTAAAAGTTAAAAATGGTGTTATTACTGATGAAAGATTTGATGAATTAATTAATCCTGGACGTCATATTGATTCTGTTATAACTAATCTTACTGGAATTAGTGATTTTAAAGTACGTGATGCCGATAATGAAGAAAATGTAGTTAAAAGATTTAAAGAATTTATTGGAGATGCTGTATTAGTAGCTCATAATGCAAAATTCGATAAATCAATGCTTGATATGGCATATTATAAGTATGGTTTAGGTAAACTTACTAATCCTATTGTTGATACTTTAAATCTATCTAGAGTAATTAATAAAGATTTAAAAAGACATAGTTTATCTGCTCTAACTAAGTTCTATAAAATTGAAATGGATGAAGTAGATAATGAAGATGATGAAGATAGAGTAGAAACTGTAGAAGAAGATTCTGCTTTTGAAAGCGATTTTTCTGGAATAAAAGAGATTAAAGTAAATGGAAATATTGCTTATTCTGATGTAGATAAAAAACTTATTCAAGTTGAATTTGAAGAAGAGTCAGAAGTAGAAATAGAAGTAGTTTATAACAATTCTTCTATTACATCAGTTATTAATTATGGAAGTCGTAAAGAAAATATTAAACCTGGAAAAAATAATATTTTAATAAAATATGTAGATGATAATATTGAAAAAGAAGTAAATATTACTGTTAATAAAGTAAGAAGTCACCATAGAGCAGACTACGATGCTGAAAAAACAGCTGAAATGTTCTTAAAAATGCTTGGTGGTATTAAAGATTTAAAAGACTTATCAGAACTTTCTAGTGTAGAATTTTTATGTGAAAAATCTGGACAAACTTTAAATCCACTTGAAACTGAATATGATAATATTCCTCATAAAACAGTAGCAGAAAAAGTTATAAATGATAATAGTCGTGCTATGCATGTAAATTTAATAGCAAAGAATAAAATAGGTTTAAAGAACTTATTTAAGATTATTAGTTATGCCAATACTGGCTTCTTACTTAAATATGCTAGGATTCCAAGAAGAATAATAGAAGAAAATAGAGAAGGAATATTAATTGGATCATGTTGTGAAAGTGGAGAAATATTTGATATAGCTTTAACTCGAACTGATGAAGATTTAATTAAAGCAATGGAGTTTTATGACTATATAGAAGTTCAACCACCAACAAATTATTTATATTTAGTTAGAAATAGAGATATAAATAGTCTAGATGAAATTAAAGAAGTTATTAATAAAATTATTAGATGTGCTAAAAAGTGTGGAAAAATAATATGTGCAACTGGAGATGTTCATAATATTAATAAAGAAGATTTAATCTATCGTGAAATAATAGTAAATCAATCTAGTCCATCTAAAGGAAGACATCCTTTAGCACGTTATTTAAATCGTAAAGGTATTGCTGCATCTAATGAAGACTTATTTGAGAAAATAAAAAGAATTAGTAAAGAAGAATTTAATGATGAATTAACACTTGCTGAAGAAAAGGTAGTTAAAATAATTATTTCATTATCAGAATTTAAAAATATAAAAATTACAAGAAATAATCTTTATGAATTATATATTCCAGAAGATGATGAGGAAATATTTAAAAGAAGTAAAACTGGAGAAGAAAAGAAAGAAGCAATTAATAATGCTTTAAGAAAATTTGAATCTCGTGGATTTATTAAATCTAAATATTTAGAAGAAGGAATAGAAGTATATTTATTAAAGGATGGTTTTAAAGATGCACTTTTAGGAGAAGATCCTGAAATACCTAACGAATATTTTAGAACTACTGATGAAATGATGGAAGAATTTAGTTTCTTAGACAAGGATCTTGCTGAAGAAATTGTAATAGATAATCCTAAAAAAGTTGCTGATTTGGTTGAAGAGATAGAAGTAATTGAATATCCTGAAGTACCATTCTCTCCAATAATTGAGGACTCTCAAAAAATAGTAACTGATATGGTTTATGATAAATGTGAAAGTATTTATGGAAAACCACTTCCATATAATATAGAAGAAAGATTATCTAAAGAATTATATGGAGATTGTGTCTTTGAAACATTAAAAAAACAATATAAAGAAAAATATCCAGATAAAGAAGAAGCTGATTATCAAGAAGAATTATATGCAGAACTTAATAAAACTGTTCGTTCTGGATTCGAAAATATTAAAAATATTTTAAGAGAAGATATAAAAAAGGATGATCCTGATTTAGATGAAGAAAAAATAGATGCTAAAATGACTAAGACTTTAGGTGGAGTAATAGGTGGAGGATTTGACGTTATCTATTTAATAGCCCAAAAGTTAGTTAAACACTCTAATGATGATGGATATTTAGTTGGATCACGTGGATCTGTTGGATCAAGTTTTGTTGCAACTATGATGGGAATAACTGAAGTTAATCCACTTCCAGCTCATTATGTTTGTCCGAAATGTAAACATTCTATTTTTGAAGACGAAGAAGGTAATAGTTTAGGAGCTACATACTCTTCTGGAGTAGATCTACCTGATTTTAATTGTCCTAAGTGTGGAACATTAATGAATAAAAATGGACAAGATATGCCTTTTGCAACTTTCTTAGGATTCAATGCTGATAAAGTACCAGATATCGACCTAAACTTCTCTGGAGATAATCAAGCTAGTGCTCATGAATATACAAAAGAATTATTTGGAACAGATAATGTTTATCGTGCTGGAACAATTGGTACAGTAGCAGATAAAACAGCTTATGGATTTGTTCAAGGATATGAGGAATTTAAAGAATTTGATAAATTAAAAGTAATAATGAATTCTTATGGACTTAAACCTCCATCAAAAGATGAACTTAAGAAAAAAGGACTTATAAAAAGTAGACTTAGAAGTTGTGAAACTGAACGTATTTCAATTGGTTGTACTGGTGTTAAAAGAACTACTGGACAACATCCTGGTGGAATAGTAGTAGTTCCTGGATATAGAGATGTATTTGATTTTACACCTTTCCAATATCCCGCAAATGATCCAACTGTTCCATGGAGAACAACACACTTTGATTATCATGCTATCGATCAAGATTTATTAAAGTTAGATATACTTGGACATGATGATCCTACAGTATTAAGACTTTTACAAGATTTATCTAAAGAAGCAATTGAATTAGGTGATGACAAAAATACATATCCAATTAATGAAAATGGAGAAGTAGATGTTACTTGTGTACCTCTTGATGATAAAGATACTATGCAAATATTTTCATCTACTAAAAGTTTAGGAGTATCTGAAGAAGAAATAATGTGTCCGACTGGAACTCTTGGTGTTCCTGAATTTGGTACAAAGTTTGTTATTCAAATGTTAGTTGATACCAGACCTACAACTTTCTCAGAATTAATTAAAATATCTGGACTTTCTCATGGAACTGATGTATGGCTTGGTAATGCTCAAGATTTAATTGCTAATAAAATAGTACCATTTAAAGAAGTAATTGGTTGTCGTGATGATATAATGGTTTATTTAAGTTATCATGGAGTTGTACCAATTAAAGCATTTAAAATAATGGAATTTGTTCGTAAGGGAAAAGCAAGTAAAGAACCAAAAGAGTGGGCAAATTGGAAACAAGTAATGCTAGATGCTAAAATAGAACCATGGTTTATTGATTCTTGTCAAAAAATTAAATACATGTTCCCTAAAGCTCATGCTGCGGCATATGTAACAAGTGCTTTTAGAATAGCTTGGTATAAAGTACATCATCCTATTTTATATTATGCAGCATATTTTTCAATAAGATGTGAAGCATTTGATATCGATGCAATGGTAAGGGGATATGATGGAATTAAGAATAAATTACTCGAAATAGATGAAAAAGGAGCAAGCGCAACAAACAAAGAAAAGGATACGTCTGATGTATTAAGAGTATGTTTAGAAGCTGCTGCTCGTGGAATTAAATTTAAAAATGTAGATATAAATGAATCTGATGGAAAGTATTTTAAGATTGACAAAGATAGACAAACATTAATACTTCCATTTAGAGCAATGGATGGTCTAGGAGAAAATGTTGCACAAGGAATTGTTGAAGAAAGAGAAAAGGAACCATTCATTAGTATAGAAGATTTACAAAAGAGAGGACATGTATCAAAGACATTAATTGACAACATGTCGAAGATGGGAATATTAGATGGATTATCTGATAGTAACCAGTTGACACTATTTTAACTTTAAAAAAAGTGTAAAGTGTGGTATAATGATTAAGTGAGGTGTTTTAGACAAAAAAGTCTAGAAGCATTTATAAATAATTAGGTGGTGAATAAAATGGCTGTATTTAGAGATGATATTTTAGAAGTTATAATGTCTTGTAAGCCAGAAACTGAAACTGAAGAAGATTATAAAGCAAGAATTCATTATGATACCATAGTTGGTGCATTAACTATGTCTGAGGATTTAAGAGTTCGAGGGCAAAAAATTCAAGCTGGAGAATTACCTGCTAGTAATAAAGATGCTGCATCAGAAAAGTTAATTACAACTTCTCGTGCTATGGAGATTCATATATCTGAAACTGTTTTTGCAAATATAGTTCTTCCATATGTTGAAAAACAACCAGAAACCGATAGAGCAAGAATTATACAAGAATTAATAGCAAATCATAGTTCTTTAAAAGAGGTAAGTGGATTACTTCCTAAAGAAGGAACTGTTTCTTATTCTGAAGAAGAAATTATACAAATTATGGAAGATATTTCAAATGGTACTATCAAATTTGAAGAAATTCAAAAGTTTGCTAATGCAGTTATAAAAAGAGATGTTGATGGTGAAGATTTACCAGAAGATTCTGTTGAGGAAATAAGAACATTAGATTCTACTTTAACAAGCCTTGTTGTTGAAAAGAGAATGAAAGAAGTAGCAAAAAAATTAGTAGAATTAAGAATGAAGACTCCACAAACAGAAGAAACTGCAAGAGAAATTAGTGACTTAAAAGAAACTATTAAAACTGAATTTGGATATTTATCTAATTATGAAGAAATCTTTGGAAGAATTGTTGATGAAGTAGATATTGAAGATTTAGATCCTATGGTTGTTGCAGCATATGAAGCAGTTAGACAAGCAGAAAGAGATGCTGAAACTGCATTTAATACTGAAGTAGAACCAACTATAACTATGGTTCAAAATAAGGACAAAAGATTCCTAGTTAACACATCAACAGGTGAAGTAATAGATAATAGAACTCGCGATAGAAAAGAAAGAATTAGAAACTATGCATACGCTACTGGTGAAAGAGAAGCACAATTTACTGAAACTGACAAAAAAACTATGGAATTTTTCATGAATGCTTATATGCCTAAATTATTGCCTGACTTAAATACACCTTTAGGACAAGCAAGATATAAAAAATTAGAAGAAGAATTAAAACCTAGAAATGGAGATAACTGGTATGAGATTTATAAGCAAAATGTAATTAGTGCTTATGTTTCATCATATAAATCTACAACTCAACGTTTAGAACAACCTGAAATAGTAGAAGGTTTAACAGAAAGAAGTAATGGAGAAGATAGAGTAAAACCGGTATCTTTTGAAGAATTAAGTTTTGTAATTAGTACTTTTGAAAGAAGACTTGATGAAACAGGAAATGAGATACTTGTAGTTAAAGAAACTGGAGAAAAAGTAACTTCTGGAAAGACAATTTCAAGTTTTGCTTATGCTGAAGCTTGGGCAAAAGCCTATGGTAAACAAGTTGGAGAAGATGGAAGCGTAACAATTAGAACATCTGTTGCCTTTAGTCCAGAAAAAGAACGCTTATTTAATGCTGTTCAAACTGCTGTTAACGGTGTTTTAGCAAGCGGACCAGTCGAAAATGCAGAAGATCTTGATACTGCCGCTATAATGGAGGCTCTTCCAGAAGATATGAGAACTGCTGAAGCAACAGAATTATTAACAAGAACTGGTGATGCAGTAATTGCATTCCATGGTGTACAAACAACAGCACCTGTAAGAGAAGCTGCTGAAACAGCAGAAGAAGAATCAAGAACTAGATAATAAAAAAATAGAAGTAAGTAGAAGTACTTCTTCTTTTTATTAAGAAAGGAGGAATTTATGAATAATGATATTATTAATGAAGTAAGACAAAAAGTAGATATTGTCGATATAGTATCTGAATATATTCCTCTTGTCCAAAAAGGAAAAAACTTCTTTGGAGTTTGTCCTTTTCATGATGATACAAATCCATCTATGAGTGTAAGTCGTGAAAAACAAATATATAGATGTTTTTCTTGTGGTGCTAGTGGTAACGTTTACAACTTTTTGATGGATTATAATCATATTGATTTTAAAGAAGCATTACATATATTAGGAGAAAAAGCAGGAATTGATATTGGTGGAGTTTCTGTTTCTAAGACTCCTAACAAATATGATAGATTTTATGAAATATATGATATAGCTAATAAATATTATCAAAATAATATAAATACTAAAGCTGGTACTAAAGCTAAAAAATATTTAGAAAAACGTAGAATAGATGAAGAATTAATAAAAGAATTTGGAATAGGTTTAAGTTTAGATAGTATGGATTCTTTAACAAAGATTCTTACTCAGAAAGATTATAATTTAAAAGAATTAGAAGCAATTGGACTTGTTTCAAATAATCATGATTTATTTATTAATAGAATTACTTTTCCTTTATATGATCCATCAGGACATATAGTAGGATTTAGTGCAAGAATATATGATGGTTCGAGTCAAAATAAATATTTAAATACAAAAGAAACAATCATTTTTAAAAAAGGAAATTGTTTATATAACTATCATATTGCAAGGGAATATGCTCGAAAAATAAAATATCTTATTATAGTTGAAGGTTTTATGGATGTAATAAGACTTTCTAGTATAGGATATAAGAATGTTGTAGCATTAATGGGAACTGCTTTAACAGATGATCAAATTAGTTTAATAAAAAAATTATCTAATAATATTTATTTATCACTTGATGGTGATAATCCTGGAAGAAATGCAGCTTTATCTAATGGAGAATTATTAACTAAAGCAGGATTAAATGTTAAAGTTATAACACTTCCGAATGTAGACGGAGAACACGATCCAGATGAATATATTATTAAATATGGAAAAGATAGATTTGATGGACTTTTAGAGTCTGCGATAAATTATAGTGATTATAAGATAAATTCACTTAAAAATGGAGTTAATTTTAGTAGTGATTTAGAGTTATCTAACTATATTAATTCTGTTATTGTTGAAGCATCTAAAATAGATGATGAAATTAGACGTGAAATAATCCTTAAAAAACTTGCAAATGAAGTAAATATAAGTTATAATACACTGGAAAAACGTTTAAATGAGTACTTAGAATTCAGGAAAGTTACAAATAAAAAAGAAGAGAAAAAAACAGCACCACAACCAAAGACTAGATTATCTAAATATGATATTGCAGCATACAATTTAATATATGCTATGGTTAATAATAGTGAAATAATTAAATTGTTTGAAGATAAAAAAGTACAATTAATGACAAAAGAACTTAGAAGTTTAGCTAGTGAAATATGTTATTATTATAAAAAGTATGGTAATATCAATGTGGCTGATTTTTATACTTATTTAAATGATAAAGAGGAGTTACTTACAATCTTTAATCATATTACTAGTATGGATTTTGATGATGATACTAGTATTCAAGCTATTAATGATTATATTGGAGTCTTAGAAGAATATAGAGTGAGGCAAGAGATAAAACGCCTAAATGAGCTGATAAAGAAAGAAACAGATCCAATTGAAAAATCTAAAATAGCTGAAAAGATTAGATTGCTTAGAATTGGGGATTGAATACAATGGTAGAAGAAATAAAAACTATTGAAGCAAGAAAAGAAGCTTTACTTAAAAAAGGTAAAGAAAATGGTTATATAACTTATGAAGAGTTAGCTGCTGAACTTAAAGGACTTGATGTTGACAGTGATACCTTAGATGACTTGTATAACGCTCTTGTAGATAATAATATTGAAGTAATTTCTGAAACTGCTGATAATGATAATACAACAGATGATCCAGAGGATTTAGTAGTTGAAGACCTAACAATGTCAAAAGACATTAAAATTAACGATCCTGTTAGAATGTATTTAAAGGAAATAGGTCGTATAAACCTTCTTACAACAGATGAAGAATTTGAATATGCAAAACTTGCTGTTGAAGGAGATGAAAATGCTAAAAAGATTTTAGCTGAATCTAACTTACGTTTAGTAGTAAGTATTGCTAAACGTTATGTAGGTCGTGGAATGTTATTCTTAGATTTAATTCAAGAAGGAAACATCGGACTTATGAAAGCAGTAGATAAATTTGATCCAACAAAAGGATATAAATTTAGTACATATGCAACATGGTGGATAAGACAAGCAATAACTCGTGCAATTGCAGACCAAGCAAGAACAATTCGTGTACCAGTACATATGGTAGAAACAATTAATAAACTTGCTCGTGTTCAAAGACAATTAACACAAGAATTAAATAGAGAACCAACAGAAGAAGAACTAGCTAAAAAGTTAGGTATTACTGTTGATAAGGTTCGTGAAGTATATAAAATAAGTCAAGATCCAGTATCTCTTGATACTCCAATTGGTGAAGAAGATGACTCTCACTTAGGAGATTTTATTAAAGATGAAAGAACTATGTCACCAGAAGAATATGCAACTGTTGAAATGTTAAAAGAAGAACTAGCTAGTGTTTTATCAACACTAACTGATCGTGAAGAAAAAGTCTTACGTTTAAGATTTGGACTTGATGATGGACAATGTCGTACTCTTGAAGAAGTTGGACAAATATTTGGAGTAACACGTGAACGTATTCGTCAAATAGAAGCAAAAGCTTTAAGAAAATTAAGACATCCATCACGTTCTAAAAAATTAAAGGATTTCCTTATTGATTAATGAGAATTAGCAATAGATTAAAAGAAATTGCATCTTTAGTAGATGATAATACTAGCATAATAGATATCGGTTGTGATCATGCACTTCTCGATATCTTTTTAGTTCAAAATAAAAAATTAAATAAAATAGTTGCATCTGATAATAAAAAAGAACCTTTAAATAGTGCTCTTTCAAATATTAAAAGGTATCATGTAGAAAATAAAATAAAATTATCTTTAAATGATGGATTAAAAAATGTTGATGATGATATAGATACTGTTATTATTTCTGGTATGGGTGGAGAATTAATTAAAGATATTTTAAAAGTAGAATATTTAAAAAATATAAATACTTTAATATTATCACCACAAAGTGATATTTATGCTTTAAGAACACACCTAAATAAAATTGGTTATAAATTTATCTTTGAAAAAATAATAAAAGATCAAAAAAAATATTATATAATTATGAAATTAGAAAGAGGAAAAGAAAAATTATCTGAAGAAGAATTAAAATATGGACCAGTTTTATTAAAAAACAAAGATGATATTTTTCGTGAGTATTATGACTCTATCCTAAAGGAGAAAATTAATATCTTAGATAAAGTACCAATTAATCTAAAAAATGCAGTAATGGATGAAATAGATGAATTAAATGAATTATTAGATAACTTTACATAAGTTATCTTTTTTATTGTCTAATTTACATTTTATGTTTACGAAACAAGTAAAATGTTGCCATCATTTTGTTATAATTAAATTAGGAAAATAGGGTTGGTGATCTTATGAAAAAAATAATTAAAAAGATTAAATCTTTAGGAATTAGTGGATTTACTTTAATAGAATTATTAGGTGTTTTAGTAATTATGGGATTATTAATTCTTGTAGTTATGCCTAACTTATATAAATTAATTCACAAAAATGATGCCAAAGATTATACAACTTATTATGATTTAATTGAATTTGGAGCAGTAAAATATGCTGATGATGCTAGAAGTGAACTTGGAACAACTCATGATATTGGTTGTACTCATATTTCACTGGAAGAACTTGTACAAAAAGAATATGTTAGTGAATTTTCTAAAAAAGGAGTAGATTGTTCACTTGGAAGTCATGGAATAGTTATTAGAAATAATAATGGTAAGATAACTGTTAAGTATAGAATGACTTGTAAAAAAGGTGATGATGTAATCTTTGCTGAAGGTGAAGATGATGCTTTAACTTGCCTAGCTTATAAAGGTGACGATAGTATTAGTTTTGTTGAAAAAATAAGTGGATTAACTCATACTGATAAAGATAATATTTCATATATAACAGCTACTTCAAACTATGTAAAATTCTCTGGTCAATTATTTAGAATTGTTAGTATTAATAAAACATTAAATACTGTGAAATTAGTTTCAGATACTCCAGTAGCATCTATTAGATATAACGGAGATGAAAGAACAACATACACTAATAGTGATATAGAAATGTGGTTAAATAATGAATACTTAAAATCATTACAACCTGATTATAGAACATACTTAGCATCAGCTGCTTGGAAACCAACTTCAACAACAACAAGAAAAGCAGTTGTAGGTTTAGTTAGTAAAGAAGATTATGGATATATTAGTGGTTGGTATGGATCAGATCAATCTTGGTTATTAGACGAAGGTGGATTTACTGCTAAATCACCATTTGGTAATCCAGCAGTTAATTCATTCCATTCTGTAAGACCTGCTATTACTTTAAATCCTGATGTTGTATGGCACAGTGGTACTGGAAGTAAAACAGATCCATATGTAATTAGCGATACTCCAATTGGAGCTGTAGATGAATTCTTAAATCAAAGAATTCCAGGAGAATATGTTAAATTTAGCGGAAGTAAATATAGAATAGTTTCAGTTAATGCAGAAGGAACAAAACTAATTGGAACAGCATCAATTGGTAAAAAGAAGTTTGCTGATGAATTAGGAGAAGGAGCATTAAACTATTTAATTGATTCAAGTAATTTAGGTATTTATTTAAACGATGGATGGATTACATCTTTATCAGGAGGAGAGAAAAACTTATTAGATAAAGGTGATTTCTGCCTAGATACAATTAATAGTACAGTAACAACTAGATTATCAACAACTTGTATAGATGATACATTAATAAAGAGTATGAAAGTAGGAGTTCCTAAAATAGGAGAACTATTTACTGGACCATATGCTGGAATAAATTATTGGACAGTTAATCCTAATACTATTAGAAATGATGGAGGAACATATACTAATTCAACTATTAATGTTGTAAAAAGTGATGGAACTATAGCTGGAGTTAATATTAAAGACCAATCAACAGATGTAGTTGTAGTAATCTATTTAGGTTCAAATGTTCAAATAAATGGTGGTAGTGGAACAGAAGCATCACCATATACAATAAAGTAAAACTTTACAAAATTACAAAATTATTCTATAATTTGATGCATAGGCGATGAAGTTGAGGAGTATTACATAATAATTTTTAGAGAGTTAGTGGTTGGTGTAAACTAATAATTAAAGTGTAAGAAGGTAGCAAGGGAGCCAAACTATTGAACAAAGTAGATAGTTTCGTTATACGCGTTAAGTATTTGAGATAGATTATTCTATAAATTAAGGTGGTACCGCGGTTTTTCGCCCTTATAGGTATCATCTTTTTTAATGGAGGATTTATGATAGATATAAAAAAAATAGAAGAAGAATTAGTTTCATATTTGGAAGAATTTGATCATTCTAAAGAAAAGATTGCTTTAAAACATGAACATTCTTTAGAAGTTGTAAAAGTAATGAATATGATAGTTTCTAAAATGAATTTAACAGAAGAAGATAAAAATCTTGCTTTAACAATTGCTTATCTTCATGATATAGGAAGATTTGAACAATTAGTTAAGATTGGTAAGTTTGATGATTTTATATATGATCATGCCGATAATGGAGTAGATTTATTATTTAACAGAGGATTAATAAAGAAGTTTAGTATTCCAGAAGAGTATTATAGAATTATTAATGTTGCTATTAAAAATCATAATAAATTATCTATAGAAGAAGGATTAACTGATCAAGAATTATTCTATAGTAAATTAATTAGAGATGCTGATAAAATTGATATATTTCGAGTGAGACATAAGTATAATCAAGATTTATTTTTAGAAACACCTAATTCTGAAAATATTAAAGATTTTTATGATCATAAATCAATTGATTTAAAAAATAGAGTTTCAAAAAGTGATGCTATTTTATGTGTTTTAGCTTTTGTATATGATTTGAATTTTAAAGAAAGTTTTGATGTATTAAAAGAATTAGATTATTTAAATATGTATATAAGTAGTATAAAAGTAGATGATTCTGTTAAAGAAGAATTTAATGGATATATTGAAGAAATAAATAAATATATGGAGGATTATAATGAATAAGAAAAATATAATAGTAATAATTTTGATAATACTTATAATTTGTTTAACTATAGCAGGAGTATATTTTATTAATAAAAAAGAAAAACCAAGAAATGTAAATGAACCAACTGGAGAAAAACCAATAGATAAACCTGCTGATTTAGAAGTAACACTTAATAATAAATTTAATATGGATATTATAAAAATAGTTAATAGTAAAGAAAAAGATAATTATTTAATTAGTCCATATTCTATGGAAATAGCTCTTAATATGTTAAAAGAAGGAGCTGATGGAGAGTCATTTAATCAAATAGATAAAGTAATTCCTACAAGAAATATTACTGTATTTAATGTCAAAAATAGAATATCTGTTGCTAATGCTTTATTTATTAAAGATAGTGAAAAATCAACTATTTATGATAGTTATATTTCAAAATTAAAAACATCTTATAATGCAGATTTAATTTATGATAAGTTTACTACTCCAAATAAAATAAATAATTGGGTAGAAGAAAAAACTTATAAAATGATTCCTAAGATTTTAGATAGTATACCAAAAGACTTTGTTCTTGGTATGGCTAATGCTGTTGCTATAGATGTTAATTGGAGTAGTCAATTTGAATGTAATAGAACTGTTGAAGATAGTTTTACTACTCCAACAGGAGTTAAAAAAGTAGAAATGATGAATAGAAATTTTTCACAAGTTGAATATATTAAAAACGATGATGAAATAGGTATTATTTTACCATATTTTAGTTATACAAAAACTGGTGAAGTTGATTATGAAGATAAAGAAGAATCTACTAGATTAGAATTTGTTGCAATTATGCCAACTAAAAAGGATGTTAGAACTTATATTAATGATTTAACTCCAGATTTATATAATAATGTTATAAATAGTAAAAAGAGTTTAAATGAAAATCAAGAAGTAAGATTATCTTTACCTAGATTCGAGTATGATTTTGATGATCAACATTTTATGTATGATTTAATTGATTTAGGTATAAAAGATGTATTTGATCAAAATTTAGCAAATTTAAGTAAAATAAGTAAAAATAAACTATATGTTAGTCAAGCTATTCATATGACTCATATCTCTTTAAATGAAAAAGGAACAAAAGCTGCTGCTGTAACTTATTTTGGTCTTGAAAAAAGTGCTGCTGCTTTTGATGAAAAACAATATATTGACATAAAATTTGATAAACCATTTATGTATATAATAAGAGATTCAAAAACTAAAGAAATGTTATTCTTTGGTGTTGTAGAAAGTCCAAATGAATGGAAGGGTACAACTTGTAGTGAAAAATAGGAGGGTTTATGGAAGAACTTGAAAAGAAATATAATCATGAAGAAGTAGAAAAAAATAAATATGATGAATGGTTAAAGAAAGATTATTTTAAATGTGATGAAGAAAGTGCAAAAAAACCATTTTGTATAGTTTTACCTCCACCAAATGTTACAGGAGTATTGCATTTAGGACATGCTTGGGATGTAACATTACAAGATATTATAATTCGTTATAAAAAGATGGAAGGTTATGATACATTATGGCTTCCTGGAATGGATCATGCTGCTATTGCAACAGAAGCAAAAGTAGTACAAAGATTAAAAGATAAAGGAATTAATAAATACGAATATGGTAGAGAAAAATTCTTAGATGCTTGTTGGAATTGGACTCATGAACATGGAGATATAATTAGACAACAATGGGCAAAACTTGGAATAGCACTTGACTATAGTAAAGAAAGGTTTACTCTAGATGAAGGTCTATCTCTAGCAGTAAAAAAGGTATTTGTAGATTATTACAATAAAGGACTAATTTATCGCGGAGAAAAGATAATTAACTGGGATCCAGCTGCTCAAACAGCTTTATCTAATGAAGAAGTTATTTATAAAGAAGAAAAAAGTGCATTTTATCATATCAAATATAAATTAGAAGATAGTGATGAATACCTAGACGTTGCAACAACTCGTCCAGAAACACTTTTTGGTGATACTGCAGTTGCAGTTAATGAACTTGATGAAAGATATAAGAAGTTTGTTGGTAAAAATGTAATCTTACCTCTTGTTAATAAACCAATTCCAGTTATTACAGATGAACATGCTGATATGACTAAAGGAACAGGATGTGTTAAGATTACTCCAGCACATGATCCTAATGACTTTGAAGTAGGTAATCGTCATAATTTAGAAAGAATTGTAATTATGAATGACGATGCTACTATGAACGAAAATGTTCCTGAAAAATATCAAGGAATGACAAGAGAAGAGTGTCGTGAAGAAACATTAAAAGATTTAGAAGAATTAGGACTTCTTCTTGAAGTAGAACCATTAACTCACGAAGTAGGACATTCAGAACGTACTGGGGTTATGGTAGAACCAATGATTAAAAAACAATGGTTTGTTAAAATGAGATCTTTAGCTGATCGTGTACTTGATACTCAAAAGAAGAAAGATGAAAAAGTAAATTTTGTACCATCAAGATATGAAAAAACAATGAATCACTGGATGGAAATAACTTATGACTGGTGTATTTCTCGTCAATTATGGTGGGGACATAGAATTCCTGCATGGTATAAAGGTGATGAGATTTATGTTGGAATGGATGCACCTACTGGTGATGGATGGATTCAAGATGAAGACGTTTTAGATACTTGGTTTAGCAGTGCTTTATGGCCTTTTGCAACTTTAGGTTGGCCAGAACAAACAAAACTACTTGAAAAATACTATCCAAATCAATGCTTAGTTACTGGATATGATATTATTCCATTCTGGGTTAATAGAATGACTTTCCAAGGAGAAGAATTGCTTGGTCAAAGACCATTTGAAGATTGTTTAATTCATGGACTTATTCGTGATAAACAAGGAAGAAAATTCAGCAAGAGTTTAGGTAATGGAATTGATCCATTTGATATGGTTGAAGCTTATGGAGCTGACTCACTTCGTTATTACTTAGCAACTGATGTAGCTCCTGGAACAGATATGAGATTTGATGAAGAAAAGATTAAATCAACATGGAATTATATCAACAAAATATGGAATGCATCTCGTTTTACTTTAATGAATATTTCTGATTTAAAAGAAGTAAAACTTGATAATTTAAAATTAGAAGATAAATGGATTTTAACTAAATTAGAAAAAACTATTCATAATGTAAAAAAATATATGGATAAATATCAATTTAATAATGCTGGTGCTGCAATATATGATTTTTCATGGAATTATTTCTGTGATTACTATATAGAAATGTCTAAGTATTCTAGTGATAGTGAAACAACAAAATCTGTATTATGTTATGTATTAACTGGTATTTTAAAAATGTTACATCCATTTATGCCATATGTAACTGAAGAAATATATCAAAAACTTCCTGTAAAAGAAGCTGAATCAATTATGATAACTGAATATCCAAAATATTCTAAAAAATATATTTTTGAAAAAGAAGAACAAATTATTGATGATCAAATAGATTTCATTAAAAACTTTAGAAATATAAAAGCAGAAAATAACATAACAAAAGATATGAAAGTTTTATTTGAATCTAATAATGATAATGAACTAATTATTAATATGTTAAAAATTAAAGAAAACTTAGTTACTGAACCACTAGATATAAAAGCATATAAAGTTTTCTCAAAAGATGTAAAAGCAACAATATACTTTGAAAAACAAGAAACAGAAGAAGATAAATTAGCTCGTGAAAATCAAATAAAAGTATTAACTGAGTCAATTAAAAGACGTGAACAATTACTTGCTAATACAAATTATGTTAATAAAGCACCTGCTAATATAGTAGAAGCTGATAGACAAAAACTAATAGAAGAAAAGAAAAAATTAGAAGAATTAACTAAATAAAGTTATTTCTTCTTTTTTTATGTTATAATTAAATAAGAATAGAATGGAGAGTTGTTTATGAAAATATATATTATAGAGGACAACAGTATAACTAGTTTAGTATTACCACAAGTTGTAGGTGGTAACTATCAAGTTAAAAATAAAGATAATGAAAACTTAATAACTATATCTTCAAAGGACAATAACTGGTATGCCAATGGTGATATGTATTTTAAAATATTTGACGGACAAAATGTTCGTAATGAAGTACAACTATCCAACTTTCTACATTTAGTTATTCATGAAGAAGAAAAAGATAAGAACTATATAATGATTACTGCCCCTGTTAAAGAGGAGTTTAATGATTTTAAATCTAGTATAAAAGAAATAAAAATAGGTAAAAATAAAGATAATGAATTAATCTATAATTCTTCATTAATAAAAGATGTACACGCTAAAATAACTAATGCAAATGGTTCTTGGACAATTGAAAGAGAAAAAGACTCTACTGGAATATTTGTTAATGGACAAATAATGAGTGCTTTATCTCAAAGATTATTATTTGGTGATGAAGTATTTATTTATGGATTAAAAATAATTATAATGCCTAACGATATATATATAAATAATCTAGGTAATAATATTATTTTAAAAGAAGGATTATTTGTTGACGCACCAAAGAAACCAGCACCAGATATTTCTTTATCTGAAAAAGATGGTAATGAAAATGTTGTAAAATTATATGAAGAAAATGATTATTTTGCACGTAAACCAGCATTTTCTGAAAAGGTTAAAACAGAACATTTTATTCTAGATAATCATCCAGAAATTCCAGAAGAAGATGATACTCCAATATTATTAACTGTTGGACCTATGTTAACTATGGCTATGTCTTCTATAATTACAATAGTAGTTGCTTTTAACAATCTTCAAAATGGAGGAAAACTTATTTCTGTTATTCCTACTGTTGTAATGGGTATTGGTATGCTTGCTGGGACTCTTTTATGGCCTAATATAACTAGACATTATCAAAAGAAGAAAACACAAGAAAAGAAAGAAAAAATACAAAGAGAATATACTAAATATTTGTCTAAAAAAGATACAGAATTAAAACATATAAATAATAATCAAAAACAAATAATGCTTTCAAACAACTTAAGTTCTGTAGATTGCTATAACAATATTGTTTCTCATAATGCAAATCTATGGAATAGAGAATTAACTGCAGATGACTTTTTAACATTAAGATTAGGACTTGGTAATGTTCCTGTAGATATTGATTATAAAGTACCAGAAGAACATTTTACTCTAGATGATGACAATCTATATGATTCAATGGTAAAGATGTTTAACAATAATAAAGATATAGTAGATGCACCTGTAATAGAAAGTTTAACAGATTATAATATTTTATCTATTATTGGAAAACATCAACATACAAGTAATTATTTTAAAAAATTATTATTTCAAATAATGTATTTACATAGTTATGCTGATTTAAAAATAGTATTATTTACTTCTAAAAAATATGAAAAAGATTGGGAAGAATTAAAATGTGTTCCTCATTTATTTAGTACAGATAAAAGCATAAGATTCTTTGTATCTAATGATGAAGATGCAAAAGATGTAACACAATATATAGCTGAAACAGTAAATATGAGATATGACTCTATTAAAGATCGCGACAAAGAAAGTTATAAACAATTTCCAACTTATTATTTAATAGTTACAGATGATTTTGATAAAGTAAATGATTATCCATTTATTTCAAGAATAATAGAAAAAGATGTAAATATAGGTTTTAGTTTAGTTATTTTAAAAGAAGATTTTGCTAATCTACCTACTACTTGTGAAAAGTTTATTGGAGTAAATGATTATCAAAAAGGTGGTTTAATAGATAAAGACTTAGATAAAGATAAACAAAAAGTATTTGATATTGAACAAATTGATAATTTAGATAATAGGATTAAATACTGTGGAATTACTCTAAGTAATATTCCAATAGAAGATAATGAAGAAAAATTTAAATTACCTACGCATTATAGTTTTTTAGAAATGTTCGATGTTGGTAATATAGAACAATTAAATATTATGGAAAGATGGGCAACAAATGATACTTTAACATCTTTAGCTGCTCCTATTGGTTTAAATTCTAATGGTAATTTATTTAAATTAGATTTACATGAAAAAGCACATGGACCACATGGTTTAATAGCAGGAATGACTGGTTCAGGTAAATCAGATTTTATCATTACCATGATTTTATCTTTAGCAGTTAATTATCATCCAGAAGACGTACAATTTGTACTTATTGACTATAAAGGTGGAGGTTTAGTTGGGGCTTTTATCAATAAAGAAAATAAAATAAAATTACCACATGTAGTTGGTACAATTACTAACTTAGATAAAGCAGAAATTAATAGATCTCTTGCATCTTTAGAAAGTGAACTAGAAAGAAGACAAGATTTATTTAATAAAGCTAAAGATAAGTTAAATGAATCAACAATTGATATTTATAAATATCAAAGATATTATCACGAAGGTCAATTAGATGAACCTCTTGCCCATCTATATATTATTTCCGATGAGTTCGCGGAATTAAAAAGTCAACAACCAGAATTTATTGATAAATTAATTAGTACTGCTCGTATAGGTCGTTCACTTGGAGTTCACTTAATACTAGCAACTCAAAAACCTAGTGGTGTCGTTAATGATCAAATCTGGTCTAATGCAAGATTTAAAATATGTTTAAAAGTACAAGATACAAGTGACTCTAATGAGGTTATTAAAAAGCCAGATGCTGCTTATTTAAAAAATAGTGGTAGATTTTATATTCAAGTTGGATATAATGAATACTTTGATTTAGGACAAGCTGCTTATTCAGAAAGTAATTATGTACCTCAAGAGAGAGTTTATCATGAAATAGATGATGATATAGATGTTATCAATAATATTGGTAAAGTAGTAAAAAGTATAAATGTACCAAAAAAACATGTAGAAATAAAAGGACAACAATTAACAGAAATAGTTAAATATATTAGTAATATGTCCGTAGAAAGAGGGATAAGTGTTCGACAATTATGGTTAGATAAAATTCCTGAAATTATTTACTTAGATAATATTAAAAATGAATTTAATTATAAGAAAAAAGATTATTATATTAATCCTGTAATAGGTTTATATGATAATCCAAGAGAACAAAAACAAGGACTTGTTACTATAGATTTAAGTGAAAAAGGTAACTGTGCTATTTATTCTACTGATGAAAGAGATACATTTGTTAATACATTAATTTATTCATTAATTACTACATATACAACTGATGAATTAAATATGTATATTCTTGACTTTGATAGTCAAACATTAAAAATGTATAAAGATGCTCCTCAAGTAGGTGATGTCTTATTTATTGATGAAGTAGATAAAATTAATTATATGTTCCGCATTATTACAGAAGAATATGAAAACAGAAAAAAGTTATTCCAAAATTATAATGCAAGTTATAGTTATTACATTAAGAACTCAGGAAAAACTCTTCCTAACTTGATATTATTAATACACGGATTAGATATTATGAGAGAATCATATGAAGAAAAAATAGATGTTTTGGGTAAAATATCTAGAGATGGTCCAAAATATGGAATATATGTAATATATACTGCAATGTCTGATAGATCAATGAAGATGAATTATAGATCTAATTTCCCACAAGTAATACCATTAAAACTTGCTCAACAATCAGACTATAATACTCTTTTAGGTAAAAAAGGACCAATGATATCAGACTGTCCTAATAGAGGAATGGCTTTAATCAATGAAAATGTTTATGAATTTCAAACTGCTTTAATAGATAGTCAAGAAAAACAAGTTGAACATGTTAGAGAAATTATCAATCGTCTTAATAATGTAGTAGAAAAAAGAGCTGCAGAAATTAAGAGAATGCCTGATCATATTAGTTGGAAAGATATTGTACCAAGCGAATTAACTATCGGTAATATCCCTATAGGAATAGAACAAGAATCATTAGAAGTTTCTTATTTAGATTTTACAAAGAACAAAGTTTTATTTGTTGATTCAAATGATGCTAAAAGTAGTAACTCTTTATATGATATATTGTCTAATAATCTTGAAAAAAGTAATTTTAATATAATTAGAATTGATGGATCTAATGAAACGAGAAATATAGATGCTTTAAGAGAAGAATCTATTAAGAATAATACACTTGTATTTATTAAAAATGTTGATGAATGGATTAGAGGACTAACTAAAGCTGATCAAGATAGAATTTGTGATTATTTCGATGATTTAACTAGTTTAAACTGTGGAATAATTATTATGGACAGCATTGTAAACTTGAAGACATATATGTTTGATAAATGGTTTAAGAGATATATAAGAAAAGATGCAGGAATATATGTTGGTAAGACATTAAGCGACTCCGTATACTTTACTTTAGATAATCCATTTAAAGAGAAAAAAGATATTATACCAGATGGATATGCTTATAACATAGTTGATAATCATGGTACAAAGATTAAATTAGTGGAGGATGATATATATGGATAATAAAGTCCTTGTAAAAATTTATGTCCCAAAATTTGAAAGAGAATTTGAAATGTATATATATGTTGGGAAAAAAATAGGGGATGTAATAGTATTATTCTCTAGAATGCTTGCTGATTTATCAAAAGATTACTATCAATATGAGAACGAACTTCTTTATAATAAAAATACAGGTGAAAAATATGATGTTTTAGCAACCATAAAGAAAACAAATATAAGAAATGGAACAGAATTAGTATTTATATAAGTGTTAAAACTTGTAAAGATATTTATGTATAAAGAAATATAATATTATAATTATAATAGATATACTAATGACATCAATGAAAAGAGAGGTGAAAAACTATGAACGGAGAACAATTTATAGAAAATCAATTTGTTTGGCACAAAATGAAAGAAGATTACGATGCGCTTATAAAAACCGAAGAAGCTAATAGAGATAAATGCCTTGAAAAAAAGAATGCAGCAGCAGCAGCAGTAGAAAACATTAATTTTTTATCTGGAAAATGTGCTGAATCTGTATCACTAATGGAAATTGCTATTGAAAAGACAGAAAATGTTACAGAGAATACAGTTGAAAAGCATAGAGGAAATATAGATAATTTCAAAAGTGAATTAAAAGGCTATCAAGAACAATTAGGTGGTCTTGGATCTGGTTATTGTGATAGAATGAAAAAACTTGAAGAAATGTATCAAAAAATGGCACAAAATCATATTGATAATATTAACGTATATAAAGAGAGGAGTATCACTTGTGATCAATGTGAAAATGATGCAAAAAATGCAAATGTGTATAGTAGAGAAAATGCAGGGGAAGTAGTAGAATATGGATTAGCCGTTGGTTTTTTAACTGGAACCATAAAAGATGAGATGAACGAGGTGACATGGGTAGAATGAAAAACAAATTTTTACCAATAGGAAGTATCATAACATATAAAAAAGTAGATATGATGATAACAGGATACTTTCCAAGAATATCAGCAGAAAAAGAAGAATATAAAGATTACTTGTGTTGCATCTATCCAATAGGAATAAAAGATAATAAGCATTATATGATAAATCAAGAA
>JAFXZI010000006.1 GCA_017541325.1 Bacilli bacterium
GATAAATCAAGAAGAAATAGAACGAGTAAAATTTATAGGATTTCAAACACCATTAGAGAAAAAATTCGTAGAAAAGATGACAGAAGTAAAAGAATTATATAAAAAAGGAATGAAAGACGAAGAAATAATAGAATATTTAAAAAATGAGAAAGAAGGAGCATAATTATGGGAAATCCAACACCGACCCCAGAACCAAAGCCAGTACCAACACCAACACCAACACCTACACCAACACCAAGTTCAAAACAATCCAAGCCAGACGAAGGTGGATTTCAGTTAAATGAGGATTATGTAAAACAATTAACTGATATAAGTACTGATTATGCAACCGCTATAGTTTCATTGACAACTGGTATTGCAGCATCACCACTTATTTTAGATAGTATTGCTATTTTACAAGGAGAACACGATTTTAGTAGTGAAACAAAAACTTTAGATAGTATTTCTGCCTTATCTGAAACAATGAACGAAGAAGCAGCGACTATGTCATTAGAGTTTGAAGGATTAATTGATTCATTAAATAGATTAGATGAATTTATTCTTGATGGTTTACGTGGATTAAAAAACAGTCATACGAAAGATGAAATAATGGAAGAATATAGCAAATATAAAGAAGGAAGAATTTCATTTTCTGAATTTTTAAATTTTTTGGAAACTAATGAAAATATTGATAAAGCAACTGTGTACTCTTTATTTGGATATGATATAAATAGTGATGATTTAAAAACTCTATGTGTTGAATTTGATAAAAAGTGTTTAGAACAAATATTAATTGATATTTGTTTGACAAATTATTCTGTTAAACTTGGACTTAATTTAGCATTAGATGCTGAAGCTTATGGTTTTTCACAAGGAGTAGCGTATGCTATTTCAAGCGCAATGTTTGACAGTTTAAAAAAAGCTGCTGGAAAAATTGATAGCTCGTATATAGATTTAAATGGAATATTAGCAAATACGTTTGGTAGTTTCTTTGTAAATGCTTTGATAGTATCTTCGGTTAATACTGGACTTCATTTAATTGAAGGTGATTTAGATTCTGAGACATTGTTTAGATCAGTTGGGGATGGATTTGCAATTGCGGGATCATCTGCCTTAGGTAATGCAACATCAGCCGTTCTGCTTACTGAAGGCGGACTTATTAATTCTATTTTAATTAGTGCTGGAATAAATCCAGCAACTTGGGCACCTTTGGCAGCTGCAGGAGTTGTTGCTTTGACATATTGGGGAGGATCAAAAGCGGTTAATTATGCAGCAGATCAAATTTGGACTGATGAGAAAATGAATTTTAGTCATGATAGATTAGTAGAAGATTTAACTGAAGAAGGGAAAATACTAGTAGATTCAAGAACTATTCCTGGTTCAAACGAAAATATAGTTGAAGCATATTTAAGAATGGAAAAAGAAGGAGCCCCAAGATCTTTAACTAATTATTATTTAGGAGCAGCAGGATTACCATATGATCATGCTTATGATAATTCTATAGACTTTAATGCTATTTCATTTATGTTTGATGAGACAGTGTCTGTACCTGCTGGTGAACTAGATAATAATTATATTGAAGAAAGTGCAAGAATTATATATCCCGAAGATACTGCAAGCAGAGAAAAATTTGTTGATACTTGTATAGAAATTAGGGATTATTATAGAGAACATCCAGGAAAAAACAATAATGGTGTACAAGCATTTATTTCATCAACCACAACAGCTTATAAAGAAAACAATTAAACATTTACATAATAAAAAATAGATAGAATTATCTATTTTTTTAGTTGTTAATTATATTATTTAAATATGTAAAATAATGTATTATTTACAAATAAATACATAAATATATGTTATTCTTAAAATAGGAGGAATTAGTATGGAAAAACAAAGAATGACACCAGAGGTAGCTTATGTAAAATCAATAAATTTTCTTGAACAAGGTATTTCAGATGTGGAAGTAGAAAGAGAAAAGATTAGATTTTATCAAAAAGTTGCAATTTTTTCTTCTCTTGCAATAGGATTAGTAACAAGTTTGTTAACGCAAAATCCAACTTCATTTATTGGACCTATAGTTATAATTAATGGAACAGTATTACCTTTATCTGTAAAGATATTAGGGGCATTTAAACATGCACTTGAGCTGATGAAATCAGATAAAGAAAAATTAATGACTGGAGAATTAGACCCTCGCTTATTTTATGAGGATCATTCAACTAGAATGATTAAGGAAGGAAAAAAACAGGTTGTAGATAGTTTGTCTGGTGATACATCAAGATTAACAGATGGTGAAAGAGAAATGCTATCAAAGTTTTCAGACTCTGATAGTGAAGGAAGTAAAACAAAGTAGGTGATAGTATGATAAAAGAAGGAACTGTAATGGATATCAATGGAAGACGAGGAGCAGTTATATCAACATTAACATATGAAAATGAAAATTTTATAAATGTAAAATATCCTGAAAGTGAAGATGACTTTTATATTTATATGGTAACTCCAATAGAAGATGGATTTAAATTAGAAAAAGTAATAGATGAAGGAAAACTAACTACGTTAATGATAGAGTTTTCCAAAAAAATAGCAAAGGAACTTGGTTTTAATGAATAGTTTTTTACCGGTTGGAAGTGTAATAACAATAAAAGATGACCAAAATAAAAATCAAAAATATGTTATATTAGGTTATTTTCCAACTACTAATGAAGAAAAACCAAAAGTATTTGATTATTTATGCTATATGTATCCTGATGGAGTTAAAAATAAAAAAAGTTTTTTTGTTAATGAAGAAGATATAGATGATATTTTATTTATTGGTTATCAGTCAAAATATAATGATAAACTATTAACATTTTTTAAAGAACAATCCAGCGTATTAAAAAATGCTGAAGATATTAAAATAGCATCTATGGAAATGATATTTAAGTTTAATGAAAGATATGGAAAGAAAGTGAACGAATGAAAGCATTATTACCAGTAGGTTCAGTAGTTGGAATTAAAGATTTTGATAAATTATATGTAGTATGCTCTGCCGATAAAGAAAATGGAGAATATATTTTAGCACCATATCCAAGTGGAATAACTCCACTATTTTTAGCACGAAAAGAAAAAAAAGAAAATATAAAGGAAGTATATTTTTCAGGATATATGGATAATGCAAGTTTACTTGAACTAGTAATTGAAAGTAAAGAAGAAAAATAATATATGTGGTTACGTCTACAGTTTTTTAAAGAGAGTATGAAAAAAGCAGTACTTGTTGTTTAAAATATTACTTTATTTGTTTAATAATGTACTTGTAGATGTTTTGAAATTATAAAAAATGGAAGAGGTGGAATAAGTGGAAGTTTATTATTATGATCAATTTGAGTGGAATAGATTGAAACAAGAGTGTGCCGAGCTTGCTGAAAAAGAGAAAGCAAAAAAAATGGAGATTTTACAAAAAAAGAATGCTGCAGCTACCGCATCAGTAAATCTAGAATATTTATATAATAAATATAAAAATGCCTCTTCTTTAATGAATAATGCTGTTTCAAAAACGGATAATATTACTGAGAATACTGTAAAAAAACATAAACAAAGAATTAATGAGCTATCTGATAGTTTAGAAAGCACTTTGAGTTCGATAGAACAAACTCCTGATAGGCTTCGTAAAATTGAAGATATGTATTATGCAATTGCTCAAAACCATCAAGATAATTATGATGAATATTTGAGGAGACAGATTACTTGTGAGCAAAGTGAAGCAGACGCTAAAAGTAATAATATGACAATTTATGGTAAATGGCCTGAACCTGATAGGATTGAATACGGAAGGGCCCATGGAACTTTTTATGGAACTATAAAAGATGAAATGGAAGGAGTAACATGGGAAGAGTAGTTTTTTACCTATATGAAGTATCATAATATATAAAAAAATAGATATGATGATAACAAGATAAGTTTCAAGAATATTGGTAGAAATAAAAGAATATGAAGATTATTTGCATTGTATTTATCCAATAAAAATAAAAGACGAAGAGATAATAGAATGTTTAAAGAATAAGAAAGAAGGAATGTAGTATGCCAATGCCGACACCACCACCAAGGCCAGATGATTTGACACCACCAAAGCCAATACCATCAAAACCTGATGAAGGTGGTTTTCAATTAAATGAACAATATGAAGAACAACTAATTGATATAAGTACAGATTTTGCAACTGCTATTGTTTCTGCGTCAGAAGGACTTATGTCTAAACCAAAAATTATAGATGATTTAGCTGTTCTCACAGAACACGATTTTAGTGATACAATTAGTTCTCTTGAAAAACTTTCTAATCTGTCTAACGAAATGACTGAAGAAGCTAGTGCAATGTCATTAGAATTTGAAGCATTAGTTACTGCTTTAAACAATTTGGATGAATTTATTATAAAACGTTTATATGGATTGAATAATGATACTATGATGAATTCTATAATGGATGAATATAGTAAATACAAAGAGGGAAGAATTTCATTTTCAGAATTTTTAAAAAATTTGGAAGACAATAAAGAAATCGATAACGCAGCTGTGTTTGCTTTATTTGGATTTGATATGAACAGTGATGATTATAAAACTATAATTGCAGAACTTGGAAAAAAGAGTTTAGAACAAGTATTAATTGATCTTTCTGTAACAAATTATATTGCTGAACTTGGACTAAATTTAACGTTAGATTCTTATGCTTATGGTTTTTCACAAGGAGTAGCATATTCAATTTCAAGCGCAATGTTTGATAGTTTAAGAACTTCTGCTGGAAGAATTGATAGCTCGTTTATAGATTTAAATGGATTATTAGCAAATCCATTTGGTGGTTTCATTGTAAATGCTTTTATAGTATCTATAGTTAATATTGGACTTCATAAGATAAAAGGTGATTTAGATGATGAAACACTTTTTAGAGCAGGGTTGGATGGATTTGCTATTGCTGGATCATCTGCTTTAGGTAATGCAACATCAGCTGCGATTCTTACTGAAGGTGGAGTTATTAATTCTATTTTAATTAGTGCTGGTTTAAGTCCAGAAACATGGGCACCTTTGTTAGCTGCTGGAGTTGTTGCTCTTACGTATTGGGGAGGATCAGAACTAATTGATTATGCAGCAGATCAAATTTGGACTTATGATAATACTAATTTTAATCACGATAGATTAATTGCTGAATTAGCTGAAGATGGTGCTTTATTATATGATACTAACACTATTCCGAGCACAAATGAAAATGCAATACAATCTTATGTAAGAATGGATCAAAATGATGCGCCTAGAGCTTTTACAAATTATTTTTTGGGTGCTGCTGGACAACAATATGATACATCATATGATGGTTCACCAGAATTTGATGCTATTACAGATATAATTATGGATCCAAATCCTGCTGGATACTCTGCAGATGAGAGAAACATTAATGCAGCTGCATCAAGATATAAGACTTTAGAAGAAAGACAAAGATATATTGAAACTTATAATGCAACTTGTGATTATATGAAAAATAATGAAGATTTAAATATAGAGAGTTATTTAGTACCAGGAGCTAATGATTATGCTCTTAAAGGAACGTTGACAATTTACTAAAATATAAAATATTAAACATATTTATAATAATTAGTATAGGAGGAATTAGTATGGAAAAACAAAGAATGACACCAGAGGTAGCTTATGTAAAATCAATAAATTTTCTTGAACAAGGCATTTCAGATGTGGAAGTAGAAAGAGAAAAAATTAGATTTTATCAAAAAGTAAGTGTTTTTTCTTCTCTTACAATAGGATTAGTAACAAGTTTATTAACGCAAAATCCAACTTCTTTTATTGGACCTATAGTTATAATTAATGGAACAGTATTACCTTTATCTGTAAAGATATTAGGGGCATTTAAACATGCACTTGAACTGATGAAATCAGATAAAGAAAAATTAATGACTGGAGAATTAGACCCTCGTGAATTTTATGAGGATCATTCAACTAGAATGATTGAAGAAGGAAAAAAACATGTGCTAGATAGTTTATCTGGTGATACATCGAGATTAACAGATGGTGAAAGAGAAATGTTATCAAAGTTTTCAGAGTATGATAGCGAAGGAAGCAAAACAAAGTAGGTGATAGTATGATAAAAGAAGGAACAGTAATGGATATTAACGGAAGAAGAGGAGCAGTTATAGCAACATTAACATATGAAAATGGAAATTTTATAAATGTAAAATATCCTGAAAGTGAAGATGACTTTTATATTTATATGGTAACTCCAGTAGAAGATGGATTTAAATTAGAGAAAGTTATAGATGAAGAAAAATTAACTATATTAATGATAGAGTTTTCTAAAAAAATAGCAAAGGAACTTGGTTTTAATGAATAGTTTTTTACCAGTTGTAACTGCAATAACACCAATTTTTTTGCAAGTAAAAAAAGTAATAGAAAGTAAAGAAAGGGAATAACATATGATAACTTTGATTTTAACATCTGCAGGTTGGCAGAGAGAGTGCGAGAAAAATCAAAATTTAATGAACTCTGAAAGTGCTAAAAAATTGGAGTGTTTAGAAAAAAAACAACAAGCTGCACTTGCTGCTGAAAACATTGCTTTTTTTATTGAACAATGTAATGATGGATTATTACTTTTAGATAATGCAGTTGAAAAGGCTGAAAATATCACTGAGAATACCGTAAAAAAATATATAACTAAAATGTCTAATTCACACACTAATATTAATGGTTATCTAAGTCAACTATCAGGGTTACAATCTAGACTTTTGAATATTGAATCAATGTATCAAAAAATGGTTCAGAATCATCAAGATAATTATGATGAATATTTTAATAGAAAGGCTAATGCTGGATCATATGCTACAACTGCACAATATAATAATAGAACTGATTCAGTAACAGGAGAGTTTATTCCTGGTGTATGTACTGGTGTTTATTATGGAACTATAAAAGATGAAATGGAAGGGGTGACATGGGTAGAATGAAAAATAGATTTTTACCAATTGGAAGTATTATAACATATAAAAAAGTAGATATGATGATAACAGGATACTTTCCAAGAATATCAGCAGAAAAAGAAGAATATAAAGATTACTTGTGTTGCATCTATCCAATAGGAATAAAAGATAATAAGCATTATATGATAAATCAAGAA
>JAFXZI010000001.1 GCA_017541325.1 Bacilli bacterium
ACCCGCGATCTTCTGCGTGACAGGCAGACGTGTTAACCCCTGCACTACCGGACCATGGTTGCGGGAGAAGGATTTGAACCTACGACCTTCGGGTTATGAGCCCGACGAGCTACCGAACTGCTCCATCCCGCGATATTTAATATATTATAAATAAATGGCGGAGGAAAAGGGATTCGAACCCCTGCGCCGTTTGCACGACCTCCCGGTTTTCAAGACCGGTCCCTTCAACCAGACTTGGGTATTCCTCCATAATTGGTGCCTAAGGCCGGACTTGAACCGGCACGAGGGTTAAATCTCGCAGGATTTTAAGTCCTGTGCGTCTACCTATTCCGCCACTCAGGCATAAAACGCTGATTACTCAGCGTACTATCAAATTGGTGGAGCATAGCGGGATCGAACCGCTGACCTCCACGGTGCAAACGTGGCGCTCTCCCAGCTGAGCTAATGCCCCAGTTATCAACTGACATTTATAAATATACATTATTAACATTTGTTTGTCAATTGATTTTTTTAATCTTTTATTATGAAATCCTTATCTTTATGCGGTTCTTCGCGAAGCAAATTGACATAATCTTGTTGACGCAATACTTCGTATGTTACTATGGCAACACAATTTGACAAGTTTAGTGCACGTACATTATCCGTCATAGGTATTCTCATACAATGATCTAAATCTTTTCTTAATATTTCTTTAGGTATCCCTGTTGACTCTTTTCCAAATATTAAATAATAGTTTTTATTAGTATCAGAATAATCAAAACTTGAATGTGGTTTGTGGCCATATCTAGTAAAATAATAGAATTCACCATTATTCTTACTAATAAAATCATCCCAGTCTTTATAAACTGTATAATCTAATTTATCAATATAGTTAACACCACTTCTTTTTATTGAACTTTCATCTAGTTTAAACCCTAAAGGTTCTATAAGATGTAACTTAGAACCTGTTGCAACACAAGTCCTCATAATGTTTCCTGTGTTTCCTGGTATTTCAGGTTCATATAAAACTATATTTATCATTCACTGTCATCCATTTCATAATTTTCAAATAATTGTTCAATATCTCCTATATCTAAAGTCTTATTTTTATCTTTTGATACCATGTCTCTAATTTTTCCTTCATCAAAGATAATCAAAGCCGGATAATTATTTAATTTAAATTCTGTTCCTTTAGTATATGTATTATTAAACTCTTCATAAAACTCTTTTTTATTAGAAACATTTCCAAGATTTATATACACAGAATCATTTAATAAATTTCTCTTTTTTAAAACTTTATATAGTTTTTTACCAACACTTCTAGAATTTGAGTCTTCATTAACTTGAACATATAGTATTGCATCAGGATGAGCATAAATATATGATGTTAACTCTTCACTAGAAACTTCATTAATTTTATCTTTTAAAACTGATTTAGATAATTCATATTCTTGATAAGCTAAATATCTTTGTCTTATACCAAAAGCAATCACAATTGTAATTACACAGATTGCAAGCAATATAATGTAGTTTTTGATTCCAACTACTCTCTTTTCTTCTTTTTTTGGCATATGCATCACATCCTATAATAATTATAACAAAAAAGACGTTAAAAAGGAATTACTTTTTAGCGTCAAATTTTTTTCTAGATTCTGTATTTAATATACGTTTTCTTAATCTAATATTTTTTGGAGTTACTTCTACCAATTCATCAGAATTGATATAGTCAAGTGCATATTCCAACGTAATTAATCTTGGTCTTTTTAGTACAACTGTGTGATCGCTTCCAGAAGCTCTAACATTTGTTAAATTCTTTCCTTTAACAACATTAATAGCTAAATCATTGTCTCTAGTATGTTCTCCAACAATCATTCCTTCATAGACTTCTACACCAGGTTCTACAAACATAGTTCCTCTATCTTCCAAAGCACCTAAAGCATATGCTGTAGTTTTTCCATTATCCATAGAAACTAATACACCAAGTTTTCTTTCTCCAACCTCAACATCAGCCATTGGTTTATATTCACTAAATGTATGATTCATTATTCCATAACCCTTTGTTAAAGTCATAAAATTTGTTGAAAAACCTAACAATCCTCTAGATGGAATGACATAGTTAATATGTGTTTGTCCGTTTTGAGATACCATATTTCCCATAACAGCGCCTCTTAATCCTAATTGCTCGATTACTGAACCTACTGATTCATCAGGACAATCTATCTGTAAATCCTCATATGGTTCACATTTTACTCCATCTATTTCTTTGATTATTACATTTGGCTTAGATACTTCTAATTCATAACCTTCACGTCTCATGTTTTCTATTAGTATACTTAAATGAAGTTCACCACGTCCTGAAACGATCCAACTTTCGTTATCATTAGGCTCAACTCTTAAACTTACATCTCTTTGAGTTTCACGAATTAATCTATCTTCTATTTTTCTAGCAGTTAATAAATCTCCATCTTTTCCACAGAAAGGAGAAGAATTTGTTCCAATTTTCATTTGAAGAGTTGGTTCATCTATATGAATTTTAGGTAAAGGTAAATCATTACCAATCTCACATAAAGTCTCTCCAACTGAAATATCTGGAAGTCCTGCTACTGCACAAATATCTCCTGCTTCTGCTTCTTCTATTTCGATTCTTTTTAATCCTAAATAACCAAATAGTTTTTGAATTCTGAATTGTTTTATAGATCCATCTAATCTGTGACATGCAACCATTTGTCCTGTTTTTATTACACCATTGTGAACTCTACCTACACCAATTCTTCCAACATAATCATTATAATCCAATAATGAAGGTTGAAATTGTAAAGGTGCATTTTTGTCTCCTGCTGGTGCTGGTATTTCAGAAATAATTAAATCTAATAATTCATTGAATCCAGATGTTTGTGTTGATATATCTTCATTCAAACTACTTGTTCCATTTATAGCAGATGCATAAACAACAGGGAAATCTAATTGTTCATCGTTCGCACCTAATTCAATAAATAGTTCTAATACTTCATCTATTACTTCGTGACATCTTGCACTTTCTTTATCTACTTTATTAATAACAACTATAGGTTTATTATTCGCTTCTAATGCCTTTTTTAATACAAATCTAGTTTGTGGCATAGTTCCTTCGTAAGCATCAACTACTAGAATTACTCCATCAACCATGTTCATTATTCTTTCTACTTCTCCACCAAAATCTGCATGTCCTGGAGTATCAAGAATATTTATTTTATAACCATTATAATTAATAGCAGTTGTTTTAGCTAAAATAGTAATACCTCTTTCTTTTTCTAATTGGTTACTATCCATTGTTACATTTGATAAGTCTTCATTCTCTCTAAATGTTCCACTGCTTTTTAATATTTGATCAACTAATGTAGTTTTTCCATGGTCTACGTGAGCAATTATTGCTACATTTCTTTTTTCCATAGTATCCATCTCCCCTTATAAATAAGCTTTTACAATTATATCACATTTTTAATAAAACACAACATAAAGTTTAGATAATTGACCAAAGTTTTTTTTTAAATTATAATGTTTATCATAGGAGAAATGACATGGTAGAATCTTTAGTTGAATTTTTTTTAAATATATTTAGTGGAATAACAACCACAGAACTTGGTAAAAATATTACTATCTTTATTATTTCTTTGTTGCCACTAATAGAATTAAGAGGTGGATTAATTGCAGCAGCCTTACTAAATGTTAGTTTTATAAAAGCATTTATAATCTGCTATATTGCTAATATTTTACCTATTCCATTTATATTATTATTAATAAAAGCAATTTTAGATTGGATGAGAAAAACTAAATTATTTAAAGGAATCGTAAATTGGTTAGATAAAAAAGTAGAAAAGAAAAAAGGAAGAATTGAAAAGTACGGTTATTATGGAGTATTACTTTTTGTCGGTATACCTCTTCCGGGAACTGGTGCTTGGACGGGTGCATTAATAGCAACTATGCTTAACATGGAAAAGAAAAAGACATTTTTATACATTGCACTAGGTGTATTACTTGCCGGTATTATTATGTCTATCTTATCTTATGGAGTATTAAAAAATATCATATAAAAATATCCACACTGAATGTGGATATTTTTTTATTTAATTAATTTTGCATGAACTACTAATCTATTATTAGCATTCTTGTAGCAAGTGGATAAAGTTAGAATTTTATCATCTTTTCCAACATTTACTTTAAAGTTATAGATACTTCTCTTTTTCATTTGGTTCAAGAATGTAGTATATGAAGAATCTGTTGGGAATTTTACTTGTATATAATCGTTTGTACTTTTAATTGTATAAATTGAGAATATTTGCCATTTCATTGCTTTTTGTGGTGTATTAAATGTAATTATTTGATTGCCTTTATTTGTATACCAACTCTTATTTAATACTTTTTTTAAAGTTCCAAACATTATTCCTAAGTTATTTCTATGGCCGTAAATAACTGTATTTCTATCTAAATTTTTCATATCATTACGATAGTCAACAAATACCCATCCATGATAATTTTTCTTTTTATAGAAACTATAATTTAGGTAGTATTCATTATCACTGTGTTGTGTTATTGGCATATCTATTTTGGTATTATTAACTTTAAGCCATCCGACTGTTTCATTATTAATTTTCTTTAACTTGTCAAATGATTGTTCAAATTTTTTTACATATGGACTATTAGAACTTGTAGCTTTTTTATCGTCTTTCTTTTGTTGTTCTTCACTAATTCCCTCAGGAGGATCTTCTCCGTTTGATGGGTTATTATCTTCAGTTATTTCAGTAGGTGCTTCATCTCCCATAAGTTCAGAAATATCTTCCATCTCATCATTAATTGTATTAGTATCAGCCTTATATTTAGTATAAAAAATACCTGCTGAAGCTATTGCAATTAATATAAATATTAAAAGTATTACTCTTAAGAAGGTTAAATTTACTTGTTTTAAAATATTCTTATCTTTATACTCTTTTAAATACTTAATTTGAATTTTATAATTATTTGCCTTAATATGTTTCTTGTTCTTGTTAATAAAGTTATCGGTTAAATCAATTATTTCTCTACTATTTCTTTGTTGATTCAAATTTATTTTAATATTCTTTTTATTTGTCTTAACAAGTTTATCTATTATCAAATTAATTCCATTAGCATTTAAATCAAATACATTTATTGTTTTTAACTTATTGTTGAAATTTAAAAATGATTCAAAGTCTTCTTCATCATATTTAGACATCTTGCAAGATATATCAACAGCTTTTCTATAATAGACATCAGAATAGCTATTAAAACTATTTCGATCCATAAAATCGCTTAAATAAAGCACTTCGCATCTTGTTGTAATATTTATATCTTTTTCGCGTGCTAATTTATCTAGCATAAACGAAGGCATAGAATAACATTCTAAATTTTTAATATACTTGCTATCTAATAGTTTTTCGTACGTATTATAACTTACGTTTTTATCTTCACTTAATTTTATAGTAGTTATAGCATTTATATTTTTAATCACTCTATATACAAGAGGAAAAATAGCATTTATATCAACTATAACAGTATTAATATTATTCTTTATTACTACTAAGTTAAAAAATGATTCAATTAATTCTAAATTATCATTTATATATTCATCGCTAAATACCATTTTTGAGGTATTAATTACATTTGTATTGTTTAAATTTCTAGAAGGGGTTGTTGCTTCATACAAACAAAATGACATTGTATTTTCTTTTAATTTAATTAAAATTTTATGCATTTATTACTCCTCCTATCATAAATATATTAACACTTATATTTATTTTAAACAATAAAATTGACTTTATTGAAACTATAGTTGACAATGTCAAAATTGACAATTATTTTTTAAATAAAAATCATTATATTGAAAAGTTTTTATAATAATGATAATATTTTATTATAAGAGGAGGATAAAAAATGAAAAAATTAAGAAATGTAGTATTTTTACTATTAGTATCAGCATTAATGTTTGGAAATGCTTTACCAGTTAATGCACAACAATCAGTTGGAAATGGTAAAATTGAATATGAAGGTGGATATGTTGAATTTACTGATCAAGCATTTATATATGACTATTCATTTCAAGTAAAACTTGCTCCAACTTTACAAAATGGTAGAGAAATCGCTGTAAGTACTTTATTTAAAGGGGCTGACGACACATATAAACCTGCATCAGATGATTTAAAAGCTAGAGTTGGTGTTGTTTGGTATAATCTAAAAGAAGTTGAATATCAACCTGAAGGATATGATCACAAACTAACAGGAAAAGAATTATATGATTATATTGTTACTGTTCAAAATGCAATTGATCAAGAAGCTGAAAACGGAACAACTATAACATATGATAACGCAACTAGTTCATCAAGTTCAGAAAATGTTAATAAATTAAATGCATTAATGAGAGCTGGAGGAACTGTTAAAGTTGCTGGAAAAGATGGTCAAGCTCTATATTGTTATGGTGATACATATCATCAAAAACTTGAATTACCTACAACTTGTTATGATGAATATTATATGGTAAGTGTTGTATTTGTTTACCTTGATGATAATGGAAATGTTGTTGATCAACGTAATGTTGCTAGAGCTTACAAAGTAGATGCTGATAAATCTAAATGTCCTGTATGTAAAATTGATAACGGAAAATATTTTAACGACAAAGGTGAAGAAGTTTCTAAGGATGAATACAATAAAGCTTGTAATTCTTGTAAAGTAGTAAATAATAAATACTACAATAAAGATGGTAAAGAAGTTACTAAACAAGAATATGAAAAACTTTGTGGAAGTCCTAAAACAGGAATTGAAAATCCATACTTAATAGTTGCTATCGTAGTAGCTGCTGGTGCTGGAATTGCTCTTGTAAGTAAAAAGAAAAAATATATTTAATAAAAAAATAGGATGATTGATTCATCCTTTTTTTATGTCTAAATATTCAAATAGTTTTTTTATATCCTCATCTTCTATATAACATGTTCCAATGTCACTATGATTACTATCTCCATGGAAGTCACTACCGGCAGTAAACAACAAGTTATATTGAGCAGTGAAATCTCTATATTTAATAGTATCGTTCATGCTGTTTTTAGGATAGAATCCCTCTATTCCATCTATTCCCATATCAATTATTTCTTCTTCCTTAAATCTACCTTTATTCAATATAGGATGTGCCCAAACGGCTATACCATTATTTCTATGCAGTAAATCTATTGCATCTTTAGTGTCTAGTTTTGAAGATGGAACATAAGCTTTTGAATTATTATTTATATATTTATCAAATGCTTCTTTTTCACTAATACCATACTTTTCAGAAATAGCTTTTGCAATATGAGGACGAGCAATTATTCCTCTAACATTTTTTCTTATTTTTTCATAATCAACACTAATATTAAAATATGTATCAAGTCTTCTTATTATTTCTTTTGCTCTGTTTTCTCTTGTTTCCTTCATTTCTTTAAAATAATCTATTATTTCTTGTTTTGGTTCATCATAAAAATATCCTAAAATATGAACACTTTGACCTTTATAATATGAAGATACTTCAACTCCAACAATAACTTTAATACGATCTACATTTTTTAGTATTTCTTCTTGTGATGCATCTAGCGTATCATGATCAGTTATAAATAAATAATCCAACGATTTTTCTTTTGCTTTATTAATTACTTCTTCTAAAGAATACACCCCATCTGAATGAGTTGTATGACAATGCATATCAGCTTTCATTTTTAATCACCATAGTCCATATAATCATCATATTCTTTTTTATATAACTCATCATACGTATAATCTGCTAAAGCCTCTGTTCCTTCATCAGTATAAACTGCTTTTCTTTTTATTTCTTCTATTGTTTTTTTATCAAATTCTTGTTTTTCATTTTCCATACTATCACCTATAATTACATTATAACAAAACACAAAAAAAATCACATTACTGTGATTATTTATTTTTAATTTTATTTACATATTCATTTATTTTTATTGACCAGGAAGTTGATTCTGCATATTTTTTATTCATTTTTTCTGGAGTATTTAATCCTTTTTTATAATAACCATAATATAAGTTATCTATAAATTTATTAATTCCAGCATCAATAGATGCAAAATGAATATATCCTTTTCCACCCTTCATACCACCAACATTATAATATTTAGTAGATAAAGAACTACATCTATAACTACATCCTGTTTCATGTAACATAATAGCAACTGCAACATATGGATCTACTCCATATTTTAAACATCTAGTAGCAATTAAATTTCCTTTATTTGCTAAAACACCTTTTAATGATTTATTTAATTTTTCACTAAGTTCATTTAAAGTCATACCATCATATACTTCTACTCTAACTATGTTCTTAGCAACACCACTTATATCATCATTATTAATTACATTATCAACATTATAGGCTATATTACCTATATTTTGAACCTCTTTAGCAGTTTTAGTAGCTTTAGTAGTTTCTAATGTATTTATACTATTGGCTAAATATACTTTATCAGTATTTATATATAACCCAAAAATAATTAGTAAAACACCTAATATTATTAAGAAATGGCTAATTTTCAATATAAACACCTTCCTCGAAAACAATTACATTTTATCATATAATAATACATAAAATCAAATAAGAGGAAGGTTACTCTTCCTCTCTTCTTTTTAAATGTCCATATATTTTTACTAAATCTTCATCCTCATAATATTTTATAGCGACATAATCTCCTTCTTTATAGTCTTCATTATATTCGGATGAGTCATCTAATTTAGCTATTAATAAGTCTGGTCTTTTATCCATTATTCCTTCAATTGTTACATATAGATATTCATCTACTTCTTGTTCTTTGTTTTCAAGGACTGCTTCTATATCATCAGGATATCTTTCATCTCTAAATTTGTCTAAATAAACAAATTCTCTTGTTGATAAAAAATTGTTAATATTCTTATATTCTGAATCAATTTTATTAGAAATTATATTAGTTCCTTCTACGTTTTTAATTATTTCTTCATCAATTATTTCAACATCTAATTTTATTTTTTTCATAAATTCATAATCAATAATTAAATCATCTTCTAAAAAATCTTCATTAATAAAAATACGATATTTATAATCTCTTTCAAAATTACCAACAATTCTTAAAGATATACCTTCTTCTTTATCAATAAATAAATAACCAAAAATTGGGGAAATTAATTCTTTTCTTTTTAATTTTTTTGCAATCTTTTTACAACTTTTTCTATTCTCAATTCCAACCCATCTACGATCAAAATCTCTAAACAATTCTCCATTAACTTTCATCGTATCACCTATTTTTCTTCTTTTATTTTTGCTTCTTTAATAGTACTTAATTTTAATTCTTTATACTTAGTATATAGATGTATAAACATAGCATATACTACTAATTTAAATACTGTTCCTCCACTAAAGAATAATATTTTAGTGCCAGCAAAACCATCTATTTTAAATAATATATCAAAAATTACTAAACCATAACCTAATAATTCACTATGGATTTCTTTTCCTAAATAATATAATCTTGCGATTGGTATCCATACTAATAATGAACTTTTACCATATTTTAATTTGCTATGTTTCTCCATTAAAGCAGAAGTTATTATATAAAGAAAAATAGCTATTACAATCCATATAATTAGTATAATAACAGCAAAGATAAATAAACCTTTTACTAAGCCTAATAGAAAATCCCATATTCCCATATTATCACCTAACATTATTATATCATATTATTTAACTAAGTTAATAAAAGTATTAGGTACATCAACTTCAAAAGTCATTTCTTTGTTTGTAATTGGATTTATTAATACTAATTTATTTGCATGAAGAGCCATTCTATTAATTGGATTTGACTTAGATTCATATTTTTTATCTCCAACAATTGGACAACCTAAATCTTTCATATGAACTCGTATTTGATTTTTTCTACCTGTATCAATTGTAATTGCAAGCATTGTATATTTTTTATTATTCATTATAGTTCGATAATGAGTTATAGCTTCTTTTCCATCGCCTTTTTTATTTGAAGAATAAACAAGTAGCGTTTTAGTTTCTTTTAAATATGATTTTATAATTCCTGATTCTTGTTCTGGTTTACCTTCAACTATAGCAACATATTCACGTACTTTTGCTAATTTTTCCCAATTATCTTGTAATAATCTTTTCAAAGATTCAGATTTTGCAAAAACGACAATTCCACTTGTATCTTTATCTAATCTATGAACTATAAATATTTTTTGGTTCTTTTTTTTAACATAGTTAATTGCTTTATGAAATAATGTTTTTTCTTTTTCATTATCAGTTGAAATAGTCAATAATTTTGCAGGTTTGTTAACAACTAAAAGATCTTTATCTTCATATACAATATCTAATCTATCTTTTTTATTCATACTATCACCAACAAGATAATTTTATCATAAAAAAATAGAGTTTTTAACTCTATTTTTATGTATTAATTTCAACGTTATCCCACTCTTCATCAGTAAGTAACCAGTTAACTGCACGGTGTCTTTCAATTACTACTTCAGAGTTAATAGATGGTTCTAGGCCTTTTGCTTCACAATCTACACAATACCAATCATATCTATAGATTAAATCTGCTAAATCTAGTACATCTTGAACGTCTCTAAATAAGCATTTTTCTGTAAATTCTTTATAACTTCCACAAGATGATACGATTGAAGTTATATCATCTGGATCTACTAATACATCTGGAAAAGGTATTTCTTCAATTAAACCTAAGCACCACATTAGTATTAAATTTCCTTCAAATTGCCATGATATTTGCATAGCAAGATCCTTATCCATCTTATTGAATAATTCTCTTTCTTCATTTGTCATTGCGCTTCTTACATTAAATGTATCTAAAAGATTATTAAAGAATTTTTTAGAATTTTTTAAATATTTCTTTTTATTATTATTTACTACATCACTAGCAAAATTACATACTATTGAAAGAACTATTGCTCGTTTTGCAACTTGATCAAATGTTTTTCCATTTACTTCATAACTGCTCATTATTGGAGGTAAATCAATATTATAAGGTATTCCTTGTTCTTGAAGTAAACTTATAGTATTCATCTTACGATCATATGATTCTATAAATTGATTGTTTGATTCGCCTACTTGTAAGTTTTCTAATGCAATATTTGCTTGTAGTAGTTTTTCATCATTGTTAACAGCTGAAATAGCTACTAAATAACCATATAAATAAGCTGTTTTATAAAATCTTCCATTACTTAGAATATAAGTATTAACTTTGATACTGTTAGCATCACTTTCATATTTATCTAATAATGAATAATTGTTTGATTCAAAGTTCTTCTTCATCCAGTCATCTAATTTATATAGATAATCATCATAAGTATTACATTTAAATAAGAACACTCTAAATGATAGAACTCCATAATCTTGAATATCAAATACATTAAAGTCTCTTAATACTTTAATACCAGATCCTTTTGGAAATATAAATCTAAATAGACCATGACCACTAATATTATGATAGTATTCTTCATAATCATTTGGATTGTATTCAAAGACATCAAATTCACGTTTTTTAACAACTTCATCTCGTTTATCTGAAGGTTCACCATTTATATCAATAGCATATCTTTTTTCTTTTCCATAAACTACTATATGTTCGGTTACTATTTCTTTTTTAGGATCTAAATCTCCTTCATCAACTTCTTCTAAATTATAAGCATATTTCTTTCGAGCAGCTTCTAATTCCTTAATTTTTTCTGGATTAAGCTCAATACCTTCATTAAAGATATCTTCAAAGTCCATTAAATAAATATTACTTACTTCATTTGGAACTATTTCTTCATTTACAACAGGAACTTCTTCACGAAGAATATCTTTTAAATCAATTGCATATTTATTTTTAACTTCTTTTTTTACAGTTACTTCTCTAGCAAACATAGGTGCTAAATCAATGACATATTTATTTGGCTTTTCAATTTCTTTTTCTTCTATTTGATTTTTCTTGCCTTTTTTATGTTTATCTTTTTTACGTTTTTTCTTTTTTCCAGAATCTTTATTATCTTTTATAATATCAAGTTCATTATCTAAAACTGGTTCTGTTTTATTTGGTATATCTTCTTTTAAAGTTATATCTTCTTCAAATATAGGATTCAAATCCATCTTTGGTTTATCTTCTTGTTTTTGAGTCGTTTCATTTTCAAACACATTGTTCATATTCATTATGTCTTGGTTTGAATCTTTTTTTAATACGTCTGGATTTAAAGTCATTCCACCTTCAAACACGTTGTTCATGTCCATCATGAATTGATTTGTTTTTTCTTCACTTCTTTTTAATGTTATTCCTTCTTTAAATACAGGTGTTAAATCCATCATATATTCATTCTTAACTTCATTATTCTCATATGATTTTATTCTTTTAAGTCTTTCTTTTGAATTTGGGAAAATATTATATTTTAAGAAATCTTCATGAGACTCTTCTTCTAATACCATAATAATCTCATTAAATATTCCGCATAATATATCAATATTTTCTCCGTCCATTGGAATAAGTAAATAAGCATCTCTATTTTTCATAGACCAATATGAATTTGTACAAGGCTTATCATATCCAACATCATACTTAGTTAAATCATCCCAATAAATAGACAAGATTCTATGTATTTTTTTAGCAAAAGCTTCATCTTCTTTTACATAAACGAATTCGTCTTTTAGTCCTGAAAAATATATTTCATTATCTATTACAGATAACATAACGATATCACTATCTACTGTATATACATATTTAAAATAATACTCAGGAACAACTATATTTTTATACTTACAATCTGTTTCAATACTAATTTGAGCAGTTGTTTTTTCTTTAGCAACGATTCTTTTAACAGAAATTGGTTCCTCTGGATCAATATCTTCGATAGACACAAAGATTGGGGGATTGATTGGGGTAATTACTTTCATGTTAGAAAGAATCTTTGCTAAAACCTTAAAATTAGGATCTTGATTTAGTTTTTTATTATCAAATATTTTAGAATTTTGACTAAGATTAATGGTAAAATCAATAACCATTCCATTAATTAGAGCGAAGGCATTTAATATTTTTTTATTTCCTCCATCTATAACTAAATATTTAATTGTAACCTTTTCGTATTCTTCTTCTTTTTGATAAAGAATATTATGTCCTTTAAATTCTGATTTAGAGAATATTTTATTATACTTTCTTTTATCCGCAAAGCCACTAAACATAGCAGTTAAAGATGTAAATTCATCTATTACAAATACGAATAATGTATTATTAGCGATTCCTAATGACTCATATGATGATTTTTTTACTTCTACCCAAGTATCAGGAATTTCTATAGAAAAGCCGATATTTCTTTCTACAAAATTAATTCTTCCTGTAGTTTGCTTTTGTTGAGTAGCTTGGTTGTTTTTCTTCTTCTTTTTCTTCTTAGAATTATAGTTCATCATATTCACCACCTTTTCTAACTTCTTCAATATCGAAGTCATCTGAGTAAAGTGGATATTTCAAATTACCAGTTCGATATTCTTCTTTCATTAATGAATCATATTCTTTGAATGAATTATAATCCTTAATTCCTTTTCTACATAATTTAGATATTAATAATGCTAAATCTTCATCTTCTGAAGTAATTATTAAAGTATTCTCTATCTTATATTTATCTTCTTCACCAATATTTGGATGATGCTTATATAAAGCTGAAAGATATTCTAAACATTTATTTAAATTATCTTTTCCTACTTCATCTAAACTTGTAAATACTCCGTTTTGTTTAAATAATCCTTTTAAATAATTACCAAAGTCATTTTCTCTAACACTATTATTTATTTCTTCTAAATAATCCTCTAATAGTTGTTCACCATCAAAGTAATTAAATGAGGCATATATATATCTTGGATATGTAATTGCATCAGTACTAATAATTGTATTTACATATTTTAATTTTTCTAAGAAATCTTTCTTATGATCATATGAAGGTAAAGAATCTTTATCTTCATGAGCTTGATTATTATTATATTCAGTTACAAATTTAGCATAATTATCACCATTTTTTATAACTTCATATAATTCTTCTAATTTATTTATTTCATTATTCTTAACAATAAAGTTTAAGAATAACATAATTGATTTTTGTGTTTCTATTTTTTCTACGTTTGCTAAAGCATCATAATTAGTTTTAGCTTTTAATAAATTTAGAATTTTACTGTATTCAATACGTCTTAATTCCTTTTCATATACAGCTTTTTCCATTCTAAATGTCCAAGACTCTCTAGCATCTTTTTTATCAAGTAAATATATTAATTCTGTGCTGGAATTCATCTTAACAATATCGCCTTTTTTAATCTTATCTCCGTTTTCATTACTAATATTTGTTGCTTTATCAATTAGTAATTCAACTTTATCATCTGAAAGGCTAAGCACTTTAAATTTAATTCTATCAAAATCTAGAGATATTCCAGGAAGTAATGTATGTTTTTCCACTTCAAGTTCTGGAATTTGAACTACCCCAAATGAATTATCATTTTGATAATATGGAATATGTTCAACTACTAATTTCATACTGTCATTGTAATTAATACGATAATTATTAATACTATCAGTAAGAGAATTATCTATTAATCTTTCTAAGTCAATTTCAGCAAGTTCTTCTTTTTCAATTTTCTTAAGTGATTTCTTAACACTTTCTCGAATATTATCTGTTATATCTTTGCTAACTACAAACTCTTGTTTATCTTCTTTTGGTTTTTCTTCTTCTTTGGCTTCAATTTTTTCTTTTACTAATTCATATCTTGATGATTCATCTTTTAATAAATCTGTATTAGCTAAAGTATAATTTCCATGTTTAATTTCAGAAGAATTAATTGTTTTAGGAGTTAATTCTCTCTTTGCTAATTCTTTATTTACAAAATCTGTCTTGTAATTAGAGAATATACTTTCTATATCCATCTTGTATGGATTTTCTTCTTTAGTCTTTTCAATTTTTTCTTCTTTCTTTTCTTCTCTTTTTTCCTCTTTTTTATCCTCTTTTTTATTTGGTTTTGTAACTAATTCCATCTTGTAATTAGAGAATATTTCTTCCATATTAATTTTGTATGGGTTTTCTTTTAGAGTTGTATCTACCTTTTTCTCTTGTTTTTCTTGTTTCTTTGCAGGTTTTTTAATTATTTCTGTTTTATAGTTAGAGAATAAACTTGCAATATCCATTTCATATGGATTTTCTCTTTTTTTGCGTGCAGCTTCAAGTTGTGCTTCTTTATATATTTTATCTATATCTATTCTATATTTATTCTTTTTAGCATTTTGTATTTCAGTTTTATAATTACTAAATAATTCATCAACATTTATAGCATATGGATTTTTCTTTGGTGCTTCACTTTCAACTTGAGTATTTAGTTTATCAAATTGATCATTTATATTTTTAATAGTTTCATTATATTTTTCATCTACTTCATCTTGATGTTCTTCTTTTTCTTCTATTTTTTTCTTTTTCTCTTTCTTTTCTTTTGGTTCAGGTTCTTCTTCACCAATTATTTCTAGTTCTTCTTGTTCTTCTTCAACTTTTTTCTCTTCAGTCTCTTCTGTAATAATTGTGAATAAACTTTCTTCATCATCTTGTTCTTTTTCGTTAGTATCGATTACTTCAACTACTTCTTCAGTGGTTTCAACTTCTTGCTCTTCTTCTTTCTCGTCTAGGCTTAATAATTCATCTAATTTATCATAGAATTTATATATTGAACCATCTACATATTTTGCATATCTTCTTTCATTTAAATCATAACCAAAATAAGTATTATCACAGTTAAAAATTGGAATAAATTTATCTTTAATGAATTCTGAATCAAGTATTTCTTCATGAGCAAGCATTCTTATATCAGATTCATTAAACTTAAATCCGTTTGTAGTATAAGATACAAGTCTTTTAACTTCTTCAGGGATTGTTGCATTATAAATATCAACTACATTATCTATGTAGAAATCATTTTGTTTTACGCGATCAATGTACTCTAAAAAATCTTTAATAGTAATATTAGTTACCATTTCAACTAATAAGTTTATTTTTTCCTTATCATATTCACAAACATTTAAACCATCATTATCATATTCAGCATAATAATCATCATTTTTTTCTTCATTTACAACATTTTTAACAAGCATTTTTAAACTAGTTAACTTAAATTCAGGCAATATTAAATCAGCTACACATTCATCATCAATAAATGTGAAGCATCTTTTATCTTTATTTAAGAAGACTTCTTTTAAATTGTTGTCTTGTATATGAACTTTTAAAATAAAATTTCCAGAGTTATTCATCATATGTCCTCCCCTTTTTATTCTAATACCCCAATCTTAACAATATCATTATACAATATATAAATTTAAATTGCTATAAAAATTAAAAAGATATTTTAAAAAAATATCTTTTTATTTGTATCCTTTTTTGGCCAATATTATGTATTTTTCCATAGTCTTCTTCATATCTGATGGATAATATGATCTTTTGCTTATAGCAGATGGTGTATAGGCTGGATCTAAGTACAAGAAATAGTACCAAGCAAACATGTCTGCGACAAATTCAAAACGGTTTGTATAAGAGTAATCTCTAAGTGGTCTATTATTAGCACTTTTATTAGAATATTTATTATATAAATTAACAATATCTGGCATAGAACTTAGGTATTGACCATATTGTAACTTATAATAACTATCCCAAGCATGAGTTAATTCATGAACTATTGTTTTTAAATAATATCTATCAAAAGTAGAAGGACATATTACATCAACATTTCTATATCCAATTACTCTTCCATAAGTCATTCCAGCTGATCCACTTCCCCATGTATTTTCGAAAGATGATTTTCCAGTAAACGTTACTTTTCCAGCTCCAAAAATATATGGTGCTTTATTATATAATCTACTTGTAAAATTATAATAATTAGTATAAATACTAGCAGGACATCCACTTTCTGTTTCAAATGGTACATGTCCAAAAGTTTGTGTTTTTACTATTGAATAAGTATTTTTTCTATAATAATTTTTTACTATTGCATAAAGAGTAATATCAGAATTAATAGACATATAACTTCCAGGTGTATATCCAGTTAAAGAATCTTCGTTTGTTGTTGTAGAAAATAATTGAACTTCATTCCCTTTGCTTACAATATATGGAACTTTTATCTTACAAGAGTTGGCTTTATTATAGTATGAGCATCTTTCTTGGCATCCAGAAGCCGTTTTTGTACTGCATCCAAATAATCCGTCAGCTCTATTCTTTTGAAAATATGCAACAGCACTTTTTCCTGTTACTGCATAATAAGTAGCACTGGAAGAAACTAATTCAGAAGAGTTTGTTTTTAATTCTGCTTTTTGCCCGTTTTGTGATCTATTAAATCCTATAACATTCCATCCTGCTCTTGTAATACTTGGTGTATTTATATAACAACCTCGATCAGTATTATAGTAAATACATGATTGATTAGTAAAACTTATAGTAGAAGCACCATTCTTATCAAAATAAACATTAACAGGAACTGATGTAATAGCAAAATATTTAGCATCTTTTTTTACTGTTAAAGTCTCATTTTGAGCATGAATTGCACTATGAGAAGTACTATCAGTATTCCATCCTATAATATTTGCATTTTTTCTACTAATGTATGGTGTTTTAATAGTACATTCTTTATCTTTGTTATAAAAAACACATGTTAATCTTGAATTAGTAATCGCATCTGCACCATTCTTATCAAAATCTAAATTAACTACTGTTTTAGTAATTGCATACAACTTTAAATTATCTTTTATTAAAGATTTAGTATTAATTTGATATTCTGCTTGAACATTATTAGGATTTGTACTCCACCCAAGGATTTCTGCACCTTCTTTTTGAATAATAGGAAGTGATACATGACATCCTTCATTATTGTTAATAACTTTGCACTTCATCTCTTCACTTGAAATAGAATCAGCACCATTTTTATCAAATTTCATTTTTAAACTAGTATAAGCAAGTGCATAAAGAGTTATATCTTCATCAGTATAAAAATTATTAGTTGAAGAAGACAAAGCTGTTTCATTATCTTTATTTAAGTTCCATCCTATAATTTTACCTTTATCAAAAGTAAATTCAGGAACTTCTACATAACATTTTTCATCACCATATATGTAGCAGTTTTTAACATGTTTATTTGGAAGAATTCCATTATAATCAAAAGTTACAGTAATGGCTTTTTTAGTAATTGCATATAAATTTATATTCTTTTTTAAAGAAACTCTTTGATTAATCTTATATTCAGGTTCTTTACTATTTTTATTTTCACTCCATCCTAATATTTCATATCCTTCTCTAGTTATGTTTGGAAGAGTTACTATACATTCATTATTAATAGAAGTACATACAGCATAATTGTTATCAATAATTGATCCATTAGCATAATAATTCGCTACAAATTTCTTTTTATCAACAAAATCACTTTGTCGTACTGTTATTCCAAGTTCAGTACTAGTATTTCCTGCACTGTCTTTAATATATACTCTTATTTGACGTGGTTCTTTTATTTTTATAGTGTTTTCTTTTGTAAATTCACCACCATCAAAACTATATAATAAATCTTTATCATTATCTTTTCCAAATGCTGTAACAGTAACAGAATCAGAACTAGATTTTGTAATTTCTACACTTCCAGTAGGTATTTGATTATCTATATTATTGATATCAATTTCCCTAGTTGGAGTCATATTTCCATATTCATCACGGACAACTAAATATATTTTTTTATTCTCATTTATAACAAAATTATTAGATGTTTGATAAGTTAAACCATTATCAATTGAATAAGTGAGTTGTCCTGATTTACTTGTAGCATTTACTTTCATATTAACACTTGTATTACTTTTTTTATTAAGTCCAGTAATACTATCAATGCTTATTAATCCTTCGCCTTTATCATCTTTTGTTTTTATATTTATATTAAATAAAGTTCCATCTGCTGAATATATTTGATGAATAAAATATGCTTTGTTAGATAGTTTTATTTTTTTATTACAACCAACTACTCCTGAACTATTTAATCCAAGTTCACATTTTATTTCTATTTCATTTTTATCAGTTAATACATAATAATCATGAATGTCTCCATTAAATGTAGGACTTAATGAGCCATCATCAATGTAAATGTTTTTAATACTATTATCATCACTTGGTGTTATTATTTCTTTCTTTTCATTTTTTCTAGGCATTTTAATTATTAAGAATACAATTAAGATTACAATTGCAATTAATAAATAAATTATTAAATTTCTAATTATTCTTTTTCTTTTATTTTTCTTCTTTAAATCATCAAAAGATTGATAATTATCGATTGTTATATTAATATTATCGCTTTCAACGACGTTACTGTGATATTTATGATAATGCTTTATATTAGAATTATTTATTTCATTTGAATTATTAAAATTATTGATTTCATTATCTCCATTACTAAAACTAGGACTATATGTATCATGATATGTTCCTATATTTGAATTAGAATTGGAATTATTGTTATCAGGGTTCTCATTCCACATATATAGTCCTCCTATTATAGATTAATTATACAACAGAAAAATAATAATCACAAATAAAAAAAGAAGCTTATTTAGCTTCTTCTTGGGCACGAGTTTCACGAATTACTGTTACTTTAATAGTACCAGGATATTGCATTGTTTCTTCAATTTTTTCTTTAACATCTCGAGCTATTTTATAAGCTCCAACATCATCAATTTGTTCTGGTTTTACAATAACTCTTAATTCTCTACCAGCTTGAACAGCAAATGTATGATCTACTCCATCAATATCATTAGCAACATTTTCAAGTTGTTCAAGTCTCTTTAAATAGTTCTCTAATGAATCGTTTCTTGCACCAGGACGTGATGCAGATAAAGCATCAGCAATTGCTACTAAAACAGCAATAATACTTTCTGGTTCTTTATCTCCATGGTGAGATGCAATAGCATCAATTACAACTTTAGGTTCATTAGCTTTTTTAGCAAGGTCAACACCTATTTCAACGTGACTTCCTTCAATTTCATGATCTACTGCTTTACCAATATCATGAAGTAATCCTGCTCTTTTAGCTAAAGCAACATTTTCTCCAAGTTCTGAAGCTAAAAGTCCACTTAAATGAGCTACTTCAATTGAATGTTGTAAAGCATTTTGTCCATAACTTGTTCTAAAATGTAATTTACCAATAAGTTCGATTAAATCTGAATCCATTTTAGCTATTCCAAGTTCAAATAAAGCATTATTTCCGTATTCAATTATTTTTGAATGAATATCTTTACATACTTTATCATATAGTTCTTCTATTCTTGTTGGATGAATTCTTCCATCTTTAATTAATGTTTCAAGAGTAATTCTTGCAATTTCTCTTCTTAAAGGATCAAAACTAGATAAAACAATAGTTTCTGGAGTATCATCAATAATTAAATCTACTCCTGTAATTGCTTCAATTGTTCTTATGTTTCTTCCTTCTCTTCCTATTATTCTTCCTTTCATATCATCACTAGGTAGTCCTACAGTTGTTACTGTTTGTTCATTAGCAACATCTGATGCAAATCTATGCATGCATGATACGATTAAATCATTAGCTTTTTTATCTGCTTCTAATTTAGCAGCACTTTCTCTTTCTTTAATATATAAAGCTATTTCTTTAGAGCAATTTTCTTCTACTTTTTTCATAAGTAATTCTTTAGCTTGTTCTTTTTTCAAACCAGAGATTTTACTTAATAAATCTGTTTGCTCTCTTTTAATGTTTTCCACTTCTGCTCTTACGTCTTGAATTTCTTCTTGTTTTTTAGACAATGCATCTTCTCTTTCATTTAAAGCAAGTTCTCTTTTTTGAAATAATTCGTCTCTTTTATCCATACTATTTTCTCTTTGGATAAGACGTTCTTCAACTTCTTTTGCTTCATTTTTCTTATCTTTTACTTCTTTTTCTGCTTCTAACTTTAATTTGTGTATTTCTTCTTTTGTTTCAAATAAACTATCTCTTTTAGTTTTTTCTGCTTCACGTTTAGCATCGCTAATTATTTTTTCAGCAGTTTTATTAGTAGATTTTGATTTAATATTAAAATATATAAAACATAGTCCAAAACCAACCATTAATCCAATGACGATTAGCAGAATGGAGATTCCTAAATCCATAACACACCTCCATTCAAATATATGTTAAATTATCAATTTATAATCATAACATCTAATTCTATTGTAGAAGTTTTTATAATTTATGTCAATAAAAAGAACCCAGCTAAACTGAGTTCAAAAAACTAACTTTTTTTATTAATATTTATGTTGTAATAATCTCTAATTGCAGTTTCAATTTCGTCAGAAAGTGCCTTGTTTTCTTTAAGTAAAATTTTAACATTTTCTTTTCCTTGACCTAGTTTTTCTCCTTTATATGCAAACCAAGCACCACTTTTTTCAACAATTCCGGCATCTACTGCAAGATCGACAAGTTCTCCTTCATGAGATACTCCTTCTCCATACATAATATCGACAGTTGCTGTTTTAAATGGAGGAGCTACTTTATTTTTAACAACTTTAATATTAGTTCTATTACCAATCATTGAGTCTCCTGCTTTAATTGTTTCACTACGTCTAACTTCTAATCTAATTGTTGAATAGAATTTTAAAGCTCTACCTCCAGGAGTAGTTTCTGGATTACCAAACATAACTCCGACTTTTTCTCTTAATTGATTTATAAAAATGGCTGTAGTTTTAGTTTTGTTAATATTTCCTGATAATTTTCTTAAAGCTTGTGACATAAGTCTTGCTTGAAGTCCTACATGAGAATCTCCCATTTCACCATCTATTTCTGCTTGTGGAACAAGAGCTGCTACTGAATCGATTACAATAATACTAACTGCTTCACTTTTTACAAGGGCATCACATATTTCTAATGCTTGTTCTCCTGTATCTGGTTGAGATAACAATAATTCATCAATATTTACTCCTAATGATTTAGCATAATTTGGATCTAGTGCATGTTCTGCATCGATAAATGCTGCACGACCTCCTGCTTTTTGTGCTTCAGCTATTGCATGAAGTGCAAAAGTAGTTTTACCGCTTGATTCAGGTCCATATATTTCTATTATTCTTCCTTTAGGATATCCTCCTACTCCTAAAGCAATATCTAGTGAAAGAGATCCGCTTGGAACAACTTCTACTTCCATGTGTTTACTTTCACCAAGTTTCATAATTGATCCTTTTCCAAATTGTTTTTCTATATCAGCCATTACTTGAGCTAATTTCTTATCTTTATCTGTTATTTCACTTTTCATGTAAAATACCTCCATCTATTTGCTTACAAATAAATCTTACTATATATTTTTTTAAATTGCAATACTTTTTCAAACATTTGTTTGAATATAAATATTTCGTTTACATACTAAATAAAAAAAGCCTTTTCTCTAAGAGAAAAAGCTATTTTTTATTTCTTTTTAGTTTCTTTTTCAAAAATTAAATCCTTATTTAAATTATAGTATTGTACCATTGAAATAATAGACATAATTGTTGCGAAATATAATAAGAAATCAGCTACTTGTAAATTCCACAATTCAAATGGTAAATTATTAAATAATGCTAAGACAATACCAGTCATTAAACAAGCTGTTTTAAGTTTTCCTGATTTAATTGCTGCCACTACTTTACCTTTACTTGCTGCTTCCATCTTAATTGCGTTAACAACGATATCACGAAGTACAATTACAACTGGAATAATAGGATTAAGATTAGTTTTAGCTGCTAAGATAATAAGTACTGAGTTAACTAATACTTTATCAGCTATTGCATCTAACATCTTTCCTAAATTTGTAATTAATCCATATTTTCTTGCAATTCTTCCATCAAAGAAATCTGTTAAACTTGCAATTATAAATAATACTCCTGCAACAAAATATTCTGATTCACATACTAATCCTTCATTTCCTACACTAAATGTTGGAAAATAGATCCCAAACATATCAAATGGGAATAATAATATAAATATTATTACTAAACTTAATATTATTCTTGATAATGTTAGCTTATTTGGCAAATTCATAATTTTCACTCCTTATTTCTAATAATTCTACTGTCCTTTTTTCTTCTTTTTCACCATTAATTATTTTTATAAATACATAAAGTACTAATAATAATAGAAGCACTACTAATAAAGCTTTAAATAAAGGTTTTAGTTTAAGTATCTTTTCAACGGTTAACTTCTCTTTTTTTGGAAGCGTATATGGAGAACGAATCTTTTTTTCTTCCTCTTCTTCTTGTTTCTTTTTAACATCTAAAATATCTTCTAAAGAAATCTTTGATGTATGTTCAAACAAGAAATCATTAAATTCATCAACAACTTTTTCTGGATTAAGTCCTAAATATTTAGCATAATTTCTTACATATTCTTTAAGCTCTAATACATCTTTAAATGCTTTAATATTTCCACTTTCAATATTTTCAATATCATCACTAGTAAGACTTAAGTCACTAGCTGCTTCATCGACTCCTACACCGTTTGATACACGCTGTTCTTTTAAATATTCTCCTAATTCTTTCAAACTGAACACCTCAAATCAAATAATAATACTTTATAAGCCTCGTTCTGTACCCACTAATGGGCGACAAACATTTATCTACCTTTCGGTCTTTAACTCCATTCTAATTCTTTTGTTAAAGCTCTCCTACCAATTTTGGATTTCTCACTTGTGGGGTTTACCGCGTTTCATTTCTTTATTTCTAAAGAAGTCGTTTCTGTGGCACTTTTATAGCTAATCATATCATATGTTAAAAACACTTAGATACTTTCGCAGCCGTTAGTTTTCACTACCTAGAGTTAGTCTATTCCCCTAGCACAAACACTACAATCATCACAGATTGTGTGAGCAAGGACTTTCCTCACCATATTACTATAGCGCGTTTGTCAAAGTATTAATTATCGTTACTTTCTCTATCTCCGTAAACGATTTTTTCTAGTTGAGAAAGACGTTTAATTATATCTAAATTAGTAACTTCTCTTCTTTCAGTTGCACCGCTTTTAGCTATTTCAATATTAGTTTTTAAACTACGAATTTCAGCTTTTAAACTCATTATTTCTTCTTGTAGTTCACTTATTTCAGTATCTTTTTCTTTAATGATCTTAATAAACTCTTCATAGTCTCCAATAATAGCATCTAAGAATTGATCTACTTCTTTAGGATTAAAACCTCTTACATCAACTTTAAAGTCTTTATCAAGAATTTCTTGTGGTGTTAATTGTATACGATTTTGAAACATAATGCACCTTCCTTTTTTAGTTCTTCTAATCTATAATCAAAACTATTATATAACATATCAGTTTTTTCTTCAATTATTTTTAGGACAGACTTTAATAAAAAGTTTTATTTTTATAGAAAAATATTTAACATTATAGTATAATTACCTTTAGGGTGGTTGTTATGAAATATCCAAACGGAGTTAAACAAAAGAATACTACCAGCAAAGAAATTAAATATGCCAATCGTGGTATGACTTTGGAAAGTGATATTAATATATCTAACAGTTACTATATTGATAAGAAAATTGCATATATTTATAAAAAACCTACACCTATTCAATTAGTTAAAGTTAATTTTCCAGAAAGAAAAAAAGCAGTTATAACTGAAGCATATTTTAAAGAACCATCTACTTTAGATTACAATGGACTATATAAAGGTTATTATATAGACTTTGATGCTAAAGAAACAAATAATAAAACATCTTTCCCACTAGGAAATATAAATAAACATCAAATAGAACATATTAGAAATATTACTAATAATAAAGGTATATGTTTTTTAATAGTTAGATTTAATAAATTAGATAAAACATATTTACTTATGGGAGATGATTTTATATATCATATAGATAATTATGATAGAAAATCTATACCAATAGATTATTTTAAAGAATATGGATATGAAATAGAATATAAATATAATCCAAGATTAGATTACATAAGTGTAATAGATAGAATATTAGGAGGGAAAAATGGCTACTAATAAAAAGAATAATATAAATACAAGTACTAATAGAAGAAGTTCTAAATATGAGAATGAAAAAGCAATAAAGCATAAACATTCTAGAAATACACCTAATAAAAATTGGAATAGTTCTTCTAATAATAAAAATAATAAGATTAATAAAAGAGATAATATAAAGAGAAAGGAAACAAATAATATTCCTAGAAAAAAAGATAAATTAGATAGAACTGGATGGATTTTCTTAGGAGTTGTCTTCTTTGTATTTGTAATCATACTACTAAAGACAATGGGAATGGTTATGACATTAATTACTGTTGTTGGTATGTTCCTTATTATATTACTAGCAATGTTCTTAAAAAGAGTTAGAAGAAAAAGAGTTGTAAGAATTATTACTAATATATTAATGATACTAATTCTTCTTGGAGGTTTTGCAGTAATTGGAGGTATAGCTTATTTCGGATATATTATAGTTGAAGATGCTAATCCAAAATGGGATACTTCTAAACTTACATCTAAAGAAAGTACAATACTATATACTGCAGATGGAAAAGAATATGCTAATTTAAGTACTGAAAGACGTGAAAAAATATCATATTCAGAAATATCAGAAAACTTAATAAATGCAATTATTGCTACTGAAGACTCACGTTTCTTTGATCACAATGGATTCGATCCATTACGTTTCTTTAAAGCAGGTCTTCTACAAGTAAGTGGAGATTCTGAAGCTGGTGGAGCTTCTACTCTATCAATGCAAGTTATAAAAAATAACATGACTTCTAAAGTAGCTACTGGTATCGAAGGTATTAAAAGAAAGTTCAGCGATATTTACTTAGCAGTATTTAAACTAGAAAAAGAATATACAAAAGAACAAATAATGGAATTTTATATAAATCTACACTACTTAGGTAGTAACTCATATGGAGTTGAAGAAGCTTCTCATACTTATTTTGGTAAAAGTGCTAGTGACTTAAACTTATCTGAAGCTGCATTACTTGCAGGAATGTATCAAAGTCCAAACACATATAATCCAAAAACTAATCCAGAAGCTGCTGCTGAAAGACGTGAAACTGTACTTAAATTAATGTACAATCACGGATATATTACTAAAGAAGAAAAAGATGCTGCAAATGCAATTCCTATTAAAGATTTAATTATTAATTCAAATAGTTCTACATTTAATTCATATCAATCATATATAGATACAGTTATTGATGAACTTGAAAATGAATGGGGAATTGATCCTTATAATACATCACTTGCTATCTACACAAATATTGATTTAAAGAAACAAGAAGGATTAGATAGAATATTTAATGGATCAGGATTTAACTGGGAAAATGGTGTTGTTCAAGCAGGAATTGCTGCTGTTGATGTTCATACAGGAAAAATTACTGCTGTTGGCGGAAGTAGAAATAATGAAGCTCGTACATTAAATCGTGCTACTACTGGTAAACAACAAATAGGTTCTACTGCTAAACCAATATTTGACTATGGCCCAGGAATGGAATATGAAGGTTGGTCAACATATACAATGTTTGATGATAGTCCTTATCATTATTCAAGTGGACAACCAATACGTGACTCTGACCGTAGATATATGGGAAATATAACTTTAAGAACAGCTCTTGCACAATCAAGAAATATTCCTGCTCTTAAAGCATTCCAAAAAGTTTCTAATGATAAAAAATATAAATTTGTTACTAGTTTAGGTATTACTCCTGAAACTACTGAAGGAAGTACTTATATGCATGAAGCCCATTCAATTGGTGCCTTCAATGGTTCAAATCCATTAGAGATGGCTGCTGCTTATGCTGCATTTGCTAATGGTGGAATTTACTATAAACCATATACAATAAATAAAATAGTATATCGTGATACTGGAGAAACAGTTGAATATGAAGCAGAAGGAGTTCAAGTAATGAGTTCTGCTACTGCATATATGATTACATACTGTTTAAGATATGCTGTTACTGATGGTTTATCTAAAGGTGCCTCTGTTCCAGGAATTAAAGTAGCTGCTAAAACAGGAACAACAAACTATACTTCAGAAATAGCTAAAAAGAACAACTTACCTTCTTATGCAGTTAAAGATGCATGGATTATTGGATATGATCCTGATACTGCTGTTGGTATGTGGTATGGTTATGATAAGATTTACGATGGTAAGAAAACAAATTATTACTTAAAATCTGTAACATCTGGATTTAAAGTAAATGTTCAAACAGAAAGAAATAGATTATATGTAACTGCTGGTAAAGTATTATTTACAAGTAATGGTAAAGACTTTAAAGTACCAAATACAGTTGTTAGAGTTGCAGTAGAAAAAGGAAGTAATCCAGCAAAACTTGCTAGTTCTTCTACTCCTTCTGGAAAAGTTACTTATGAATACTTTAGAAAAGGTACTGAACCTACAGAAGTATCAACTGCATATAGTAAACTTGGAAATGTAACAGGACTTACTGCTACATATGATGCTGCTACAAAGAATGTAAGACTTTCATGGAAAGCTGCTGCTAAGAGTAATGATGCTGATGTAACTTATGGAGATTTTGGATATAAGATTTATAAAGATAATAAATATGTAACATTTACAACAAATACATATTATAACTACACAGGATCTGATTCAGAAGGAACTTATAAAGTAGTTACTTCATATAGAAACTATAGTGATATTGATTCAAGTGGTGCTACTGCTAAAATAGGAGTTTCTGAAACTGATACTTACTCTTATACAGCTACTGCTCATATCGTTGAAGGAAGTTATGATACAGATAATAAATGTTTAACTAAAGGTGCTAATTTAACAGATTGTGTTACAGTAACTCGTAGTGATGGACAAGTTATTACAAGTGGATATACAGTATCTCTATCAATAAAAGATGCTGATGGAGATGAGGTAACTCTTGATGATGGTGGCACACCAAAGACTATTACATATACTATTAGATATCATGGAAAAACATTCTATGCTGTAGTACATGGTGTTAAAGCAAATGAATAAAATAAAAAGAATAGATATTAATCTATTCTTTTTTTATGTCTACATATATCTTTTAATTTGCAATTGCTACATTCTGGTTTAATTGCTTTACAATTATATCTTCCAAATAATACTAATTGATGATGCCTTTTACTCCAATCTTCTTTTTTAAACTTTTTCATTAGTTTTTTTTCTACTTCAAGAACAGTATCATCTTCTTTAGCAAGACCTAGTCTTTTACTTACTCTTTCAACATGAGTATCAACAGCAATCGCTGGAACATTAAATAAATTAGATAATACTACATTAGTACTCTTTCTTCCAACTCCTGGAAGAGACTCTAAATATGATCTATCATTTGGAACAATTCCATTATAATCATTAATTAATCTTTTGGCTATTTCTTTGATATAGACAGCTTTTTTGGTAAAAGTACCAATTGGTCTAATTATATTTTCTATATCTTTTATATCAGCATCTTTTAAAGAATCTAAATCATATTTATCAAAGAGAACTTTAGTAACTTCATTTACTCTTTTATCTGTTGTTTGAGCAGATAAAACTACCGCTATTAAAAGTTCATAATCTTTACTATAATTTAATTCACAAAAAGCATTAGGATATAATTCTTCTAAATATTCTTCTATTCTATTTATTTTCATCATCAAGCCAATTATAATCAAATACTTCTATTTGTTTACTTTCTTCTTTTTTACGAAAATCCATTCTATTTTTTTCAACGTCTTCTTTTGTTTTAATTCCTTTTTTAGACCATTCAAATAAAATCTTATCTATATATCTTAAATTACTAACTCCATTTAATACTGCTTCTTCTAAAGCACAACGAATCAACTCTTCTGTGAAGTTATTTTCTATCCATGCTCTAACTATTTCATATTCCATTGGACTTAAAGTTCTTCCAAACTCTCTTTCGATATCTGTAAAAATATTAGTATCTTCTTCTTTTTCTTCTACTTCTTCATCCATTAATAATAAACTAACTTTATTATAAAAATCTTCTAATGAAATATATTCTTCAGTAATACCTTTATCATTTTTAATATTTTTAAAATCAATTAACTTTTTAGAAGTTAATTCTCCTATAGAAGTCATAATATCTTTTGCTTGAATACCTAAATCTTTATTAATTTGATTAACATCAAAAGTAATATTATCTCCTTTATTATAGAAATACATTAATATTATAAAATCTATTTCATTTAACTCTAATTTATCTTTTAGACGATAAATATACATAGGTATTACTAAGACTTTACTTTTTAAAATATCTACTAATATTTTATTTTTCATAATATCACCTACTTGTAATTATCAATAATATAATTAGATATTGCTTGATAATTATTATCTAATTTATCACAAAGAATCTTATTAATCAAATCATCATATATATCAGTTATTAAATGAGATGGACCAACATTTAATAATCCAATTATTTGATTAGCAGTTATATTAACATCTTTACGGGTATGAATAGGTAGATTTTCATAAGCATTAGTTATAACTCCTCTATCCATATTTTTGAGACTACCTGCAATACTACTAACATATGGTCCATATTTATATAAAACTAATTTAGAAGTTAAATCTTCTTTCATAGCAGCTTGTATATCGTTTATAAGCTCCTTTTCGTTCTTTGTAAAAGGATAATTACCATTTATACCTATAGTTGACCATATTCCTATTAAATCACTATTTAAGATGCATTTACTGAAGTCTAGTTCTAATTCTTTATCTAATTCTAATTCAAGTATTAATTTAACTCCTTTAGAAGCATTAGGACTACTAAATATTTTATTTAGTTCATCTTTTTTTCTACTATAGGATAATCTTTTTATTTCTCCTTTAGTTCTTTTAATAGCATCTATTACCGCTAGATCCATATCAAAATCAAGAACTGTATAAAAACGTATTGCTCTTAAGATACGTAAAGGATCCTCCATAAACTTAGTTATAGGATCTCCTATACTTCTAATAATCTTTTTATCTATATCATCTTTTACTTCTAATAAATCAACTATATTACCATTTACATCCATACATAAACTATTAATGGTAAAATCTCTTCTTAATAAATCTTGTTTTAAATCTGTAATATACTCTATTTCAGCAGGTTTACGATTGTTATAATAACTAATTTCTTTTCTAAAAGTCATAATATCAAAAGTATATTTCTTTATATATAATCTAACTGCACTATAACCATCTACTGGAAGATTAACATTTACAAATATTTCTTTTATATCTTTAGGAGTAGCATCTGTACAAATGTCTACATCATTAGTATCTAGTCCTAAGAGATAATCTCTTACAAAACCTCCAACTATATAAGCTTTAAATCCACTTTTAGTTATCTCTTCGAGTACTTTTAAAGCAATATCCATGAATAATCAACTCCTAACATAATTATACCAAATAAAAGGAATACTTAGATTAGTATTCCTCTTTTTTAACATCTTTTGTCAGTAATTATTTATTAACTGTTTCTTTTAAAGCAGTTCCAGCTTTAAATGTAACAGCTTTACGAGCAGCGATATGAACAGTAGCTCCAGTTTGTGGGTTACGTCCTTCTCTAGCAGCTCTCTTAGATACTCCGAATGTTCCGAATCCTGCTACTGGTACTTTATCTCCTTTTTTAAGAGCTCCAGTAATAGCAGCAAATGTAGCATCGATAGCACGAGTAGCATCAGCTTTTGTTAATCCTGTAGTTTTAGCTACAGCTTCAACTAATTCAACTTTTTTCATAAATTTTACCTCCAATTTGTTAAGCACAGTATGCTTACATCTTAAAATTACCATATTTTATATAGTTTTGCAATAATTTTCCTTATTTTTTACGCTTTTTAGGTAGTTCTATCTTAGTATTATCTTTCATATTAATAAGATTATGTTCTAACCTTAAAATATATAGGTATACTTCCTTCTTTTTTTCTATATAAAACCATGATTCTTTACCAGGATTTTTATCATAAAAGACAATATCTTCTTCATCTAAATGTTCTAATATATTCTTAAATAATTCTACTTCTATTATTTCCTTTTTCTTAAATGATGGAACTTTTTTTCTTTCTACTATAAAACTTCCATATTTCTTCTTTATAGCTTTTAATCTTCTCTTATATTCATCATAATTAGATAAGTTAAATAAAGACGCATAAGATAAAATAGTAAGAGGTATTACAGAAAAGAAACAAACAAATGATAACATAAACAAGTAAGAATTAAATTTAGTTCTTTCTTTATGAATAATACCTACTTTTTTACCTTTAGTTTCCTTGTCCTCTTTATTTTTCTCTATTTCAGATAAAGGAACTGTTATTTTATTAGTTGATTCTACATCTATATATTCAGGTTCTAATTTATCTAAAGTAATATAATTATCTGTTTCAAGATTAAAATCTATATAAATTCTATTTTTAATACCATCTATAATACCAAATGTTTCATATAAAAATACATCAAGAGGTAATTCTACTACTGTATCAATTTTTATCATATCTTGATCAATTGTTTCTGATTCTCTCGATTCAGTAACTTTTATTTTTCTATTAATAACAGTTTTACCATCTTCTACAAGTCTTAGATTAGCTGTTACACGATATTTATAAATTGAATCAACAACTTTATCTGTCTTTAAATAATAATAATGTCTTAAAACAGGTTTATAATCTTTATTACCTATATATTTTAAAGTTGATTCAGCTTTATAAGAAATTGGTTTTTCTTCTATAATTACATCTCTTGGAAAGCAATCTAATATAACCCATATCAAAATAATCATTACTATTGTAGATAAAGTTGCAAGTGTTATTCTAAAACCTTTTCTTAATAATATATTATTCATATTTCCTCCTATTTAAATAAATCAGATATAATTATAGAAGGCCATCCTAAATATTTAACTTTACCCCTAATTATTCCTTCTATATTCTCTTCTTTTACATCCCACTCATCTACTGTGTTATTATTATCACCTTTTGTTTTTATTATATATTTATTATTAATATAATCAATTGATACTATTCTATGAACTATATATACATTATTATTTTTATAATAAATAATATCTCCTTTTTTTAATTTATCACAGGATTTAATCTTTTCAACTATAACAATATCTCCTTTATCAAAACTGTTTTTCATACTAGGAGATAGTATAGTAACAGGTTTATATTTAAATACTCCTATAACAAAAAGAATAAGTATAAAAACAAATATAAATAATAATATCATCGATCCATTTTTATCCTTCTTTATATCTCTTTTAGTTATTACTCTATTTTCTAACATTATTTTATTAGATATAGATAAATATATAAAGTATGAAATAACTAAATATAATAAACATAATAATAAAGCATGTATATTTGTAATAATTGGTGAAAATATTATAATCGCTTCTAATATTCCACGATAAATATAACTAGATAAATAACCAACATTATATGCTAGATAAGATAATGTTATATTCATAATTATTACAGGTATAAATGACCTTAAAATATAATTAAATAAATCTAGATGACTAGCATTAATAAAGAAAAATAAATCTATATTAATTATAATGAAGAAAATTGTAATAAATATTACATTAAATTTAGATCTATTATAATTTAATAATCTATATCTTGAGTATTCTTGTAAAAATACAATTGAATATAAAGATAAGAAATTAGTAATAATACCTTTTATACTTGTAGAATATCCATTATGTGAAAAACCAAAGATTAAACCTAATAAATAATATATGAGTACATAACCAAGCATTATTATAATTACATCCTGATTCTTACTATACTTACTTCTATTCCTATTTTTAATACCAGATGTAATTATAGTAATTAATACAGTTAAAAGAAGTACAATAATTGGATTGATTATATAAATATAATCATTAGATATATTACTCTCTGGAAATATAATATTAATAATCATATAGATAAATAATATAATGTATACAGGTATTATCTTTTTCATATACTCATCCTCTATTTTAAATTATATCATAACAAATAAAAAAAGTACCATAAGGTACTTTATTTTATTTCTTTTGTTGATAATTTAATGTTCCTGTTAATGTAACTGTTTTAATATCTGTTGTATCAGGAATTTGTGACGTCTCTGATGAACTAGCATAAGTAATTGTAACTGTAAATGTTATTGATTGACCAGATTCTAGTACATCATCAGCTTTAATTCCTTCATATTCGTAAATTACATTAGGATTATCAGTTCCATCATTAGCAGTTACTGCAGTTGTAATTGAACTTAAAACAGCATCTAATGAACCTTTATTTTCTACTGTAATTTTATATGTAACACTATCACCTACAGTATAAAATACTGGCGAAATAGTTGCTACTGTTCCTGTATTATTAACTGATCCAGCTTCTGCTGTTCCAGAACTAGCTAATTCTTCTATACTAGTAATTTTAACATCCCATGAATCGCTAATAGTAGCTGTACCATTGATATTAAGTTGTTGAGAAAGTAATGCATAAGCAGTTGACATAAAAACAAGAGCGACTACCATAACAATAATTAATATATCTTTTTTCTTTCTTGTATCCATCTCATATCCTCCTATAATAAATATAATATAATGAATTTTTTTTGTCAAACAAATCAACTGTTTTTTATTTACTTTTATTCAAATAATTTCTACAATTATATTAGATGATAGGAGTCAATATGAAAAAGAAAGAAAAGGATAAAAAATCTAATAGTTTAGAATTAATTATATTTATTATATGTGTTGTTTTAATCGCAGGATTTTTCTTAATTATGATTGGAATAAAAGGTAGGTTAGGAGAAAAAAATAAAGAGACAAATTCTAAAGAAAAAGAAGAAATTGAACATGTTGATTTATCTTTTGCTCAAGATATTCTAGATAGAATTGAATATCCAATAATACTTCATCCAGGAAATGATAGTTTTGATGCGATGGCATATTACTATTCAAACAATAAGATCCTTGCTAAAAATATGACAATGGAATCTAAAGTATTAATATCAGTATTAAATACTGAGGGAGATTGTAGCGGAGATAAATGTTATATAAAAGAAGATGAAGTAATAAAAAAATATAACGAATTATTTGGCAGTGAAGTTGCATATAATTTTCCCAAAAGTAAATATATGACTTTAGAAGATGGATATATAGTATTAAATAAAGATTGGAAGTCATCATCAAATGGATTTGTATTTACTAAAATAACTGATGCTACGATGACAGATAAAGAATTAAAAATATATGTAAAAGTTGCTTTCCAATATGATACTACTTTATTCTATGATTATAATTTAACTAATATTATTGAAGAATTATCTACATGTACTTCAAATGATGACTTAGATTATTATGATAATTTATATCAATATGTATATACTTTTAAAATAGAAGATGGAAATTATACTTTCTATAGTGTAAACAAAAAATAATCCACAAAAACTGTGGATTATTTTTTATTACTTTCATATATTAAAGCTTCATATAATATATCGACAATATAATTACTATCTAAAATATTATATTTATTTTTTATTTCATCTATTACTTCATCACTATATGATAAATCTAAGTACTTAAGAACTGGTACTTTTTTATTATTAAATTTTTCTAAATAATTAAGAGTATATATATTATCTAAATATAAAATAGTTTTCTTACCAATAAATTTTTTAAAATCTTTAACTATTTCATCTGTACTATCTTTATAAATAAAACTATCTTTATCATATTTAATTAAATCTAATACAAATGGATTATCGATATTATTGTTACGATAATCAAATCTATCTATTAATTCTAACCCTCTTAATCTTAATGCAGATAGTTGAGCAATATCTCCATTTTTAACAGCAGTAGGTATAACTTCAACAATTATATATTCTTTTTTTAATAAATCGTTCATTAATACTCACTTATATCTAATTTGATATTACTACCAACATCATTTATTTCTACTACTGCAATCCATGATTTAGTTATATCTGTATCATAAATTCTTTTATCTATTTTAATTATTACTTTATCATTATCTTTATAAACATCAGTAATTCTATTTGATACAACATTTCCTTTATTTTCTAAACAAAGTACAACTAAAGTATTTTCTAAATAGAATTCTTCATTACTAAATAAATCTAATTTTTTATTTAACCATTCATTTTTTTGTTTATTAACTTTTTCTTCTTTAAATGTTTTTAACTCTTCCATATTTCTAATAACAGTTAATTCATCTAAATCATCTATTTTCTTCTTTGGTTTAATACTATTAATACCATAATTAATATGTTCAATATGAGATTCTAGTTTTTCTACTCTATCATTAATTGCAGCTTTAACTTCAAGCATTACTTTTCCAAGCATAATAGCGCAGCAAATTATGCAAAATAATGATAAAACTTCTTTTGATAATCTATTCCTCATAGTGCTCAACTCCAAATATTATTATAAATCATAAATATTATATTAACAATAATATTATTTTTATTAATATATAAAAAGAATGATTATTAAGAATCATTCCTATTTAATAATTTTTGTATTGATTTTGTAGCTAAATCATCATATGATTTTGGCTCTATTGTACTATCTATAAAATCAGTAAAACCAGTAGGCATTAAACCATACTTAGATAATACTGAATCAATATCAAATATTCTTTGTTCAAGTACATATTCTTCATCTAGTCCACGACCAAATATTTCATAAAACTTATCTTCTGTTTTTACTCTTAAATCATATAAATCAATTAATTGATCATATCGATCTTTTTCAATAAAACCTCTTTTATATAATCTTTCAATTTTACATACCATCATCAAGTCTGTTAATGTATAGTCTGGATAATCTGCTCTTAACGCACGAAGAACATAATCATAATCATCAAATTTACAACCAAGTTGTGTAGAATCTAATGATCTTATAGATACAAATATATTTGCTTTTTCCATAACCCTCTACTCCTTTATTTCTTTTTGTCTATTTTCTAATTTAATATCTGCAATCGCAGATGCAACAGCATATCCTGGATCAAAAGGAAGATACTTAGCTTCTGTTAAGTCTCTTGCATCTATAAAACGACGATTAATATCATCTAAATGTTGATAAATAAAATAATGTGTTTCATAATTTATTTCATCGTTTGTATTTCCTAATAAACCATTGTAATGTCCAGCTAAAGTTACTCTAAATGCTTGTTGTGCTCTTTCCGAAGCATTTAATCCTGGTAACTCTCTTTTAAGTTTATTAGTATATACATTCATATAACCTAAATATGTAGCAATTACATCTTTAGCATCTTCTGCATACCATTTCTCTTCTAAATCCATTTCAGAATAATTAGGAAATATATCTCTAAAATAAGACAGCACTTGTTCTCTGTCAAACGGATTATCTAATTGATCAAAACTTTTAAACTCAACCATATATGTACCCCTATAATTATTAATTATTGTCTTCTTTTTTCATTGATCTATTATCCGCTTTTATTTCACCAACAATAGATGTTAATTCTTCACTAGAATCAAATGGTATAGAATTATAATTACAATAGAACCATCTATCTAAATATTTTTTATTAACAGTATCTAAATTCTCTAATATAAAATCCCAAGATATATCTTCATTTTCTTCAACCATACTATAATAATGATCAGTTAGTAGTCCTCTATATGCTACTCTTACTATTCTTGCTTCATCTGATATATCACCAGAAGATATAATTCTTTCAACTTGATAGTCCATTTCAGCTAGATGTTCATCTATAAAAAGTTTATCCCATTCTGTATACCATTTTTCATCAAAGGATAATTCAAAATAATCAGGATGTAATAAATCAAAATATTCTTGTACTCTTTCACGTTCATCGCCATATAAAAATATTTCAGTTCTTTCATCTAAATCAGCCATTTCAATCACCGATTTCTATAATAACACAAAACCTTTAAAAGTAAAGGAAAAATATAGTTAATCCTTCTTTATTAATTCCATTATTTCTTCTTTTAAAACCTCTACTATTTTATCTTGTGGTACCCTTTTAATTATTTCTCCATGTGAGAAAATAATTCCTTCTTTAATTCCACCAGCAATACCTATATCTGCTTCTTTAGCTTCTCCAGGTCCATTTACTGCACACCCCATAACAGCAACTGTAATATCTGCATTAATTCCTTTTAAAAACTCTTCTATTTCTTTAGCAATTGGTATTAAATCTATTTGTGTTCTTCCACAAGTTGGACAAGATATTAATCTAGGAATATCATTCTTCATTCCTAAATCTTTTAATATCTCTTTAGCAACTATAACTTCATCTACTGGATCACTTGATAAAGAAACTCTTAAAGTATCTCCTATTCCTTTATTAAGAAGGATTCCAATACCTATACTAGATTTAATAGTACCACTAAAATCTGTTCCAGCTTCTGTTATTCCTATATGTAATGGATAAGTAAATGTTTTACTAGCTAGTTCATAAGCTTTTATACATAAATCAAGATTAGATGCTTTTAATGATAAACAAATATCATAAAAGTTTAATTCTTCTAAAATATCTATATGTTTTTTTGCACTTTCTATCATAGCTTCAGCAGTTGGATGACCTCCATATTTTATTAATAATTCTTTTTCTAAAGATCCTGCATTTACTCCAATTCTTATTGGTATATTTTTTTCTTTACAAGCATTAACTACTTTTATAACATTTTCTTTTTTTCCAATATTTCCAGGATTAATTCTTATTTTATCTACTCCACTTTTTATAGCTTCAAGTGCAATTCTATAATCAAAATGAATATCAGCAACTATTGGTATATGAATATGTTTTTTTATTTCTTTAATAGCTTTAGCATCTTCTATATCTAAACATGCTACTCTAATTATTTCACACCCAGCATTTTCTAACTCTAATATTTGCTTTACTGTAGAATCTACATCTTTTGTTTTAGTATTACACATCGATTGAATACTTATTTTATTATTACCACCAATTAGTACATCTCCAACTTTTATTACTTTTGTCTTTTTTCTTTTCATATTTACATCTCCATTCATATTAATAAATATATTTTTCTACTACATGATATAATTATACTAGGTGATACCGTGAAAAAGAATAATAAAAAATTATTTGAATATAAAAAAGACTTAATACTAACTATTGTTGTAACAGTTTCATTAGTTTTATTAAGTTGTGCAGTTAGTTTTATTACCTATAGTCCTGATTGCCATGGCGGAGAAATGTGTTTTGGAACTGACAGTGAATGGATGGAAATATTTGTACCAGTACAAGTTTTTGCTCTTGTATTTCTAATCTATAGAATAGTAAAAATGAGAGACAAATATTTTAAAAAATCTAAACATTTAGTACTTAGTATTTTTATTATTTCGGCTTTATTATTCATAACACCAATAGGTGCAACAATAATAGTAATGGGTGCTGCATACGGAATAGGATTCGGATTAATATCAATACTCTTATTACTAGTATCATTAATAAAATTTTATATAGAAAGAAACAAAAAAAGATAGATTATTCTATCTTTTTTTAATTAATTTCTTTCTATTCTATATATATGAGGTAAAGAATCCTCATCCTCATCAATTCTCAAAAATTTTTCAAAGATGTCGTTAGGAATAGCTGATTCATATTCTGGATTAAATGCTATAGAATACCCAGTCATATCGCCACGAATTATTCCTCTTACCAAATAATTATCTTTATTATTTAATCTATACCTTTCTATAACTGCAAGATAACTTAGCGCTGCATCTTTTCCTTTTGTAGCAGCTTGTCCCATTATCTCACTTCCTAAACGCTTATGAACATATCTAAATGCATCTCTATGATCAAAAGATAAAAATGATTTATAATTATTTTTTTTAAACATTTTATTAACATCTATACAATCCCAATCAATTGCTTCCACATTTTCAAAATCAGAACAATCTCTAAAAATATGACTAGGATGACAAATATAAATAGAATGATTATCCCATACAGAAAGCATATTATCCATCACTTTACTAAAACTACTTTTATCATTTATATCCAATCTAATATAACTTTTACTCACAATAACACCTCTTTAAGTTATTTATTATATAGTAATATTTTTTATGTTGTAAATATAAAATGAAAATTTGTTGATTTATAAAAAAAACGTGTTAAAATAACACACAACGGGGGTTGATATAGTATGGATTACTATTATCATGGAACAAATCAAGTTCACAGTAAAGGTTTAGACATCATGATTGATATAATTGAATCTGGCGGAATTAAAAGCAACAATAAAAGATCAGGATCATCTTTTGGTATATATAATGGTGATGATTATATTAGTGTTGGTAAATGGAATCGTGATGAAAATATAGACTTTGATAAAATTGGGGTATCATGTTTTTATGGTTGGATATTTTGGTGCCCAGCATTTATTATTGATTCTAGTATTAATGCAATACATGCTGAAAAACATGATGAACCAGTAGATCCTAGCAAAGGAAGATATTCTTGTTTTATAGATGAATATCATGTAAGAGATGAAATAGGATTAGATAAAATTAGAGGGATAGCATTACCATTTTCATTAATTTCAGGAAATAAAGATTATCTTTTAAAAACTTTAAAGATACTTCAATATGCAAAGTTATATGGATGGAATGTTTATGAATCAGATTCTTCACTAATAGATAGAGTTGATAAAGAAGATGTATATGACGATATGAGTTATAGCAAAAAAGGAACTAATAGTTAGTTCCTTTTTTTATAATATTAATTAAAAAAGAATATATAGACAAACAATAAAATAAGTATTAGAAAAAATATAGTTATGAAAGAAATAATACCTTTATCAATTTTGCTTTTAGCAACATTATATCTATATTTAGATTGACTAATAAAAAATAATACAGAAAGAATTAAATAAAAAGTAGGTATTAATAATTTCGTTCCACTAGTTGGATCAGCTAAACCAACTATTACTAAAAATAAAAGGCAAACACCAGGAGATATTATAATATTAAGCAATGAATACATATATAGATTTTTTCTAAAGTTTCTATATGCATTATTAACTATATTAGAATCATAAGAATTATTTTTTATTAATCTATCATCAACACTATTTTCTTCACTTACTTTTTTCTCATATTCTTTATTTGTTTCATCTTTAATATCGTTATAATTTTTAACATAATCATCTATATTTTTTTTGTTTTCTTTTTCTAAAGAATCTAGAGAATCTGTTCCATATCCACAATTAATACACATACCATTTAGTAAATAAGCACCACAATTAGGACATTTATCATTTTTCTTCATATTACTACCTCTATATTTAGTATATTACATTTTGATTATATCATATTAGTTGTTTCTATTATTTGACACAAAAAAACGAACTATAAAGTTCGTTTATTTTTATATGGGGCCATGATTTAACGTGTTTACGAAAAATCAGCACAAATCTATGAAATTGAGTTTGACTCAATTACTTGAATAAAATATATCACAACATTTTGACATTTGCAAATATTTTTTCAATGTTCCTTATTCTCGAAAAAATTACTAGTGTAAGATAGGATAACTCTATTTTTAAAAACTAATAAATAATGATATAATGATTATGGTGAATAATATGGGATTTATTAAAGATTTACTTGGAAATAATGATAAAAGAAAGATTATTGGTTATGGACATAAAGATGAAGGCATGTTTGGAAGTTTATCAATTTATTCGAAAGATTTTAATGAACAATATGCTGAAAAAGTAGCTATTTTTTTACATAAAATGAAACGTGCTGAATTAAAAGATAAAAATGAAGATTATATGAGTACTTTAAGATATTGGTATACGATTCCTTATCCACATGATCTGCATTTGCTACTCATAAAAGAAGGATATTATACCAAGTCTGATATAAATAATATTTTAAATGCTAAAACGATTCCACAATTAAAAGATTTAGCAAAAGAATTAAATATCACTATAAAAGGTAAAAAAGATGAACTAGTTAGCCAATTAGAAAGTCAAATGAGTGATAATAATAAGAATGAATTATTAAATAAATCAAGACTCTATATTCTATCAGACAAAGGAAATAGTTATTTGAATCAACACTCTGATTTTGTTACTTTAGCTGAACACTATATGTGGAATATAACACAAAAAGACCTTGATGATTTTAGAAGAAATAATCCAAACTATTCAGTATATGAAATAGCTGAATCTATTCTTTTAAAAAGAATAAGTCATAGTCTGTCTATTGGTTTGAATAATTATTCATCCTCAACATGTCATTGCCTAGCCGAACTATATAATGAATTAGGTAATTCTAGAGAATCTCTAAAATTTTATATAGGATTATTATTGTTAGATATTAATATGACACATTTTCAGAATGAGGAGTTTTATGAAAGCTATGTTAATTCTGTAAAAGATGCATATAGCAACGAATCATATGGAGTTCTTCCACCGGGAATAATCAAAACAGTTTTAGATAATAAGCGATTAATAGATGAAAAAATCATTCAAGAGGCATATGATTCTGTTAAAAATTGTAGTAAAATATATTTAACTAGTACTGAATTTGATAATATGATACATGATTTAATAGAAACTGATAAAATCGATGAGAAAAAGTATTTAAAATTAATAGTCAATAGATTATGAAAGAGAGGTATATTGAATGAGTTTGAGATTTAGAAGAAGTATCAAAATATGTAAGGGATTAAGAGTAAATCTTAATAAGAACTCTGTTGGTTTAAGTGTAGGTCCTAGAGGTCTAGGATATACTGTAAATTCAAAAGGAAGAAAAACAGTTCATGCTGGAATTCCTGGAACAGGTTTATCATATGTAGCTTCGAATAATGTTAGTTCATCAAAGCCTTCACAAACATCTAGACAAGTAAGCAATTCAAGTTCAAATACTAAATATGTAGAAACAAAGATTGATTTTAGACTTGAAGATGACGGAAAATGGAGATTTTTTTACCCAGATGGTAGCGAAGTTTTTGATCAATCCCTAATAAACAGAATTAAAAGACATCCAAGCTTTATTGAACAAAAGAATAGAATTTTAAATGACAGAAACGAGAGAATTTCTCAAGAAGTAGAAGACTTTAATTCTGGTATTGAAGAATTAATCAATATTTATAAAATGGCTGCGTATCCAATTCTTGAAGATCAAGAATATGAAAATGCTATGAATCAGATTAAACTAGAAACTTATAAAGAAGTTGAATATAAAATCCCTAAACCAACTATAGAGAATATTACTCAAGCACTAAATAAAGAAGCACAAAATAAGATAAAAGGTATTAAGTTTTGGGAACTAAAGAAAAAAAGAAATGAATATGTTCAAGCTAATATAGATGAACGATTTGCTAATGCTACTAAAGGTTGGGAAGCAAACAAGGAAGAATTTGATAAAAACGAAAAAGAAAAAGCATCTAGCATCAATCAAGAATATAAGAAAGAATATGATGAAGCAATAGCACATTCTAAAAATATTATTAATGGTGATGAAGAAACAATTAATGATGAAATTGAAACATTCTTAAGTGAAATAGAATTGCCTCTAGAATTTAATGTTAATTTTTCATATTCTAAATCTAATAATACTTTATTGATTGATTTAGATTTACCAGAAATCGAAGATATGCCATCTGAAACAGCAACTCAATTAGCAAGTGGCATGAAAAAAATGAAGCCTAAAACAAAACAAGAGTTGAAAGATGATTATAAACAATTTGTTTTTGGATTTGCTTTATTTTTAACAAGTCATTTATTTAATATTAGTCCAAAGATACTAACAATTGTTATTTCTGGATATACTCAAAGAAGAGATAAAAATGGAGAAATAAATGATGACTACATTTATTCAATTATTTTTGAAAGAGAAAAATTCAAAAAATATAATCCTTTAGAAGAAAATTTAATATATATTTGTAACAATTTTAAAAATAGATGTAACGTTGATATGTATAGTAATTTTAAAGCTATTGAACCATATACATCAGTTGAAGAATAAATATTTATTACGAATAGCAGATATACAAGAATAAACTATAACAGACTAAGATTTCTCTTAGTCTGTTTTTTATCGTTCTTTATCGATTTTATCTTTTGCTTTTCTTTGTATGTCTTTCATGACAGGTTCACTCCAATTAGTATATGGTTCAGGTCCTGCTAACAAAGTGTTAGTTTCAGAATCTAGTTTTATATATTTGGTAATTTTAAGTTCTAGCATAACATCTTTAATTGTTTCTATATCATCTGAACAATACTTTTGAACATCTTGAGGAGTTATATCATCATTGAATAAAACAATACTCAAAAATCCTTTAGCGTTTAATGATAAATCTTTATCAGTTAAATACTTCATAATCGACTTATACATAGTATAATGTTTCATTTTTTTTATTTTGTCCTTTCAACATTTTTGTTTTTATCAGTTTTAAATAGTCCAAAATCTTCTAGTTTTTCTAGAATAGCTCTAGGAATTAGACCATTAATTACTTCAGTAGTAATAATTGTTTTTATTTTTTGAATAGCATCTTTTAAAGCAGATACTAATGCTTGTAAGTTAAAGTTTTCTTTCTTTAAGTTTTCACTAGATTTTACTAATAAGTCATTACTATTTGTTAAATCTTTTATTGTAGAATCTTGATCTTTGATAGTTTCTTTTAATTGTCTAACTTCTTTTTTATGATTCTTTAAGTCGTCTTTATATTCATTTACTATATTAGTAATCTCATTAGTAGATAGAATACTATTAGTACTTTTTCTAGAATCAACGATATAGTCATTAATCTTTTCTATATCTTCTTTTGAAATAGTGAAGTTATTCTTATTTAAAGTTTGTGATTTAAGATTATTAACCAATTCATAAACTTCTTTTGATTTTTCATTTATCTTATTAGCATCTTCATTTAGTTTTTCTAATGCTTCTTGACTCTTCCTTATATTTCTAGTTGATTGTTGATAATGAGCCATATCATTAACATTAATATCTTGATTTCTACCTTCTTGTTTTAATTTTAAAGTGTAGTTAAGATTATAAGTTTCATTAAACTCTTTAATACATAGTTCTCTCATTTGATCTTGTATTTTTAATAAAGAGTCTTTAGTAAAAACTGATGCTTTTCCAACTTGAACAGACATTCCATTTTTATTCCCTTGCTTATAAGCAATTCCCATAATATGCATATGAGGAGAAGCTTCATCATAGTGAATAACAGCATTTGAAATTTTAAAATTTGGAATTATCTTTTCTAAATCTTTGATTTGTTTTTTAAAAACAATTGTCATTTTTCTTTTGTCTTCTTCAGAAATAGTACTCCAATAATACATGTCGCCAATCTCTAAAATGATAGGGATAGCTAAGTCATGTTTGTTATCATCAGAGATATGTTTGAAGTAATTTTCAATCTTTCGGTCGTTTCTTTTTTGCTTAGAATTGAATTCGATTCTAGCTTCTTCAAATAGTTCTAAGTAAGTATTTTTAACATCTTCAACTAGATTATTTGTACCAACAATTACTTCAATTCGTTCAGGATTATTTTCGTATTTTCTTAAATTATGGTTGTCTGCTTTTGTTAATTGTGCCTGAGTTTGAATTGCATTATTTGGTTTTGATTTGCTATCGTACTTACTATTTTTTGCTAATCTTCTTCCTTCTAAAGACTTATTTTTGTCGACTCCAACATGAAATGAATAACTTAGTTCTTGCATAGATTTCTCCTTTCATTAGAGCCTTTTTATGTTGAAAGGTTGAGACGATTTTGATTGTGTCAAAATGACTAACTCCCTATATATTTTGACAATCCCTTAGGTATCATCAAAATATGGGAGCTAAGACTAGTCGCCTTAGGATCCACTAATGACTTCTTCGTAATAGAGAATCATCTCTAAAACTTCATCAGTCATTTTAGAAATTGCTATCGCCACTTTCATTTCTTACGAAACAAAACGTGCCACGCAATTTATCTACTCAATTGTTTTCCAATTGGAGTAGACTATTGCAATTTTGTATTTGCCATCAAAATTGCCTTGTTCATCATAATGAACAATCGGTATCATTTTAAATATAGTTTTATCTTCAATACCTTCTTGATGGATTTCATATACATCTGTTTCCATAAGATTGTACTCTCCATCTAATAAGGTATATCCGATTTCTTCTTGCTTATCTATTTCATTTTTATACTTTTCAAATTCTTCAGGAGTAATTGCCATATTAGATCTTATAACTTCTTCTTTACCTTTAATCTTTACTCTGTGAGAAAATTCTAAAAGACCATTTATTAATAAATTCTTTGCTCTCATTTTAGTAAAGTCTTTTAGTTTAATATCTTTAATAACTAAACCATCGACTGAATTGTCTTTTTTCTCAATAGTAATGGACTCAATATATCTATTAACAAAGTATTGCTTATCAGTATCATCTTTTTGTTTCCATTCATTGAGTAAGAACTGAGTATTTTTAAAATCATTTAATGGATATGAACTCTTATCTCTATTAATCATTACTTCTTCAATGGAGAATTGTTTACCTGAATCAACTTCAATTTGTTTTTCTTGTTCTGCTCTTAAATGCGTTAATTTTTCATTAATTACTTTAATTGATTCATCTAAATCTTCTAATTCAATAACTCCAGTAGTATATGCAGTTTTAATTCTTTCTCTTTGTTTTGATAAATCTGCAATTTCTTTTGATAAATCGCTTACAGCAGGCTTTTTACTATTCTTTGCAAATATTGGTAAAAAATAATTATTGTATTCTTCATCTATTCTTAATAGGTTGGTAAGGATTTGAACAAATCTTTTTTCAACTTTAGCTTCATTTAAACTGTATCTACAAAATTCACAATTATAGTACATGTATTTACCATCATGTGCTCCAGAACCTTTACACTTCATTATTCTGCCACAATGAGGGCATAGTAATTTTTGAAAGAAGATATAAGTTCTATTTCTTGAGTAAGTTCTTTGATTCTTAACTTTTTGATCCTGACATTCATCCCAAATGTATCTTGGAATAATAGGATCAACAACATCTACATAGATTATTGATTCTCTAGATTTATCAACTTTATATTGTTCATAATCTCCTTTATAGATTTTGTTGTCTATTATTTTTTCTACATTACCATCGCTCCAATTAGTTCTTCCTAATATTGCATTATCATTTAAATAATTAGCAACTTTTTGAAAACTTAATCCATTTCGATATAGTTCAAATATTTTTTCTACTACCCAACTAGTAGAGTGGTCGATAACTAATTTCTTATTAACATGTTTATAACCGAATGGAGGCTTTCCAGGAAAATGTCCTTGTTTAATTGCACCAACTAATCCGAACTTTGTTCTTTCAGAAACTATTTCAATTTCAAGTTGTGATAAGACAGTTAACATTCTTACGAAGAATCTACCATTAGCAGTAGAAGTGTTTACATCATCTCTATCACAAATTAGATAACACTTATTTGCTTCTAGTTCTGATATTAATTCTTCTAAGTCTCTAACTGAACGAGTAACTCTATCAAGTTTATAAGCAACAATGGCATTTATCTTTTTATCTCTCATGTCTTTTAACATTTGTTGAAACTCAGGTCGATGTTCCATATCTTTTGCAGATATTCCAGCATCTTTATAAACTCTATAGATTTTATAACCTTTGTAATCACATAATGCTTTAAGCTTTTCTTCTTGTTCACCTAAACTAAAACCTTCTCGAGCTTGATCTTCTGTAGAAACTCTAATATAGATTCCTGCTACTATATCTTTTCTTTCTTCATCCATAAACATAACTCCTTTCTTACTAAAAAAAGAGAGTCAAAAGTATTCTACGAGTAAATACTTCTAACTCTCATTTGTTTATCATTATAAATTTTTTCCAATATTCTTTTTCTTTGTTTCTTCATTGATGTACCTCCATTTCTAGAGAATACCTCTTTCATTGGTTATTTATAATAATCATTTTGCAAATGAAAGTCAATAGTATTAACCCAAGTATGCATGTTTTAGTTGAGAACTTAGTTCTGAAAAAGGGAATTGGTTCTCATAAGAATTGATAAAAAAGTAATCTTTACCATTTAGAAATAGAAAAACATTATTATTTATTTCTATTTTATGTGGTTCTAGATAAGCCATATTAGTCGGTTCTAGCCTTATTAAAGCTCCTTTCTGCACCTTTACCTTAATAGATGCATATTTGACTGCCCAATTTATTTTCTTTTCTAAATCGGGGCTTAAATTGATTTCTTGTCTGATTTCATTAATCATAATCGTCTCATTCCTTTCTTAAACACAAAAAAACTCAATTTTAGCAATTGAGTCTATCTGTAAGTCGAAAAATTTCGACGATTTTCATAAATGGGGCGGAATAAGGGGATCGAACCCTTGCATACCGGAGCCACAATCCGGCGTGTTAACCACTTCACCAATACCGCCATTTCTAATTGACTACTTTATAATAGTATAAAATGTCTTAAAAATCAAGTCTTTGATTTATTTATATGTTTACATATATTTTTTTATTTGATATATTATATATGAATATATGTTCATATGTGAGGATAAATATGATAGATAGAGATAAATTTTTAAAAGCTAAAAAGAATATGTTAGATGAAGATACTATCTTTAATGTATCTAACTTATACAAAGTATTTAGTGATGAAACTAGACTTAAAATACTAAATATTCTTCTAGATAATGAATTATGTGTATATGATATTGCAGAACTTTTAGATATGACTCACTCCTCTATTTCTCATCAATTAAAAGTACTTAGAGATATGAAATTAGTTAAAGCTCATAAACATGGTAAAAACGTCTATTACACATTAATAGATGACCATATAGAAAGAATAATTAAGATAGGAGTTGAACATGTTAATGAAAAATAAAGAAATAATTAAGTTTATATTTGCACTTTTATTCTTTATATTTAGTATAGTATTTAAAGAATACGTTCTTTTATACACAATCATTGGATATTTAATAATTAGTTTTGAAATGATTATTGAACTAAAAGATAAAATACCTAAAGGTAAAATATTTGATGAAGAATTCTTAATGATTATCGCAACTATTGGTGCCTTTATTCTAAAAGATTATCATGAAGGATTTATGGTAATGCTTCTATATCAACTTGGAGAAATAATAAATGATCATGCTGTAGATAAATCTAAAGAAGAAATAATTAAACTTATGGATTTAGATACTGATACAGTTACTTTATCAACAAAAGATGGATTAACTGAAATAGAACCTAATAAAGTTAAAATAGGAGATATTATTCTTGTTAAAGCGGGAGAAAAAATACCTTTAGATGGATATGTTTTTGAAGGAAGTTCAAATATAGATACTTCTAGTATTACTGGAGAACATAAACCAAGGTCAGTAAAAATTAAAGATCCTGTATTAAGTGGATGTATTAATTTAGATGGTACATTAAAAATAAAAGTTACTGAGATTTATAAGAATTCTACTGCAAATAAAATAATAGATTTAATAGAAAAAGCTGATAAGAAAAAATCAAATACTGAAAAGGTAGTAGATAAATTTGCTAGTATTTATACTCCTATTGTTGTTGCTCTTGCACTACTATTATTCTTAGTTCCAGGATTTATTACTAAAGACTTCTCTTTATGGGGACATCGTGCTTTAGTATTTCTAGTAGCGTCTTGTCCATGTGCTTTAGTAATATCTATTCCACTTGCTTATTTTGTAGGTATGGGTGCTTGTAGTAAATCTGGAATACTTATGAAAAATAGTAATACATTAGATAAATTATTAAAAATAGATGAAATAATATTTGATAAAACAGGAACTATTACTGAAGGAGTATTTGAAGTAGTTAAAGTTAAAGGATATGGAATTAAAGCTAGTGAATTATTAGAGATTGCAGCAACATGTGAAAGTCTAAATAATCATCCAATTGCGCTATCTATATTAAATAGATATGGAAAAGATGTAGATAATTCTAAAATAAAGAATTATAAAATAGTAGACGGAGGTATTACTCTTTCAATAGATAAAGATAAATATATTATAGGTAATTATAATCTATTAAATAAAAATAAAATAGATTTTGAAAGATGTTTAGATATTGGTACTATTGTATATATTTCAAGAAATAAAGAATATTTAGGATATATTCTTATAAATGATAAGATTAAGAAAAATAGTAAAAAGACCATTTCTTTATTACGTGAAAAAGGATTTAATGAATTAGTAGTTTTATCTGGAGATAACGAAGAAATAGTTAATGATGTTGTAAAACGTGTTGGAATAAAAAGATATATGTCAGAATTATTACCAATAGATAAAGTTAATTATTTAAAAACTGCTCATAAAGAAAAAAAGAAAACTATGTTTGTTGGAGATGGAATAAATGATGCTCCTGCTCTACTTACAAGTGATATAGGTGTATCTATGGGTGGAATTGGTTCAGATGCATCTATAGAAGCATCTGATATGGTTATAATGAATGATGATTTAACTAAGATTCATACAGCTCATAATATAGCTTCTTTTACTAAAAAAATAGTTATAGAAAATATAGTGCTTGTCTTATTAATTAAACTATTAGTTCTTACTCTTGCAACATTTGGATATGCCAATATGATTGCAGCAGTTTTTGCAGATGTAGGTGTTACACTTATAACAATATTAAATACATTTAGAATATTAAAAAAGAGAGATTAAATAATCTCTCTTTTATTATCTACTCTACTGTAACTGATTTAGCTAAGTTTCTAGGTTTATCTATATCACATTTTCTTAAATCTGCTACATGATAAGCTATTAATTGAAGTGGTACAACTGTAAGAAGTGGTACTAAATAATTATCTACTTTTGGTAGTACTACTTTTTGATCAATAAAATCATAATCACCATCTAATTCATTAGTAGTTATTAATATTACTTTTGCACCTCTTGCAACTACTTCTTTAATATTACTAATTGTTTTTAAAGAAAGTTCTGGATCAGTCATAATAGCTATTACTGGAGTACCTTCTTCTATCAAAGAAATAGTTCCATGTTTTAATTCTCCAGCTTGATAAGCTTCACTATGCATATAAGATATTTCTTTTAATTTTAAACTTCCTTCTAAACTGATAGCATAATCTATTCCTCTACCTATATAGAACAAGTCTTTATCTTCATAAATATATTTAGCTATATCTATATAGTTTTTGTCTTTTGCTATTACTTCATCTATTAATTTAGGTACTGTACTTAATGATTGTAATAATTCTTGTAATCTTTCTCCTGTTATTAGATTTCTTTCTAACATAAGTTTTAAATTAATAAGTTCTAACATTGCTACTTGTAGTAAATATGCTTTAGTAGTTGCAACTGCTATTTCAACTCCTGCTCTTATATATAATACATTTTTAGATTCTCTAGCTATAGTAGAACCAACTACATTAACAATACCTAATGTATCTATTCCATCTTCATTAGCTTTACGAAGAGATGCTATAGTATCAGCAGTTTCTCCTGATTGAGAAATAAGAATAACTAAAGTTTTATCATTATAAAATTCTTTTTTATAACGATATTCACTAGCTATTTCAACATCTACTTTTATACCAGCATAATTTTCTATTAAATGTTTACCTATTAATCCAGCATGCATTGCAGATCCACAAGCAACTATATGAATATTATCATATTTACTAAAATCAGGCATTTTATTTATAAATGAATCTATGCTTTCTACATATTCATTTATAGTATCTTTAAGTACTTTTCCTTCTTCATAGATTTCTTTAAGCATAAAGTGAGGAAAACCATTTTTCTCAGCTTCTTCTACGTTCCAATATACGGTATTAATATTTTTTCTTATCGGTTCAAGGTTTTCATTATAAATATCTACTCCATTATTTGTAATTTTTACAATATCATAGTTATTAAGTAAGAAATAATTTTTTGTAAAATTAATAATCGCTGCAACATCTGAAGCAATTAAATTTTCTTCTTCTCCTACTCCAATAATTAATGGACTATCTTTACGAGTAGCATATAAAGTATCTAATTCATCATCAAAAATAATTCCTAAAGCATAACTTCCTTTTATATAGGAAGACATTTCTTTAATTACTTCTAAATTAGACCAAATATCTTTACTTTTTAAATAATCAAGTAAAGCTGCGACTATTTCAGTATCAGTTTCACTTACAAATGAATAACCTTCTTTAATTAACATTTCTTTAAGTTCTAGATAGTTTTCAATAATACCATTATGTATTATTGTAACGCTTCCAGAACGATGTGGATGAGCATTAATAGTAGTTGCATTTCCATGAGTAGCCCATCTTGTATGAGCTATACCTATATTACTTAATAAATCTTCATCTATCATATTTTCTAAAGCACTAATTTTTCCAGTAGTTTTAAGTATTTCAACTTTATCAGTAACAAATGCAATTCCTGCAGAATCATATCCTCTATATTCTAAAGTTTTTAATCCATCTATTAATACTCTTTCTATATTAACTTTTTTTCCGACATATCCAAATATTCCGCACATATAAAAAACCTCCACTCGAAAAAAACTAGTGAAGATATATTTTTTGTTATAATCTCTATTTTATTTTTTGTTATATATCTAACGACTCACCATGCCGCAGTAGTACCCGCCGAATCTTTCGATTACCTACCGACCTCGTCAACATTATGTCCTGGCGCTTAATATAATTTACAACCTTTCTCGTTATATCTAATTTAAGTTTATAATAGATAGATTTTCACTACAATAAAAAAAAGTCATATTTGACTTTTTTATGTAAAACTATTCATAGAAATCATCATCTCTATTATCTATATCATCTCTATTTTCTAAATCTAAATCAAAATTAGTACTAGCATTCATCATTTGTCTATTACTAGTTAATATTCCATCTATCGCAGTATTATCAACTCTTCTAGGAGTATTAATATTACTTCTACGATTATCTGAAATCATACTAGGATCAACATAAACTACATTTTGTTGTGGTTGTACATATGTTGGTTGTTGTACAGAACTTGGTTGTTGATATACTTGTTGCGTTTGAACTGGTTCAACATACGTAGATTGTTGTACAGGACTCGGTTGTTGATATACTTGTTCTGGTTGAACTGGTTCAGTATACGTAGGTTGTGTAACTTGCGCAGGTTGTTGATATGCTTGTTGTTGAACTGGTTCGGTATACGTAGGTTGTGTAACTTGCGTTGGTTGTTGGTACATTTGTTGTTGTACTGGTCCAGCAACTGTATTTTGTTGTTGCATTTGTGCTTGTTGTTGATAAATTTGTTCAATTAATTCTGGACTTGCAAATGAATCTTGTGCTGATTGAACTGGTGCAGATTGCACAACTGGTTGTGGTTGTTGTATAGGCATTGGATTTGGTGCAACTTGTTGTGTTGGTTGTTGTGGTTGATTATTACCTATTCCACTTAGATCAATACCAGCAAGTAAAGATGCATCAAATTGCGGAGTTGGTTTGTTATTTATATTATGTTCAGCATCTGTTGCATATGTATTCTTTTGTAATACAATTCCTTCTTTAACAATACCATTTTCCTCATTATATATATCTTTAAATTTATCTTTAAATATTGGTAATTCTTTTTTAATAACATCTGGATAAACTAAATGAGTTGATTCAATAGCTTTTTCAAAATCATAAATATTAACTTCACTTCTATTATCAAATACTGCAAAAGAGAATGCAGATTTAAGAAGTGTTAAAGATACGTCTGGGTATCTTGCATTAGCTTCAAATACACGTTTATATTCAGATGTAATATCAACTAGTGACTCCATAATTAATCTTTGTTGATATTTAGAATATTTAAGTCTTACTCCTGTAGTTTTTTCTATTTTAGGAAGAGTTCCAACTAAAATCTCTATTGTTTCTTCTCTAGTTGGTTCTGGTACTTCTACTTTTTGGAAACGTCTTACAAACGCTTTATCACGTAAAATATAACGTTCATATTCAGCAGTAGTAGTTGCACCAACTACTTTAATACTACCTCTACCTAATCCCTCTTTAAAGATATTGGCAAAGTCTACACTAGACTCATCAGTAGCACCAATTAACATATGTATTTCATCGATAAATAAAATAGTTTTTTCTCTTTCTTTAAGTTCGTCTATCATAAGTTGTACTTTACTTTCACCATTAGGCATAGTACCTAAAAGTGAAGCAGTTTTTATATTTATTACAGTATATCCTTTTAAAGCATCAGGAACTTCTCCTCTTTGAATACGATAAGCAAGTCCTTCTACAATAGCAGTTTTACCTGTACCAGGATATCCTATTAATATTGCAGATTTTTCTGGGGTAAGTAATAAAAGCAAAAGTGCTTTAAGTTGTTCATCTCTACCAATAGCTGGATTAGTATAATATGTCTTTTTAGTATAGTCTTCACCGTAACGCTCTAATATACTAAATTTCTCTTCTGGCATACTTATCCCTCCTTTTTATTCTAAAATAAGTATATCATATTTTACATTTTAATAAATCCTTTTTTTGAGGAAGATTTTATTATATAACATCTTTTAGACATAGAAAAGAGATAATTTAAGCAATTACCTCTTTATTTTGTAAGTTCTCATCTATCCAATCTTTAAATTCTTTAGATCCATCAAATAAATAATAGGAAATCTCTGGCAATTCATAACTATGTAATTCTTTGATTCTTTTTTCTATTTTAGGGAACATATCTAAAGTAGTTTTCATAGATACTAAATACTCTTTTACATCTGGATAATCATTTTCCCAAACATATATACTTTCAATTTCAGTTATATGAACACAACTTACTAAATGTTCATAAATAAGTGTTTTTCCTAAATTCCTTGCTTCTTCTAAATCTTCAAAGCAAGTTTCTACTACTATATTACTCATTTTCTTCTCCTAAATTTTCTTTTGCTACTGTAAGCATTAATTTAATTCTATTTATTTGATTAGTGTGACTAGCACCTGGATCATAATCTATCGCAACTATATTAGATTTTGGATATAGTTTTCTAATCTTTTTAATAACAGCTTTACCTACGATATGATTAGGTAGACAAGCAAAAGGTTGTACACATACAATGTTTTCTATTCCTTCATTAATTAATTCTACCATTTCACCAGTTAGGAACCATCCTTCACCAGTTTGATTACCAGTAGAAAGTATTCCGTCTACATTATGCTCTAGTTTATGAATATCAGCAGGCATTCTATAACGTGTACCTTTTGTTTCCTGGATAATTACTTTATCATAACGTTCCAAGAATTTCAAAGCTTGTGTATAAATAAATGGTGTCATTCTTCCTGTTTTAAGTAATCTTGCTTTGATAATTGAATTAATTGCACAGTATTTAATAAATCCCATTAAATCAGGACTAACTACTTCTGCACCTTCTGCTTCTAGTTTAGCAATTAAGTTATCATTTCCATAACGATGGTACTTAATTAATATTTCTCCAACTATTCCTACTTTAGGAAGAGTTTTCTTCTCTATTTTTATCTTTTTAAAATCTTCAAAAATATCATGAACATTTTTCTTATATTCAGAATACTTTCCACGTCTTACTGCATCAAGTGTAATTTTTTCCCATTTCTCATATACTTTTTGCGAATCTCCTGGATGCTTTTCATATGGACGAGTTGCATGTAAAAGTCTCATTAAAAGATCTCCATACTCTACTGCTTGAAGTGCTTTATTAGCAAAAGATAAAGTTACTTTAAATGCTTGTTCTTTTTCAAGTCCACTTAAATTAAATGATAGGATTGATACTTTTTCTAGTCCTGCATCTCTAAGTCCTTTTCTAATAAGTCCAATATAGTTAGTAGCACGACATCCTCCACCAGTTTGAGTAATAATTACACTAGTATTATCAAGATCATACTCTCCACTCTTTAAGGCATGTATTAATTGTCCTATTACGATAATTGCTGGATAACAAGCATCATTATTAACATATTTAAGTCCAGTTTCTACAGTCTCTTCATTACTTTCTCTTAAATAAACTGCATTATATCCTTCACTTTGAAGTACTGCTTCAAAATATGGCATATGAAATGGTGCCATATCTGGGAATAATAAAGTATGTTTTTTATCACTTTCTTTAAAATAATTCTTATTATATTTATATGGCTTATAATCAAGTTCTTCTGCACGTTTATTCATTGATGCGATTAATGAACGAATTCTAATTTTTGCAGCTCCTAAGTTATTTATTTCATCGATTTTTATTGTTGTATATAACTTATTATTTTTCTTTAATATTTCTTCGGCTTGATCAGTTATAATTGCATCTAACCCACATCCAAACGAATTTAAGTTAACAAGTTCAATATTTGGTCTTTGACTTACAACGTCAGCAGCACGATATACTCTAGAGTGATATGCCCATTGATCAACTACACGTAATTTTGTCTCAAGTTTATTTAAATGACATATTGAGTCTTCAGTTAGTACTGCAAGTCCAAGTGAATTAATCATAGTATCAATTCCATGGTTAACTTCTTTATCTAAATGATAAGGTCTTCCTGCAAGAACGATTGCTTTTTCTTTATGTTCATCTATATATTTTAAGAACTCTTCTCCTTTATTTCTTACATCTTGTTTAAATTTAGCTTGTTCTTTAAAAGCTGCACTAATTGCATCTTTAAGTTCTTTCTTAGTAAATTTATATTCCTTAAATTCAGGAAGTTCTAGTATTCTAAGAAGCATTCCTTTTTCATCCATAGGTAAAAATGGATTCATATATTTAATAGTTTTATCCTCTAGTTCATCTACATTAAGTTTAATTGCTTCACTATAAGATTGTACTATTGGACAGTTATAATTATTATCACTTTCTTTAAATTCTTTAGTCTCGTACATTATACAAGGATAGAATATTGTCTTAATTCCTTTTTCAAGTAAATTAATAATATGTCCATGAACAAGTTTAGCTGGATAACAAACTGATTCCGATGGCATAGATTCTATTCCTTTTTCATAGATTCTACGATTAGAATGATCTGATATAACTACTCTAAATCCAAGTTTAGTAAATAAAGTAAACCAAAGTGGATAATCTTCATACATATTAAGAACTCTTGGTATTCCAATTACTCCTCTTTTAGCATCTTCTTCTTTTATTGGTTCATAATTAAATAATCTATCATATTTCCATGAATACATGTTAGGTAGGCTAGAATTACTTCCATTATTACCACTACCACGTTCACATCTATTTCCAGAAATAAATCTCTTTTTACCAAACATATTTATAGTAAGTGCACAATGGTTCTCACAAATTTGACAACGACTAAAGAATGTTTTTACTTTCATCTCTTCAATCTCTTTAGGAGAAAGAATTGTACTTTTAACATCTTGGTCATCATATTGTTTATAGTTTTCAAGTGCGATTAAGGCAACTCCATAAGCACCCATTAGTCCAGCAATATCTGGTCTTATTACTTCTTTACCAGTAATATTTTCAAAGGCTTTTAAAACTCCGTCATTCAAAAATGTTCCACCTTGTACAACTATCTTTTTACCAAGAGTTTCTACATCTCTAATCTTCATTACTTTTTGAATAGCATTTCTAATTACAGAATAAGAAAGTCCTGCAAAAATATCTCCAAGAGGTCTACCTTCTTTTTGAGTTTGTTTAATTTTTGAATTCATAAATACTGTACAACGAGAACCAAGATCAATTGGATTTTTAGCATGCACTGCATAATCTACAAACTCTGATACAGTAATATTTAATGACTTAGCAAGGGTTTCAATAAATGAACCACATCCTGATGAACAAGCTTCATTAAGCATGATAGAATCTACTGCTCCATCTTTTATCTTAATATATTTCATATCTTGTCCACCAATATCAATAATACTTTCTACTCCTGGTAGAAAATAGTTAGCAGCTTCATAATGAGCCATAGTCTCAATCTCAGATATATCTAAATTAAATGCAGTTTTAATTAATAATTCTCCATATCCAGTAGATCCACTACTACGAATAACAGTTTTTTCTGGTAATTTAGAATACAAATCAAGTAACATATCTTTTACTGTATCAACTGGGGTACCCTTATTACTACGATAATTCTCATATAAAAGGTTTCCATCATAATCGATAGCAACTACTTTAGCAGTAGTACTACCAGCATCTATTCCTATAAATACATCTCCTGTATACGTATCTAAATCTCTTCTTTTAACTGAGTCTTTTTGATGTCTTTTTAAGAATTTTTGGTAATCTTTTTCATCTTTAAATAATGGTTCTAAGTTTCCTGATTCACTTTCTTTAAACTTAGATAATTTTTTTAATAATGTTTTTAACTCATCTACAGTAAGAGTTTTTTTCTTATCTTTATTTAAAATAGCACCAATACATACAAATACTCTTGCATCATCTGGTATTATTATTTCTTCATCTTTTAAATTTAATGTTTTTATAAATCTCTCTCTTAACATAGAAAGATAATTAAGTGGTCCACCTAAAAAAATAACATTTCCTTTAATAGGTTTTCCACAAGCAAGTCCACTTATAGTTTGATTAACTACTGCTTGCATAATAGAAAGTGCTACATCTTCTTTTTTAGCACCTTCATTTAAAAGAGGTTGAATATCAGTTTTTGCAAAAACTCCACAACGAGAAGCAATTGGATATATTGTTTCTCCAGTAGTTGCTAGTTCATTTAATCCTTCAGTTGTAGTATTAAGAAGAACAGCCATTTGATCTAAGAATGCTCCTGTACCACCAGCACAAGAACCATTCATTCTTTGTTCTATAGTTTGATCAAAATAAATAATTTTTGCATCTTCTCCACCAAGTTCTATTGCAACATCAGTAGATGGAGCATATTCTTTTATAGCATTTTTACATGCAATAACTTCTTGAACAAAAGAAACATCCAAAAACTTAGCAAGAGCTATTGCACCACTTCCTGTAAAAGTAATAGTAAATTTATTTCCATTACCAAAAGAATCTATAACAGTACTTAAAAGAGAATTAATAGTCTTTTTAGTATCTGAAAAGTGTCTTTGGTAATCTGTATATAATATATTTTTCTTATTGTCCATTACTACTACTTTAACTGTAGTAGAACCAACATCTAATCCAATATTAAGTACTTTCATAAACATAACCTCTTTGTATATTTTAACAAAATTAATAAAAAATAACAATAAACAAAAAGGAACTGTCCCCCCTGAAGGACAGTTCCATAAAAAAGAATAAAAAGGGGTTGGCTAGTGTGATACTAGCGACCAATTCGCCATTTCGAATTGGTGATACTTATACTAATCGAAAAGACTTGATTTGTCAACAAAAAAATGCATTTTTTTAACAAAAAATATGATATACTTTTATTGGTGATGGTTATGGCAAAAGTTAAAATACCAAAATATACTTTAGGAGAAGAAATAACAAACGCAATCACCCATGGAATAGGTGCTATTCTAGGTATTGTTGCTTTAATTCTTTTATTATTAAAAGCTACTACTTGGGTAGCTGTATTATCATCTTGTGTCTATGCGTTTTTTACTATTTTATTATATGTAATATCTTGTATTTACCACGCATTAAGTCCTAGGCTTACTGGTAAAAAAGTATTAAGAGTAATAGATCATTGTAACGTACTACTAATGCTTGCTGGAACATATACTCCAATTTGTTTATGCCTACTTACTAATCCCCTTAATTGGATAGTATTTCTAATAGTATGGTCAATAACAATTGTATCAGTAGTATTTACAGCAATTAATTTAGAAAAATATGCTTGGATGTCTATAGTATCTAATTTAGTTCTAGGATGGGGAAGCTTACTAATAATTAAAACACTAATAGAACTATGTACTTTAAAAGGAGTAATAATACTAATATTAGGCGGAGTCGCTTATTCATTAGGTGCTGTTCTTTACTTAATAGGAAAAAAGAAAAAATATATGCATTCAGTATTTCATGTATTTGTCTTAATTGCTAGTATATTTCATTTCTTATTTATATATTGGTATTGTATTTAAAAAAAAAAGAGATTAATAAATCTCTTTTTTTATTTAAGAAGAATATTCTACTTTTTTATTTACAAAAATATAATTATTATTAACTCTTTTAAATGTTAGTGTTACTTCTTCATCAAAGAAACTATTACCACTAAGACTATAATCTAAGTAATACTTAATTTTAAGTCTTCCATCTTCTGTATAAGCATCTTTTAATACAGCTTTAGGAAAATCATATTCTTCATCATCTAAAGATGTATCATCTTTAAGTTCTAAATAATAATATAATAATGAATCTGGATCATATACATAAGTTAAGAAATTATTTAATTCAATTTCTTTATCAAATCCAAATAGTTCATCATATCTTGCTATTACTACCCCTCTATGAATACCATATGTTCTATTAGTACATACAAATACTTCTGGTATTTCTATGGTTACATCATCACAGTCAATGTTCATAAATTCTCTATTAGAAATAGTTTTAAATACTACAAATAATTTTTCTTCATTTGATAAATCACTTTCTTTGTCATATTTATTTTTATTAATATAAATACTATCTTTATCTGTATCTAACTTAGAAAATACTTCAAATAAAGTTTGAACATCAGGGTCTTTTAATAATTCATTTTCTTCTTCTTTTTCTTCTGGATCATCTTGAAAACCTTCATATTCAACTTTATCTCTATTAGAACTAATAGAATAAATAACTAATATAAAAGTTAATCCAATCGCAAAAAATAAAACTACAAAGGCAATATTTTTCTTATCTATATCCATATATTCACCTTCTATCATATAAATTGTATCAAAAAAAAGAGGATTATTAAACCTCTTTTTATAATGATAATACTTTTCTAAATACTTCTCTTCTTTCTTCTACTGTATCTCCTATTCTTTCTATTTCAGAATCAGATAAAGAAACAGGTTTAGAAGTACCTTTAAATTGTTCTAATATTCTTTTATATTCATCATCGTAGGCAAGTCTTTCCGCAATTGGTCTTACTTGTGGATAATTATCAAGAAGTTCAAAAAGGTTTGGATCAAGTCCATCATATACTTCTTGTGTTTCTTGGGCTACATCTTGATCTTTAAATAACAAATCATCATTAAATGGGAAAAGTGGTGCCCAAACATCCCCTTTTTTATGAACAAATTCATTTTTATGATCTATACCAAATATTCTTTCACTATCATAAACTTTACTAGGTACAAGTCCTGTAATTTTTGCAACTGTTTTTTCAAGGACTACATTTCCTTCTGCTTTACCTAATCTAGCAAGTATTTCTGGTCTTAATCTTTGAGTATATTTAACTCCTGGAATTTTAGGTATTTGAAATCCAATATTATTAGGGTTTCTATCAACTTGTAAAGTAAAGGCATCAGCTAAAAACAATTTAGTTAAAAAAGATTCTATATTCTTATAATCTTCACTAGCTACTCCATCTCTAAAGAAGGATAATAGGTTTTGTAAATTATAATTTCCATATCCAGTTAATCCACATATTTCAGGGTCATATAATTCACTAACTAGATAATAGTTGTTATCTTTAGTTTGAAAGTTTGTTGATAAAAGTCCTGTCTTTCTCTCTTCTTGTGATGGTTTTACTTTAGCATCTAATGTACGTACATGAGCAACCTCATAGTCTAGTGTATCAAGTCCGATAATATCACGAGCAAATTCAGTAAAGAATAACTCACTAAATAAACGTAAGTCTCCTCTTACTTTAAAGTATTTTACTTCTCTATTAATTACATACCAAGTAGGTTTTTCTTTTAAATAGGCGTCATTTAATTCAACCAAACCTCTTAATGTATATAACGGAATTATACCCTCACGATAGTGAGTTATTAAGGCATCATTAAATTGCATAACTAGTCCCCCCCTCATTGTTTGTACATTATACCACAAAATAAGGATTTTTGCAAATAAAAAGGAAGATTACTCATCTTCCCATGTACCTAATTTCTTTTGAAAAGTATCATCTTCTATGTCTTTTTCATCATCACCATTATCTTGTTTTAAACCAAAAGTTTCATCTACTTGATCGGTAACAATCATATATTCCATAAATTTATCTAAATCGAATGGTTCCATATTATAAAGCAAATATTACTGTAATAAGTCCAAATACTAAAAATAATCCAAGGAATATATATAAAAATATTGATGATACTAATAAATCTTTTCTTCTTTTATTATTTTGCTTTTCTAGTTTTATTTGAATACTTCTAAGTTCTTCATTTTTCATATCAGTATCATTATTTATTAATACTTCTGAACTCATCTTATAATTTATTCTATGAATTCTTTCTGATTTAATAGCAAAGAATAAAGCTAGAATAAGAATCACTACAAGTATTAAACTAAATATAGTTACTAAAGTAGGAACTACATCTAATTTGATTAATTCAAACATAACATAAAAAACTATAAGTAATAAAAATCCTACAATATTAATATGTGATCTACTTTTAGAAAAAATAGTTCTTTCTCTTTTTACTTCTAAATTAAGTAAGTACTCTTGTTGATTAAAAACATCTTCTTTTTGAATTTCTCTTTTAAACATATACCATCACCCTTATCTATATTATAAATAAAAAAAAGACTTATTTAAAGTCTTTTTATTTTCTATACTTACGATCATCTAAGTATAATTGTTGTTCAACGAATACAACATCAGAGTCAGTATGAGGTGGAGTGATAATATCATCATCTTTCTCATCTTCTTTTTCTCCTTCGTCTCCTGTATTCTTTGTATAGAATAGAGTTACTTCTATTTCGTCGGCACCGAATATTCCAGAAGTTTCTCCATCAGCATCAACGTATTCATATCCGTCAAATGTTCTTGTTAAATCAGCTTCCCAAGTAGCTTTATATTTACCTGATAAAGTTTCAGTAGTTAAAACATCTCCAGTATCTATATCAACATAGTAAACTGTAACTGTTCCTATTAGAGCTCTATAGTAATAAGTAATAGTTTGTTCTTCTGGAGTAACAAATCCAGTTGCTTCTCCGTCGTATTCTCCAGTATATTCATAGTTCTCTATAGTAGTATCAGAAGTTGTATAACTATCTCCGATACCTTTTTCAATTGTTTCAGATTTTAATACTGTTCCATCTTCTTCATCTACGTGATTAACAACAACAGTACTATTATTAATTGTATTTGTAACAGTTATTTCATCATTATCATCATTAGAAGTAGCTTCTGAACTAGTATAGTACTCTACTGATATTTCATTAACTGTATATTCAATTAATGTTCCATCTTCCTCAAATCTTGGTAATGAAACTGTTTTAGTCCATAAATTATCAGTATCTTCAGATTCATCTTCTTCAGTTAAAGTATAAGTACCAACTAAAGTTTCTCCATTATATACTTCAAATGTAACTGATTTACGATAATCTGTTTTGAAATCAACCCAGATTTTATTTAATTTAACATCAACCATTATTCTGTTAAATTTTGCATATAATTTAAATTCAACAGCTTTTCCTGGTTCAGTAGTAATCTCTGGTACTTTAAAAGTTTTGTCAGTAACAGGATTTCCATCTTTATCTACCCATCCAGCAAATTCATATCCTGGTTTAGATGGTTCTTCACTAATCATTTGAACATCTTCAAATGACCATTCACCTTCTTTAAAGATACTCTTATCTTCATTGTAATAAGTTACTTTAACTCCTGGTTGATACCAAGCATAAGCATTTACTGTTTGAGTTGTATTATAGTCACCATATACTCCATTGTATACATCTGATTCACCACAAGTTCCACCATCACAATATTTATCCTCATCTACTTTCCAATATAAGAAAGAATAATTACTTGGAACATCTTCTGGAACCTTAAAAGTATGTTTATAACCTGATGCTACTGCATCAGTATTTGTAGCACTATGACTTCCATGAGCAACATTATCTATATTATTAAATATAATAATAGGTGCTTTATAGGCTTTCCAAACCATATAATAGTTATAAACTTGCACTTGAGGATCCCCATAAGCGCAAGATAATTCTATTTTTAACTTTGCAGGGTTTCCAGCATCATACATAGATTCTGGAACTGGATTTCCATCTTCATCGTACCATCCTACAAATTCGTATTTTGTTCCTCCACTCGTCCATGTAGGATAATATGTTAAACTTTGACTTTTTGTTGTCCAAGAAGCAGTTTCCCATCTTTCTTCTTTTATATTATATTTAATATTTAATTTGTTATGTCTTACTGGTTTAGGATTTCTACTATTAACAGTGTTACCATCAGTATCTCTTTCTTTAAAATTAACTGTAATATCACATGAATATGTTTCTTCAGTAGATTCTTGAGCAGATACTATAGTAATTCCTAAGAACATTACAGCAAAAGCAAAAAATAATATATTAAAAAATTTCTTCATTTTTTTCCTCTCCTTAATCTTTGAAAATTTTATTTTTGTTTTTTATGAATTAAGAAGAGTACTAATCTATCTTCTGTAATTCAACCAAAACATTTCCCCTAAATAATCCTCGCCAAACATTTTTATAATAGACTCGCTATAGAACTTGCACTATTCCATAGAAGGGTCTCTCTTTACAAGCTTCGATAGAATATACTTATTTAATTTCTTATTAAAGTTTTAGCATGCTTTAATAAGTTGAATTCAGAAAGGGTCTCTTTCATAAGTACCTATTACATCTATGTCTTCGATTGACTCACTATAATAATTGTTTTTATTTTTTTTGTCAAATAAAAAAATGAATTTTGTCAAAGAATTAATAATAAATTCTAATTTTTATTAGTACATAGTATAATGAAGATATAGGGAGTGATTAAATATGATTATTATTGATTCTGTTGATAGAGTATTACCTTCAATAGATGCTTTAGATGAATTAAAAATTCCATATACTGTTGAAGATGATGGAAGAGTATTAATTGATGTGTCTGATGAAAGATATAGCGTTCGTAGAAATGCTGATGTAAAGGGTGAAGACGGAAGTTATCGTCTTGATGAAAAGTATCATTTTTTATCAAACGGACTAGTTGATAAAACTACGCATCGTTCATTAGCTTTCGGAGATCTATTAGAAACTGAAAATGGAGACTATGTTTGTAACTCTGAATTTAGGGTTTTATCAATGGCAAAAATATCAACAGCTGATATTGTACTAGCTAGTCAAAACGATATAGAAGATTTATATTATTTTTATGATAAAATAATTGAATATACTGATAAACCAACATTAGAAAATAAAAAGTAGACCCAGTCTACTTTTTTATTTTTATAAAAGAAAAAAACTAGAGTTTGATAACTCTAGTTTTATGCTATTCTCTTTGCAATAACTAATAAGTATTTATTTTCATAGTTCTTATATTTTTCATGATGTGAACAAGTTTGAAGTATAAGTATTTGATCTGTTTTATCAACATTTACTCCAGTATCATACCAAGAATTCTTTTTTAAATATTTTAAATGTTTTAACCATTCTTCATCAGTATTAAATTTTAGTTTTGTATAAGTCCAATCTGATGTTTCTACATATATAGAAAATATTAAATATTTATATGTTTTTTCTTCATCTTTTAAATAAATATATTTATGAGTTTTATAGAAGTCTTTTTCATAGTATTTTTCTAACTCTTTAAATGGTACATCATGAATACTAGAATTATGACTATAAATAAGATTTTTTCTTCCTGCATTTATCTTTACTCTATAGTCTAAAAATACTGATCCACGAGTATCTTTATTCTTAGATAAATCTCTATTTAAATAGTATTCATTATCTTTAGCTTGAACAATTGGTTCTTGTATATCTGTATCAGGAATATATAAAACTCCTTTAATATCTTTATTATTATATTTTTTTACAAAAGTACATACTTCTGGAAAGTCATTTTCTTCTTTAGTTATTCCAGGTTGGTTACTTGATTTAGACTTATGTTTTGTCTCTTCTTTTAGTTTTACTTCTTCTTTTGTATCGTTCCATAGATTAGTACATTTTAATTCATATACAAGGAGTAATGAAACAATAAAAATTAATGTAAATAATATTCTTTTTTTCTTCATAGCTTTTCTCCTTTTAACTATATTATATATGTTTATTGATAAAAATCAGAACTATTTTAATTTACAGATACACACTCTATATTCGTAAACCAAAATTGTAAAATCTAGTAAAAATATGTATATTTTTTGATATATTTTTGTAAAATATTAGTAAAATTTGTGTAAATCATTTACTTCCTGACTTTTTACCATAATAGTGTTCTTTGTTATATCTTTCATTAAATTCTTTCCAAGTACGAATAAACGTGAATTCTTCATCTTCGTTTGCATTTAAATATGCTTCTGGAACAGAACCTTCTTCATAGATAAAATCAGCATCTAAAATAACTAAATCACCTTTTTTAAGATGAACTCCAGCTCCTACTCTTGGCGCTAGTCCAAGCGCTTCATCAGTAGGATCTAAATCTTCACTCCAATAGATTCTATTATCTCTTCTAAGTAGTCCTACATTTCTTGCTTCTATATCCATCCATTCAAGTCCAATTTCTCTCATTCTACTATAAAGTTGATATAGTTCTTCTTCACTTACATCAGCTTCAGTTAATGTATCTACTCTTTCTGTTACTTCAACATATGCATTTTCATATTTCTTTCCATTTTTAAATCCAAAGTCTTTTCTCATCAATGGACTTATTATATACGGATTATTTGGAAATTTTGAATTACCTCTTCCACGTCCAATTTTAACTACTTTTTCTCCAACTTGATAGACGTCTGTAAATCCACCTCTTCCAATTCTTCTTATATCCGAAAAATTAACTCCTTCATTTTTACAAACTTCTTCAAAAACCATTCCTAAAATATCAATAATTACTTCTCTATCTGGATTAGATTCTAGTCTTCTTGCATCTTCTTTACTAATCTCATTCATCGAAAAATATATACCTTCAACTAATTCTTTAAAATGTTCATTAACATATTCATCTCTTTTTTTCTCAAGTTCAGGAATCCCATCTATATCCTTAAATATTACATCAAACATATATCCAGGAGGATAATCATTTACTATTGAATCAAAGTGATCAACCGCATACTTTACTGCTTTATCTTTTTTTTCCGGATCATCACAAATTTTAACAACTTTTAAGATTTGATATGGAGTTACAGTTGGTAAAACTTCATCTACTCTTTCTTCTATTCTTCCCTTTATTCTTTCTTTACCTTCTAAAACGGATACTTTCATATATAGATTTACTAAATTATCAACAGCATCCATGAATTTATCCAAGTTTTCCATTAAAGGAGGTCTGCCTCTTACAAAGCCATAAGCACAACCACTGTTTATAGCATCGACAATTTCCATTGCCATTTTAGAATCCATTTTTATATTTAACTTTTTCAAGAACAAACTTGCCATCTCTACATTTTGCATACACATGTCTTTTACCATGTAAATAATATCAGCAGGATCTAATTCTCTACTTGCTAAAAATTCTATTAATTCTTTATCATAAAAACTTTTATCTTCAACTCTTGAAAAAATGGCTGAATACATTAATCCATTATCATATAAATCACAACTATATAATCCTTCTTTTAAAGCCTCATTATATCCAGGGTAAGATTTTACTCTTAAATTATTCAACCAATTAACATTATGAGAATTAGTATGTCTTACTATTTCGGGTATAAGTGCTACAAATTCTCTTTTTTCTTTTTCAAAATATATTTTTCTACTTTCATCTCTAACAAAATCAAAAATAGGAAAATAATTACGCATCATATCACATTCAACTAACATATCATAAAATCTACTCGTTAATGACATACAAATCCTCCTATTCTCTTAATAATTATAACATAAAAAAAGTATGTTATTACATACTAATTTATAATCAATCCACTAGTTTTAGTTTTTTTCTTTACTCCAAACTTTGCTTCTTTATAAGTTACAGGTAATCCTAGTTCTATTCTTGTATTAAAAGAATATCCTTTAGTATCAACTCTTTTTCTTATAAGTTTTAATTCTCTGTTAAATCCCATATTTACTAAAAATTCATATGTAGGTGGATCTAAATAAAAACCATTATTCTTATATCCGCTAGTATAAGCTTTTCTAAGCATTGTTCTTGCATAAAAAAGTTCATCGCTTCCTCTACAATTTTTTAAAGTATTAACCATATATCTCCAAGCACGTATTTCAGATATTCTTTTATCTGGATCACTATCATAATTTATTAGTTTTCTACTTCTTAAAGTATCTAGATCATTTTCTTCAAATGGTAAAGGTACTATGTACTTTTGGCTTAATAGAAAATCTTTATTAGCACATCTTAAAATAATAGGTTCTATTTTATCAGTTCCTTCAATTGATGTTTGAAGATTACGTGCTCTTTCTATTTCTTGCCTTAATACCATTAAAGTAAATATTTTAATAAAAGGATCATCTCTTCCTTCTAATAATCCATTATCTACAATAATATTTCCAGTCTCACGAGAATATCCAGCTACTCCATCGTAACCGATTGGTCCCATTGTAAAACTTTTTACATATGAGCCTAGATTTGGTTCTCTCTCCATCATTATAGAAAAAGCATCTTCTATAAAAGTATCATCTAAGTCTTTCCCATTATATTCTCTTAATAATCTATATAATTTGTCCATAACTCCTCCTATATTTTCAAGGACATCTTTAACAACTTTATTATAACAAAATTATTACAATATAAAAACTTCTATATTAATTTATAGAAGTTTTTATTCTTCAGTTTCATGAATAATTATATATCTAGATACTGTACCAATTTCTACATTATTATCATATAATGCAAAATCTAATCTATAAGTACCAGTTGTTAAAGTATCTTTTAAGTTCCAATTTAGATTAATTTCTTCAGTTGGTGCTTTAGTAATATAGTACTCTTTATTATTAGTTGTGTGTTCTATTGGACTTGATACATAATCACCTAAATCTACTAAAGTATAAGTAGTATCATATATTTCATTATAATTTCTTCTATACATTCTAATTCTAATATTAGGATTTGTAAGAAGAGATGTATAACTAATTTTACCAGTAAGTTTATTAGTCTCTCCTGTTTTTAATACTATTGATGTATCATCTAAATCTACTTTTAATCCATATGTACTATTTATAATAGATGAATCTATATTTTTATGAACAAGGTGCGTTGTACTATAATAAATACCATCTATTGATCCAAATGCAGTTACTTCAAATGTATAACTTCCTGTTGGAAGTAAAGAGTTTTCTAAATTAACTTGAATTAATTGTTCAATACTACCTACTTTATCAGCAAGTTTAATTCTCGCAACTCCATTGATATCTGGATAATATTTAACTCCATTTACTAAGTAGTAAACTCCTGTTAAGGCATTACCACTTACATAATTACCTTCTCCATTTTTAACTTTAATAGAGATACCTAATTTATAATCAAAGTACTCTGTATTATAAATATTAACAGATCCTTGTTTTAATGTTTTAGGTGCAATTTGTAACGTCATATTACCATACTTAGTAACATATAATGGATTACTATCTAGTTCACCATCTATTTCTAAACTAGTATCAACATCATCATATAAACTGAATTTTAAATTATCACGTTCAATACCTAATACTGAGGTAATAGTATTATTACCAGATTTAAGTTCAAACGACATTGTTTTATTTACTTGATTCCCAGTTATCTCTGTATCTTTAAAGTCAAAGATAAAGATAAATTCTTCTTCAGTTAATCCATTTCTTGCATATTGGGCATTCATCTGGGCATCATTATAATTTACTCCTGTTCCAGATGTTCCCATACTCTTAAACAAAGACAAGTTATACGATGTTTCTCCAACAGTATTAATATCTCCTAAAGCATTTTGATAGTCTTGTTGAGTTACTACATAGTAATAATAAACTGGATTACCATCATTATTATCTATCATAGTTATTTTTGTATTTTCTGGAAGAGCATAAGTACTAGTTATAGTACGATAACAAGTTCCAGAAGTACATTTCTTTTGATAGTATTCATCATCCGTTACAAATAATGCAAAGTATGTACTAAACTTAGATTTATCTGTAATATTTGTTGCGGTAGATGGGAAAATACTATATTTATCTCCTGGAGTCATCGCTCCCTCATAGTTAATATCTGTATATAAGTCTGTAGAAATATTAACATTAATAACAACCCTTGTCGTTTCACTCTCAAGAGCATTTTTCTTTTCGATTGCCATCATTTGAATAACTACTGTACCTAACTCCTGGTCAATAGTTAAGTTCTTAGAGTGATATAGTTGGAATAACATAGAAGGAACGTCGTTAGTATTATCTCCAACATAATAATTTGTTCCTGTATAAGTTGATCCATTACTTATGAAAGTAGTTGTACCATTAGTTAACCATCCTGTATTAGATGATGACATAGTAAGACCATAATTACTATTAGCCTCATTCTCTGTTTGAGCAATTTTTGCAATTTCATTAACTGGTTTTAAACTAATTCCTTGTTCAAGTCCTGCAGAATCAAATCCTAGAATTTGGAATGATGTATTAGGATTAGGGAATTCAAGGAAAGAAAGTTCCAAACTACCTAAAGTAGAATACTTAGACGCTACTAAATCGATGTTATATTCTATTACTGCTTCTCCAATAATCCACATATAGTGTGAAGAAGATTCTGGAGTTGGAGTAATATAATCAATCTTACATGCAGTAGAATCATCCTCTCCATCTTGGAAGTTACTGTAGAATCCATCTACTTCAATATTATGATTTGGTTTATGTAGACCTAGTACATAACTACCTTTAGCAGGAAGATCTCCTAAGTTAAGAGTTGAATTAAATCCAATTTCTTTTTTATAAATACCTAAGTTAAGAGTATTACTTCCACCATGTTTATACATTCCAAAGAAAGTCATACCATTAACTTCTCCATAGTCAGTTACTTGTTGGTCTAAAGCAATATTTACTATTTTACCTTCAAGAACATATAAACGGTTATCTACATTTTTAGTAATAGTTTTATTATCAGGATCTATTGCTACAGTTGCTTTATTTCCATTTGAATCTAATGATTCAAATTTTTCAAGTAAGTTTGTACCTTCTTCTAAGAATAAAGTTGAATTATTAACAAGTTTCAAATCATTAATTCTTGATAAAGAGAATTTAACATCCGAATATTCATTAGTTCTATCTTTTTGACCAAGTAATAAAATATTAGAATTATCAACAGTTAGTACTTCTGTTCTTTGAATAGATAAATTATGATGTGGATTATTAAATTCTCCATAGTTCTTAATTGTTATATTACTATAACCTGCACTTCGTGATGCATCTCCTGATCCAAATATTGATCCATACAAGTCAAGAGTAGTATATTCAGAACCATCTATAATAATATCAATTCCTTGAGTAACACTAATAGCATCATAGTCAAATATCTCAGAACCTTCGGCGTTAGCTTCTCCTCCACCGAAGATAGTACCATAAATATGAATATCAGATTTAGTGTTATTTAAAGTATTATAGTTACTTCTTGAAGTAATAGCATTCTTACCAATTCTTACTTCTGCAATACCATTAATTACAGATGTATTAGCTCCTCCATAAACATTACCATAGATTGTTCCACCAGCAATATTTACAATAGCATAAGATGTGTTTCCACTTGTTCCTGTTGCTGCGGCATTACCACCACCAAAGACTGAAGAAAGTATTAGATTTGTTTCGCTTTCTGTACCAATTACACTAGATCCACCAATCTCAATAATAGTGTTTCCAGAAACAACTGCACTTGCACCATTTCCTCCAGCATAAGCACTACCCTTAACACGTCCATTTTCTATATTTACATAAGTAGATCCATTAACTACACCAAAGTTTCCACCACCATATAAATTGTTGTTTACTGTAGCAGCATTCATATCGATGTTCGTGTTGTCGGCAGAAGCCATATTTCCTCCACCGTAGACATAGTTAATTGTTCCGCCATTTAATACGAGATTAGTATCCCCAACTGTTGCTAGATTTCCTCCACCAAAGATACTTCCAACGGTTCCGCCAGCAACACCTACCGTTGTTTCATCTACAGTTCCGGAATTGTTACTTCCTCCATAAATGTTAGTAGTAGATCCAGCTACAAAGTTGATATTAGATTCATCAGCTCCAGCTTTATTTCCTCCACCAAAGATATTAGTAATTGTACCATTTTGAACATTTACATGAGTTGTTCCAGTTTCAGCTTCATTTCCTCCACCATATATTTCGGTAGTAGTACCATTTACATAATTAATAGTAGAGTTTGCAGTACTTCCACCTGCATTATTACCTCCATAAATTACTGGTGTAGTTCCTCCATTATGAGTAATTACTGTTTTAGTAACTGTTCCGCTTGAATCTGATCCACCATATATTACATTTAATGTTGTTCCATTTTGAGTTATATTTGTTCCACTATTACTATCTAGAATTGATGCAGCTTTACCTCCACCAAAGACATTACTAGTAGAACCTCCATTTAAAGTGATATTAGTTGTATTACTATCAACTTTATTACCTCCACCATAAATAGAATTAACAACTTGTCCACTATTTAATCTTACATTTGATGTACCAAAAGATCCACCTAAGTTATTTCCACCATAGACATTACCTATTTTAGATGTTCCAGAAATAATTATATTAGATGTATTAACAGTACCAGAATTATTACTTCCTCCATACATGGATCCATTAACTACTCCAGCACTCATATTAATATTTGTAGTATTTACAGATGATTTATTTCCACCACCGAATACATTACCAATTGTACCACCTGTAATATTAATAGTATCCGTTGTTGTAATAGTACCTCTTTGGTCATGTCCACCATAAACATTAGACATTGATCCACCACTAATATTAACATTAATATTTCCATAAGTATGAGGTTCATAAGTATTACTTCCCATACCTCCACCAAAGACATCTTTATTAATTGTTCCGCCTTTAATATTAATATTAACTGTTCCAGATCCTGTTGTACCATTAGATCTACCAATTACATTACCAAAGGCACTTCCTCCATAAACTGATCCTTTTACTAGTCCATCTTCTACTTCAACAACAACACTATTTCTAACACCAGTTTGGTTTCCGTAACCTCCTCCATATATATCTTTTTCAACAGTACCACCAGTCATTTTTACAGTAGTAGTTCCAAAGATATCTCCTTTTACGTTAGCTCCACCATAAATTGAACCTTTAATAGTACCATTTTCTACATCTATATATGAATTAATATCAACACTAGTTGTACCTCCACCATTGTTGTTTCCACCACCATAAACAGATCCATTTATAGTACCATTTAATATTTTAATATGTGATGTAACAGTACCACTAGCATTATAACCAACAGCACCATAGTTTCCACCAGCATAAACATTATTTAAAATCTTTGCATCTCCGTCAATAATAATATATGAGTTATCTGCAGTACCTATATCATTATATCCTTCTTTACCATTACCGATTCCAAATACTGAACCAACCTCAGCTTCATATAAACTAGTTGACCCTTCAACTCCAATAGTAGAGTTACCACCAATATATAAATATGTATCTCCTTCAAGAATTCCTCTAGCAGTAGTACCAGTAGCATTTCCTGTTCCATACATGTATCCATTAGATCCACCAAATACTGAATTATTGATAGTACCTCCAGTTATTTGAATAATTCTATTAGAATATGAAGTAAGATAAGCTCCTCCTCCAAATATAGTATTAATAGTACCACCTTTAATATAAATATAAGCACCATTTTTACCATTTAAAGAATCACTTGGTCCTGGTCCTCCGTTAATACCCCAGATATTTCCACCTTCAACAATTAAAGTCATTGGACTTGAAACTGCACCTCTTGAGTTAGAAGTAGAATATATTCCTAAAGTATATCCAGTTTCACTTCCATATGATCCATATGTACCACTTTTTACTATTGTATAAAAATGAACATCATTAGAGTTTCCATAATTTATCTTAGTACTTCTATCTGCATGTAAAGTAGCATATACATCAAGATTATCATTATCATTCTTTACTCTATCATAATCACATCCAAATGTTCCTGTAATATCATAATTTGATAAAGTATAATCTCCACTTACTCCACCAGTTGTTAGGAAGTTATAATAACCAGACTCTACTATTAATCTATATTTTGGTTGTTCATTAGATGTATTTTTAGTACCCATTATTAAACGAGCATTTACATAATTACCATTTCTAGTTAATCCTCTTCCTATTTTTAAGTTTTGAGAGTTTCCATATATTAAACCAGCAGTTGTTCCACCAGAAGATGAAATTGTATCAGTAGAACGTGATATAGTTGTATATAGTCTTATATATTCAATTCTAGTATCATTGTAGGCTTTTAAATAGTTACCTCCTCCAAAGAAACCACCATAATTTAATCTAAAATATGCATTTCCTCTTCGATCAGTACCATTGTAATAACTAGTTAAAGTAAATGGTTTAGTACTAGACCAAGCATCTTCTATTTCACCATCATCTAAATAAACTATATTTGTATCTCTAGTAGTTAAATAATAATATGTTTCATCTCTATCATATGTATGATTTTCATTATATAAAATCTTATGATATACATCACATCCACCATAAGTATTACAATTTGTAGTTAATTTATCTCCATCTTCATCATAATATCCATTTCTAGATACTCCATTATTAACGTGAACTAATTGATAAAAATTAGCCATATTCATATTTAAGTAATTATTATCATATCTAGTAATTACTGTTTCAGTATAAGTTTGAATATTAGTTTGTTGCATTGTTCCATTAACTAAAGTGTAATATGTTGTTGATGGATCGTAGTCATCTGGGTCAATTCTATCATAAACAGTACATCCGTTTCTTGATGTACATGTACCAGTTAAAGCATTACCATTTACATCGTAATATCCAACCCTACTACTACGTTGTGGAATAGTTATTCTTCTATATATTCCTGTTGGATAAAGATCTGTTTGAACATGAATAATTATATTTTCATCTTTTGTATGCAATTCATGAATTCCTGCTGACTTTAAATTTCCTAAAGCTGTATTAATACTTTCATTGTTTTCAGATGTTGATTCAACATCTGCATTTACCCAAGAAGATCTAAGTGAAACAACTTGGAAATCTTTTGATGGATCAACAGTTATTACTGCATGATATACATATAAATCTCTATCTAGATATATTTCAATATTAGAATTATCTGAATACCATCCATTAAATGCCATATCTTCTGGTCTACCACTAAATGGATTATCAATTAATTCTATATCTAATTTATTATTACTTGTATTGTATGCATAGTATTTATAATAGACAAATTTCTTTTGCCCTTCACCAGACTCGTATGACACTGTTGCATCATGAACTGTTTGATCACTATCTCCTAAAGCAGCACTATCATAGATAATTTCAACTTTAGTAAGATTTGAACTTGTATATAAATTTTTATTTACTTGAGTTGGTAAAGTACCATTAGTACTAGTTGTATAGTTAAGTCCTGTATAATAGTTATAATCTGCTTCTAAATCATTAACATATACAGTAGTACCATCTGTCCCAGATGCATGTACTGGAATAAAACTAGCTCCTGGTGTCTCAGTATATGTATATGTAGGTTGTTCTGGTTCATCTCCACCGACATTAGCTGGTACGATAATATTTAAACTAAATTCAGCACCTTCTCCTACTAATTCATGATCAGTTGTTTTATATAAAGCAAGAATATCAGGATCTACAACTATTGAATTACCAACAACAGTATATGTTTTTAAATTATCAGTGTTTGTTTGATCATCTTCATTATTCTTAATTAGATCTAGTCCATCATCTTTTACTAAAGCATTTGTAATTGTTGTCGTTGTTGAATTGAAAATAAATGAACTAGTTAATTCACTATCTATATTATCAAAATTAGGATGAACTATTACTTTATCAATAGTTGATGATGAATCATCTACAATAAATCCTGATATAGCAGCAGCTTCTTCATTTTCAGAATCAATTTTAATAGTAGATTCAACTATTAAGAATTCAAATGTACTTTCATTAGAAGTAATTGCAACAACTCCACCTTTTTCACCTGTAACATTTACTTCCATAGAATCAAGTTCTAAATTCTTTATAGTTGCACCATCTAATTCATTAAACAAAGCATTAGTTATTTTAGCATTATAAATATATTTATAATTACCATCTATTGTTCCACTAAATGGTACAGTATTGTTAATAGAAATATCATAATCATTATAGTCAAAACTAACATCTAATTTATATGCTTTATCAGCATATACAACAGCATCACTTGATTCCATTAAGTTTTTAAAGTAAGCATAGTCTCCTGCACTTCCAATTATATATGGATTATCAACTGATCCATTTCCTCCAGAGAAACTAGTTGATACAACTCCATCCCAAGCACTAGATGATACTTTAGTAGTTAAAGTTGATGAAATTCTCCATGCTAAAAGAATGGTAACTATAATACCAAAGACTATATATATTTCTTTTCTAAGTCTCATTTTCTTTAGCATATTTTCTATCCTTACTTTTCTATATTAATCCATTATTTATTATAACATAGATATATCTAAAAAAATATATTTCCAAAGAAAAAAATGTGATTTTAAAATCACATTTTATCACATTCAAGAATAAACTCTACATCTTCAAATTTAATACCTGATCTAACAATATTTTCATATTTAAGAAGATTTCTAATATCTTCCATAGTATTATCCATATTTTCTTTTTCTAAATCTGTAGTAGTAATATTTACATTATCTAATCTATATCTATCTACTATTAACTCTTTCATTTGCTTTTCATCTAATAAAGCTGTATTATCTAAAAGATTAAAATTATTACTAATAATTTGTTTATTTAATTCTTCAAACATATTATCTACTTCATCTATACTTATTCCATCTACATTTTCAAGTACTCTATTTAAGAAATATAAATAATTACCTGAAATAAGTTTAAATACAGTTAAAATAGAACTGTCTTTTTCTAATTTTTTAGCAATCAAATCATTAAATCTTAAATCATCTAATTCATTATATTTAGCAATTAATTCATTTAAAGTATTCTTATATTCAAATAATGTTTTATCATCATTAACTTTCTTTTTCTTAAAGAATGGAATCATACTCTTCTTTTCTTCAAGACCAGATAAACTAACTAGTTTCTCTTCTATTTTTTGCAATTCTTTCAAACTAGAATCTAATTTACCTTTATAAGTATCTTTATTTTCAAGTCTAGTTTTCATATCTTTTAGAATATAATCATATTTAACTATTAAGTTATATTCTTTTAATGATTTATATAATTTAACTAAATTATTATAAGTAAATGTATCTCCAAAATAATTATTTCTCTTCTTATCAATAGTAATTGGACTATAAGTTGCTAAAGAGTACTCTTTATTTCTAAATTTAGAAAACAATAATGCTTTATCACTATCTTGAAGTATCTTTATTTCTTCAGTTAAATTAACTATTTCATTATTCATTTCTTTAACATTATTAGATGCTAAGAAACTTGCATATTTATCTGAAAAGAACTTATCTATTGCTTTTTGATTCTTTAAATAGATCCCTTTAAAATTAATTTCTAGTGTTTTAATTAGTTCTGGATATTTCCAATACAATTCTTCAAATTTAGTTTTTAATAACTCTTCATCTGCAGTAGATAATGCTACTTCAATATATTCTTTTACTGATTTATTATAATTAAACATTGAACTAGTTATTTCTATTCCAACATGATTAAAATTCTCAATTATTTTTCTTATACATTCATTAACTTTACTTAAATTATCTTTATAATTAGATAATTTATATAAGTAATAATCTAATTCTAGTTTTTCATAAGAAGTATTATAATCATTCCACATTAAAGCAAGTAGTCCATTAAGTTCATTTTCTTTTTCAGAAATTGCTTCATTTACTACCAGGTTATTTATAACAGATTTTCTTCTTTCTATTTCTTCCATAACAAGCTTTAAAAACTTTTCATTAAATATTTCTTCTTCTTTTATAAATTCGAACTTTTTTTGTTTATTTTCTTTATTATTAGTAGGCATTACATCTAAAACGTTTTTAAACTCATCATATTTTTCGATTAGTGCATCTTTCATTTTATTCTTCCTCTACTAATTTTTGTTTCTCTACTTCTATAAGTTCTTTATGTTCAAGAACAAGACGATAAATTGCTAATAATTCTTCATTTGATATGTCTTTTAAATGATTCATAACGATTCCTCTTTCTACCTACTATCTATTACTTATATTACCACAAATATATAAAAATAACAAAATAAAAAAGAAGGTTTAACCTTCTTTTACATTTTTATTAACTGTTAGCAGTTGTTAATGATATGTTGAATGAAATATCAGTACCTGTTGCATTGTTTTCACAGTCGATATCTTGTCCTTCAATCCACATATAAATACGTACTTTAGTAACACCAGCTTCTAATGTAGCAAATGTACTATTAGCACTATTTCCTTCAGCTGTTTTAATAGCTGGATTCATTTGAGTAGCATATCCTGCTTCTGTTCCAGTTCCTACAACTGTATTTTTTAAATTAGCATTAGTAAATTCTTTATTTAATCCACGATATGTAGTAGCTGCACTAGTTGATGCTGCAACTCCATATTCTGATGCAACTATTAATGCTTGAGATGTATGTGATGTATAGTTAGGTTCCCAAATAATTGCACTAGTTGGATTTCCATTAGAAAGTCCAGTTAAAGTACTAACAGAATCTGTAGATGCTCCATGTCCTAAAATAACGAATCCAACACGAGCAGAGTTCTTAAGTCCTTTATCTGTAGTTTCATCGTCAGTCCCAGCAATTTGTACTGCTTTATGGCTAACGTTAGAATTTCCTGCTAAGAATACTTCTTGAGTAGTATCTGTTTTTAAGAATACATCAAATGCGATATAGTATCCATTTGCACCATTTACATCTGTTTGTTTAGTAGATGCAATTAAGTAATCTCCTGTTGTTTCATCATTTGTGATAGTTCCTAGATACATGTTTAGTCTTCCTCCAGAAACTGTACCATCACTTGATACTGCTGTAACTGATGTTGGAACTTGGTTAACAGCTCCACTATAAGCACCACTTGTAATATCGTTATTAGTAATAACTGATTTCCATGTTACTGCATCAGTTGATATTTGAAGACCATTACTAGCTTCTACTTGTAAATCTAATGCTTGAATTGTAACAACTTGGTTAGCAGTGAACCATGCATAAGTTGCTGTTCCTAACATAATAATAGTTAAGAATAATAGTAGGAACAATGATCTTAATTTCTTTTCTTTTTTCTTTTTGTGTTTTCTTGTACTCATTTCTTTCAACTCCTATCATTTTTCAATATGCTCTTCAGTAAACTTCATGTGCATTTTTAACTCTCCTCCAATAATTGCATCTACGCAATCTGGATCATCACCTTCTAGCCATATTACAATAGTATAACGGTCCAAATCATTTGGTTTAAAATCCTCTACTTGTTCTAATATAACTATGTTTTCCTTACTTTCAACATCTTCTCTAAATGGTGTAGTTCCTTCTTCAGGGGTATTATCTATAGGATTCTTTTTGGCATAAGTTATTTGTTTACCATTCCTATAAATTCTTATACGAACAGCATCATCAACACCTTTTATAATGTTATCGATTGCAACTTCATACCAATAGTTCAAAACTTCTGTTCCCTGATTTTCAACATAGAAACTATAAGCAATGTAATTTTTTCCATTATGTGATCCATCTGCTTCAGTGTCAATATTTTCAGGTATCCATTTATAAGATATGTTGTCCATAGATCTTATTGGTGTTGCTTCAAGTTTTCTTTTTCCTTGAGAATTATTTAAACTCTCAAACATAGCAAGTCCGCTTTTTAAAGTATCATTAGAATCAAGTGTTATAGTAAATCTTCCTTCATTATATATAACTCTTAGCAATATATATATTACTGTAAGGAACAATAGTAACAGAAGTAATGCAAGTTTTATAACTCGATATCTTCTCTTACGTTTATTAACTTGATCTGCTTTTAATACTACATCTCTTGCCATAACATCACCAACACATGCACGATATACTTACCTATCATACAAAATAATTATAAACTACCAATTTTTAAAAATCAATAATTTTAGAAGTAAATACACTAGTTTACAAAATATATTTGTACACGTAAAAACATATGTAAATTTACAATATATTTTACAAAAATATATTTAATTATTGACATTGATTTTATATAATAAAATTGAGAATGGAGGCGAATATCATGATAAATGTAATTAATGATCGTAAAATTAGATTCGTTATTGCATTTGGTTTATTGTGCCTTCTTATCGGAATGATTCAATCTTCATATGCAAAATATGTATCATCTGCAAGTGCAACTGGAAAATTTACAATCGCCGAATGGACATTTAAAGTTAATAATATAGATGTTGTATCAGGAAGTAACTTTAGTAATACTTTAGTTCCTACATATGATACAAATACTAATATATCAAGCGGAGTTATCGCACCAACTAGTACTGGATATTTTGATTTAGTAATTGATTCTACAAAAGTAGATGTATCTTATAATCAAACAATTACAGTTTCAACCGGAGATGATAATACAATTACGGATTTAAAGATAACAGGATACAAAATTAATAACAGTGAAACAATTTTATTTACTGGAGAAAATAACACGATAACTACTACACATAATTTATCAGATACAAATAAAACAAACACTTACCGAATATACATTGAATGGGTCGATGGAACTGGAGAATCAATGAATAACGCCGCTGATACAGCAGCTGCATCAAACGGCGTAGCAAGTGTTAAAGTCGGCTTAAACTTTACTCAAAAAGCTAACTAGCATTTTGAGTAATTTTTATTTTAATACGTAAAACAATAGATGGCTCAGATGGATGTGTACTCTTATAAGTAGCAGCATTTATTCCCCACTCTGTATCTAGTTCGTCATTTCCTTGTTCATAAGGCCAAACAACATTTACAGAATAAGTTGCTCTACCATTACCAGAATTCATAAGAGCATTAGTTAAACCAAATGATATTGTAAAAGGATAATCTTCTGCTAATTGTTGTTCAAGTTCAGCACTTGTAATATCTCCTGTTTGAACTGGTGCCCCAACTGCATTTCTTCCTTCAACAGTATAAATAACATCTCCAAGAATATTTGCTTCTAAAATTTCATATGTTACCGTTGCTGATACTTCACTTCGATTATGGGCTTCCAAATTGTAAGTGAAGTTTTGCATTCCTGGATATAAATCATCTACTGCTACATCAATAGTATCAACTATTTCAGAATCCCCTGCTTCAAAAGTAACGTCCCAAGCTTTAACATGGACGTTCATTGTATTTTCAACTGTATTAACATAAATAAACCAAGCGGCTGAATTTACTATTAATAACATAATCAAAAATAACAATTGGTGAATTCTGAGTAACTTTTTCTTTTTCTTGCTCTTTTTCATGAGCACATCACCACTCTATCTATTCATCTTCAACTTCATCATCATTTAAAAAGAAATAAGATATAAATTCATATGAGAAAATTAAAGATACAACTGCAAATATTACAAAATATGCAGTTTTATTAGTCATAATCTTTCCTAAAAAACTAAGAATAATTGTTCTATAGACTACTTTTCCATATACTTGATCAGCATTAATTAACGGATCTTCTACATCATTATTAATTCCTTTTGTTTTTAGTTTTAATTTTCCTTCATATTCAAATTTTTCTATAACTCTATGGGTAACAATTAAATCTTTTAGATTATTTTCTTTACCTAAATAAGTTATATCGTCTCCAACTTCTATCGATTCATAATCACATTTTTTTACTATTATTACATCTCCAGCTTTATAGACCGGTTCCATACTTCCTGAAATAATTTCAAAGATATAATAATTACCTAAAGCTAATTTATTATGAGTTACTCTTTGAAATATAACTATACTTAATATAATTAGTAAAATTATTATAAGAATTAATCTACATATTTTTTTCATATTTTAATGCTTTCTATCTTTTCTAAGTAAGATTTAATATGTTCAGTAAATGTATTTTGAATCTCGTAAAGACTAGCTTCTTTCTTATACTTAGTAATAGCAATTTTTTCACCTATCTTATCTTTAAGTGCAGATAAAGGTAAGTCTACATTTAACTCTACTATTTTTTGAATTAAGTTATCAGTTAATTCTTCAACTATTTCTTCTCTATTACTAATAGGATTTTCTTCACTTAATGTATTCATTGCTAAATAATTAAGTAAGAATGTATTATCTATATATTCTTTTAAAACACTATTGTCTTCATATTTTTTATTTTCTTTTACTACTTTACTAGCATCCGCTACATGACTTTGTAAGTAATCCCATAAAGTCATTGCATATTGGAAGTTAGTATTTTTTAGTATTACGTTTGTCTTCTTTATAGGAGGTATTACTTTAGCTACGTGCATACTTTTTAATGTTTTAAAGACCTCACTACTTGTAAGTACTTTAATATTATCATCTAACTTTTGAAGTCTCTCTTCAATAGGAGTATCTCCTTCTGGCTCTTTTTTATCTATTAAACTAGAAGTAAAATTAATTTCCATTGAAACTTGTTCAAGACCTACTTTACTTTTAGCATGATACTCACACTTTTTAACATCTCTTAGACTAGAAGACAAAAGTAAACTTTTCTTTTTTATCTCTAAAAAAGTTATCATATTATTAATAAGAGTATATATAAATCTATTTTCATAAGTATCATAACTCTCATCTTTATTAATATTTAATATTTTAGAAGGTTTTACTTCATCATCATCATTTATTTCTTGAATATAGTTCGTATGTCTTGCTAAGTGTTTAATACTATCTACTGTTATTCTTCGAGCAAGTTCTACTTTAACTACTTCTTCTTCATTTATGATAAAACGATTAGGACTTCTTAAAATATTATCTAAATAAGGACATGTGCTTTCCATAAGATCAAGCCATTCAAAGTCTACTTCTACTTTTTTAAGATCTTTATCTACTATTAAACTAGATCTTGTATTTTCAACAAATTTATCTACTCTTTCTTCGTTTGACTTTTTATATAAATCTACTACCTTAATATCCTTCATAATATTCACCTATGACATTTTCTTAAGTCTTAATAGATATTCTATACATTCAGCCATTTTTCCTTCACCAAATTCGTCATTTAAGAATTTAATGAATCCATCAATTTCATCTCTAATATATGCAATATTTAATTGTTCAAATTTTCTTAGAATTTTACGAGCTATAAAGTAATCTATTCCATCTACTTCATCTCCGCCACAAGCAACATATACAGGGACAAATTTTCTCATATGTGCAACAATACGGTTACCAAAAGCTATACGGAAATGCTTAATAACATAATCATCCATTTCATCTACTTTTTGAAGTACATCTTCATGAATTGGGAATTGATTAATAGAATCTTCAAATAACTTATCTAAATATGAGTAATTAATGTCTTGTGCTGGAATATCTTTAGGAGTAAATACTTCTCCTTTATCATTAATATCAATTGGCATAGCACGGTCGTATACTTTATCAGTAACCATAAATGTAGAGTCATCGTTATTGATTGTACCGATATACCATACATTTGGTGGTATTTTTAATTTTCCTTCAAACAAATGAGCTGGGTCACTTTTCCATGCAGATGGAACTATTTCAACAATCCATTCATCTTTATTAGGCATTTCAAGAATTGATAACATTTCAGCAAAGTAATACTCAACACGTGAGATATTCATCTCGTCTAGAATTACTGTATAAATATCATCTGTATATCCGGCTTGATAAATTTCTTTTAATACTTCTGTTTCATTAAATTTCTTTGTAAATTCATTGAAGTAACCAAATAGCTCAGTACGGTCTCTCCAAGATGGTTGAACAGATGCGATACATGAGTCATGTTTTAAGAATTTTCCCCAAGCATAAGCAAGAGATGTTTTACCTGTTCCAGATATACCTTGTAAGATTACAAGTTTAGTTGATGCAAGAGATGCAATAAATAAACGAATCATGTTTTCACGATAGTATAATCTTAACTGACTAGCAGCAAAGTTTCTAAACATATCAACAAGTTCTGGTAAGGTAAAGTTATTATTATAATTTTGTATTTTATATCCAGCAAACTTTTGATCAACTTCATATAATTTAGGGAATCTAATATCATTAGTATCAACTGTATTATCATCTGTTGTTTCACTAACTTCTTCTGTATCAGATTCATCTGGTTTAAGTCCAAGTTTAGATACTTTCATAGCAAGTATTTCTTCTTTTTCTTTGTATAGTTTAGCAACTTCATTATTAAGCTTACCTACTTCTTCTAGAAGAGATTCTTGATCAACTAATGATTTTCGAATTCTAATGTATTTACGGATTAACATTACTACCAAGAATACAATTAAACCTAAAACAACTAGTATTGCAAGTACTGCTAAGAATACTAATAACCATTCAGGCATTGATAAATCATTCTTGTATTCATTAATTACATCAAGGTATGCTGGTATGTTAAACATTGTACCAATACCTCTAAATAATCCTTTAAAGAAATATATAAATCCATTAAAGAATTGTGATAAAAACTCAAATAAAAATTTTAAAAAAGTTTCCATAAATACCTCCTAGTATACTATTATTTTTGGCATAAGCTCCTTTTTAGCTTTCATTATCTCATCATAATATTCATTATCTTCAGTTATATATATAAATGAAAATAATACTAAACTTTTTATATTTCCTTGAAATTTAGAATCAAGTACTACAGCAAAAGAATACCCATCTACTATATAACTATCAAAAGTACTCTTATTATTAAGATATTCTTCATATGTTATTTTAGCAGAAATATATCTTTTAGTTAAGGGATTATCTAAACAAGAAAATAATCTTTTTAATTTTTTCTCTTTTTCAACAATAGATGGTACTAACTCAAATATATATCTTTTAGTAAACTCTAAGTTAATAGCATTTTTAAGCACTTCATGACTTGTTAAAATAGAAATGACAAATTCTTTATCTTCACTAACAATCGGACTTTTAAAAGCACGAGTTACTGCATAATCACTATAAAGATTAGATATTTTAACATTATGATCAAGTGTAACTTCATATGTTTTAGTATCTACTCTTTTCTTATTAATTGAAAATTCTTTAGTAGCAATCATACTATGAAATTTATTCTTATTATCTTTAAGTTCAAGATACCAATTAAGTAATTCATCATGTAATGCTTCTTTATTACTAATTTGAATATTTTCATCTTGAATTAAATCATCTATTAAACTAGCACTATTTTCATCTTCATATATATCATCAAAATAAACAATATATACAAATAATGCTACTGTATTTTTAAGAAGATTTTCATCATTATCATTTTTTAATCTTTCATATACTTTTATTAATTCTTTATTAATTCTAGCCATAAAATCTTTTTCAGATCTAAAATTGGTTTCATTAAAATAACGAACACTAATATAAGTATCTATAAATTCTTCAAATATTTTCTTTTGATATTTACTTCTAAATAGAATATTAAAGAATTCTAAATATTCTCTTTTTATGAATGAAATATATTTTAAAACTATATTATAATCCATAAATACCTCCTATTTACTGTGGATCACTTATATTAATAGAAACAATACTAGTTGGATTTACTATTGGATAAGTATAATTACTATTAACATTATCTTTATAGAATTTTAAAGCTAGAGTACTTAAAGGATCTATTTTAAAAGACATATTATTAATGTACTCTATTCCTCCTATATTTCTTGTTGTATATGTTGCATCATCAAATATAGAACTAGTACTATCTACAAGTAAGATTGTAGGATCAAAACTAATATTTATATTTTGACTTATACATTTCTTTTTATTAGCATCACTTAAATTAATAAATTCAGAACTGTCTATTCTATCTCCAACCGAATAATCTCCAAAAGCAGTCATTACAGTACAGAAAGATACAGCATTCGTAATTTTAAGAACTGCATACGCTCTTCCCGGTTCATCTTCTATTTCATAAGTAACACCACTTTTACCAACAACATATTCATATGTTGCAGCAATAGTTTTCTTATATGGAGCAGTACTACTAGCAGTTACTCCTATTGTTAATCTATCTCCTTCTACAAACACTTGATTAGGTACTACATGAAGAGTAATAGTATTTGAGTGATTAGTATTAGTACTATAAATAGTTCCACCAGTCTCACTCAAACTACAAGTTACAGTACTTGGGCAATTTGCACTTACTGTATAGGTTATATCATACTCAGCATAAGTATATCTGTTCTTCTCTGAAGTTAAATCGAACTCTATATCAAAATTTCCTACTCCTGACCAGTTATTTAATTGGTACAAAGGATTATCATCTTTTAATCTATTACTATAGAAATAAAAGTGTTTACTATTTAAATAGAATTCATGGAACTTCTTAGATATAAACTTTCCTAAAGTAGGAAGAGATATAATAAATGCTATTGTAAGTACAATTATAATTATACGTTTAATGTTTTTATTCTTAAACTTCAACTTCTTCATAATTACACTTCCTGTTCAGCATGAACATATATTTCTATAAGTTCTACTACTCCAGAATAATCTTGTGGATTATTTTTATATATTTCAGGGAACTCTACACTTAAAACATAAGTATCTGTATTTTTTGCATTAAATTTTAAAGTAGATACTCCGGATACATATAAGTGTTTATAATACATTCCATCATCATCTGTTGAGAAACTTGTACTAGAAGTAATATCATGTGTTAAATCATTTCCTTTATATAATTTATAGTTTAGAGGCATATTAGTCGTAGTAATAAACTCAATACTATAAGTTAAATCTACATTTGCTTTTTCATCGCCTTTAAAATTAGATACAGTAAATGAATATAGATATGGATCACTTCTAGGCACTATTTCTTCTAGTTTAATAGAATCATTATAACTTTTTACATCAGCTATAAAGAAAGCTATAGTAGGTTTTACTTCTACATCTGTTAATGTTTCATATTTAGATTCAGTAAACTTAAAGTTTCTAATAGAAAGCATAGTAACAATTACAAAACATGAAAGGATTAATAAACGAAATAATATTTTTTTATCAAATCTTTTAAATAATCCTTTCATATTTTCACCTACTTCCCTTTATGTTTAAAGTTCTTTTGTATAGCTTTTAAATCTAATCTAATTGTATATTCAATAAATTCTTTTTCTTTTTGTCCAAGTTCAGGTAGTACTGGTTTATCTTCATCAATACTATCTATCTTTTTCTTTAAATCATTCATTTCACTTTTATTTAATTTAACTGTTTTATCATCAAGTGCTCTATTAATCGCTTCTAAATCTATTCTTCTTGTAAAATCTAGCAATGCTTCTATATCAATAGAATCATTTACTTTCATTGTAGAAACTGTGGCTTTCTTTTTAGGTTTAGGTATATCTCTTTTAATTACATCTTCACTTTTTATTGGTTCAGTTTCTTCTGAAATAGATTTCTTATTGTTTTTATTTTCTTTCTTTTCTTCTTGTTTGTCTTCTTTTGCTTTTACCGTTTTCTTCTTTTCTTCATCTTTATCTCCATCATAAGATAAAGCAAAATCAAATGCTAACAGAGTAATAAATAATACTATTAATATTTTTGGTTCTGTAATAACTTTTTGCCATACACTAAGTTGAGAATATACTCTTTCTACTTTACCAATTACTTGTTTTTTATTAATTGGATTATCAATAGTATTATTAGCGTCTCCCTTAACGGTCAAAGTATCAGCATTAACAAGTACTATACGGTGAGTTATTATTTCTCCTTTTTCATTTATATAAGTAATAATATCTCCCTTTTTATAATCTTTATAATTTAGTTTTACTAAGATAACATCATTTACAGATAAAGCAGGTTCCATAGATCCGCTTGATACTTCAAATAATGAATATCCAAAATAGTTAGGATAACTATTCTTAGAAAACATAACAGTAAGTCTTCCATATATAACAAGCACTAATATTATTAATAAAATAATTGTTAACACGCTTGAAATAGTTTTAATTGTCTTCTTAAGCGGGTTCATATGACACCTCACTTTCCCTTAATATTCTTTTTTAAACATGTTGGCTAAAATGAACATTTATAGTAAACACTAATTCTTGACCAACAAGTAATGTATCATTTTCATCATAATCAGGATCATTTTCCCAATCGATACTAAGCTTTAATCTTTTAACACGACTTGCATCATTTAAATTCATAATTCCAGTAAAATGATTATCAGTAGATCCTGTATTTGTTGCCATATCAATAATATTAAAATCAATATTAGGATATGGTTCCAAAGAACTAGAATCAACTTGAATATCATAATCTATTGCAACATCAGTTTGACTTGCATCTATTTCTATTTCAAATTCAGCACTTGAACCTGGAGCGAAATAACCGCTTTCAGTATGTTGTGGATTTGTATAGACAAAATCATCTAGTGTAATAGTTTCAGCTAATGATATATCTTCTCCATTTAAATATATTTTCCATCTACCTACATCTAAATCTTTAGTTGCAGTTACATTAGTTTCAAATAAACCAAAAGCATCTTGAACAACTATAATAGTTGCAAGTAAACAGAATAGTGCAAAAACCCAAAGCACCTTTTTCATTATTCGTCTTCTTCTCTTTCTTCTCTAAATGATTCTACAATCATCATAATTTCATAGATAATTAAGAATAATGTTGGGAAGATAATAAAGAACATAAATCCCCATTTAGAAGTCATTACTGATAAAACTGTTCCAGCATGATGATATACTCCTACTTTATTCATTGAACCGATTACATATTCTCCAGATACTTTTACTCCACTAATTATAAAAGTAGATTCACTTGGAGTAACAGGTATAATATTTTCTATTTCTCCAGCATATACAAGAACAGAACTTTTCTTACTAGAGTCATAATAGAAAGCAGAATCTCCTACTTTCATAGTCTTATCAGAATTTCTCTTAACGATAAGTAAATCTCCTTCTTTATATCCGTATTTTTCTTGCATATCGTCACTATCTATAATTAACAGTGTATAGTTTCCGATTTGAGTAGTTGCAAAATCATTGTATGAAAGCAAACAAACAATTGATATAAGTGCTCCTAAAAACCATACACCAATTAGTGTATCAACGATAATTGTCTTAAATAATTTCATATAATCACCCTCTATTTTAGATTTTAACTCATAATATATTTTAACATGTATTTAAATAGAAATAAACAAAAAAGAAGGAATATTATCTAAAAATAAAAGATGAGACTAATCTAGTCTCATCGCATGTAATACTACTCTTTCTTTACCTTCTTTTCTACAAGATGACAAAGTAAGTATTTGATTTGTTTTAGAAGTATCTATATTGAAATTATGAGTTGATCTCTTCCTTAATACCTCAACAAATTTTCTAAATTCTTTTTCAGTTTTAAAATCGGTATTTATATAATAATCTTCAGGTTTAATTGCATATGTAGAAAATACTTGATATTTATATTCACCAGACTCTGTAACAAGTTTAATTGTTAGGTTTTCTGGGTTGTTGTACCATTCTTTATTAAATATATTTTTTAAAGTACCAAACATACTACCATTTTTAGTATTATGTCCGTAAATTATGATATTTTTGTCTTTTTCAGATACTTTGTTATGGAAGTCAGCAAAAATCCATCCAGCAGTACTATATTGTTTATCAAAGTTATGATTTAAATAATATGAATTATCTTTTGTTTTAACTACGAAATTAGATATATCAAGTCCATTTACTGCAAGATAAGCTACTGTATCACTATTACGTTCTTTAACTGCTTTAAAATCTATCTTAAAGTTGTTACTAACCACACCAGAAATATTATCATCTATTTTTACTTCTTCAACATATTCTTTTATTTCTTCTCTAATTTCTTTATTACGTTCTACGTTATAGCACCAAATAAGAATGTTTGTAGCAGAATATATTACTCCAAGTAAACTAATAACTATAACAACTATTAAAACCCAAGTACGTACTCTAGTTTTTCTTTTTCTTTGTTTCATATATTCCCTCCTAACAAAAATAGACTAGCACAAGCTAGCCTATAATTTCAACTATTTTAATTAATATCTCTTATTAAGATATAAAGCTGTTCCAGTTACTGCAGTAGCACTAATAACTAAAGCACTTATATAAAGAATAATCTTATCAGCAGTCTTAGGGTTATTAGTTTGTTCAGTTGCATCTTCATCTGCAGCTGGTGCTTGATCAGCATAAGTTAATGCATATGGTGAAAAAGCATCTGTAGTAAATGAAATAGTTCCATCACCATTATCAACAGCATTAATTACTGTAGTTTTACCATCATGAATTCTAATTACTTTATAAGTTCTAGTATATCCCTTTTGTACAGCAGGAAGATCTGTTGGAATAGCAAGTGTTACTTTAACAGCATTTGTAACTTCAGTAACTTGCTCTACTTTAGCATTTTCATCGTTAGGATTTACTAACCAAGCAGTAATATCATAAAATTTACCAACAACGAATCCTTTTTCTAAAGCATCATTAACCATAGTAGTTTGTTCTTCAGTTGGTTCAAGTGCAGCATCAAATGCTTTAACTACTAACTCATCTTTAGGAACAACCACTTCCATACCAGTTGTATTTGTATATGTTGTTGAAGATTCAGGAATATATGGTTTAATAACAGTTGCTTCTCCAAAAGTTCCACCATTTATAGTTACAGTTCCTTCATCATTTCCAATTATTTCTGAATCAGTTCCAGTTGAATTAAAAGTTCCATCTTCAATTGTAGTATTTCCAGGAGCTTCTGTCCAAACTGCATTTCCTTCAGTTCCTGAAGAAGTAAATGTTCCACCTTTAATTATAACAACATCTGAATTCATTATTGGAGCACCATATTCCTCAGTAGTACTAAATGTTCCATTGTTAATAGTTAACTTACCATTTGCGTTACTATATTGAGAATAATTAGTTCTATAATATCCTGCAAAGTTATTAACAACACAATATGAAGAAGTAAAAGTTCCGTTATTAATTACAACCTCTCCATTAGTTAAACCAATTAAGTAATCACCAGAATGAGTAAATGTACCACCATTAATAACAAGTTTTGGAGTACCACTTATACTTGTAGTAATTCCATAGTTATCCTCAATTTTAACTGTTCCGTTACCATTAATAGTTAACGAATCAAATACAGCAATACCATATGCACCACCATGTCCTGATAGCGTTAATGTATGATTATTTAAATTCATTGTTGTATTCGCTTTAATACGTAAAGTCGCAACCAAATTAAGATCTTGAGTTAAATCTAAAGAAGTACCAGTATAATCGATTGTTGTTCCTGCAACATTTTTCTCCATTAAATCAGAAAAAGAATTAACTTCAACTGAATCAGCATTTGCTATAAATGGGAAAAACATAACAAGTAATAATACTAATAAAAGTTTCTTTTTCATTTTTTCTCCTTTCTTTATTGTATAATTTAATTATACAATTATTTACAAAATATAGAACAACATATTTTGTATAATCGTGTAAAGTATACATTGTAAATATCTGACAATTCGTTTTGCTTACCTTACTCTACAATTACATTATATATGATTTATTTAAACAAGACAATAGTATAAAAAAAATACCTAGAAATCTAGGTATTTTAAACCTCTTTTTTCATAGAAGTTTCTAGCGTTTGTAGTTTTAAAAATCTTACAAATAATAAAGTTATATAATAAATCTATTATGAAGATAATAAATATAATTGTACTTATTATATTAAATAATTCTCCTTTTAATAATAAAAGAACTGGTACTACTCCACATACTAAGAATAATCCTCCTAATCCAAATATTAATACACTTCTTAAACAGACATATCCATTAATATTACCAAAATTTAATATTTCCTTATTATAGTCCCAAAGTCTTATATGAAATACTTTATCAAGAACTAAACCAGTAAATAGTTCAAGTACCCCTGTAATTAATACTGATAATAAAAATATAATTAATGGTTCTTTTCTAAAATTATAATTAATTAATACTAATAGAACTGATCCTATAGAATATATATTAATAAAAGGAAGAAAATTACTACCTCTCATATAAACTTTTTTTCTATGTGAATTTAAATAATAAAAAATTACCTCATAAATCCATCCAAATATACCACCAAGAACAAAAATCATCATTAATAAATATATATTCATAAAATCACCTATTAATATTTTATCACATTATGTGGTAGAATATTAATATAGAGGTGGTTGTGTGAAAATAGTTAAATACATTGTTACAGGAATAATATGTTTAATAATAGTATTATTAATACTGTTTATAATAGATTATTTAAGAATCAATATTAGATATGCATTAGATAAAAAGGACTTTAAGAAAAGTATTCCTATTAGTGGTAATAAAGATGGATATATTCCTCAAGGTCTTGCTTATTCAGATAAATACAAAGTAGTATTACAAACTTCTTACAATAGCAAAGGAAAACCTAGTAAATTATATGTAATGGATTTTGATAAGAAAAAAGTTATTAAAGAGTTAGAACTTAGAGATAGTAAAAATAAAGAGAATAAAACTCACGTTGGTGGAATTGCAACTGAAGGAGATACAGTTTGGATAACTAGTGATTATCAAGTTAGTGAATATGATTTACAAGAAATAATTAATACTGATAATAATTATATAAAAAGTTATTTTGAAAAAGAATTATCTATTAGAGGAGACTTTGCAACTATTGGAGACAATCAATTATTTATTGGAGATTTCTATTTAAAACCATTTTATGATGTACCAGGAAATACTCCTTTAATGTATTGCTATGATTTATCAGAAACAATAAATTTTGATGAACCAAAATATATTGCAGCTTTACCTAAAATGGTACAAGGTTTAACTATTACTCCTGATCATAAATATATATTTACTAGATCATTTACTTATTTAATTAATTCAGATTTAGTTATTTATGATAATCCTACTGACTTTGAAAGTGAATTTTACGAATTAAATAATAAATTAATTCCATTCTTTAGATTTAATGAGAATAACTTAATAAACAATAAAAAACTTCCACCAATGGCAGAAGGATTATTCTATAAAGATAAAAAATTATATATTCTATTTGAAAGCAGTAGTGATACTTATGCACTAGCTTTTCCAAAGATTAAAAATATTCTTGAATTAGATATAAATAAAATAGATAGGAAATAATCCTATCTATTTTTAATTTATTTTATCTATATTTTCTTTTATTACTTTGATTGTATTATTCATTAACTCTGTTTCTTTATCATTTAATTTAATATATATTCTCTTCTTTACTCCTTTTCTATTTAAGACAACTGGAGTACTAACATATATATTGTTTTCAGGATCATAATTAGAAAGAGCAAATACTAAATTTTCATCTCCTAAAATAGCATTAGTAATTCTAACAAGAGTAACTCCTATTCCATAATAAGTTGCTCCTTTTTTATTTATTATTTCATAAGCAGCATTTCTTACTTCATCTTCTATTTTTTTCATATCTTCTTCATTTAAATAATCATTTATACTTTGAAGTCCTACACTAGCATTACTCCATGGAATAAATTCAGAGTCTCCATGTTCACCTATTACATAAGCATGAATGTTTTTAGGATTAATTTCAATTCTTTCACCAATGTTATATCTAAGTCTTGCAGAATCTAAGCTTGTTCCTGAACCAATTACTTGATTATCTTTAAGTCCTGAATATTTATAAGTAATATATGTCATGATATCTAAAGGATTAGTTGCAACTAAAAAGATTCCATTAAATCCACTTTCCATTACTTGTCCAATTATATCTTTAAAAATCGCAGCATTTTTATTTATTAAATCTAATCTTGTTTCTCCTGGTTTTTGATTAGCTCCTGCTGCAATCATAACAATATCAGCATCGCCACAATCTTTATATGTTCCACCATGAATATATATTTTTCCTGGAGCATATGGAAGACAATGGTTTAAATCCATAACTTCTCCTTCAATACGATCTTGATTTAAATCTATAAGAGCTAGTTCATTAACATATGTTCTTTGATTTACTAAGGCATAAGCATAACTCATACCTACATTTCCACATCCAATTATAACTACTTTATTCTTCTCCATTATAATTCCTCCTATACTAATTAATTATATAATATATTACAAAAATAAACAAAAAAGATTACATTTAATTGTAATCTTTTTAAGCACTAAATCTACGTTTATAAGTATCTATTATACTTTTAGCACAACTTCTTTTTTCTTCTTTACGTTCTCTTAAAGAACTTAATTCACTATCTATACTCATATTTTCATGAGCAATATGTTCTTCTATTCCAAAACGACTTAATAGAATATGTCTTTTTACACTTTGAACAGATGCACCACTCATTATTTTTTTAGAGTGCCCTTTATTAATATCAGTTAAAATATCAGATATTTCTCTACTACCAGGAAGGTATGAATAAAGTTCATTATATTTTGATAAAAAGCTTAGATCAGTTTCTATTCTTTCAATATCTCCATCTTTTAAGAAACATTTAGGAATATCTCCAATATATACTACTTTATCTCTCATAACACTTTCTAATTCTTCATCAGTTAAACTTCTTTTTAAATCATGTTCAAAGAATCTTTTAACTACTAAATAATGAACATCTGTTAATAAATAATCTATTACTGATTGATGTTCTACTTTTCTTAATTCTCCTAAACCTTTAGTAATATCTATTCCATACATTACAACTAGACTTTGTTCAAAACTATTTAGACTAGAAAATTTTATTTTATTATTCGAATTTATAATCATAATATCTCTCCTAACAACGTTTATTATTATATTTATGATATATTTCTTTGTCAAATAAAAAAGTGCTTTAAGCACTTTCTTCTTCTTTTAAATTTTCTTCAATCCAAGTAAGAGATTTAAATAGTTTTTCTTCATCTCCATATTTAAAACTAAATGTATATTTATCCCATTGTAATATTTTAATTGTATCGATTTTTGCTTCACCATTTTCTTTCTTACAAGTAAATTTTATATATTCTCCATCATATTTAAAAGTACATTCTGCATTATTATCAAAAGAATAATTAGATGCATTATTATTACAATCATCCATAGAATAATCATTATTCTTTTTAAAAGATATACATGCATTTACTGGTTTATTATCTAGTATTTCTCTATATATTATATTTGTATATTCTACTTCTTTAGATTTAGAATTATCTATTTCTTCTTTAGTAGCTTCACATCCAACTAATAAAAGAATTGATATAGTTAATAAAATAATTTTTTTCATATTATCACCAATTTAATTATATCATAAAAAAACTCTTCAATTGAAGAGTTCCTTATTATTTAAAATGTTTTAACAAGTCATGTTTCTTATTAATTATATATGCACCAATAGATGTTACAACTACTACTATAGAAGCTACTATAGGTGTAGAAATACCAGTCTTTGGATTTTCTTCTTTTTGTGGTTTTTGACTAGCTGCATTATTATTACTTCCTGGATTACTTGCAGGAATATCTGGATTTGTTGGTGGTGTTACTCCATTTCCTTCTTGTTGATTAATATCTATTACAGTTATTTCAGTAGATCTAGATATATTAGAACCATCTACTGAAGATGCAGTAATTATTGCTCTACCAGCTTTAACACCAATAACTCTACCAGTATTATTTACAACAGCAATTTCAGGATTAGATGATGACCAAACAATATTTTTATTACTTGCATTTGAAGGTTCAATTACTGCGCTCAATTGTAAGTAACCATTTACTGATACTTCTCTATTATTTTGACCACTAATAGTAATTGAAGATATTAATACTTGCTCTGTTTCACCGTCATCTCCACCTTGATTATTACCTCCTGGAGTATTTCCTCCTGGTGTATCTGTTCCCGGAGTATCTGTTCCTGGAGTATTTCCTCCTGGAGTGTCTGTTCCTGGAGTATCTGTTCCAGGATTAGTAGTACCTTGAGCTATATAAATCTCTTGAGAAGATTCTACAGTTCCATATTTAAATTTAACTGTATATGTACCAGCTTGAGTAGTTCCAGGTTTAACAGCTATTTTATATCCATTTGCAGTTGGAGTTATATCAAAATTATCTCTAACATTAACATTAGAAGAATTTCTAATTTCAACTGTTATATCATTTATTCCAACATTAGTTAATGTAAGTGGAATATTAAAGTATCCACCATTAGTATCTACAGTAGTAGCACTTGGAACTGGTTCTTCAGCATTAATATTATAACTAATATTGCTAGTTCCAGCAGAAACTAATGAGAAGAATAAATAATCATTATTTGCAGTTGAATCTATAAATGTTGTTTCACTTGTTCCATCATTGAAGTATGAAACATTATGTTTAATATCTGTACTAGCTAAATAATATCTATCACTAGTATTTGTTAATTCAGGTACAGAAACTGGATAATTATAGTAATCTACACCATCTTCATATGAAACGGATGTTGAAGTATATTTAATAAATATATAAAAGTTATCTGAAGTAATTTTTATATCATCTGTTATATTTAATGTTTCAAATCCAGTTGCATCAAACATAATTGGTGATGAATTTAGTTTTTTAGCATTACTAAAGTTATTTGTATCAGAATAATAAATATCTACACTATCATTAGCAAATCCATAAACACTAACTTCTTTTAATGCTTCAGCTCCTGCATTTTTCTTTGAATATTTGTTATAGAATATCTTAGTTGAATCTTCAAACATCAAATATGATCCACTATATCCTAAATAAGCATTACTATAAGTATTATCAACTACTTTATTATTTACTCCATTTACAGAGAAAACAAAATCACACGCATGTTTATCAGCATAACTTATATAGTGATATCCTTGATTTCCATCTATATTAAATGTGTTTGGATAAGTATTTTTAACAATCCAAGCACCATCTCTTCCTGGATTAGTTTTAAAGTTAGATGCTAAATAATTATCATCCCAACCAATAATTGTTGCAGCATGTCCTGCATAATCATTACCATTGTAATAATATGATGATCCATCACTTGATAAATAGTTTCCTACATCTGAATACATATAAATACCAACTGCACCATAACTCATAATCATATTTTTAATAGTAAATATAGTTTGAGGACTACAGTCATCTTTTGAAGTAAAGAATCTAACTTCATCTACATCATATTCTTGCTTTTGATTAATTGTATTATTTTTAGTAGAGTTAACTGTATCTATAGTTAATTTATCATTTGAAATTGGTCCTTTATTTAACATTAAATAGTGAGCACTCATCAAATATTCTCCACCACTATCTTTACCATTTGTAATAGAGTGATCTGCATACCCATAAACATTCTTTGTTCCATCATATAGATTTTTTAATGCATAGAATCCATAATGTCTTGCAGATAAATTAGTTGATGGTCCACCATTTTTTAAATAGTTTGACTCAATAACAGCATTTGTAGAAAAAGCCCAACAAGAATTACTATCAGTACCATTAGTCATTTTTTGAGTTTTAACAGGAGTTACATTATTATAATCTCTTAAATCATAACGAGCATCAAAATTTCCTACAGTCGTTCTAGTATTATTCTTTTTAATAATTATTTTACTAGATGATTTAGTCATTTCATAACACTTAACTGGAGCGATTTTATCTTTTTTCTCTTCTTTAGATAATTTCATCCATGCTTTGTATTCTTCTGTTTCAGTACATTTATAATTATCCTTTTTTACGTAATCTAAAGCATCTACTTTATTAGCAGGATATAACATTAAAGTTAATGCACTTATACCTAAGATACTGCTTGTAATTATTTTATTCTTTTTCATAACATCATCCTCTACTCTCTAGTATAAGTATAAAATAAAAAAATGATATTTTTCAACAAAATATCATTTTAAACACTCTACTTTACAATTATTTATTTATCATATTACTTTCATAAAATAAAGGATACATTTCATAACCATTATTCTTTAAATAATTTATAAATTCTGGAAGTAGTGTTGTTGTATAACCATTATAATCATGAAATAAAATTACTTCTATTTTTCCATTAATACTATTTTTAAAATTACTCATCGCTTGTTCTTTTGAAGAAAGTTTTCCACCATCTCCATCTTGAGCAGTCCAATCTACCCATCCATAATTTCTTTTTCTTAATTCCTCGATTATAGGAGTCTTTAATTTACCAGCAGTACTACTTCCTCCAGGAAATCTTACAATATTAGTAACATATCCATCAGTTAATTTCTTAACTAGTTCTTCTTGTTTTATAACTGCATCAATAAATGAATCTTTACTTTTGTATAACCCTCTTCTTATACCATGAGTATATGTATGATTTGCGATAGTATGTCCTCGCTTTATATACTCTTTATAAAGAACCCAGCAGTTCTCTTCTTTTTTATCAAAACAATTTTCTCCATTAGTATTAGTTGTAAAAAAAGTTGCTTTAACATTATATTTATCTAAGATATCTAAAACCTTATAAGTATTATAGTAAGGTCCATCATCAAAGGTTAAATAAGCTATTTTTCTATTACTTTTTCCTGATAAAATATTATCTTCTAGTATTTTTATTTCTTTATAGAAATTATTTTTAGTCTCTTTTAAAGTTTGATCTATATTTTGATAATAAGATATATCTTTATCTAATTTCTTTATATCACTATCTTTTTCTTTTATTTCTTTATCTATATCTTGTATTTCTTTTGAAAGTTTAATTACCTCATTTTTATTATTTATAGTTTCTTTATTATAATTATATCCAAACCAAGTACTAGTTCCGATTATTAGAAGAAGAATTAAATATATTAAGAAGAACCCTTTACTTTTTCTACTTCTTTTTCCCATGTTTCTAAATCCTTTATTTTAGAAGAATTATCTTCTTTTATTTTTTTTATTTCTTCTTCTTTTTTATTTATTTCTTTCTTCTTATTATCTAATACTTTTTTTCTTTCTTCTAATATATCTTCTTCTTTAATATCTTTACTTTTTTGAAACTCTAAATAATTATATCCTAGATAACCAAACGATAATAACATTATAAGAATTAATAATACTAAAATAACCTTTTTCATTTTATCAGTCCTATCTATTAATTAAATAAATATCTATAATAATCATTTTTAATAATTAGTTTACTTACATTTAATCTATTATTAACTATTGCGTTAGTATTTTTAACATAGTTTTCATCTACTATTTCACCATCATATGGAATAAATTCTTTTTTGTTAGAATAGTATCTTCCTTTATCAGTAATCCAACTATGATTACTAAATACAACTAATCCTTCATTAGTAGACATAATATCTCTTCCTGTAAATAGTCTTGAATCATAATCTATTCCAAATAAATTATAAACAGTAGGAAGTACATCAGATGACATACATGGTTTTTTGATATGTGTCTCTTCTATTTTACTATTCCATAGTATTAAATTATTATGATTAACTTCCATAACAGCATCTCTTTTATAAGTAGATAGGCTATTAACTGTATTCAAGTCAAGCGCATATGGATAATGATCTGCTAGTAAAACTATTACAGTATTATCAAGTTTTCCAGCTTTTTCTAATTCTTGTAATAAACGTTTTAATGCTCTATCTAATTCTATTTGCGTTGCAACATATGCCTTTGCATTTTCATTAAGTTTTAAATTACTAACAAGTTTTCTATTCTTATATGCCATATAATTATCATCAAAAGTATAAGCAAAATGTCCTGATACAGTCATATAATATGCCATAAATGGTTTATCACTATTTATATAATCAGGAATTGTTACTTTCATCATTTCATCGTCACTTCCAGGCCAAGTTTTACAATTCATTCTCTTTTGAAGTCCATTTCCACAGCCTAAGTAATTAGTAAATCCTTGAGTCTTTATATATTTGTGACGATCTTGGAATCCATACCAGTTATCATGATAAGCATATGTATTATAACCAAGCTTCTTATAAGTAGTCGCAAGTCCATATGGGAAGTAATTTGTTCCATTTCTCCACTTCTTTAAAATACTTCCATCTGGAAATAATCCTGTTAAACTTTGAAATTCTCCTCCAATTGTCGATAAAACATTTGGTGTATAATAATTATCAAAAACAAATCCCGTATGAGTTAATTTATATAAAGTTGGAGTTAACTCTTCTGATACACCTATTTCACTAAAACTTTCTGCCGTAATATAAATTAAGTTATATCCTTTAAATATCCCAGTATACTCGTTTTTCAAACTACCACTTGTACTCTTCATATAATCATTAATCTTTTTTATTTCTCCATTACTAGTTGGTTTATCAAAATTAATATTTAGTACATTTGGTTCATAAACTATTTCTTTTTCCTCTTCTTCTTTTTCTTTATCTTTTATAGTAGGTTCTTCTACTTGAACTATTTTTTCTTCAAATCCAAAAATAATTCTATAAACATCTATTGTATAACTATTAAGTACTCCTATCTTTTCTATATTAAGATTTATAGAATTAATATCATTATATAAATAATGCAATCCACCATCTATTCCTTTAGATTTATTTATTCTAAAGATAAACCCAAATAATACTAATCCAAATAATAATATATATATTACATATCCTAGTACTTTTACTCTTTCATACTTTATTTTCTTTCTAAATATAATATGCACTGCTAAATAAATAATAAAAGGAAGCATAAATGTTAAAATATATAAAATATTTGCAAAAATACATTTAAATGCTTGAGATGCAAAACTTTCTAATTGATCTCCTAGTCCTAACACTTCAAATGAAAAAAACACTTTAAATATATTATAGAATACTAACTGAGTACTATATAATATTCCTAGTGCAAAAAGAATTATACATGTTAGTATATTGTTTCCTTTTGTTTTGAATAAACCAGTAATAATAGAAAAAACAAAAGAAGATAGTACACTAAAGAATAAAATATTTATTACATTTTCAATACTAAATTTATTAAATATAAAGATAATAAACATAAATTCTAAAAATAATATACTAACTAAAAAAACAATAAACCTAATTATTGCATTACTTAATTTTTGATTTTTTAAAAACGTCTTCATAATCATTACCTTCGAGAAATATTATAGCACAAAAAAATAATTAGTTAATAAGTTAAATTTAAAAAATATATGTTATAATTCTTTTAGGATAGGTGATAAATTATGTATTTAAGTGTTTGTGATAAAAGTAGTACCTTATCAGTAATACTTATGATTAAGAACGCTATTACTATATTTAAATTATTAATACCTGCAATATTAGTAATAGTTAGTGCTTATGATTTATTTCATACGGTAATAGATTTAAGAAATAAAGTATATCCAAAAATTATTAAAAGAATGATTGCCTTAGTATGTATATTCTTCGTACCAACAATTCTTAGTTTATTCTTAGATTTATTAGGCACTTCTGATATCTTCAGTTCATCTTGTTGGACTAATGCTAATCCAACTACAATAGCCGTTTTAAAAAATCAAGAACAAGTAGAAGCTGATGCTGAAGAAGCTGCTAAAAAGAAAGAAAATAAAAAAGCTGCTGAAGAAAGAAAAAAGCGAGAAGAAGCAAGAGAAAAGATCAGAAAGCAAAATGAAAAGAAAGCTGAAGAAGCTAAGAAGAAGAAAGAAGAAGAAGAAAGAAAGAGAAGACAACAACAAGGAAATAATGGTGGTGTTACAGTAGATGATCCAACCTTCTTACATGAATCTGGAACTGATGGACAAGTAGATGTAATAAATGGAATATTCTATAAACCAGCTGGTAACAGAGCAGGAACTGCTGGAACTAAAGGAAGTGCTCCTTATGGATACAATAAATTCTTCTATAATAGATTAAAAGCCTTCACAGATGCTGCTAAAGCTGCAGGTCATACAGTAAATATGGGAACTACTGAAGATGTTGCTTGGCGACCAATAGAAAGACAACAATATTTTTATAATTGTTATATAAATCAAAATTGTAATAACGGTAACCTAGCTGCTGTACCTGGAACTGGAAATCATGGTTGGGGACTAGCATCTGACTTAAATTTTGGAAACTATAATGATATCTTATGGGCGCATGATAACTGTAGTAGATTTGGATTAAGATTTTCCGTTTGTAACAATATTAGAAGCGGAGACTGCACAGAAAACTGGCATATTGAACCAACAACAATTAAAACAAAGTAGGTGAATTATGAAAAAGAATATTATTATTATCGCTATAGTAATTGTAATACTTTCAATTATTACATTAGTACTTACTAAAGAAAAAAATAAAAATCACAAAACTTTATCAGAACATAATTACGTTATTGAAAAAGAAACAGATTTTACAAATAATGATTTAATAGGAAAACTACCTATAATAAATCTTAATAGTAAAGATATTCAAAAAATAAATAATGAAATTATGAAAGAATACTATGAATGTGCCTATGGTGAAGATGATGTTTTCTACTATGAATATTCAGTATATAAAGATATATTATCTATAATGATTAGAGTTACTAAAGCAGATGATACCCAATATGGTACAATAGAATATCATTTCTATAATATAAATGTTAAAAATGAAAAACAATTAAAAGATGAAGAACTTCTTAAATATTTAAAAGTATCTAATGATGATTTAGAAAGTGCAATTAATAAAAAACTTAAAAGTTATTATGATAAAGACGATTTAAATAAAGATATGTCATATGATGAATATATTAAATATATTAAATATTCATCAAGTAATAATAATTTAGTTATATTAAAGAATAATTTATATGTATATACTACTTTTAGTTTAACAAGATCTTTAATAGATTATCCTGGAAATATTAATGAAATAGAAGTTAAGAAACTAAAATAAAAAAAGAGTTAATTATTAACTCTTTTTCTTATCACTTAAACTATCTGTTGCTTCTTCTAAAGTCATATCTGGGTCAGTAGTACCTCTTTCACTAATTATAGTTTCATCACTTAAATTAGATACAAAATCCAGTTTATCTTTATCAACAATAGTACCTTCCATATTAACTCCATCAAAATTATCCATAGTATGATATATTCCTCTTAAATCACTATAAGATAAATCTTTATTAAATACAGTTTGTGGATCTATATTAGCATTAGTATAAGCAAGACATTCTGTATGATCTAATTTTACTCCTGAAAAATCTATAAGAGATAAATCTGCATATCTTAGTAAATGATTATCTCTAAAGAATGGATCTATTTCTTTATGTCCATCTACTTCTATAAATAATATATCTGGAGTTATAGGAATCATCTTTTTACCAGCAAAAGGATTATCATCACCAAGTTTTTCATATTCAGCGATTTGTTCTAAATATTTTTTATAAAGGAATATTATTTCTTGATGAGTTTTTTCTACTGCTTTTTTAGCTTCTTCTTTTCTCTCTTCTGCTTTTTTTGTTTCTTCTAAAAGTTCTTTTCTCTTTCTTGCTTCTTCTTGTTCTGCTAGTACTCTTTTTCTATCATTTTTTGCTTTTTCTAGTTCAGCTTGATATTCAGGACTAGTTTCATATAAAAGTTTAAATTCTGTATAATCTAATACATTTATTAATTTACTACTAAGCATATATTTATCTATATCAGGATAATCTGTAACATCTATTAATTTTCCTTTAAATAACATATATCTTTTATCATTTATAAAAATACTATTATAAGAATAATCAAATTCATCTAAACTACATAATGGTCTTAATTCACTATGAGATTTATCATATAAATATATTTCTCCATCTTTATAACAAATAATATTCCCGTTATAATCTAGTATTGGTTTTACATCTAGTACTATTCCATTATAAACATATTTAGTTTTAAAAAATCCTTCTTCTGAAGCAGTTTTAATACCTTCTCTTCTAGGCATCATTTTTGGTTCTTCTTCATCTGGTACTGATTCTCCTGGTTTTATTTGTCTTACTATATCACCTTTAAAGTCCGCAATAAATAAATTATTACCAGATTTACCAAGTAATTTATTATCTCCTATAATAGTATATGTACTACTATCTAATTTATGACTTTCTCCAGTTTTAATATTTACAATAAAAGAATCTGCATCAAAATCATATGAATGAAATTTATGGGCTATAACATGTCCATATTTAGGAAAAGAAGATACATATGAATAATCTCTCCATAATCTATACTTTTCTCCAAGTAATGGTGAATAAATAACTATTTGTCCATTAATATCTGTAGTTGTTTGATATTCTATTTCACTTGTAGTAGGTTCAATATCTTCACCTATCTCTATAAGAATAGAACTTAAATATTTTTGATATGCTTCTCTTGCAGATTCCATAATATTCACCTCTATAATTACTATATCACATTTAATTTTATTTGTAATTATTTAAAAAATGTGGTATCATGGAGGTTCGCGAGGTGATGAAGAGATGAAATTACTTAATTATGTATTAGCATTTGATTATAGTAAATATTTTATTATGATCGGTAGATCATTACTTATATTATTATTCTTTAAAGTATTAAAAATGATCGTTACATTTATAACTACTAAATGGGTAAGAAGAAGTAAAACAAGATTTATGTTCCATCAAACTATAAATGTTTTACTAAATATTATTTGTGTTATATTCCTATTCTTATTATGGCTTCCATATTTAAAAAATATATTAACTGTTATTTCATTTATTTCAGCAGGAATCACTATAGCTATTAGAGATATAATATTAAACTTATTCGCAGGTCTTTATATAAAAACCAAAAAACCATTTAAACTAGAAGATAGAATAAGTATAGATGGAGTTACAGGAGATGTAGTACTAATTAACAATTTTTCTTTTAAAATACTAGAAGTAGGAGATAGAATAAATGGAGAACAAAGTAGTGGTTTAATAATAAATGTTCCTAATTCTTTTGTTTTTTCTCATACTTTAAAAAACTATAATACTGCTTTTAAATATATATGGGACGAAATAACTATTAAATTAGATATAAATGCAGATTTAGAAAAAAATAAAAAAGAAATAATGAAAATAATTAATTCCAATGAAATAGTATCTGAAATACCTAGAAAGATGGAAAAAGAAATAAGAGATGCTACTGTAGATTATAGAATTTATTATAATCACTTAGAACCAATTATTTATACTAAAGTAAATGATAATCATATAGAACTAAATTTAAGATTTTTAACACATCCTAAAAAGACTAGAATTATAGAAGATTATCTATGGACTAATATATTAAAAAAATATAAAGCAAAAAAAATAAATCTATTTGTAGATTAAGAATCTAACAAATAGATTTTTTTAATTATTCTAACCAACTAACCATTTATATTTTTTAACACTATATAATGGAATAAATGGCAATAATATAGGTGTTTTTTTAACATATTTTTGATATTCATTATCATCTTTATATGTTCTATCTTGTCTTAATTCTAGTCTTCTTGCACCACTAAACATTATATAGACTATTGCTAAAAATCCAATTATAGAAATGATTAGTTGCCCAATACTATCAAATGTTGAAAATCCAGTTATGAATACTCCTAACCATATTATTAGTTCTCCTAAATAATTTGGACACCTTACTATTTTATATAGTCCTATTCTACAAAATGTATTTGGATTTTTTTTCTTTGATTTATTTTTTTGATAATCTGATAATGATTCAATAATAATTCCAATTGTTGTAATAATCATTCCTATAATAAAGCAAGTATCAACTCCATCTTTATTAACAAATCTATAAATTATTGGAGATGTCATTAATATATATAATAATGCACACGTTAACCATAACATTATTTTTATAAATATAGACATATTTTTACCATCTGATATTTCTGTTTTCATTTTTTTGTTATAAGATTTACTTTTTATTTCCCTTAGAGCTAAAAATCCTCCTAATCTTAAACCATATATTATTAGAATAATACTTGATATTATTAATGCTGGGTTCATTTGTTCTCTAAATAGTACTAAATTCATAATTCCTATAATAACAATAGAAAAACCGTATCCTAAAGATATAAACCATATATACTTTTTAAAGCCAATTAAACATATAATTAGTACAGCTATAAAAATTATTAATATTTCATTTGTTATTATCATATTCAATCACCTTCTATAATACTTCACTAAAAATTAATTAGAAATTATAATATTAGAAAAACTACGTAGATAATATCCTTCTTTATCATAAGAGAATTTTATATTCCATTCATATTTTTCATCTTCATTAATATTATTTTCTATATATTTTAATTGAATACTATCGTCATACTTTTGATAATTAATTAAATCTAATTTAATATCATCAAAATCTACTGAATTAAAGCAATAACTTTTCTTTTTTTTATCATATAAATATTCTTTAACTTCATTAGAAAAGACTCTCTTTTTTATTCTAAAATACTTATATAACATTTCTTTTAAAAAATCTTCTTTAATACAAGCTGATGCATTATTATTTGTTAAAAATATATAAGTAAGATTTAATAATTCTAATTCTTCCATATCTTTAATAACTATTTCTTCATCAGTAAATGGAGAACTATAAAGACTATATCCAAGAATTAATGAATAAGATAGTTTTTTAATATATTCTTTTTCTTCTATTTGATTTTCAATAGGTTTTTGTTTCAATTCTACATAATTATTATTAATTTTTTCTAAATCATCATAATTACCAATCGTTTTATAATCTTTATACGGATCTTTTTTATTATTAATTAAACAAATAATAATAATAAAAATAATAATTAATATAGATATAGTTATTATTAATTTCTTTTGCACATTATCACTTTCCTTTTAGAATACGATAATTCTAGTTCCTAAATTATCTTTAATTATATCTCTAATCGTTACATAATCTTTACAACTTAGATGGTTACATCCAGCTGAACTAGGATATCCTAAAGCAGAACTGTAATGAATCCATCTACCAGTAATAGCAGGTTCTCTAATATTTTTTTCTTTAATTCTCAATCCGCCTTTTTTCTTACCTTGCTTAAATTGATTAATAGCAGTACTTCCACATTTTTTAACAGCTGGATTACTATCATATTCAATTACACCAGCATAGAAAGCAAAACTATAATCTCCTTTAACGGAAAAATCTCTACCTGTTGATGAGATAAAAGAATATTTTACTTTCCATTCATCATTTACTTTTTCTAAAAGTGTTAAAGTTTGTTTTTTACTAGATACAAATATTAAATAATTTGTTGCACTAATTCCTACCTTTTTCTTAATTTCACGTTTAGTAGCCGTTTTAGCAAATCTTACAGCACTTGTATAGTCTCCAGTATAAATTGGAATAGTTGCTTTTTTACATTCTGGAAATTTTGATAAATTTTTTGAGTGACATAAAGCCTCAGCATTATTAATATAAGCTTCTTTTACTTCATCACTATAATCATTTTTATCTTTTTTAAAGTTAGAACTTCTTTGTGATATTACCACTACTCTAAATTGTTCACTTTCTACTCCATTACTTGCAATAATTAAGGTTTCTCCATCTGCATTTTTCTTAGCTGTTACTACACCATTTTTTACAGTTGCTATTTTGTTATTATTACTTTTCCAAGTAATATTACCAGTCAAATTAGTTTCAATTTTTGCATAATTATAATGACTATTATCAATAGCAATTAAATGCTTTAACTTCTTAGTTGTTTTATTGTTCTCATTGTCGTTACTAGAACTAGAATTATTTTTTTCATCAATTTCTTTTTTTGAATCTTTTTTTGTTTCTTGATTTTTTAATTTTTCTCTTAATTTTGCTTTTTGTTGTTTTTCATAATATTTTATTTTTTCTGGATTTGCATTTTCAATACATATCATTATATTATTATCTGATTCTAATAAATCATTAATTATAACATTTACTATTGTTGGTAAAAAGAATATAGCAGCACAAGCTATAAGTCTTTTTAGTAATATTATAAAAGATTTATTAAAATCCTTGGCATCTCCAGACATTACTACTTTAAAAAAACTAACAGCAGAAAAAATGATTACTAATATAGGTCCCATTATGAATATAATTTTCAAAAGCGATTTAAAAAATAGTAATATTTTTAAAGCAGCAACATTTTCACAAACATTAAGTAAAACCATCTTTATCTATCTCCTAATACTTTATAACTTCATCAGTTGGATATCTTTAATAAATTATTTTATTTATAATAATCTTATTTATTATCTACAATATATATATCATTTTATAGTAATATGTTCAATAATAATAAAGATAGATAAAACTATCTATCTTTGAAAAGTATCTCCTACATTAAGACCAAATACCTGATTAATATTAATAAATTTATTATAATCGTTACCGCTATTTTTTAACATTACATTAGCAACATATTTATAATCGTCAGAAAAATGATAAGCTAATACTACTCTATAATTACCTATATCATAACGACAATTACCACTAAGCATAGCAATAGTATCATCATATTTAACAATTCTACTATTACGATCATTCATATCATAGTCTTTTACTTTAACAAAGTTACAATAACTAGAATACATAACATAAATATCTTTTTCTTTTAATGTTGTTTTATATAAAATATATCTAAGTTCAGAATTATCAGATCCATAATATTTCCAAGCTACTACTTCAGCATCATTAATTGGATATAATTCTTTTAAATTAGTATGTATCTTCATATAGTTTAAAAAATAACCTGAATGATTTCCAAAATTATCAAATATAACTCCTGCTTTACTAGGATAATAAAATTCTTTAGTATTAGTTTCTTTTGGAGTAGTTTCTTTTTTTACTTCTTCTTTCTTTTTAGTAGTATTAGTACTACTCTTTTTTTGTACAGTAGTATTCTTTTTTGTAGTTTCTTTTGGTTTTTCTATCCATTTAGCAAATATTTCTATATCTTTATAACCAATAATACATTTATTATTATCATATTCTGGAATAACTTCAAAATTTTTAGTACTTGTAAATTCTATTTTATTAGTAAGTTCTTTATCATAATACCAACCATCAAAATTATATCCATCTCTAACAGGAGTAGGAATATCTTTATAACTATCAGGACTACATACAATACAAATATTCATAGAAGATATTTCTTTTCCACCATTAGTATTAAATATTAGATTATAACTACCTCCATCTATAGAATTACATTCTTCTTTTTCAGGAGAATCTTTTTTTATTTCAGGAGTATTATTATTTTCTTTATTCTTATCACCAATAGTTAAATAAATAATAAAAGAACCAGATGTAATAATAACAATAGTAAAAAATATTATAATTATTCTTTTCATATTCTCACCTATAATTATTTTATCATTATGAATAGTTAATAACAATTTAAATGATTAATTGTGATATTAAATGTAGAAGATTGGTTATATTAATTTAATTTAAAATAGTATTTAAATTTGTGCGTGATTTATAAGAAAAAAAGACCATATTTATGATCTTTTATTCTCTACTACTTTTACACATCCAATAAATCCCCATTTAATTTCATTCATAATATTTCATCTTAATCTAAATATTTATTTATGTTGTCCAGTATCTATTACTGCATTATTTACATTAGATACTATTCCTGATCTAATTAATAAAGAATTAATTCCATCATAAACATTTTGAGCACATGACTCAGTACGGCCATATTCTTCTATATTACTAGCTATATATTTTCTAACTGCTCCAGAAAAAGAATTACCGTCAACCTCAGGAGCTACTGCAATGTAGTCATTAACTTCATAACCAAACATATGTGGTTTTCCAAATGTTATATCAGGATTTTCTTTTGCTATTTCATTAATCATATTAATAGTTTCTCCAAGTTGTTCTGCTGTTAAATAAAGAACAATGTTATCAGCACCATTTAATCCATCTTCAAGATTCATAATTTTAAAATTAAAATCTAATCCTTTTTGAATAGATTTTTCAATAATAGATTTTGCAAATCTATAACAGTATTCGCTATCACAAGGTACATATATACGAGTATCAGTATCATCTTTTTTATTTAATAACTTATCCGAATAAAATTTTCTTCCTCCACCAACAGAAGACCTAGTAATATTTTTTAATGATCTTTCAAAAGCATCTAAATATGTTTCTGTTCCCAAAACAACATTATCATATTCATGTTTACTTAATTCTTCTTTAAGTCTATTAATAGATACTTGAGCCTCAAGAAATGAATTACAATTTTTTAAGAAATCATCTGGTATATATTCACCATATATTTTACGTTTATAAGACTTTTTAATATCAAAATTATAATATTTAACTGCAACATATAAAAAATAATTATATAATTCAAATTCATCTTCTAATGGTGGTTTAACATATTCTCTTTGTCCGTAATAATTAAAATCTATACCATCACCATTTAATATATAATCCTTTACTCTTGATAATTCCAAAATAAACACCCTCTACTAAATTAAATATAACATAATATTATTATTTTGCGAAACATTATCAATAAGTTTAGCTTTTTTACAAACTAGTTTTAATTATTTAGTTTTTGATATCTTAAATTAGAAAAAAAATCCTGTTACTAAAGTCTTGTTAAATGATCTAGAAATACTCTATAAGCAGGATAAAAAAGAATACTATGGTTTTAATGATGATTTTTTTGTGGTTTCTGATGCTGAACCTATAGCTGATTCTAATATATATCTTAGAAGAACTAAACTAGCTACACTTGCTGGATTAAAAATTATTAGAATTCATGATTTTAGACATTCATGTGCATCTCTTCTGGTTAATATACTTAGGCCATACTAAAGTTGAAGAAACATTAAAAAATTACTCACACCTATTTACAAGTACTTTAGATGAAGTAGTTGCCGTAATAGATAATTTAGATAACAATAAAACCGATGATGTTTAGTCACCGGTTATTTTTTAATTATAATAATTATTTAAATAATCATATATTTTTTCAAATGATTTTTTTACATCATCTGGAAGATTAATTTCTTTATTACACATAAGTAGTTCCTGTATTGCTTTATTATAAAGATTTTTTGTATATTTTTGTTTATCTGGAAAACAACTTTTCTCAATAAAAAGTTTTATTTTATTATCTAAAATCGATTCCATATTTTTCTTTTTCCAAGAAGAATCTATATCATTTAAAGTTATTATTTTTCCTTCTACTATAGATCCAAATTGATCTTCATATCTTTTTTTACTTGTCTTTCCAGCATCATCTGAATCAAGTAAAACAATAAAGTTCTTTCCCCATCCATTATACAATGAAATTAATGTATCAGCATTATTACAACTCATTCCAGGAATCAAGTGAAGATCTTCTCTTTTTAAGATTACTTTAAAGAAATAATTAAGTACATAATAATCTGTTTTGCCCTCTACAATAATAGCATTATCACACATATCAAGTTCATTAGGCACATATTCTAATACATCTAAAATTGGTTGAAAATAGCTTACCCTTTGAGGATATTGGTCAACAAACTGTCTGTAACGATATAGTCTAATATTTGTATTCTTTGCTTCGTAGTCTTCTTCACCGCCATCATAAGCATCGTTTGTAACAATATATGCACCTTCAAGCCAATTAGGATTAATAAGATGTTGGCTGTGTGTTGTATAAATTATTGTACATTTATCACTAATTGTTTCTAAATTTTTTATTAGTTGTTTTTGAGCTTTTTGTGATAAATTTGCAGCAGGTTCATCAAATAAAAATATTATATGTTTATCTTCATTTTTCCTATATCCTCTAAATTGTGTTAAAAGAAGGAATACAAAGAACCATCTAAAACCCTGGGAACGTTCACTTAAATGGAAATAACCATCATCACCCTCAATTTTAAATTCAATAAACACTCCTGTTTGATCTTTATCAATTTCAACTGATATACCTTTTGCTTTGTTCGTTAAAACCATAGACCATTCTTCTAAAATAACTTGAGACAACTTTCGTCCCATCATTAAGCAGACTTGTTTTAAATTATCCCTATCGCTTTTATCTTCAGATTTAATTCTATCAATTAAATGTTCTTTAATATTTAATGATCCACCTAGCGAATCTAAAACATCCTGTACAACTAAACTATAGAACTTGTTCTTATAATCATTTTCAGGTATAGGATCCAAGTATATTTTATCTGGTAAATCAAATAATGCAGAAGGAAAATATAATAGTTTTGGCATCTTTGTTTTTAACATGTCCACCGCTTTTTTCCATTCTTCTTCTCCAAGCTCTGCTAATTTTTTTGATCTTGAACCTTTAGGCTTTCCAATTAACTTTAAATCCCATTTTTGAGTAGTACCCTCGTATTTAGAGTTTTTATAATTATATAATTGCTCTATTTTTATTTCATCAACATTTTCACATAAAATAAAATTACAATTATTTTCCAGAAATTCCTTTAATTCTACCTTATCACTTTCTTCCAATAATAATGTAGTAATAATTTTTATACTACCATTAAAGTTTGTTCTATCTTTAACAGGTATTATTTCTTCTGGTATTGGAATGATAGCATTACTAATAGTAGATAACTGTTTTTCTTCATTATATTCAAATGAATTCATGGCCTCTAATATAGTCGTTTTACCACTTTCATTAATACCTACTAAAGTAAACACATTATTACGTGGAGAGCTTTCCAAAGATAAATTAATTTTTTCAATACCTTTAAAGTTTTGTGCTTCTATTTCTTTTATCCTCATAGATATCCTCCTTTTAAAAGAAAAAAATTCTATAATTATATAGAATTTCTATGATTACATTATACTACTTTTTTCGCTAAATGCCTTCTTTTTTTACATTACTTTTTATCTAAAATATCTCCACTATTTAACAAAACTTGTTCCCAAGTTGTTCCCAAGAATTATTAACAAACTTCTATATGCTTGCAAACCCTTATAAACATTGACTTTAATCAACCTTAATTTTTCGTTGGATGTGGCAGGGGGCTTTCAAATTGTAAGGTTTTCATAACACATGTTTTTGTAAAATCACTGTTTTTATAAGGATTTTTCGATATTTTGAATTTAAAAAGATTTGCAAAAATTTCTAAAAAATAGATGGGTAGTCGATGGGGTTGATGGGTATAATTATAGGTAGCACCATCAAAAGCAGTCTTTTACTTTGTCATCAACTTATTAAATAATGCACGATAGTTATATTTATCTATTAGTTCATCGAAATTAACAAAAAACTCTTTAACTTCTTCTTCACTAATAGGATTAGCTACTATATCATCTTTTATCTCAATCATTTCGTCTTTCTTTTTATTCATAAAGTTAATATCTTTTTCAGTAATATAATAACCATTATACATAGCTATTTCTTCTGGTGTAGAAATAATAGCAAATTCATATAATACCTTCATTAATAAACTTGTTCCTACAACATATAGCTTATTTATTAATTCCATCTCTTCCCTCTTTTTATATAAATTATTTAAATATATATAAGCTACAGTAGCTACTACAAAATACGTATTATCTTTCATTACTGCTTTAGATTTTTTATTATTAGATAAATCTCTTAATAATCTTCTAGTAGTAGATTCATGGGATATATTAGATAAATAACTATAAATTTCTCTAATCATCTTTTCATCAATAGTATTCTCTTTAAATAATATATCTATATTATCAATCACGTTTTTTCTAATAATTTCGGGTTTAGTTTTGACTTCTATTTGGAATTGAGGATTTGCAGCAATAGCTAATTCACTTATCAATTCTTCATAGGCACTTCTAATTAATACATAAGAATCTTTAATGTGCCCTTCTTTGACAATTTTGTTAATTAATTTAACACTTCTTAATATACTTTTATTACAATTAACTTTCTCAAGTAAATCTATATACACTTTGTTAATAAAAATCAGAAACTTTTCTTCCATACTAATCACCAATTACTTATTCTAACACAAAAAAAGATTTATGATTAATCTTAAACCTTTTATGTCACTTTATGTCGCTTATGACGGTTAATTTTGATACACCACTAATTACTAGTGTCAATGTGTCATAATGTGTCATTTTATATTTCTATATATTTTTCTAATCCCAAACGTATATCTATAAGCGACTTTTCAACAATTGATTTATTTTGAATATTACTCATTATCAATTTACACTTTTCAACTTTATCATAACAACATTTTTTAAACTTTTTTCCACTTCCACAAAAACATTCTTCATTTTTACCCAATTTTTTATATTTACACCACTTAAATTCTGTAAACATTTTATATAAATCTTGTTCTTTTTCAGAATAAAAAACTTCCTTTTTCTTTTTAAAACCTCTCGAATCTAAATTTGAATTAACAATATATATTGATTCATCGCCATACGAATTCACATTGTGAAATTCATATTTTTGGTTTTTAATTGTGCAAACTTTTTCTGTAGCATTATTGTATATTATGTTATTTATTTTGTCTGTTTCAAGTTCTGTTAATGCATTAATTGTATTAGAACTTATACTGTTTAAAGGCGGCATAGTTTTATCGTATAAAAGAAAATAATAATCTATAGATACTGGGAATAAAATTATTGATCCTTTGACACCAATATCTCGATTACTCATATTAGAAAATAATCCATTGAAATGATTAGATGCTGTAGATATAAATTGGTCACATAATACAAAATTGCTATTACAACTTTTAATTATATAAATATTATAGCAATTAGTATAAATACGAGACATTTGATTTAAATATTCACTATTTGTTATAAGTTTAAACATCCGAATGGTTGAACTGTTTTTTTCTAATTTTTGATTATCATTTCTACTCAATCTAATAAGAGATGCCAATGATTTATAATAACTAATAGTATAATAGTAAAAATTGTGTTTCAACACATTAATTGCCTCTTCAATTTGGTTTTCTTCTAATAAAGTATCAATTTCACATAACGCATTAGAAAATGGTCCATCATAATTTTTAGCAAAAGCATCCTCAAGTTTATTGTCCTCAAATAAGTCACTTTCGTATACATCTGAGCAACACATACTATTACTAGTTGAGCAGTCATAATCCCTATTTGATTTTAAATTATATTCATGAATCTTATTTGCTTTAAAAAAATTATCTAGTATAGAATTAGAAATGTAATGTTGTTTTTTAGTTCTACCCATAATCTCTTATCTCCTAATAAAAGTATTATAGCATAAGAAAAAGTCGAATAATCGACTTTAAAAAATACACTTATAATGATTCGTAGTATTTCTTTAACTTTTGTGCCATTAGTTTTCTACGTTCTTTCAAGAAATCTTCATAATTATCTATTGTCATATCAACAAAAGATCTAGGAATACAGTTTTCTTCCATATTCTTATATAAATCATCTAATGTATTAATAGCACCATATTTGTTTTCTTGACCATTGCATTGATCAATAATAGATTTCATATAATCATTAGGAGCTTTTTTACCTATTTGAATATTAACTTCTGTTTGAAGCATAGCAAAGTTCGCAATTTGATTATAAATAGATCTATTATCTTTACCATTCTTTTGAAGATAATCTTTAGGAAAAATGTGATGAACATCTCCTCTTCCTTCTATTAGAGTTCTAACATCAATATCTCTTGATAAGAACGCTCTATTATTTAACTTGATTTGAGCAATAACAAATGTCTTCCAATAAGGTGAACTTGCAACTGACGTATTGAAGTTTTCAACTAAAATATTATCCCAGAATGTATCACCTAATCTTCTTTCTTCTTCTTCCTTAATATATTGAACAATATCTTCTGCTTCATTTAGTCTTCTTATATCTAAATCAAATTGTGATTCAGGCGAAGAAGTATATCTTTGAGTAATAATAGACATGATTACCCATCTTCTTACTAAAGATTCTATTTTATCTGGAGCAATTTGTTTTTCTCTTAATAATAAGTATAAGATATATCCAAAGTTTAATACGTTTTGAGATCTAACTAAATCACCATCAATAATACCTGCTGATTTAAGTATCATTACATATCTTTCAAAATTACTTTGATTAACAAATTGTCTTACACCATCATATAACTTACTATAACTTTCAGCTACAACATCTTCTCTATACTCACGAGTTTCAAAATCACGACCTGATAATAAACTTACTAAGTCTTGTAATTTACCTCTTTTAAATTTATATGTAAATGCGACTCTTAGTACATCTACATAGCTAGGAAGATATAAATCATCATTATTATCTTTAATCCATGTAATCTTGTTAAATATATCTTTATTACTGAAGTCTTTATCATTTTCTTTAATATTATCAAAATCTATTGGTGTCTTAGCAAAATGGCAGAAATAATCGATGGCTTTTCTAATATCATTTCCGTTATATTCTTCATTAACACTAATCTTACTCATAGCAAAATCAGCTTGTGACAATACAACACCCTTAGAGTTAATTCTTACAAATATTTCTGTAACTACATCTATATCTAGTGCAGAACCCAGTTCAATTCTACCAATTGAAACATTTTTAATAGATCTAAGTTTAGTTACTCTGTTGCTTACTATATTAGCATCCATACCAAACTTTTTAGAATATTCACTAATAAAATCAAATGTATTAAAATCATCTCTCATGAAATCAGAAATATCTGATATCCATTCTTCTTGTTTTTCAATTGCTGGGTTATTAGTTTGAAATTCTTCTGTTTGAATATTAAAAGCTATCTTAATTTTTCTTTTCTTATAATTATCATCTAATACTTCTTGGCCCAAAAGAGCTGCTGTTAAAGCTGTTACTCTTTGTTGACCATCAATTAAAATTTGTTTACCTTCAGAAGAAGTACCATCTTTTAATTTAACATCTGGACTCTTCCAAGTAATAATATATCCAACAGGATATTCTCTATAAAGAGAGTCAATTAAATCTCTTACTTGAGTAGTATCCCATACGAAAGGTCTTTGTATTTCAGGAATAGCTATTGTTCCATCTTTTACATAACCTAATAAAGTACTAACACTAACATTATTTACTTCAAATTTTGCCATATTTCCTCCTATGCCTGCTTATAGCATCCATTTTCATTAATTATATTTATTATCATTACAATTATTTGAATAATATTCATATTCCCATTAAAGATGTCTGTAATACTACCATAACTAGTAAATGGATCTTCATTTAATATTCTCTTATCTATTACACCATTTTTAACAATATAATTTTTTATTAAATTAACGAATCTTGTTTGTTCAACACTTAAATCATTCTCATTAATATATTTAGCAAATAAATTATCAATAGCTTCTTTAGATAATCCAACCGTTTTTCTAACAAGCAAAATTAATGATTCATTATTATAATTTAAATTAAATTCGTTTTCATTAGAGTTCAAATCATTAAATAATATTTTTTCTAATTGATTCAATTCTTCAGATGAGATCTTTTCATTATTTCTAATCTTATTAATAATTTCATTATCCATATGATTTTTTAAATAGAAATTAACTTTTTTCTTATAATCAGTAAATTCTTCTTGTGTTACTTTATTATCATCACTCTCAATTATATTAATATCATCGCTAAAATCTGTATAAACTATCTTTCTATCTACTTTATCAAGATATTTTATCAACTCTCTTAATGCTTCTCTTATTCTTTCTATTTCAAAAATATCAGAGTTTTTAATATAATTTTCTTGTCTAATTTTCTGAATATCTTCTTGTTTACTAGCTACATCAGGAACGGTTAGTTTTCTAACTAATCCATCACCAATATGAGCTAATCTACCAATTTCTCTATCAAACTTAATATTCAACATCTTACATAACTCAACAGATAACATTAATTTATCAAACTGTTTAGCTGACTCTTCATTATCAGTAGACATAATTAATGCTGTTAAATTATCTTTTATTTCTTTAACCGAAATATCTGTTAAATTAGTCCAGTTAACTATATTCTTATATTTTTCTACATATTGTAACTTTTGTTTAACATCAAATTTTAATGTATTAAGAGAAGAAATAATATCTACCATTTCTTCCATTAGAAGATTCTTATAATTAGTATATTCTTCATCATTTAAATATTCAGCTCTCTCAAGTTCTTTTATTAAATCTACTTTTAACTCAAACAAGAATTGAGATAAGCTTAATCCCATAGTAGACTCTTTTCCTTTAGGGTTTTGTGAGAAGAATTCAAAATTTTGACATGCATCAAATATATAAAATTCTTTTTTATCTTTACCTAATCCAAATAGGTCTTCACATAATCTAGTACCTCTACCTATCATTTGTAAAAATTTAACCTTAGATTTAACATCTTTAAAGAATACTAAATTAACTATTTCTGGTATATCTATTCCTGTATCCAACATATCAACAGAAATAGCTATTTGAGGCATTTTATTACAATCTGAAAAGCTTTCTATTAAGCTTGTATAATAATTAGTATGAATATCTATTACACTTGCAAATTTACCATTGTATTGTGGATATAAAGCATTAAATCTTTCTTGAATCTTTAATGCATGTTTATGATTTTTAGCAAAAATAATTGTTTTACCTAATTTATCATTGCTTTCAACTTTTAATCCTTTTTCCATTAAAGTTTCAAGAATTTTATCAATCGTATCTTCATTAAATAACCATGAGTTAATAGCGGAAGCTGCTACTGTATCCACTACTTCTTCATCATCAGAGAATGTTTCTTCAAATTCTTCCTTATCCTCTTCAGATAACTGATCATAATGTATACCTTCTCTAATAAATTTAGTAGAACATTCTATAGTATGATAATCCACTAAAAATCCATTTTCTACAGCTTCTTCATATTCGTAAGAATATGTTGGCATATTATCTTCAAGGTTAAATATCTTATACGTATTTTTATCCAAATCACTTCTAGGTGTTGCTGTTAATCCTAATAAATATCCATCAAAATAATCAAAAATTGCTTGATATTTTTTATAAATACTTCTATGTGCTTCATCTACAATAATTAAATCAAAATGACCTACTGTAAATAGTTTCTTACCATTTCTAGTTTTAACTTCATCAATAGCGTTCATCATAGTTTGATATGTTGAAAATACCATTCTAGCATTTTCAGCATTTTCCTTTTCTACAGTCAAATTAATTGTAGATAAATTAGGCATTAATTTATTAAAATTCTTCTTAGCTTGTTTTACTAATTCAGATCTATCTGCTAAAAATAATATATTTTTAGCCCAATTATATTTGGTTAAAATATCAACAATAGAAATAGCTGTTCTAGTTTTACCAGTTCCAGTAGCCATTACCAATAAACCTTTTCTTAATTTATGATTTAAGTCATCACAAAAAGCTTTAATAGCTTCTTGTTGATAAGTTCTATTAGTAATTTCTTCATTAATATGAATATTATTTAAATCTTTTCTTAGACTTCTTCTATCAATTAATAATTGAAGTTCATCTTGATTATAATATCCTGCTACTTTTCTAGGAGGATAACTCATATCATCCCACATATAAATATTAAATCCGTTAGTATAGTAAATAACTGGTCTTTGACCATATTTAACTTCTAAACAATCAGCATATAATTTAGCTTGTTGTTGTCCTACATGAGCATCTTTAGTTGTTCTTTTAGCTTCAACTAAGCCTACTGGTTTACCATTAGCACCCATTAAAACATAATCAACATATCCTTCATTTGATTTATTGGGCATACCTTCAACAGGTAATTCTTCAATAACATTATTATTGATTTCCCAACCGGCTATTGCTAAATCAACATCAATATAATTTTTTCTAGTTTTAAATTCTGAAATATCTTCAATATCAAAAGGAATATATGTTTTCTTTTCTTCTTTTGTTTTCTTAGTAGTTTTTCTTAATTGCTCATATTGTTTTTGTAATTCTTCTATAGTTTTTTCTTTGGATTCTAATTGAGATAATAGTTCTATTTTCTCTTTTTCTAAAGTTTTATTATTTTCTGTTTCAGGTTCAAGAGTTTCATCAAATTTATGTTCAACATAATTATCACAATACAAATAAGTTAACCACAAAATGAAATCATGTAAGTTCTTTAAAGCTACTAAAGCTTGAGTCTTAGTTATTTTAATATTACTATGAATAGCATTATTACCTAATTTTTGAATATATACTAATTCACTATGAAGTGTATCATCAATTATATTTCTAAAAGTACGATCATAAATAAGAGTTGCTAAAGTTTGTTGATAAGGTATAACTAACTCTCCATCAACACCATAAACCCATTTAATTCCTAATTCTAATGCTTTTCTAGTTAATACAGCACAAGTTGCTGGTGTAACAACTAATCCCTTTTCTGCTTCAATACAAGCTTGTTTAATATCAACTAATCTAGTATCAGATATAAATTCAAAATTCGACTTCATAAATCCAACTCCCATTAAGTAACCTAACATTTATATTTTAGCATATTTTCGGTATATTTTAAACTATTAAGCACTTTATTAAATTTCTGTTTATCGGCTTGATTTACTAACTTTGAAAATTTGTTTTGAAGTTCCATAGGTGGTTTTTGGATAATTAAAGGTTCAATATCTTTATTATTAATTTGAGGTACAGATGAACCATTATTTAAACTTCCTAAGTCAACAAAAGAAAAATAATAATATAAATAATCAGAATTAATACTATTTTTAGGTGTAACCCCCATTATATTTAAATCAGCACATATTGGATATTTTGTTAATCTTTTTTTATTTGTACCAATTGCTCCACCTCTTTTAGGAAAAATTACCGTTCCATTATCAAATACACCTTTACCAGCAGTGTTTTCAGAAACCATATGTGACGACTTAGTTATGTATTTTTCATTACCTTGTATATTCATATCACCAACTTTTACGTATAAAACTTTTCCACCTTCATTTTCTTTATCTACAGGCAATGAATTTCCACTTTTTAAAGAACAACACTCACCAATTTTAATTGTTTCCCATTTCTTATTATTTAAAAAAGGATCACCAAACATCTCAACAAACTGAGATTTGAAATTAACAAATATATTTATGATGAGATATTTTTACATTATTTTGATTAACCATAGCATATTGGAGTGTTGTGTCTATTTTGGCATGACCTAATAATCTTTGGACTTGTTCTATTGGCATTCCTTTATCTATAGCTCTAGTAGCTAAAGTCCTTCTAAATTTATGAGGATGGACCCTATGTAATTCTAAATCGTTACCTATCTTTCTTAATCTAACTTCTACTCCACTTATTTCTAACCTATCATGTGGTTCTTGTAAACTTACAAACAATGCTGGATTATTATCTTTTCTCGTTTCAATATACTTTTCCAAATGCAACTTAGTTCTTGCATCAAAATAAACTTCTCTTTCTTTGCTTCCTTTTCCCAAAACAATGCAAGATCTATTTTCAAAATCTATATCAGAAATATTAAGTTTTACAAGTTCTCCTACTCTAACACCAGTTGAAGATAAAAAATCAATTAATGCTAAATCTCTAATTTCATCACAACCATCTCTTAATTTTTCTAGATCCTCATCAGAATATGTTCCCCTAACAACTTTATTAGTTTTTATTTTATGAATTCTTCTAATTGGACTTTTTATAATATAGTCTTCATCTTCTAACCAAGAGAAAAAACTAGATAATATTCTTCTAACATTATCTATCGTCACTTTACTACACATATTTTTTTCTTGATAATTCGATAAATAATTTCTAAGATCATCTGTTTCAATTTTTTTAACATCTTTATTGATTTCATCTAACATATTTTCAATCGTTGTTTGATAATAATTAATTGTTCTTTCAGAACATCCTTCAATCTTTTTAGAAGATATAAACAATGTACAATAATCAATAGATATATCTTCCTTAATACATTCACTTACCTCATAATTATAAAAATTATGTTGTAATACATCATTTAATTTTTCTAGTTGATAATTATTAAGATATGAATTCATATCAGAATTTATTGTTCTAATTAGTTCATCTTTCATATAACATCAATCCCCCTTCTTTTAGAACGATTAATATTATACATTTATGCATAAAAAAGAGCACTTTAGCCAAAGTACTCTTGCATTAATGAAGCTTGTAATTCTTCTAATTTTTTTAATTGCTTTTCAAATTCAAATTTCTGTTTATCGATTTGTTTAACAAACTCTGCAAATTTATTTTGTAGCTCTATTGGTGCTAATGGAAGGTCTATATTATATACATCATCTTTAGTTATAGCTTTAAATGTACTTCCTGTTCCTTTTGAAGAAAGATCATCTTGTATTGTGTTTAATGCATTATATAAAAATTCATTATTTGTTAATCCTAATTTTGAAGTAATTGCACATAAGCCTCTACCAATGCAGCAATCACAAGAAGAAATGTTTACAGGTCCTACTGGAGCTCTTACCGACATTAGAACATCATTTTTATATGCTAATTTTGTAGGTTGATTTGTCCAATGTCTAACTATAGTAAATTTATCTCCATAATCTGCTTTTCCTTGAAAAAATGGAATACCATCTCCAGAATTATTATAAGATGAGGATGATGGAGATTGCCCCATAGTTATATCAGCTATCTCATGTAATTTAACAATCTCACAGTTCTTAAACATCTCAACAAACTGAGATTTTATTATTTCATCAAATTTTAATATTTCATTTTTCTTAATTAGTATTCCATTTTCGATTTTTTCAAATAATTTAACGATATTTTTTTGTTCTGACAATGGTAAAATTTTTATCATTACTTTGTTTAAACTATTAATTGTTATTTGAGGTTGAGCAGACCCTGATATGACATTTTTCATATCATAATTTTTAAGATAAAAATATAAATACTTTATATCACATTTAGAAGTATCTAAATTATCCAAACACATAGCATTTCCGTTTATATAAGAATAAGGTTCAGAGATGTGAACATTTCCACATGTAGCACCTCTACACGTAATCATCAATGTTTTTTCTTTATGATTATAATCATCATATTTTCCAATTATACCATTTGCTCCATAGACTAAATATTTTCCGTCATCAATCAATTCACTTGTTGCCAAGGTCTTCCATTGCTTTGGGTTACATAAATCAGTTAGCTTATACTGCATAAACATCCTCCTCAACAAACTGAGATTTGACTAATTCATCTAATCTTTTTAATTGTTTGTTTTTTATCTTTATCATATTTGATATTTTTGAAATCCTTGAAATAATTTTATCTTGAAGTGATAATTCCGGTACAGGTATTAACATTTCTTTAACATACCCCTGAGATATATGTTTTTGTGCTCCACCATAGCAATCAGAAAGAATCTTATTTCTTATACTAATTAAATAATTAAACAAATACATTGGTCGACATTTATCATTTGGTAATATTCCTGTAACCGATTGATTTGCTGACGTTTCTATATTTAATATCCCAATTTTTCCTGCAGTGGCACCTGTTAATGCTATTACAACAGTATCCTTAGGCATAATTTTAGCGCTTGAATTATTAAGACCTTTTTCAGTAATATATTTATCTGCATTATTGATAATTCCATCTTTACAAGAGCCACTTTGAATCCATGGTATAGTTCCATTTTCCCAATATTCTGCAACTGTTGTTGATGGAGTACCTCCAGTAATTACATCTGCAAAGTCCTTTACTTTTAAATATTCCATTATAACAACTCCTCAAGCTCTTTTAATTGTTTTTGGAATTCTTCTTCCATATCCATTATTTCTTTTAATATTACTTTTGGATTTTCATATTCCACTTTTTCTTGAACAATTTCTTTATATTTATTAATTGATAAATCATATCCATTATTAACTATTTCATCTTTAGTAACAAAGAATGACTTATCTGTTCTTTTTCTATCAACTTCTTTATCAAGATGTTTAAATCTTTCAACTATATCTGGAATATCTGATTCACTAATTTTAGTACGTTTTGCATCTAAGCTAAATCCATCAGCTTGCATATCATAGAACCAAACTTTATCTGTTCCACCTGTAGTTGTTTTTGTAAATACTAATACTGCAGTTGAAACACCAGCGTAAGGTTGAAATACTCCACTTGGCATTGATACAACAGCTTCTAGTTTATTATTTTCAATCAATTCTTTTCTAATAGCTTTATGAGCATTACTACTTCCAAATAATACACCATCTGGAACTATACATGCACATCTACCACCTATCTTTAATGCTCTTAAGAACAATGTTAAGAATAGTAATTCTGTTTTTTTAGTATTACATACTTTCAATAATGATGGAGATGTTCTTTCAGTATCAATTGTTCCTTTAAATGGTGGATTTGCTAAAATAATTGAATATTTTTCTTCATCTTTGTTATCTTCAGATACGGAATCTTTATAATCAATATTAGGATTATCTATACCATGCAACATCATATTCATAGCACTTAATCTTAACATAGTAGTATCTGTATCGAATCCATAAAACATTTCATTATTAAAATGATATTTCAATGTGTCATTTTCAAATATTTCTTTATGATTTTCTCTTAAATACTCTCCTGTTTCAACTAAGAATCCACCTGAACCACATGCTGGATCACAAATAATATCATTAGGTAATGGATCTATCATTTCTATCATCATTTTTATTATGTGTCTTGGTGTTCTAAATTGTCCTAAATCTCCTGAAGATTGTAGTTTAGATAACATATATTCATATACATCACCTTTAGTATCTCTTTCTTTCATTGGAATAGAATCAATTTTACTAACAACTTTTTCTAATACTAATGGAGTTGGTACTGCGAATATTGCACTTTCCATATATCTTGAAAAAGATGATTCTTTACTAGGTTGTAAATTTTTAATAAATGGGAATACTTTTTCTGATACAACTTTATACATTTCTGGAGCTGACATATTTTTAAATTTACTCCACCTACATTCTTGATGTTCCTCATCAAATATTCTATTAAATTTTACCTCTAGTAATTGCTCTGTTTGTTCGTTAGTAGTTTCAATATCATCTAACCCTTTTATAAATAATAAATATGTTATTTGTTCAATTACAGTTAATGGATTTGCTACCCCACCTGCAAAAAAATCATTCCAAACTTGATCTATTTTATTTTGTATTGTTTTTTCCATTATATCCTCCTATTAACTATTCTTATCTACCTTTTTATTAATTCATCCAAATCATGTAATAGTTCTTCTAATTTTAATTCTTCATATAATTCAGATGAATATTCATATTGTTCTGTTATATCAAAATTTAATTGATTTTTTATACTATCAACATCAAACCATAAACCTTGAAGTATTCCTTTATCATAATCAGTTAAGATTTCTTTTTTTGAATATTCATTTAGATAAGTTCTAGCATTACTTAATATATGCTCAATCAGTTCTTTATATCTTTCATAATCATAATATTCATCATACACTGTTTCAAAATGCATTTCTATTTTCTTTTTACTACAAAAGTCTTGGAAATCTATAAATCCGTCCTCATTTCCATACTTCTTTTGTATTTCTTCTTCAGTGATTATACTTAATAATTTTTTAGTAAACCATTCATTAATAGAAAAAGAAATAATATTCTCATAATCATCTTGTTTAAACATTTTTGTTTTATCTGCTTTATCTTTTTTATATAGAGTCATTTTAAATACTCCATCATTAATTCCATATGTTATTTTAACATAATCAGCATATTCTGCTTTCCCTTCAAATAGTACTTTTACCATCTAACCACCACTTAAATTATATCATAAAAAAAGAGACTTTTATGTCTCTTATTCAAATTCTTTAGCTACTTCTTCAAGTAAATCTCTTATGTGTAGATGTTGTGGACATACTCTTTCACACATACCACATTTAATACAACTAGATGCTTTTCCATTATCTTTTGTATGTATTCCATAATACATTCCACTATTCCAGTCATTGAATTGTTTTTTAGCATTGAAACACGCGAATAAATCAGGAATAGATATTTTCATAGGACATCCTTCAGTACAATATCTGCATGCAGTACAAGCTATTCCTCCAGTTTTATTAAGTATTTCTTTTACTTCTTCTATTGCTTTATATTCTTCTTCATTAAGTGGTACAAAATCTTTCATATAACTTACATTATCTTTCATTTGTTCTAAGTCACTCATTCCAGATAAAACCATATAAACACTATCTAAACTAGCTGCAAATCTTATTGCATAACTTGCATAAGAAAGATTCTTACCTTGATTTATTCCATCAAATACTCTTTTTGCATCATCTGGAAGTCTTACTAATCCTCCACCTTTAACAGGTTCCATTACAAGTACTGGTTTATTATATTTTTGACATACTTCATAACATTTCTTACTTTGTACTCCAGCACTTTCATAATCTATATAATTTAATTGTATTTGTACTATTTCTATTTCTGGATGTTCACTTAATATCATATCTAATATATCTGCAGTATCATGAAAAGAAATACCTAAATGTTTAATCTTACCTTTTTCTTTTAAAGATTTACCTACTTCATAAGCATTACAATCCATAAAATGTTTATAATTATTTCTATCTTGTGCATGCATTAAATAATAATCAAAATATTCTACTCCACAAGTTTTTAATTGTTCATCTATAAAGGGTTTAATATCTTCTTCTTTTCTAAAATAATTACTAGTTAATTTATCAGTTAAAATATATTTATCTCTTTCATATCTTGGAGAAAGACAATCACCAATTGCTTTTTCACTTAATCCTCCAATATATCCATGAGCAGTATCAAAATAATTGAATCCATTTTCCATATAATAATCAATCATTTTATTAAATTCATCATAATCTACATTATTATCTTTCATAGGAAGTCTCATACATCCAAAACCTAATTTTAATTCCATAAACATCTCCTAGTAATTATTATATCATAAAAATAATATTTAATATTTTTCAAAAATCTCATATATTTTCTTAAAATCTTCTATTGATATATATTTATTTGCTATTGGCTCAGTGAATTTTACTCCAGGCCAAGAAAAAGCATATCTTTTACTTGTTAAATTCACATATAAAACATTGCCACAGAAATACCCTTTCCTTTGCCAATTTCTAAAGCCTCTTTCTTTTAAATAACTTATAAAATCTGATTCCCAATTTTTATATAAGTCATCATCTCTAATACCAATAGTACTATATCCACATTGCATAAAATTGATTTTATTATAATCTTCCATTTTCAATTCCTTTCTTGATCTTGTTTCTTTATTGAAGATTTAAAACTTCTTCTCATCGCACATAAATATACTCTTGGAAAACCTACTGGTTGTTTTAAAATACTGTCGAATTCTTCATTAGTTAAACTGGCTAAGTATATTCCGCCTTCTCTTTGATTTTTATGATAATGTTCATAAAACTTATCTAACAAATCTCTTCCATTTTTCATATATTTCTCCTTTCTCAATAAACATTATCAAGAAAAGAAAAACCATATACGATGTATATGGTTAAATCGTATTTATCATTCAAAGTTAAACTTTGTTGGTTTTACCACCTAACTTAATAGGTTGGTGCAAGGTCATTGAGCCAATTCTCTCACTTGCTCTTGATAATGTAAATTGTAATTAAATAATATCATTACAAAGATATTTAGTAAATATTATTTCTTAAAACTCTTTATAGTCTCTACTATTTCATCTTTATTTTTAACAGCAGTCGCTACTGCAACTCCTGCTGTTGCAACTGCACCTACTACTGCAGTTCCAGTTTTAATAACTCCTTTAGATAGTTTAACAACACTACCTGATGCTCTTTCAAGTAAATTAGATCCTGTTTTTAGTTTTAATAATTCTTCTTCTATTTTTCTTGCTTCTAAAATATTATCACAAGTTATTTTATATGTTTCATCTTTAGTATTAATTATTATTTCTTTTTTCTTACATTTAATTTGTACTTTTCCTTTTAATACTTTTATATCTTCTATTAGTAATTCATCTACTACTTTGTATTTTTTCTTAAATAATCCTTTTAATTGTTCAAAAGTAATTCTATTTTCATAAATAGTTAATAAAGTATTTTTCTTATTATATTTTACTTCTCCTGTATAAATAATATTATTATCCATAATACTCTCCTTTCAAATCTATTATAACAAAAAAACTTAGATTAATTCTAAGTTTTTAATTTATACTTTTTTGATAATCATTTCCATATATATTATAAACACTATAATAAAGAATCTTATAAAAGTCTAGTTTTAATATTAATCACAGTAAATGTATCCATCATTATATACAGTACACCATTTTGCACTTCTTTTATAAGCATCTCCTGTTGATACTCCTCCACCATCCAAACTCATGCTTACTTGAATATCATCTGCATCACAATAGAAATCTAATCCATTATCTTTACAAATCCACTCTCCAAAGACTTCAATTAATCTATTTTTATTACTTTCAAATGCACTGTTATCTAATCTTCCTTCTATACAGAAAGGTTCATCGTTATGTACTCCACAAGCAAAGGCTCTTTCTATTTTTCCATCTTTATTTAAAATGTGACCTAGAAAATATCTTTTATCTTCAGCACGTCCTTTTATTAATTTCCTATAATCCTTTTCATATTCAGTTAATGTATAATTTTTATTTGTTAAAACATCATAAGTTTCATCATATGTATGATATCTAGGTTTTGTACCAGGAAGAACTTTTTCATCTTCTTCATAATAAATTGAATAAACACAATCCTTACACTCTTCTATTACTTCTGGTAGTTCTACTTTTTCTTCACTTTCTATTTCAGGAGAATCATCAACTTCACATCCAACAACAATAAAACTAATAAGAATTAATAATAATCCAAAAACCTTTTTCATATAATCACCTATTAATTATATACTTCTAATTTATCTCTAATAAAGATAACACTTATGAAATAACATATTGCAGTTATTGCTAAAAAGAATATGCAATATAAAATATCTCCTTCTCCAAAACTATCCATATTAGAAGCAATATTTTTAATATAACTAATAATAATTTTAGAAAAAAAGAATAATCCTAAAGTAATAGATATTAGAGTTGCTCCATTTAAATTAGGAAAGAAACTTTTAATAGCTAAGAATAACAAAGTTGCAAAAGAAGTAAATGCTACTGTTGTTGTAAATAGAACTAATAACATTCTTAATAAAGCTTGCATTCCATCAAAATCCATTTGAAAGAAAAAGTCAAACATACCTTTAACTACATCAAAATTAGCTTCTTTAAATAGTACTACTGCTACACCTAAAACATATACTAATGAAAATATAATATTAAATATAATCGCTAATATATATTTTGCTAGTAATAAAGTACCTGGATTAAATGGAATCATACTTTCTAACAAAAATGTATCTCTTTGATATGATTTCATTGTTCTATAAGCTCCATATAAATAAGCCATAAGAATTGATCCTAATAATACAATAATATATGGAATTGCAAGTAGTCCCACTGTCTCACTTTCACTAGGCAATATATAAATTAATAAATATAAAATAATAACTACTATACCAAGAACGGATTTCCTTTTTAATTCATCTTTCAATTCCCATTTTATATATTTAAACATTAGTAAACACCTCCAAGTAATAATCTTCTATACTTTTATTAGTAACATCACTACTTAAACAATCTACTTCTATATGACCATTTTTTAGGAATATTATTCTTTCTAGTATTTCTTGAATATCTTTAATTAAGTGTGTAGAGATTATAATTAGATTTTTATCTGTAACACTTTGTTTTATTACTGTTAACATTTCATGTTTAATAACTGGGTCTAGGTTTCCTAAAGGTTCATCTAATAAATATATTGGAACATTTCTTGATAAAGTTAATGCAAGAACTAGTTTTTCTTTATTACCTTTAGATAATTTATCTACATCAGCCAAAGTATCAAGTTGTAGTTTTTTTGCTAACTCATTAAATCTACTTATATCAAAATCGTTAAACATCTCTTGATAATATTTGGTAGCATCCATTACTTTCATAGATTTATATAAGAATTCTTTATCTGGCATAAAAGAAATATATTTTCTAGTTTCATAACTTACTTCTTCTCCACATATTTTAACAGTTCCTTGTTGTTGACGTATTATATGCATAATCGTTTTAAAAAGTGTTGTTTTTCCACTTCCATTAGGTCCTAATATACCAACAATCTTTCCTGGTTCTAAAGCTAAATTAACATCTTTTAAAGCTAAAGTATTACCATATGATTTTGATACATTACTTATTTCTAGATAATTTTGACTCATATTTATTTCTCCCCTTCTCTAAAAATTATTTTATCTTATATTTTCCCCTTTATATAGAACGACCTACTGTTTTAACTTCAGTAAGTTGCTCTAAAACTTTATCTGGAGATACACCTATTCCTTCAAACCAAAAATCTTTTTCACCAGTTTCTGAATCATATGATAAAACTGCTACAATTCCATTTGAATTTGCTTTTTCAAACATATCAGTTAAAGTACTTAATTGAGCTTCAGTCATATTTTTAGGTACTACTGATAAAGCCATCTCTCTTTCAACAATTAAAGTAATTGTAGATAATTCTGTTACAGCATAAATAGCTCTATCTACAGCAGTTTCACAATCTTCAGGAAATTCTATACTACTATAAAGCTCTTTTATTCCATCTTCATGATTAGAAGTAAATACTATTTGTTTTCTTTCTACTTCTCCATCTTGATCAATACTAATTATTTCTCTATCATATCCATCATCAAAAATATTTTCTCTAGTTCTTGAATGAGGTCCTCCCATAATACTATGCATGATATTAGTTTTATCTTCTTTTTCTGCTTGTTTTAATTCTTCTATAGAAACATTATCTATATCTTGTATTAATCCTTCATCTTTTATTTTACCTACACTAGAAATATATCTAATCTTATCTACTAAATCTTCACTTATATCTTCTCTTTGATAAACTTCTTTAAATAAACTAGTTCTATCATATCTACTAGCAAACTTCATTACTGTTTCTAAGTCTAATCCTGTTTTAGAAGAAATACTTTTTAATACTTGTAAATAAGTAGGATCTTCTATTATTTGTTTTAAACAATATTCGTAATCCATCATTATAATATCTAGTCCTATTTCAAAAGGATTAGGTCTTCCTGCTATTTCAATATGAAGTCTTTCAAGTTCTAAAATATCATTTTCATCTAATATATCAGAAAAATGTTTCTCATAAAGTCTATGAATAAAGTTCTTACCATTACCTCTTGTATCATATAAAGCGCATAAATAAGCATACTCTTTTGGTAGTATCTGAAAAAATTCATCATCATGTTTAAATCTATTTACTACTATTTCATTATTATTAAGTATAAGTTCTTGAAATTCTTTCATCTTTAATAATATTTCTAATTCTGATGGCTCGAAATATCCTCCATATGCATACCATTTGGCAACTTCTCTTCTTAGTTCTGATGATGACTCTAATGTAGAAAAAAAGGCTTCACTATTTTCTTCAGTATATTCACCAAATAAAACTTCAAGATATTCTAATCTAAAAGTTCTACTAACTATATCTTCACATCTAGTCGGAGCAATTGAAAGAAATCTAATCAATTCACTAACACTTAAATCTAAATCCAAAATATATTTTTTAATTTCTGAATATCTTAAACTTGATACATTTTTATATAATTCACAAAAACCTTCATCAAAAACTTTCATATCATCAGATTTTAATTTACTACTTATCTCTTCTAAAGTACTCATCTTATCACCTATTACTATTCTACCATTTTAAATAATATATTTCTATCATATAAAAAGGACTTAAATAAGTCCTTTTATTATTTTATAAATTCACCTGTATTTCCTTTTACTCTTTTCTGTTTATTATCTCATTTAATTATCATATAATTAAATAAAATTACGTAAATAAAAAACTCAAGTTATCCTGAGTTTTATTTATCTTTACTATCTAAACCTAAAGTAGTACTTATTGGTACTTTATCTTCTAAAGATTTAGATAATACTTTTATTCTTTCTTTTCCTTCTAGATCTTTATATTCTTCTGGTATATTATCTTCATAATCTTTCTTATATAAAGATAATAAAAGAGATTCTAATAATATTTCATCTTTATTCATACTAATTTGTCCTCCCTCTAACACATTCACTATTTCTTTTGGAACTTCTTTCTCTTATTACTTCATCATAGAAGTCATCTCCTGCTAGTTCTTTTACATAACCTAAAAGTCTTGTATTACCTGATACTAATAAACCATTCATATTAGCAATTATTTCTGACATTGCATTATCAGGATGCTCTCTATAATAATCACTTGTATGTCTAAAATGTAATGATATAGGTATACCAAATACTCTAGCACTTTCTCCTTTATATATTGCACTTATTATATCTAAGAACATACTTTCTTCTTGTTGATATTTTATTTCTTTTACATAATTATCTTCCGCTACTTGCATAAAAATATCAGTTACTTCTTCAGAATCTATTGTACGATCATGTATACCTGTTTTAATTCTTTCTCTTAATTCTTCTGACATTTCATATGCATCAAATATACCTTCTAGATTATCTGTTGCTAGTGCATCTACTATTTCATCTATAAAAGCATTTCTTGCTTCTTCTAAAGAACCATATGTTTCTATTAATGTTTCTTCATAAACATCTCTTGCTGCTATACCTATAGCATTTAAATAATTATTACATTCATTTATTATTTCTATACTTCTTGGATTAGTAGATATTCTTGACTTTGCTCTATCTATAATAGTATCAGAACTTACTGACATATCTCTTAAATGATATTGTCTATCTATAGCATGTCCAAGTTCATGTACTGCTACTAAACTAGTACCTAATATTTCATTTAAGTAAATAGTATTATTAACCCATGAATAACATGATGTATCAGTTGTTTTCTTAAAACTTAAACCTGTTTCTACTACTAAAACAGCTAACTTTCTCATATTATCTAATGCTTCTTCTTGAGATCCATTTTTATAATAATATCTTAATGCATCAATCATATCTTCTAAACATTCTTGTTCTGAATCAGAAACATGTTCATATAACATTCTAGTTAAATAATTAAATTCACTATTATATTCATCACCAAATAAAGTAGATTTTAAAAAATCAGTTTTTGCTGCTTCATCTACTCCTCTTCTATCCATTTCTTTTAAAAATACTAAAGAACTTTGAATACATATAGCATCAAAATTAGATGCAACTCTTAAAACTTCTCCATTTAATACTAATTCTCTTATATAATTAGTTAATTCATTAAATACTTCTGGATAATCTCTTCTCAATTTATTAAATAATGTTTTTATATTTTCTTTTGTATCATCTTCAAATATTATTAAATATTTTATTATTTCTGGTTCTATTTCAGTTAATAGAATACTATCTTTACTTACATCTATAATATCTATTTGTAAATCTGATTTATTATCTAAATCATCTTTTATAATATTATCTAAAATATCAAGATCTTCTATTTTTTTTAAAATACTTTTATTATATTTTCTAGAACTATCTTTTAAATAAGTATAAAAATCTATGTTATCATTCATTCTATCACCACTAATCTAAAATAAGTTTAGCATAAATTAAAAGAAACTAATAGATTTAGTTCCTTTTAAATACTCTATTATTTAGTTTTATCTTCGCTTTTTAATAATCCTTCGTTATAAGTTTCATAACTAATATCTTTTAATTTATTTGTTAGGAATAGAACTTCATTAGTATCAAATAGTGTAGATCTTTTTGTTTCAATATTACGAGCATATATATAATTATTATGCTGTAATTCAACTGCTAAAGGATTATCACAAGTTTCAAATGTAGGATCTAATACTCCATCTCTTGCCATTTGTTTTATTTGAACCCACTTTTCAGGTTCATTATTCATTACATATCTCATTGAAATATCAACATATTTTAATAAATTTTTAGTCATCAAAGCTCTTACTACTAAATCTTCTTCTTCTAATGGACTCTTCTCTAATAGTTTATCTAATACATCTCTATATATTCCACTTCTTGCCTCATTATCAAAATCAGCAATTGTATATATTCCTCTTCTTCTATCTAATTCAATTACATCTAACATACTACTTGTTCTTATTTGTTGTTCTAATTTTTCCATATTATCACCTAAATTTATTTTATCATTTTAAATTAGTAATAACAATTAACTTGACATTATCTTTTTTATCTTATTTATGATATAATAGTTCACATTATTTGAGGGGATAATTATGCTAAATAAAAATTTTGGTATTAGAGGTACATTTGAAATAGATAATTCTAAATATTTTTATAAACGTAATAGTACTTTTATGGAAATTTTTATAGAACAAATAGAAGAATTATTCGGACTTAATCATGCTCATTATATTCCAATAGTAGTAGATGGAACTAAATATTATTTAAGTAAAGATTTAAATGAAATAGGACCATTTACAACAGCATTTGATGCAGGAATATTCTCTTCTAATATAAATGATATAAGATCCTTTGTAATGGAAGAATATCCAGATGATTTTGATTCTTTAATGAATGATATAATAAAAATGTATTTTATGGACTTATTATTACTTAATTATGATCGTAATAATAACAATTGGGGTTTTTTAGATAAAGATGGACATGTTCAAATTTATTTATTAGATAATGATAACTGTTTTAGTGCTGATAAGTCTATTATGACATCTCTTGATAGAAATCCAAGAAGAGACAGTTTTTTGGAAATAGATAATATTATTGATACATTCCCAGTTGAAGAAGTAGAACTTTTTAATACTATGTTTAATATGTTAGATGAAAATGCATTTACTAGCGCAGTAGAAAAAACAGAAGAAATAATTGGTCAAGAATTGCCATATAAAGATTATTACTTAGATTTGTTTAGAACTCATAGAAAAAACATTGAAAAAGTTAAAAATAGATTTAGAGTTACTAAAAACTTAAATTAAAAAAGATACATTTCAGTATCTTTTTTTAATTACTAATTTGTCCAAGCGCTTTAACTGCTGGTTTTTCAGGAACTTCATAAACTGGTTCTCTTCCATAATTCATATAATAATCATTATAGCGAAGGACTCTATTCAAAAAGAAATACAAGCATTCTACCTCAGCATCTTTCTTAGAAGACCATATATAACTTCCAGTTTCCATTTCTTTACGCAATCTACATCTTAAAGTTGAATCAACTTCATAAAAAAAGACTAAACAATTTATGTTTAGATCTCTTTATTATTTTTTATAATTATTTACTTAAAGTAGTTAAATGTCCGTCAGAACGTTCCATCTTTTCAACTTCTTCTTTTGTATAAAATGAATCTTGTCCAAGCATCTCATATCCAATATCTAGTAATTCATCTGAAGAACTATACATTCCTGGAGCTCTTCCTTTAACAACTAAAGAATCAGTAGGAGAAGATAAACCAGATGAAACAGGAAAATATTCAACAACCATACTGTAATCTAAATCATGTCCATTTTGAACACTTAATACTCTAACTCCATTTTCATGAATTGCTTCACCGCAAAATTTACAATGTTTTTTAAATTCTTGATACACTTCAAGTTGATCTACATTATTTTTTATTATTATATCCATAGTTTAATACCTCCAATACAAAAATATCATATCATATTTTTATAATAAAAAAAAGCGACCCAGTCTCACGACTGGATCTTCAGGGGGAAATTTAAAAACCAGTTCGTAATAATTTAATAATCAGTTAAAGTCTTATAAAATAAGGCTTTTTCATTTTCTTAAATTTATTAAAGTTTATAAAAATAACTTAATTTTTTACATTTAGTATCTGGATTTG
>JAFXZI010000007.1 GCA_017541325.1 Bacilli bacterium
GCCAGTGGCAGTGCAGAGTAGCTATGTGGGGAGAGGATAACCGCTGAAAGCATCTAAGCGGGAAGCCAACTTCAAGATGAGTTTTCCCATTTTTTATAAAGTAAGATCCGTGGAAGACTACCACGTTGATAGGCTGGAGATGGAAGCATAGTGATATGTTGAGTTGACCAGTACTAATAGATCGAGGATTTAATCATATTTGTTTATTTGATTAGATCGTAAACACATTATCTTAGTTTTCAGAGAATTATTACTCAATAATTCTTTATTGGTGACTATGACTAAGAGGGTACACCTGTTCCCATTCCGAACACAGAAGTTAAGCTCTTAAGTGCCGAAGATAGTGAATGCTAAAATAGGTCGTTGCCAATAATTTTTTTTTGCAAAAAAATCCACAAAAATTGTGGATTTTTATATATTGTGTTATAATATGTTGCATTAGAAAGGGACATGATTATGGATACTGATAATCCTAATACTATTGATTTAGAATTGTTACCAAAAGTGATTTACTCAACAACACCAGCAGAGAGTAAAACATTTATCTCTGATTTGAAGGTTAATCTTGAAAAATTTGTACTTGAAAGTGATTCAGTTTTTGTTATTGGGCATAATGTTGCTGATCTTGATTCAATCGGTTCAGCTGCTACATTTGCTTATGTTTCTGAATGGTTAAGAAAAAAAGAAAAAGAAAAAGATAGTACTTTTGATAAGAATCCTGAATCAGTATATGTAGTTGTTAATGATTGGCAATCTAAATTACAATCTAGTGTAAAAAAATTAATGCATGATAAATGTTCGTCTATTCGTTTTATTAACAAATATGATTGTTTAAGATTACTTGGAGATAATGATTTCCTTTTAGTTACTGATGTTAATCAGTCTAGTAGAATTGCATTAAGTGATGATCTACATAGATTTAGACATGTTATGGTTGTCGACCATCATGATGTTAATGCTGGAACAATGCATGCTGATAAGTTTTTTATTGATAAAACTAAGTCTAGTGCATCAGAAATTGCTTATAGAGTGTTAGCTTCATTTGGAATCTCATGTCCTAAAGATATTGCAACTGCAGTTTTAGCTGGAATAAATCAAGATACAGATAATTATGAACAAAAGAGAACTCCAGCTCTACTATCTTTAATTGCGAAATTAATGAATATAGATAAAAATGCAGATGCATATGTTACACAAATACTTAGATCAAACTTTTATACCGATATGGAGATATATGATATTATTTTAAAATGCATGCATTCTGGGAAACTATTTTTATATGAAATGACTAGAACTGATTCACTTCCTGAAGTTGATTCAGATGAATCTATTCAAGTTAATAGTACAGTTGCTTTTCTTTTAAATGATAAAAAAAGTGATAAGATTACTTTATCAAAAATAGCAAATGCTTTAAGAAAATATGCTGATGTATCATTTGCTATTGGACAAATAGATGAAGATGATAAGGTTAGTATTCATGTTAGATCTAACGGTAATATTGATGGTGGAAAAATAATGGAACCATTTGGTGGTGGAGGTGCTATTGAAATGGCAAGTGCACAAGTAGATCAAGAAACCCCTTTAGAGGATGTAAAATCAAAAGTTTTATCTCTACTACCTCCAACTAGATTAGTTGAAAGAACTGTTAAATAAAAATAAAGAGACTATATAATCTCTTTTTTTTTTGTTATAATAAATTAAGGTGATTGGGAATGATAGAAAAAATAACAACTTATAGTGAAAATGAAACAATTGAATTAGCACAAAACATTGAATCTGAAAAATTTCCAAATATGGTTATTTGTTTAGAAGGAGATTTAGGTAGTGGGAAAACTGTTTTTACCAAGGGATTTGCACAAGCTTTAGGAATAGAAGATAATATTACCTCTCCAACTTTTACCATTATTAAAGAATATACTAGTGGTGAATTACCTTTATATCATATGGATGTTTATAGATTAGATGGTAATATCGAAGGACTTGGAATTGATGAATACTTTACTAAGGGCGGAGTAACTATAATTGAATGGGCTGATACGATAGCTGATTATCTTCCCGACGAAAGATTAGATATTAAGTTTAAAGTAATTGATGAGAATCAAAGAGTTTTAAAAATTATTCCTCATGGTAAGAAATATGAAGATATTTGTGGGGCAATTCTATGAGAATTTTATATATAGATACAACATCAAATTATTTATATACAGGAATTGTTGAAGAAGATAATCTTGTTTGTGAGATAAAGAAAAAGTTTGACCATGATTTATCTACAATGGCTTTATCAATGATTGCTGAAATGTTTAATAAGAATGATATTAAGCCAATTGATATCAACAAAATAATACTTGTTAATGGACCAGGAAGTTTTACAGGTTGTAGAATAGGTATTACCATTGCTAAAGTATATGCATGGACTCTTAATATACCAATTTCTGTAATATCTAGTTTGGAAGCTATGGCAACAACAAATCTAGAATATGGTTTTTATGTCCCTGTAATAGATGCTAGACGTGACTATGTTTATGCAGGAATATATGATAATGAGGGTAACTCTATAATGAAAGATCAATATATGAAAAAAAGTGTGCTTGAAATGGCAGCTAATGGTATGACAAGCGATTATACATATATTACTAACGATAATTTAGAACTAGATGGTGAAATAAATTCATATAATCCAGATATATTAAAGATAGTAGAAAGATATAAAGATAGAGAGGATATAAATCCTCATTTAATCGATGCTAATTATTTAAAATTAACAGAAGCTGAGGAAAATCTAAATGATAGAAATTGTTAATATAGACAATGAAAAAGATATTATGGATATTCAAGTTATATATAATGATATAATAAAACAAAAAAAAGAACTAAAAAAAGAAATGATAACTAATCCATATAAGATTCTTTATTCTTTTAAAGATAATAATAGTATTTTAGGTTTTATTGAAATATCTTTTATTTATGATAGGATAGAAATTGACTATATTTATGTTTTAGAAGAATATAGAAAAAGACATATTGCCTCTTCTTTGATGAATGAGGTTATATCATTTGGAAAAGACAATAATATTAGTAATATTACTTTAGAAGTAAGAATAGATAATATTCCAGCAATTAATTTATATAAAAAGTATGATTTTATAGAATGTGCTACAAGAAAAGGATATTATAATGGGATTGATGGAATATTGATGAAAAAAGAGATGATTTAATGAAAGATGTTTATATTTTAGGAATTGAGAGTAGTTGTGATGAAACAAGTTGCGCTATTGTAAAAAACGGAAAAGAAGAAATTGCAACTATTATTTCAAGTCAAATTGATATACATAAAAATTATGGTGGTGTTGTACCTGAAATAGCAAGTAGACAACATGTTAAAAATATCACTATAGTTATAGAAGAATGTTTAGAAAAAGCCAATATGGAAATAAAAGATATAGATGCAATTGCAGTTACTTATGGTCCAGGGTTAATTGGATCGCTACTTATAGGTCTTGAAGCAGCTAAAACATTATCTTTTATTTATAACAAGCCTTTAATTCCAGTTCACCATATAGCTGGACATATATATGCAAATAATTTAGTTAAGGAAATGAAGTTTCCTCTTTTAGCACTTGTAATAAGTGGTGGACATACTGAACTAGTATATATGAAAGAACATCTAAATTTTGAAGTGTTGGGTGGAACATTAGATGATGCTGTTGGTGAATGTTATGATAAAGTTGCTAGAGTAGTTGGAATTCCATATCCAGGAGGACCACATATAGATAGAATGGCAGAGATTGGAAATGCAAATTATAAATTACCAATACCACTTAATGATGATTCATATAATTTTAGTTTTAGTGGATTAAAGAGTGCTGTTATTAATTTGGCACATAACTTAGAACAAAGAAAAGAAGAATTAAATAAAGAAGATTTAGCGGCGTCTTTTCAAGAAGTCGTTACAACTGTACTTGCAAAAAAAGTAGAAAAAGCAATAGATGAAAAGAATATTAAATATTTCATTACAGCTGGAGGAGTAGCAGCTAATTTAGCAATAAGAGAAAAATTATCAAAACTATGTGATGAAAAGAATGTAGAATATTCATTCCCAGCTATCAGATACTGCACTGATAATGCAGCAATGATTGCAGCAGCTGGATATTATTACTATTTAAATAATTCGTTTTCAAATTTAATAATTAATGCCAAGTCAAGTGATGTTTTAAAATAATTGAATTATAATGTATGGGGGTACAGTATGGTTGAGTTAGAGAAGTTATTATTAAGATATTTAGAAACACTAACTAGTGGAGTAAAGATTAAGGAAATATGTGATAATCTTGGATTATCTTTAGACGAGAAAGAGATTGTTCTTACTGCTTTACATAATTTAGAAGTAGAAGGAAAAGTCTATATGAATAAACATAGGGAATTTATGTTGATGTCTCGTTCTAGTAAAAAATATGGAACTGTTTCTGTAAATCGCCATGGAGTTGGTGTTTTATTAAACTCTAATATTAAAATATCTAAAGAAAATCTTGGCGGAGCTCTTCCTGGAGATATTGTAGTACTTAATAGTGATGGTGGTAGAGATGACTATTATGTTGAAAAAATATTAAAAAGAGGATTTGGTTCAATTGCGTGTGGAATTATTGAAGAAGATGGACATAAATATGCAATGCCAATCTCAGATAACGAGTTTTTAAGAATTGAAGTAGATGAATCTGAATTAGCAGATTATGTAGAAGGTGACTTGATATCTGTTGAATTAGATGCAACTGGACGAGATGATTTTTATAGAAAGACTTCTCAAAGAAAGAGAAAAAAAGGAGAATCAAATGCTCCTACACATCATGGAACAGTTAAAGAGTATTTAGGGAATGTAAATGATCCTAATTACGATATAGAAGTAATAGCTAATAAACATGGATTTTATAAAAGATATCCAAAAGAAGTAGAAGAAGAAGTAAAGAAAATACCTGAAGATATTAGTGGAGAAGATTTATCAAATAGAAGAGATTACCGTAAAAAAATAGTATTTACAATAGATGGTGAAGATACTAAAGATATAGATGATGCGATATCTTTAGAAATACTTCCTAACGGGAACTATTTACTTGGAGTACATATTGCTGATGTATCTCATTATGTTAAACCTGGAAGCGCATTATTTGAAGAAGCAAGAAGAAGGGGTACATCTTTATATATATTAGATAGAGTAATTGCAATGTTACCTAAAAAATTATCTAATGGAATATGTTCCTTAAAACCAAATGTAGATAGACTTACTAAAACATGTGAAATGGAAATAACAAAAGATGGACAAATAGTTAATTCAAATGTTTTTCATAGTGTAATTAGATCTAGGAAACAAATGACTTATACTGCTGTTAACCAAATTTTAGAAGAAGGTGTAGTTCCAGAAGGGTATGAAGAATATTCAGATATTTTATTAGAAATGGGAGAACTTGCAAAAGCATTAGATAAGCGTAGGATTGCTGAAGGTAAGATTGATTTCTACTCTCATGAAGTAAAAACTAAAACTAATGAAAAAGGAGATATTATTTCAGTTAAAGCAAATTATCAAAGAAGTGCAGAAAGATTGATAGAAAACTTTATGGTTGCTGCTAACACAAGTGTTGCTAAAATGTTTGCAAATCTACCATTTATTTTCCGTATTCATGAAAGTATTGATAGATTTAAATTGAGACCTTTATTTAATAAAATTGCTAATATTCTTCCTAATGGTTTAATACCAAAAAGTATGCATAATAGAGATATTCAGAGTTTCTTAGAAAGAATAAAAAATACTAAATTTTTTGCTCCTATATCTTTGTTAATCCTTAAATGTATGTCAAAAGCTAAATATTCTGATAATAATTTAGGTCACTGTGGATTGGGGTTAAGATTTTATACACATTTTACTAGTCCAATTAGAAGATTCTCAGACTTAGTTGTTCATAATTTAATCGATTTATATTTGAGTAAAGATTTTGAGAAAAAAAGAAATGATAAAGAATTCATGGATGAATTAGCACTTAAAGTTCATGAATATGCTGAGCAAGCATCTGCAAGGGAAGTTGAAGGAGACCATGCTGAATATGAAGTGTTGGATTCTAAGATGGCTGAATTTATGAGCAAGCATAAAGGTGAAGAATTCACTGGTACTATATTAGAGATGAGTGCATCTGGAATGCGCGTAGTTTTTGATGATGTATATGAAGGTTTTGTCCATACTAACAATATAGAAGGTGAAGGAAAAACCAGGTTTAATAAAGATTGTTTATCTATTACTAAAGGTGGAGAAGAATACACTTTAGGTGATACAGTAGCAGTTGTTATAGATTCTACATCAAAGAGTAAAGGTGAAATTAGCTTAAAACTAAAAGGACATGATGTTATTAAACTTTATGAAGAAAAAGGAATGAGCAAATCGTTGACATCAGATAAAAAATAGTGTATCTTTCTAATTAGTTTGTTTGCAACTTGAATATATAAAAACGAATCATTTGTATTTTGGTTCGTTTTATTTTTAGGAGGGATTATGAGTATAACTGAAAAAGATTTAAATCAAGAAAAGATCTACTTAGGTATTACAATTGATGTCATCCGAGAAAAGATTTCTAAACTTGGATTAGAACTTTATGAAAGAGAAGATAAAGTTCAAGAATTCCAAAAATTTATTTGGGATAGTAAAACTGATATGGATCCAACTGAAATGAAAAGTATTATAGCAACAAATGATGCTGAAGTAATGCTTATGCAAAATAAAGCCAAATATTTAAGACGATTATATCGCGTACAAGATAATCCATATTTTGGAGCAATGACATTTAAAAATGGAAATGAAACTAATAAAATCTATATTGGAATTACTTATGTTGAAGATGAAGAAAATGATGTTTATTTAGTAAACGATTGGAGAAGTCCAATTTGTTCTATGTACTATGACTATGAAACTGGACCAGCTAGTTATAAGGCACCAGGAGGAATAGTAGAAGGAGAAATACTAAATAAAAGACAATTTAATATAAAAGATGGTAAGTTAGTTAGAGCGTTTGATAACAATTTAAATATTGATGATGAATTATTACAAGAAGTTTTAGCTACTGAATCCAATGATAAAATGAAGAATATAGTTAATACTATTCAACAAGAACAAAATGCAGTTATTAGAAATGTTGAAGATAAAAATTTAATTGTTCAAGGAATTGCTGGTTCTGGTAAAACTAGTGTAGCACTTCATAGAATAGCATTTTTATTATATAAAATAGAGAATTTATCATCTAATAATGTACTTATATTTTCACCAAATCAAATATTTTCAGAGTACATTTCTAATGTTCTTCCAGAACTTGGAGAAGAAAATACTATGCAAACAACTTTCCATGATTTCTTAATTAGTTATATAGAAGAATTTAAGGAAGTGGAATCATTTTCATCATTTATAGAAAGATATTATAAATATGAAGAACCAAATGTTGACTTAGTAAGATATAAACAAAGTGATAAAGTAATAGAAGATTTAAAACTATATGTTGATGAATTGTTACAAAAAATAGAATTTACTGATGGAATTGATAATAGAGATTTTACAATTACTAAAGATGAACTTAATGATATGTTAAAAGATCGTTATAGTAAAATGCTTTTAGATGAAAGATTAGATTTAATCGCGGAAAAATTATCTGATAATTATTATCGTAGTAATAAGAGTAAAGCAAGATCAATAAGAGCAGTATTATTAGATTTATTAAATATTCCTTTTAATTTAAAAGAGATATATAAAGAGTTTTATAAAAGTAATGCATTTGTTAATAGTTATGGTAAATCAATTACAGATAATGAAATAAATGAAACGGTAAAAAATAAGATAATTAAATATGAAGATGCATGTTTATTTGCATATCTAAAATCATTATTAAAAGGATTTGATTATAGAGGATTAATTGAACAAGTAGTAATAGATGAAGCTCAAGATTATTCTTTAATACAATATATAATACTAAGAAATATCTTTAAAAAAGCAAGCTTTACTATTTTAGGTGATATTAATCAAACTATTAATCCTTACTATAAATATGAAAGTTTAGAAATACTAAAAGAAGTATTTAAAACTGATACAAAGTATTTAGAACTTAAGAAAACATATCGTTCTAGTCCAGAAATAATTGAGTATACTAATAAAATATTAGGACTAAATCATGTATCTGCGATTAGAAAAAGTGATAATATTCCTGTTCAAACTAAGAAGAATAATATTGATGAATTAATAAATGATATAAAAAGATTAAAGTTTGAATATAAAAGTTTAGCTATTATTACTAAAACTGATGAAGAAAGTGAATATCTTTATAAAAAACTTAATAAAGAATTCGAAGATATTTCTCTACTAAATTATAATTCTGTTAATTTTAAGAAAGATTTAGTAATAGTGCCATCATACGTGGCTAAAGGATTAGAGTTTGATTCAGTAATAATATATATTGATGAAAATAATGAATATAAAAATGAAGAAAGATATTTATATTATGTAGCTTGTACTCGTGCTCAACATGAGTTAATAATCTACAAATAATATTTTTCTTCTTTTTTTTAGGAAATTATATTTTTATTTGTAATAATAATATTGATGGTAGAAGGAGGAATATGAAAAAGATAATATTGTTTATTACGATATTATCATTAATAATAGGTTTAAAAATTAATGTATATGCATTAACTTATTCAGATAAATTCTATATTTCGGATGTAATTGATAATATTTATTATGGAAAAACAAAAAATGGTGTAACTGAATATAGAAAAGCTAAATTTAAAAAGAGAGCATCTGATAATAAAATAGTATATTGTATTGAACCGTTTGTTGATTTAAATGAAGATGCTACTTTAAAGGGATATGACTATAATTATGAACAATTATTAAATATATCTAAAAGTGATTGGGAAAGAATAAGTTTACTTGCTTATTATGGATATGGATATAAAGGACATACTGCTGAAAAATGGTATCCTATTACTCAAATACTTATATGGAAAACAATTGATAAAAATGCTTCTTTCTTTTGGACAGATACTTTTGAAGGTAATAAAGTAAATAAATTTGAAAGTGAAACGAAAGAATTAGAAAATTTAGTAAGTAATCATAAAAAATTACCTTCATTTGCTAATCATATTTATGATGTTTCAATAAATGAACATATTACATTAAATGATTCTAATAGTGTTTTAGTTGACTATGATATTAGTACTAATAAAGAATTTGATGTTGTAAAAGACGGTAATAATTTAATATTTAATACAAAAGATGAAGATACTATAGATATATATTTTACTAAAAAAGATAAAAAATATAATACACCACCTATAGTATATGTAAGTAGTACTTATCAAAATACATTATTAGTTGGTAGTTTTGAAGAAATAAGTACTAAAATCACTTTAAATATCGATAGTGGTTCAATTAAAATTAAAAAAATAGATAGTGAAAATAGTACTACTATACCACAAGGACAAGCTTCATTAATCGGTGCAGTATATGAAGTATATAAATATGATAAGTTAGTTGGTGAAATAACTATTGGTGAAAATAATGAAGGAATAATTGATCATTTACAATATGGTAGATATAAGATAAAAGAAAAAAAGAGTGGCGTTGGTTATAAAATAGATTCAAATGAGTATGAGATAAATATAAATAGTGTTAAAAAAGATTACGATTTAGAATTAAAAAATGAAGTTATTAAAAATAAAATAAAAATATATAAATATTTTGGCGATAATAATACAAAAAGAGTGGAAAAAGGAATAACTTTCGTAATATATGATTCAAACAATAATAAGTATGGCGAAGTAACAACAGATGAAAATGGAATAATAGAAATAGAATTACCTTATGGAAAATATTTGTTTCGTCAAAAGAATACTACAGAAGGATATAAAAAAGTAGATGATTTTAATATAGAAGTAAAAGAGGAAAGTAATAATATATTTGAATATTATTTAAATGATATCAAAGTACCAGATACAAATGAAGATCTTAAAACAATAGTACTTAGTATTTTATTATTAGTATCTGGAATATTATTAATTTTAGTAGTTTGTGTTAAAGATTAAATTATTACTATTTTTAGCATCTATTTCAGCGTTTTATATATCTATCTCTAAAGCAATATACTACGAAAGTCAAAAAGATAGAATAATTATTGAAACAGTTATTAATGAAATAAATGGTGAACCGTTAAAAAAAGAAGAAAAAAAGATAAATACAAATAATAAAATAGAAGATAAATATAAAATAATTCTCGAGATACCTAAGATCAATTTAAAGAAGGGAATATTATCAAAAGAAGATAAGAATAATAATGTAGATAAGAATGTAACTATACTTGATTATTCTGTATATCCAGGAGAAGTTGGGAATATTTATATTGCTGCTCATTCTGGAACGGGATTACACTCTTATTTCAACAATATAGATAAGTTAAAAATAAATGATATTATTAATCTTTATTACAATAAAAAGAAATATATTTATTCTTTATATGATATTAAATTAATCAAAAAAAACGAGAAAATATCACTTATTTCTAAAGAAAAAAATAACTTGTTTTTGATAACATGTAGTCAAAAATATAAAAATAAATACTTAATATTATATTTTAGAGGACAATATTAGATATTGTCCTTTTAAATTTAATTTTGAAAAATCTAAAAAATGCTTGATTTTATAGGGGTTTTGATGATATACTTTTAACTGTGTGGCTGCTTAGATGTGTGAGGTTACTGATACGCCAGGATAAGTTGACTGGTAAAATCAGAGAATTTACGCGGAGCAAGTCTATACTAAGATATAGGCGAAGGGAGGACTTTAAATGTCAAATGTAGTTCGTATAAAGTTAAAAGCTTACGATCACAGAATACTTGATAATGCTGCTCAAAAAATAGTTGAAACTGTAAAAAGAACAGGAGGAGAAATAAGTGGACCTGTACCACTACCTACTGAAATTCAAAAGTACACTATATTAAGAGCTGTTCATAAATACAAAGATTCTCGTGAACAATTCGAAATGCGTACACATAAGAGATTAATTGACATCAAAAATCCTAGTAAGGAAACTGTTGATGCATTAACTCACTTAGATATACCTAGCGGTGTAGATATCCAAATCAAATTATAATAGGAGGAAATTAAAATGAAAAAAGGAATCTTAGGTAAAAAAATTGGAATGACTCAAGTTTTTACTGAAAGTGGAAAACTAATTCCTGTTACTGTTATCGAAGTTGAACCAAACGTTGTAACTCAAATCAAAACAGTTGAAAAAGATGGTTATGATGCAATTCAATTAGGTGCAGTATCAATAAGAGAAAAAAGTTCTAACAAAGCAAAAACTGGTCATACTAACAAAGCAAATACAACTCCTAAGCGCTTCTTAAAAGAAATAAGAGGAGTTAATGTTGAAGATTATACATTAGGTCAAGTTATTGATGCTTCAATATTCGCTAAAGGTGAAGTTGTAGATGTAACTGGAACTAGTAAAGGAAAAGGTACTCAAGGGGTTATTAAAAGATGGAACCAATCACGTGGACCTATGGGTCATGGTTCTCAATATCATCGTGGAGTAGGTTCTTTAGGAACATTACTACCAATGCATGTTATTAAAGGTAAAAAAATGGCTGGACATATGGGTGATGAACAAGTAACAATTCAAAACCTAGAAGTTGTTTCAGTAGATTTAGAAAACAATGTTATTTTAATCAAAGGAAGCGTTCCTGGTCCAAAGAAATCTTTAGTTATGATTAAGACTTCAGTAAAAAAAGGAGAGCAAGTTAATGAAACAGAAGAATTAATTACTTATGAAGTAATTGAAGAAACTGAAGAAGCTGCTCCAGTTGAAGAAGCTACAGAAGAAGTTCAAGAAGAAACAGAAGAAGTAGTAGAAGAAAAAACTGAAGAAACTACAGAAGAAACTGCTTAATAATCATCACATAAAGATAAACAAAATACTTATAATGTGATGAAAGGAGGAAATGAAGATGGAAAAAATCGCACTTTTAAACTTAAAAGGTGAAAAACTAAAGGATATAAATTTAGACAAAGAAATATTTGGAATAGAAACAAATGATAAAGTCTTATATGATGCAATTATTCTTACAAGAGCATCACTAAGACAAGGAACACATAAAACTAAAAACCGCTCAGAAGTATCTGGTGGTGGAAGAAAACCATGGAGACAAAAAGGAACTGGTCATGCAAGACAAGGTTCTATAAGAGCTACTCAATGGGTTGGTGGAGGAGTTCCATTTGGTCCAAGACCTAGAGACTACTCTATTAAGATGAATCGTAAAGAACGTAGATTAGCATTACTTAGTGCATTAACTAGTAAAGTTAAAGATATGATCGTTGTTGAAGATTTAACTCTTAAGACACCAAAAACAAAAGATTTAGAAGCATTACTTGCTGGATTAAAATTAAATAATACTAATACTTTAATAATTGTTAAAGAATTAGAAGAAAATATGATTTTAGCAAGTAGAAATCTTCAAAATGTAGTACTAATTGATGCAAGCGAAATAAATGTTCTTGATTTAATCGCTGCTGATAAAGTGTTAACTACTGAAGATGCAATTAGAAAAATTGAGGAGGTGCTAAAGTAATATGGATACTAAGTATTTAGAAATAATTAAAGCACCAGTTATAACTGAAAAATCAAGAATGTTAGCTGAAAAAGAAGGAAAATATGAATTTATTGTTGATCCTCGTGCTAACAAAACAGAAATTAAACAAGCAATAGAAAGAATATTCAATGTTAAAGTTGAAGATATTTCAACAATTAACGTTGTACCTAAAAAAAGAAGAGTTGGTCGTTATAGCGGATTAACTAATCGTGCTAAAAAAGCAATTGTTAAATTAGCTGAAGGACAAGCAATCAACTTAGGTGAGGAGGAATAATAATGGCAATAAGAAATTATAAACCTACTACTCCTGGAAGAAGAAAAATGAGTACGCTAGTTAATGGCGAAATTACTAAAAGTACACCAGAAAAAAGTTTAACTGTAAGTAAAGCTAAAAATGGTGGAAGAAATAACTCTGGAAAAATAACTGTTAGACATCAAGGTGGAGGAGCTAAAAGAAAATACAGAATTATTGATTTCAAGAGAAATAAAAGAGATGTAGTTGGAGTTGTAGCTTCAATTGAATATGATCCAAATAGAAGTGCAAATATTGCATTAATCAACTATAAAGATGGAGAAAAAAGATATATTATCGCTCCTAAAGATTTAGAAGTTGGTATGGAAGTAGTTGCTGGAGAAAACGTTGATATTAAAGTTGGTAATGCTTTACCAATTGCTAATATTCCAGTAGGTACAGTAATTCATAATATAGAATTACGTCCTGGAAAAGGAGGAGAACTTGCAAGATCTGCTGGTGCTTCTGCTCAAATTCTAGGTAGAGAAGGAAACTACGTAATGGTTCGTTTATCAAGTGGTGAACAAAGAAAAGTTCTTGGAACTTGTTATGCAACTATTGGTGTAGTTGGAAATGAAGATTATAGTCTTATTAAATTAGGAAAAGCTGGACGTACTCGTCACATGGGAATCAGACCTACAGTTCGTGGATCTGTTATGAACCCTAACGATCACCCACATGGTGGTGGTGAAGGTAAAGCTCCAGTTGGACGTAAATCACCAATGACTCCTTGGGGTAAACCTGCTCTTGGTGTTAAGACTAGAAAGAAAAAAGCGTCTGATAAGTTAATCGTACGTCGTCGTAGTAAATAGGAGGAAATAAAATGGCAAGAAGTTTGAAAAAAGGACCTTATGTATTCGAAAGATTACTTAATAAGGTAAAAGAATTAAATAAAAATGGTAAAAAAGAAGTTATCAAAACATGGTCACGCCGTTCTACAATTTATCCTGACTTTATTGGACACACTTTCGCAGTTCATAATGGAAAAGAATTTATACCAGTATATGTAACTGAAGATATGGTAGGACACAAACTTGGAGAATTCGCTTTAACACGTAAATTCGGTGGTCATGGCGATGACAAGAATAAATAGTACTAGGAGGGATATAGATGGAAGCAAAAGCAATAGCAAAAACTCTTAGAGTATCACCAATCAAAGCTCGTTTAGTAGTTGATATGATTCGTGGTAAAGATGTAAAAGATGCATTAAATATTTTAAATAATACAAATAAAAAATCTGCAAGACTTACTAAAAAAGTCTTAGATTCTGCTGTAGCTAATGCTGTTAACAACTATAATATGGATGTTAATACATTATATGTTAAAGAAGCTAGAGTAGACGCAGGTCCTGTTATGAAGAGACACATGTTTGATTCAAGAAGTCACATCGGTCACAATGATAAAAGAACAAGTCATATTGTGATTACAGTGGCTAATAAGTAGTCGATAAGGAGGTTTAGTATGGGTCAAAAAGTTAGTCCAATTGGACTTAGAATAGGAATTAATAAAGACTGGGAAGCTAAATGGTATGCTAATAATTCTGAATTTTCTGATTACTTAGAAAAAGATATAAAAATTCGTAAATATGTTGAGAAAAATTTAGATAATGCAGGAATTAGTAAAGTCGAAATTGAAAGAAATAATAAAAGATGTGAACTTATTATTCATACTTCAAAACCTGGAGTTATTATTGGAAAAGGTGGAGAAGGAATTGAAAATATTAAGAAAGAACTTAATAAATTAACAAACGAAAATGTTCAAATTTCAATTGTTGATGTTAAAAGAGGAGAACTAGATGCAGCATTAGTTGCAAATAGTATCGCTACTCAAATCGAAGGAAGAGTATCATTCAGAATTGCTCAAAAAAGAGCTATTCAAGCTGCTATGAAATCTGGAGCTAAAGGAATTAAAACTCTAGTATCTGGACGTTTAGGTGGAGCTGATATAGCAAGAGCTGAAGGATATACTGAAGGAACTATTCCACTTCATACTTTAAGAGCTGATATAGATTATGCTCAAGATGAAGCAGATACTACTTTTGGTAAAATTGGGGTTAAAGTATGGATCTATAAAGGAGAAATTTTAGAAGATAATAAAAAATCTGATGAAAAAAGACCTAATAGAGAAAGAAGAAATAACAACAAAAGAGAAAGAAAAGTAGAAAAACAAGAAAACAAGACTGAAGGAGGTAATTAAGATGTTAATACCAGCAAGAACAAAATATCGTCGTGTACATAGATTACCTTACGAAGGTCATTCAAAAGGTAATACTGAATTAACACAAGGTACTTATGGTTTACAAGCTAAAGAAGGTGCATGGATAACTGCTAATCAAATTGAAGCAGCTCGTGTAGCTATGACTCGTTATATGAAACGTGGAGGAAAAGTATTTATTAATATATTCCCTCATATGCCTTTAACTAAAAAGCCAATTGGTACTCGTATGGGAAAAGGTAAAGGTTCAGTAGAAGGATGGGTTGCTGTAGTTAAAGAAGGTAAAATTCTTTTCGAAGTAAAAGATGTTACTGAAGATGTAGCACGTGAAGCATTAAGACTTGCTTCTCATAAATTACCTATCCAAACAAGATTTGTAAAAAAAGAAGATGGTGGTGATATAAATGAAGGTTAATGAAATAAGAGAATTATCCACTGAAGAAATAGTAGCAAAAATAAAAGAATCTAAAGAAGAACTATTTAATCTTCGTTTCCAACAAGCAACTGGAAATCTAGAAAAACCTTCAAAAATTAGAGAATTAAGACACCAAATAGCAAGACTTAAAACAGTTGTGCGTGAACGTGAGTTGGAAAAGTAGGAGGTTAAAGTATGGAAAAAGTTAAAAAAGAATTAGTTGGAACAGTAGTAAGTGCTAAAAATAATAAAACAATAACTGTTCTAGTAGAAACATATAAAAAACATCCAAAATATGGAAAAAGAGTTAAATATTCTAAAAAATATGCTGTTCACGATGAAACAAACAAAGCTAAAGAAGGAGATATAGTTAGAATAGTTGAAACTAAACCAATTTCAGCTACTAAACATTTCTATTTAGCAGAAGTTGTTAAAGAAGCAGTTATATTATAGTTAGGTGAAGGAGGATTAATTATGATTCAACAAGAAAGTCGTTTAAAAGTTGCTGATAACTCAGGAGCTAAAGAACTTTTAGTTATTAAAGTCCTTGGTGGAAGTAAAGTTAAAACAGGAAACATTGGTGACGTAGTTGTTGGTACAATTAAAAAAGCCACACCTAACGGAGCCGTTGCCAAAGGTAAAGTAGTTAAAGCAGTTATTGTTAGAACTACATTTGGTATTAGAAGAGATGACGGATCTTATATTAAATTTGATGATAATGCATGTGTAATTATCAGAGAAGATAAGAGCCCTGTTGGAACTCGTATCTTTGGGCCTGTAGCGCGTGAATTACGTGAAAAAGATTTTATGAAAATAGTATCTTTAGCCAAGGAAGTTTTATAGGAGGATATTATGAAAATAAAAGTAGGAGATAAAGTCGAAGTAATTGCTGGTGCTAGTAAAGGTAAAACAGGAAAAGTACTTAGAACTTATAAATCAGAAAACAAAGTTATAGTAGAAGGATGCAACATTGTTAAAAAACATCAAAGACCTAGCGCAACTTCAACAGGAGGAATCGTTGAAGTAGAAGCAAAAATAGATGCTTCAAATGTAATGATAGTAGATCCTAAAACTAATAAACCAACAAGAATTGGACATACTATCGATAAAAATAATAAAAAAGTAAGAGTCGCTAAAAAATCTGGCGAAAAGATTGACTAGAAAAGGAAGGTGTAAAAAATGAACCGCCTAAAAGAAAAATACGTTAAAGAAATCGTACCATCATTAAAAGATAAATATAATTATAGTTCAGTTATGGAAGTACCAAAACTTGAAAAAATTGTTATCAATATTGGTGTAGGAGATGCAACTACTAATTCAAAATTATTAGAAGCAGCATGTCATGACTTAGCCTTAATTTCTGGACAAAAGCCTGTAATTACAAAAGCAAAAAAATCAATTGCTGGATTTAAAGTAAGAGAAGGACAAGCAATCGGATGTAAGGTAACTCTAAGAGGAGAAAATATGTATAACTTCTTAGATAAATTAATAAGCATTTCATTACCTCGTGTTCGTGACTTTAGAGGTGTTTCTCCTAAAGCATTTGATGGAAGAGGAAACTATACTCTAGGAATTAAAGAACAATTAATTTTCGGAGAAATTGAATTTGATGAAGTTTTTAAAGTAAGAGGAATGGATATAGTTTTAGTAACAACTGCTAAAACAAATGAAGAAGCTTATGACTTATTAGATGGGCTTGGAATTCCATTTAGAAAGTAATCGGAGGTAAACAATGGCAAAGAAAAGTATGATCGTTAAAGCTAATAAAAAGCAAAAATTTAAAGTTAGAGAATATACACGTTGCAAAAGATGTGGAAGACCTCATGCTGTTATGAGTAAATTTGGAATTTGCCGTATTTGCTTTAGAGAATTAGCTTACAAAGGACAAATACCAGGCGTTAAAAAATCAAGCTGGTAATTGGGAAGGAGGAAATAAAAATGGCTGTAGTAACTGATACAATTGCAGATATGCTAACTCGTATTAGAAATGCAAACGCAATGCGTTATGAAGAAGTAACAGTACCTGCTTCAAAATTAAAAGTAGAAATTGCTAGAATTTTAAAAGAAGAAGGTTTTATTAAAAACTATAAAGTTGAAAAAGATGGTGCTAAAAGCGATATCATTTTAACTTTAAAATATGTAAATAAAGAAAGAGTTATTACTGGATTAAAACGTATTTCAAAACCAGGATTAAGAGTATATGCTGGGGCTAATGAAGTACCAAAAGTACTAAATGGTCTTGGAATAGCTATTATTTCAACTTCTAAAGGTATTATGACTGATAAAGAAGCAAGAAAACAAAATCTAGGTGGAGAAGTTCTTGCGTATATTTGGTAGAAAACTAAAGTGTAAGGAGGACAAACATGAGTCGTATAGGAGATAGAAAATTAGTAATTCCTGCAGGAGTTACTGTAACTGTAGATAATGGTGTTATTACTGTTAATGGTCCTAAAGGTGAACTTACTACTAAAGTAATTAATAATTTAGAAGTAAAAATCGAAGGAGACACTTTAGAAGTTCTAAAAGGAAATGACAGTAGTACAACAAATATGATGCAAGGTACATTAAATGCTAACATTAATAATATGTTAGTAGGTGTTACAAAAGGATTTACAAAAGGATTAGAAATTATTGGTGTTGGTTACCGTTTCTCTACAAAGGGAAATAAACTTGTAATTAATGCTGGATATTCTCACCCTGTTGAAATGGATATTCCTGAAGGAATAAAGGTAGAAGTACCAAGCAATACTGAACTAACTATTAATGGTATTGATAAAATACTAGTTGGAGAATTTGCAGCACAAGTTAGAAAGGTAAGACAACCAGAACCTTACAAAGGAAAAGGAATTCGTTATAAAGATGAACATGTCCGTCGTAAGGAAGGTAAAAAAGCTGCTTAATAAAATAAGATAAGGAGAGTTACTTATGATTAAGAAAGAATCAAGAAATGTTATGCGTGAAGCTAGACACACTCGTGAAGCAATTCATGGAACAACTGCAGTTCCAAGATTAAATGTGTTTAGATCAAATTCAAATATTTTTGCACAAATTATTGATGATGAAAAAGGTGTAACACTTGTTAGTTCATCATCACTAGATAAAAGTTTGAAACTAGCTAATGGAAGTAATGTCGAAGCAGCAAAAAAAGTTGGTGAAGACATTGCTAAAAAAGCAATCAAAGCTAACATTAAAAAAGTAGTATTTGATAGAGGTGGATATCTTTATCATGGACGTGTTAAAGCTTTAGCTGAAGCAGCACGTGAACAAGGATTAGAATTCTAAAGGAGGGTAATTTATGCAAAAAAGAAACAATGACCCAAAAGCTAAAATTTTTGAAGAACAAGTAATTGAAGTTAAAAGTGTTACTAAAGTTAACAAAGGTGGAAGACAAAGAAGATTCTCAGCTACAGTTGTAGTAGGAGATAGAAAAGGTCGCGTTGGATTAGGTATCGGTAAAGCTGCTGAAGTACCTGATGCAATTAAAAAAGCTATACAAGCTGCTAACAAAAATGTAGTTAGAATACCTCTAACTGATAATAGAACAATCGCTCATGAATTATTTGGAGAAAGTGGAGCTGCAAAGGTAGTTTTAAGACCAGCTTCAGCTGGTACTGGAGTTATCGCTGGTGGAGCCGTTCGTGCTGTACTAGAACTTGCTGGAATCCATGATATCCTTTCAAAATCTCTAGGATCAAGAACTAAAAATAACATGGCTAATGCAACTTTAAATGCATTAAAACAATTAAAAACACCAGAACATGTTGCTGAACTTAGAGGAAAAACAGTAGAGGAGATATTAGGATAATGAAATTAAATGAATTAGAAAAAAATATCGGTGCTACACACCGTGCTAAAAGAAAAGGTACTGGTAGAGGTACTGGAAATGGAAAAACAGCAGGAAAAGGACAAAAAGGACAAAATTCAAGAAGCGGTGGAGGAGTTAGAGTAAACTTTGAAGGTGGACAATTACCTTTATATAGAAGATTACCAAAGAGAGGATTCTCTAACTATGAATTCAAAACTGTATATGCAGTAGTAAATGTTAGCGATTTAAATAGATTTGATAATGGTACTTTAGTTACACCAGCTTTATTAAAAGAATGTGGTTTAGTTAAAAACCAATTAGATGGTGTAAAAGTTTTAGGAAATGGTGAATTAGAGAAAAAATTAACTATTCAAGCTAATAAATTCTCAAAACAAGCTATTGAAAAAATAGAAAAAGCTGGAAGTAAATACGAGGTGATCTAATATGTTTCGAACAATGAAACAATTAACATCACCTACAAACAAAGATTTAAGACACAGAATATATTTCACACTATTAGTTTTATTAATTTTTGTAGTTGGTGTTAATGTTCGTGTCCCAGGGACAACAGATTATACTAGAAATTTAGGTTTTCTAGAAATAATTAATGCAATGAGTGGAGGAGCTCTTAGAAACTTTTCTATATTTGCTCTAGGTGTAATGCCATATATCAGTGCATCAATTATTATGCAATTACTACAAATGGATATAATTCCATATTTTAGTGAATTAAAAAAAGAAGGACCTGTTGGTCGTCAAAAAATTACAAAAATAACAAGATATATGGGTATAATTTTAGCCTTTTTACAAGGTTTTGCTTATTCATTTATGATGATAGGAAATAAAGCAACTGTAGTTGATTATTTATATATTTCATTAATTTTAACTGCTGGTACAGCTTATCTATTATGGTTAGGAGATCAAGTTACTCAAAAAGGTTTGGGAAACGGAGTTTCATTATTAATCATGGCTGGTATTATTATTTCGTTACCAGGAACACTTGTAACTGTATTTAATCAATTTGTATCAAGTGGTGATTATAGCGGAGCAACTGGACCATTATTGTTCGCTGGATTTATATTAATATATTTCTTAATAACAATAGGAGTTATTTTTGTAGAAGAAGCATTTAGAAGAATTAAAATTCAATATGCAAATAAAACAACAGTAGCATATGCTTCAAATAGAAGTTATATGCCAATAAAAATAAATGTTGCTGGTGTTATTCCTGTAATTTTTGCATCAAGTTTATTAGCAATACCTGCAACAGTATCACAATTTGTTAAAAACGAAGGTACAAGAAATTTTATAGATAATTATTTAACATATACTAAACCAGTTGGGTTTATTATATATGTATTATTAATTTATTTATTCTCTTATGTTTATACATTTATTCAAATAAGACCAGATGAATTTGCTAAGAACTTAAATGAATCAGGAGGTTATGTTCCAGGAGTTCGTCCAGGAAAAGCAACTGAAAGTTATTTAAGTGGTATCTTAGTAAGACTTACATTTGTAGGTGGATTGTTTATAGCTGCTTTAGCTGCTGTACCAATTGTATTTAGTGCAATTACTAAATTACCACAAAATGCAACTATCGGTGGTACAAGTTTACTTATCGTAGTTGGAGTTTTACTTGAAACATATAAACAATTAGAGGGAAGTTTAGTAAGTAGAAATTATAAAAAAGGATATACTAGAAGATAATATGAAGAATTTAATATTAATTGCTGCTCCAGGAGCAGGAAAAGGAACTTTAGCGAAAGCTTTAAAAGAAGAATATAATTATGTTCATATATCAACTGGAGATTTACTTAGGGAAATAGTTGCTAGTGGTGATCCGCTAGGAGAAAAAATAAAAGATATTTTAGCACAAGGAGCTTTAGTAAGTGATGAACTTGTGTTTGAAGTATTAAAGAAAAGATTAATGGAGCCTGATTGTAAAGGTGGAATTATTTTAGATGGATTCCCAAGAAATTTACAACAAGCTGAAAAATACGATGAAATCGTAAAAGAAGTTGGACTTGATTTAGGAACTGCTGTTCTACTTGATATAGATGAAAGTATTTTAGTAAGTAGAATTACTGGAAGAAGACTATGCAAAGATTGTGGAGCAATTTACAATTTAAACAATCCAGATATGCTTCCTAAAGTTGATGGTGTTTGTGATAAGTGTGGAGGAAGTTTATATCAAAGAAGTGATGATAATGAAGAATCACTTAAAACTAGATATGCTACATATTTAGAGCAAACTGCACCATTAATAGATTATTATGAAAATAAAGGAATTTTATGTAAGGTAGACGCATCTGAAAGTCCAGAAGCAACATTAAATCAAGTTAAAGAAATTATTAAAGAGGGTGAATAGCTTGATAAGTATCAAAAGTGATAGAGAAATCGAGTTATTAAGAGAGGCTGGACATATTGTATATGAGACTCATCAATATTTAAAACCTTTCTTACATCCTGGAATAACAACACAAGAAATAGATGATTTAGCAGCCGAGTTTATTATAAGTAAGGGAGCTACTCCTTCTTGTAAGGGATATAATGGATATCCTGCTAATATATGTATTAGTATAAATGATGAAGTAGTTCATGGTATTGCTTCAAAAAGAAAACTTAAAGAAGGAGATATTGTTACTTTAGATATATGTGCATGCTACAAAGGATACCATGGAGACTCTGCTTGGAGTTATCCTGTTGGTAACATATCTAGTGATGCTAAATATATTTTAGAACATACTGAAAAAGCTCTATATGAAGGACTTAAGGTTATTAAAAATGGATGTAGAGTTGGAGATATATCTCATGCAGTTGAAGAGTATGCAAATACTTATCATTTAGGTGTTGTTAAAGAGTTAACAGGTCATGGAGTTGGAAATCATCTTCATGAAGAACCAAATGTTCCTAATTATGGAAAAGCAGGAACAGGACCAGTTCTTAGAACAGGAATGGTTATTGCTGTTGAACCAATGTTAACTTTAGGTAGTCCAGATATTTATATGTTAGATGATGACTGGACTATAAAAACAGATGACGGTAGTTTATCTGGTCATTTTGAACATACTATAGTCGTAACTGACGATGGGTATGAAATCCTAACAAAGGAGTGATTGTATGGCTAAAGATGATACAATAGAAATTGAAGGAAAAGTTCTAGATATTTTACCTGGAGGTAAATTTAAAGTAGAGCTTGAAAATGGTCACATTGTGGAAGCTCACGTTTCTGGTAAAATCCGAATGAATTACATCCGCATTTTACCGGGGGATACCGTAATGTTAGAACTATCGCCTTATGATTTAACACGTGGGCGAATTACCTATAGGAAATAATAGGAGGGAAAATAATATGAAAGTAAGATCATCAGTAAAACCAATGTGCGCTAAATGCAAAGTAATTAAGCGTAAAGGAAAAGTTATGATAATTTGTGAAAACCCAAAACACAAACAAGTACAAGGTTAATTGAAAGGAAGTGCAAGTAGATGGCTCGTATAAAAGGTGTCGATATACCAAACGATAAACAAATTGGTACATCATTAACATATATTTATGGTATAGGAAAAAATATTGCTAAAGAGATATTAGCAAAAGCAAAAGTAGATGAATCTATTAGGGTTAAAGATTTATCAGATGAACAATTAGATACAATAAGAAGTGTCATTTCTGAATATCCTGTTGAAGGAGATTTAAGAAGAGATGTTAATATGAACATCAAAACTAAAATGGAAATCAACTGCTATCAAGGTGTTCGTCATAAAAGAGGTTTACCTGTAAGAGGACAATCAACTAGAAGTAATGCTCGTACTCGTAAAGGTAGAGGTAAAACTGTTGCTAATAAGAAGAAAAACTAGTTTTTAAGAAGGAGGTCAAGAATTATGGCTTATAAAACAAGAAAAAGAAAAGTAAAGAAAAATGTGCCTGAAGGTGTAGCACACATCCATGCAACTTTTAATAATACAATAACTACTATAAGTGATAAAGAAGGAAACGCTCTTGCTTGGGCTAGTAGTGGAGCAATAGGTTTCAAAGGTAGTAAAAAATCAACTCCATTCGCTGCAGGACAAGCTGCAGAAGCTGCTGGAAAAGCTGCTTTCGATTTAGGAATGAGAAAAGTTGAAGTTTATGTTAAAGGATTAGGTCCAGGACGTGAAACAGCTATTAGATCACTTCAAACTGCAGGTCTTGAAGTAACTGCAATTACAGATGTGACACCAATTCCACATAATGGATGTCGTCCACCAAAACGTCCACGTGGATAATAAAAAAAGGGAGGTAGTTTCATGATTGAATTTAAAAAACCAAATTATAAAATAACTGATTATGTAGAAAGTAATTTTTACGGAAAATTTGAATTAGAACCTTTAGAAAGAGGTTTCGGTACAACTTTAGGAAATGCATTAAGACGTGTTATGTTATCATCACTTCCAGGAAGTGCAATTAGCAGTGTTAAAATTGAAGGTGCACTTCATGAGTTTCAAACAGTTGAAGGAATTGTTGAAGATGTAACTACAATTATTCTTAACTTAAAGAAAGTAGTTGTTAAAAACTATTCTGAAGATGTTAAAACTATTAGAATTAATAAAAAAGAAGAAGGACCAGTAACAGCTGGTGATATTGATCACGATAGTGATATTGAAATTTTAAATCCGGATTTAGTAATTGCAAACATTGCTAAAGGTGGAGAACTTAACATGGAAATGACTGTGTCTAATGGTCGTGGATATGTTAGAAGTGAAGAAAACAAACAATTATTAGATATTAAAAAAGTTGGTATTATTCCAATAGATTCATTATTTGCTCCAATTGAAAGAGTATCTTATGATGTAGAAAGTGCTCGTGTTGGACAAGATGAAAGTTATGATAAATTAGTATTACAAGTATGGACTAATGGATCAATTAAACCAGAAGAAGCAGTTGCTTTAGCATCTCGTATTCTAATTGAGCATTTTGAAATATTAACTAACTTAAGTAATATTGCAGATGTTACAGGAATGATGATAGAGAAAACTGAAGATCCGAAGGTTAAAGCTCTTGAAACAACTATAGAAGATTTAGACTTCTCAGCTCGTGCTTATAACTGTTTAAAGAGAGCTAATGTTCATACATTACAAGATTTAGTTAACATGAGTGAAAGTGAAATAATGAAAATTCACAATTTAGGAAAGAAGTCTTTAAAAGAAGTATTAGACAAAGTTAAAGAATTAGGTCTAGTATTACGTGATGAAGACTAGAAGGAGGGATTAAAGTGGCATATAGAAAATTAGGTGTTGATAATAAGCATAGAAGAAGTATGCTTGCAAATCTTACTAAAGAAGTTATTGTTAATGGTAAAATAGAAACAACTGAAACTAGAGCAAAAGAAGTACGTAAATTTGTTGATAAAATGATTACTTATGGAAAAAATGGAGACTTAGTTTCTAGAAGAAAAGCTTTAGCTTTCCTTCAAAATGATGACGCTGCTGTTAAAAAAGTATTTAATGAGTTAGCTCCTAAATACGCAAAAAGAAACGGTGGTTATACTAGAATTATTAAAACAGCTGAAAGAAGAGGAGATAATTCTCTAATGGCTGTAATAGAATTAGTAGAAGAATAGAAGTGTCAAATCACTTCTTTTTTTTAATAAATTTGTTATAATTAAAATGGTGATATAAAATGGCAAAGAAAAAGAAAAAAAGAAGAGTTAAAATAAAAAAAGTCCCTATAATATTAGTTATTATTCTATTAATTATTATTGGATTATTTATACATTTTAATTCTAAAACATATCTATTTACAAAAGCTTATAATAAAAGTTTAAATATGAAATTAGAATCATATAAAGAATCTAAAAGCAAATATTTTCCATATGCTGATGACAAATACTTATTAGAGACAAATACTATTTTTAATTATAATGAAGAAAAAGAAACAATTAATGGAAAGATTTATGTAGATGGATCTAATAATTATTTCGATTTATATATAAAACAAAATGAAGATGAAATGAAATTCTCGATTATTAATAAAGATAATAAATCTTATTACAAAATAAAAGATGAATTCTATTATATAAATAATCCTGCTAGTGAAGAGATAAGTGAAAAAGAAGTTAAAGATATAATATCTTCATACTTTAAAAAGTACATAAAAAAAGGATCTATCAGTAAAAAGAAAGTAACAATTAATTATGATAAAGCTTATAAAACAAAAAAATATACTCTAAAACTTTCTAATAAAGATTTTTATAATTATTTATTAGATATATTAAATGATAAAAAGATTAGTAAAGCATTCGATACTAAAAAATATATTAAAGAAATAGAAGAATTAAAAAAGAAAGAAAAGACTATTAGAAATAGTTTTGAATATTCTATTTATCTTTATAAAGATACACCAATACTAGAAGAGTATGTATTTGGAAAAGATAAATCTAGTATTTCTATTTTTAATAAAGATGAATATAAACATATTAAATTTAAAAATAAAGATAGTAAGAAAGATTCTTATATTATAATTAAAAATAATAAGATAGATTTATTTATCAATGATTATATGTATGGAAAAGGTACAATTACAGATAATACAATTGATATTACATTTACTGATTATGATAAAAAAGAAATAGGAAATTTATCTTATAAAATAGAAAATGATAATAATTATTACAATATAATATTTAAGATGAATACAAATCTTGATAGTTTAAAATTAAATATTGATGTAAATAATAAAATAGATACAAGTAAAAGTATTCCATCACTAGATTTAAAAAATGCTAAAAGTATAACTAGTGCATCTAGTGAAGATTTGGAAATGTTTAAAGAATTGCTAACTAACTAAAACATAGATAATATAAGTGTTTTATGATATAATATGATTGGAGTTGGTTGTATGAAAGCATTGATTACAGGTGCATCTTCTGGGCTTGGATATGATATGTCATATTATCTAGCAGATTTAGGATATGATTTAATATTAGTTGCTAGAAATAAAGAGAAATTACAAGAGATGCAAAAAGAAATAAAGACCAATGTAAAAATAATCATTGCAGATTTATCAAACGAAAGTAAGTTAAAAGAAATATATGTTTTATGTAAAAATGAAAATATAGATGTATTAATAAATAATGCTGGTTTTGGATTGTGTGATAATTTCCTAGATACAGATCTAGAATCTGAAATAGAAATGATAAATACTAATATCAAAGCGGTACATGTTTTAACAAAGTTATTTTTAAAAGATATGAAAAAGAGAAATAGTGGATATATTCTAAATGTTGCATCTTTAGCAGCATTTATGCCTGGACCTCTTATGACAACATATTATGCAACTAAAGCTTATGTTTTAAGATTTACTACAGCAATATATGAAGAGTTAAGAAGAGAAAAATCAGATGTAGTTATATCTTGTTTATGCCCAGGACCTGTTGATACTAATTTCAATAATGTTGCAGATGTTACTTTTTCAGTTAAGGGAATGGATAGTAAATTTGTGGCTAAATATGCTATAGATAAAATGTTTAAAAAGAAGTTAATTATTATTCCTGGAACTAAAATGAAAATGGCTGCATTCTTCAGTAGATTCTTGTCAATTAAGAAACAAGCTAAAATAACTTATAATATTCAAAAGAAAAAGATGAAAAGTAGGAAAGATAAGTAGACCTTTTATCTTTTTTTTTGTATAATAAATAATCGAAGGTGATTATATGGGTTCTATTTCTGTTGATAAGTTAAATTTTAGATATGATAAGAAATTAATATTGAATGATATTACGTTTAAAGTAAAAATTCCGTCTCTAATATCAGTAGTTGGTCCAAATAATTGTGGTAAGACTACATTAATTAGATGTTTATGTGGTTCTGTGCCTACTGAGGATGTAATAACTATAGATGATACTTTATTATCTAAAAAAACAGTTAGAAAGTATTCTCGTAGTATTGGAGTAGTCTTTTCAGGAGATTTTAAACAATTCTTATTTAGTAAAGTGTTTGATGAAATTACTTTTCCATTATGTAATCTAAATTATAGTAAGAAGAAAATTAAAGATCAAACTAGATATATTTCTAAATTATTGTTTATAGAAGATATACTAAATAAAAGTACAGGAGAACTAACTAAAGTAGAAAAAATTAAAGTATTAATCGCAACAAGTATTATTCATCATCCTAAAGTATTATTACTTGATGATATTTTAGTTGGATTAAGTAATAGTGAAAAAGAAAATATATTATTACTTTTAAAAAGAGTAATTAGAGAAATGGAAATAATCGTTATAATGACCTCAAGTAGTTTAGAAGATGCAATTTATAGTGATGCTCTTCTAATATTAGATCAAGGTATAGTTAGATACAGTGGAAGAATCGCAGATATATTAGAACACGATAATGCTTTGACTAAAATGGGAATTGAAATTCCAGTAATGATGGATATGTCATTGAAATTAAAATTTTATAATCTTTTAAATCAAGTAATATTAAATGAAGAAGAAATGGTTGATGCATTATGGGATTAGTTGTAAGTAATTTAAAATATAGAGACTTATTAAATGATGTAAGTTTCAAAATTGGAAAAAGTAGAATTTTAGGTATTTATGGAAATAATGCAAAATATATTTTAGATATATTAAATGGTGATTTAAAAGATTATACAGGAATAGTTGAATATGAAAAATATGTAGTAGATGAGTTGTTTTATAAAAATAATTCAAGTGTATTTTTCTTAGTTAATAGTAATCCAGTTTTTTATACTAACAAAGTTGAAGAAGAGTTCAAATTTAATTTAACTTTAAGAAAATATAATGGTGATTTTGATAAAGCAATTATAAAAGGATTAAGTTTACTTGGATTTGATAAGGAAATATTAAATAGAAAGATTAATACTTTATCAAGAAGTGAAAAGTATTTATTAAGTATTGCAATAGGAATGTCATTTAATCCTGAAGTAATTATGTTTAAAGATACTTATGTAGGAATGGATCATAATAATAAAAAATTATTAACAACTCTTGTTAATAATTTAAAAGAAGATAAAAAAATAGTGATACTTGCTTCTAATGATACTAATTTATTATATCAATATACGGATGAAGTAATACTATTAGACGGAAATAATATATATAAAGTAGGACAAACTGATAAAATATTTACTTCTGTAGAACTAATGAAGGGAGATATTATACCAATGCCAAATATTACTAAAGTAACTTACCTAGCTAAATCTAAAAAGAATGTTAAACTATCTTATCATAAAGATGTAAGAGATATTATAAAGGATATATATAAGCATGTATAAGAGTTTAAGTTTTTATGGTAAGTTATTAAGTTTTATTTTATTAGTTGTTGCTATGGTGTTACTTAGAAATTATAATATTTTCCTACTTATATGTGGTATGATCTTTATTCTTAGTTTTTTAAATAGAAATAGATTTTATTTCTTAATATGTTTAGCTTTGTTTGTAGCAACCTATTTAATACCTTTTAATGAGTTATCATTCTTTGTATTAAAAATTATTTTAATTATTGTATACGCATTAATTATTGAATCAAGTCTATTATCGCTAGAAAAAAGATATTTATATGATAAATTATTCTATCGTAATAGTACTACTAAACAATTAAAGAAATGTATAAAGAGATATTATTATAAAGATGTAATAAATAATATAGAAAATGATAATATGTCTGTTCAAAAATATTTATATGAAAAAGATAAATATAAAACATTCTTAAAAGAAGAAGCTAAAGCAAAAGCAGAAATAGAACTAGATAATTTATATTTAATTGATAAATTAAGATATGATAGATATTTCACTAGTAAAAAGAGTAAATTAACTTTTTCTTGGAATAATTATGATAATTTATATATTGCATTAAGTTTAATACTTTTTGTAATAGTTATCGTATTTGGTATGTAATATGAGATATAAAATTACTTTTTCATATGATGGTACAGCTTTTCACGGATATCAAAAACAAAATGAATATAGATCTGTAGAAGAGTGTTTAGAAAATGCTTTATATGATATAAACAATCATACATTTACTAGCATTACATCTTCTGGAAGAACTGATAAAGGAGTACATGCTAAAGGACAAGTTGCGAGTTTTAATTTAGATGTTAATATAACTGAATATAAATTAAAATGTGCATTAAATAGTTTGCTTCCTGAAGATATTCATGTAATAAATGCTGAAGAAGTAGATGATGATTTTCATCCAAGATATATGGCAAAAGAAAAAAAGTATGTATATTACTTAAATGTTGGTGAATATAATCCAATTGAAAGAAACTATATTTATCAATATAACAGAGGACTTGATATAGATAAAATGAAAGAAGGTATTAAATATTTCGTAGGAAAACATGATTTTCAATCATTTGTATCAAATGAATGTGAAAAGGATAGTTATGTAAGAGAAATATTTGATGCTAGAATAGAAAAAGAAGATGATATAATTAAATTTATCTTTGTTGGAAATGGTTTTATGAAATATCAAGTTAGAAATATGGTAGGTACACTTGTAAAAGTAGGAAAAGGTAAATTAGAACCTATTGATATAGATTTAATCTTAAGAGGAGAAAAAGATAAAAATGAAGTTCTAACAATAAAACCAGAAGGACTTTATTTAGAAGAAGTAAAATACTAGTAAAATCGCTAAAATTCTTGACTTTTAGCGGTTTTTTTTGTAGAATTTATATCGGTACATTAAATCCCCACATATTTTGACTTTATCCGGAAAGTCATAAAATGTATTAAGGAGAAAAATATGAATAGTTATATGCAAAAAAAGGAAACTGTAGATCGTAAATGGTATGTTATTGATGCCGAAGGTCAAGTTTTAGGACGTGTTGCTGCTAAAGCTGCACATATGCTTCGTGGTAAACATAAAGCAACTTATACTCCACATATTGATTGTGGTGATTATATTATCATTATTAATGCTGAAAAAGCAGTATTAACTGGTAATAAAATGGAAGATAAAAAATATTATAATCACTCTATGTATCCAGGAGGATTAAGAGTAAGAACTGCAAAAGAAATGCAAGAAAAATATCCAGTAGAAATGGTTGAAAGAGCTGTTAAAGGAATGCTTCCTCATAATAGATTAGGAAGACAAATGGGAAAGAAACTATTTGTTTATGCAGGTAGTGAACATCCACATATGGCACAAAAACCAGAAGTAATGGAAATTAAATAGGAGGTAAGGTTATATGGCAAAGAATAATACTGTATATTATGGTACTGGTAAAAGAAAAACTAGTATTGCTAAAGTAAAATTAGTTCCTGGTAAAGGAAAAATAACAGTTAATGGAAAAGATGTTCATGAATATCTACCTTACGAAACATTAGTAATGGATTTAGTTCAACCATTAGATTTAACTAATACTAGAGAAATCTTTGATGTAGAAGTATCAGTTAAAGGTGGAGGATTCTCTGGACAAACTGGTGCAATTCGTTTAGGAATTACTAGAGCTTTACTTGAGTATGATAAACCAAATGAAGGTAGTGAAAATAGTTTTAGAAAATTATTAAAGCCAGCTGGATTTATTACAAGAGATTCTAGAATTAAAGAACGTAAGAAACCAGGATTAAAGAAAGCACGTCGTGCTCCACAATTCTCAAAGAGATAATTTCAAAAAGACCGTTTTGGTCTTTTTTTGTTTTAATAACTAACTAAATACTATGATATAATTAATATGGGATGTGATAAGATGATTGGAATTAGTGTTCCTGCTAAAAAAGAATGGGAAGCAGTATTAAACAAGTTTAATAAAGATATTACTGAATGTGAAACATATCCTATAGGAGAATATTTCAAAACAAATTTATATGGAGAAGATATTATTTTTTATAGGTGTGGAGTTAGAAAAATGAATTGCTCCGCTGCTACTCAATATATGATAGATCATTTTAATTTAAAAAAAATAGTATTAATTGGAACATGTGCTGGAGTAGATGATAAATATAAAAACTTAGATGTATTATTTCCTAACAAATTCGTTCAATATGATTGTACTGTAAAAGAGATGGAACCACTAATAAAAGAATCTTTCACTGTTAATATTGACATGAGTAATTATAAAGAATTGAATACTGGAATTGTTGGTACTGCAGATAAACCAGTAGTAACTTGGAAAGATTATATAGAATTAAAAGAGAATAACATTACAATAGCTGATACTGAATCTGCCGCAGTGGCTTATCTTTGTAGAGCGAATAATGTTGAATGTGTAGTAATTAGAGGAATATCTGATTTTCCAATTAATGAAGCAACTCCTAAAGAATCATATGATAATCAATTAGATTTATTTCTAACAAATATACCAATAGTAATAAACAATATTATTGATAACTATTTGGAGATTGCTATTAAAAATAGTTTTAATTTCATTGATTAATATTAAAATGTTAAAAGACTTTGACATATTTCCAAAGCACTTCGCTAGATTTGTTAAGTAAGATTTTTCTATAATTATTCGTGAAAGGAGAGATGTTATGGCATTAGGTCAAAATATATTAGAATACAGAAAGAAAAATGGTCTTTCACAAGAACAATTAGGTGATAAGGTAAATGTTACAAGACAAACGATATCTAATTGGGAGTTAGAAGAAACTGCTCCAAATCCAGAACAACTAAAATTGCTTTCAAAAGCATTAAATGTAAGTGTAGACGAATTAATTGATAATGATTTACAAAATGTTGTTTTATCAAAAATAAAAGTGACTGAAAAACAAACAAAGTCCATAAAGAAGATTCTTAAAGGCTTTCTTATTGGATTTATTATATTTTTAGTTATAGACATTATAGCTTTCTTAATATGTTTCTTTGGTCATATTGGGCCGTTTGAAGAAAACAACAAAGAAATACTATTTCATACGCAATATATGAAAAGTGATATAATTTAATAGGATGTGATTATATGGAATATAAAAGAATGAGAGAATATACTCATGAAGAGTTTGTTAAGTTAGTATTAAGTTTAAATGAAGAACAATTATTAGATCTTAGTGCTAACTACGGAGGATATCCTGTATTATTCAGAATGGCTCTTGATGATAGAATTAGTCATATACCATTTATACAAACAGGGGCGGCTATTATAATTAGAAATGAAGAAGGAGAAATTCTTTTACAAGAGAGAACTGATAATGGTAAATGGGGGCTTCCTGGAGGTTGCCAAGATTTAGGAGAAGATTTAAGAGATACTGCTGTTAGAGAAGCATATGAAGAAACTGGATTAAAAATAAATCCTAATGACATTGTTTTAATTGATACTATTTCAGGAGCATCTAGAAAGAGAAGTTATCCTAATGGAGATATAGTATATAATAATACTTCTCTATATCTTGCAAATGTAAAAAAGGAAGAATCAAGTAATCTAAGAGGAGACTCTGAAACAAAGAGATTAAAGTTTTTTAATATAGATGATATTCCTGATGAATTTCATGATTTAGATTTAATTGATGCTTATAAAAAGTACATTAATAAGTAAAAGATTCGAAAGAATCTTTTTTTATTGACATAGATAATAATTGGATATACAATATTATTGTATTAATCAAGTAATACAGTGGAGGGAATATGGAATTTACATTTGATAATAATATTCCAATATATATTCAATTATTGGAATATATGAAAATCTATTTAATATCAGGAACATTTAAATGTGGAGATAAATTACCTTCAGTAAGAGATTTTGCATCTACATTTAAAGTTAATCCTAATACTATGCAAAAAGCTTTATCTGAACTTGAAAGTATGAATCTTATTTATACTGAAAGAACTAATGGTAAGTATGTTACTAAAGACCAAAAACTAATTGATAAGTTAAAAGATGAATATGCTATGACTTTAGCTAAAAGTTATATGCAAGGTATGAAACGAATTGGTTTAGGTAAAGCAGACTCTATTAAATACTTAGAAAGGATAGATGATTAATATGAATTTATTAGAAATAAAACATCTAAATAAATCATTTGATAATAAAACTATTCTAGATGATATTAATTTAAAAATATCTAAAGGAAAGATTATTGGATTACTTGGAAAGAATGGTGCTGGTAAATCTACTTTAATTAAAATTATTAATGATTTATTAACAATAGATAGTGGAGAAGTATTGTTTAAAGGTAAAAAAATTGGAGTTTATTCTAAAGAAAATATTGCTTTTCTTCCTGAAAGAACTTATTTAGATAAAAGTATGAAAGTAGAAGCAGTAATAAATTTCTTTTCTGATTTTTATAAAGACTTTAATAAAGAAAAAGCATATGAACTACTAGAAAAGTTAGATTTAGATAAAAAACAAAGAATAACTAAAATGTCTAAAGGAATGCAAGAAAAGTTACAATTAATTCTAGTTATGTCACGTGAAGCTGATTTATATATATTAGATGAACCATTAAGTGGAGTAGATCCTGCTACTCGTGACTATATATTAGATACTATTCTATCTAATTTTAAAGAGGGTGCTAGTATTATTATTTCTACGCATTTAATTTCAGACATAGAAAGAATACTTGATGAAGTAATATTTATTGATAAAGGTAAAATTGTCCTACAAAGTGAAGCAGATGCTCTTAGAAATAAAGAAAAGTCATCAATCGATGAAATCTTTAGGAGGATGTTCAAATGTTAACTAAATTATTTAAAAATGATTTTGCTTGGATATTTAATAAAGCAATGTGGATATATTATTTGGTATTAATTCTTGTAACTATATCAGTTAAAATAGTAGAAAATGTTAAACAAAATTTATTCTTAGTTATGGTGGATAAAGTTTTAGTAGGAATATTTATATCATGTTGTATTTCTATTTTAATTACTTGTTTCATGAGAATATGGGTTAGATTTATAACTAATTTATATAAAGATGAAAGTTATCTAACACATACACTTCCTGTTACTAAAAATCAAATATTTAATGCTAAAGTACTTGCATCAATTATTACTTTAATTATTTCTTTACTTGTTATAGTAGCTTGCGTTGCATTTGCATATTTAAATGAAAATACTTTTGAAGAACTAAGAGTTATGTATGATTCTTTAGTACATGCATATAATGGAGTAATAGCTGTTATATTCGTTATTGGTTTAGTATTATTAATAATACTTGAAATGATAAATCTGATGATGGCTGGAATATTTGGAATAATCGCAGGACATCGTTCAAATAATTATAGAATGATAAAATCTATTTTTATAGGTATTGCTTGTTATTTTGCAGTAGCAATTATAATAGTATCAACAGTAAATATAATAAGTGAGAATTTATTAAATGAAGTTGTTACAAATGGATTCCCGGGAATTAAAACTTTATCAACAATGGGATTAACATCTTTAGCTTTATATATTATTTCTATATTATTCTTTTACTTTAATTCTAAAAGAATTTTAAATAAAGGTGTAAATGTAGAATAAACAGTCAAATATATGACTGTTTTTTTATGCTATAATATACTAGTGAGGTAGAAGATGAATAACAAATATATAGAACTTATTAATAACTTTATAAATGGAAAATTAAATATTACTGATTTAAATACTAGTAGTTATAACTACAGTTTTTATAATTCAGCAATTGATATATTAAATGAATTAAATATAAATAGATTATTTTATAATGATGTTACTAAAATATTATCTAAGTCAAAATATAATGATATATTTATTGAAATGATGAAAAATATAAAAACTGAATTATTATATAAAAGTCATTGTCATGGACTAAATCATAATATAAGAGTAGCATTATTTGCATTAATTATATGTGTTAATGAAGACATTTCTTTAGAAGATTTTATAATAATTATTGAAGGTGCAAAATATCATGATATAGGTAGAGAAAATGACTTAACAGATGATTCACATGGTAAAAGAAGTGCGATGAAAATGGACTTTTTAAAAGATGAATATAGTAATGAGGAATTGAATCTTTTAAAAACAATTGTAACATGTCATAGTATAGATGATGAGTATTTTGACTCTGTTGCTAAGAAAAATAATATTAAAGATATAGATAGATGTAGAAAGATGTATAATATATTAAAAGATTCAGATGCATTAGATAGAGTTAGATTAGATGATCCTACTATAAAAATAAATCTAATGAGAACTACTACTGCAAAGGAATTAATCCCTTTTGCATATGAAATGTATGAAAGTTATATAAAATATTAAAAAGAAGTAGAATTTACTTTTAAATGTTTTTTGATATAATTATTATAAAGTAGGTGATTTTTATGAATAAAAAAACTTTTGCAGTAATATTATTAATAATAGGTTTGTTATTAATGGGATTTGGATTAAAAACAAATAATAATCTAAAAGAAGAAAATAATAAAGTTAAGGAAGAAAAAAATCAAGAACCAAAAAAAGAAAAAATAATGAAAAAAGAAAAGTATTATCGTACTACTGCTCCTCCTGAAGTATTTGATGTAGTAGAACTTAATACTGAAACAAAAGAATTAAAAGTGCATTTTACTCAAGGAGGAGGAGAGTGTGCTGATGGACCATGTGGAACTACTTATGAAAGAGAAGGAACTATTAAATTAACAGATGAAGAATATACAAAAGTTATGAAACTATGGGATCACAATTATGAATTTTTTGCACAGTTGGATAAATTTATTTTAGATGGTGTAAGTAGAGAAGAAGTAAATGAATATTGGGATTTATGTATTAAAGAATTAGGATTATAGAAAAATATTTGTATTATAAAAAGACCTTTTTAGGTCTTTTTTATTAATTCCAGTTTTATTTCCTGTTAAAATATTATTAAGTATATTACTCTTATTATGTGAGGGATATTTATGAATCAAGAGAAAATTGGAAAGTTTATTGCAAAATTAAGAAAAGAAAGAGGTCTAACACAAGAAGAATTAGCAGAACAATTAAATGTTACAAACAAATCTGTTTCTAATTGGGAAAATGGTAAAAATATGCCAGACGTTTCTTTATTTAAAGAATTGTGTAGTATTTTAGGAATATCAGTTAATGAATTAATAAATGGAGAAAAAATTAATATAAAAGATATTAATAAATATAATGAAACGACACTAAATATAATGAGTAATAATGAATTAAACAAAAAGAAATTTAATAAAAGAATAAAAGTATTAATTGGTATTATTATTTTTATGTTGATACTAGTTATAATTCTATTAATATCACATAATAATATTTATCCTAAGTTTGATATATATTCTTTTATTATTAATCCTACTGATCCTGATAAAAAACAATTATTAAATAAAAAGTATAAATATAAATTAAATAATAAAGAATATGATATTTATTATTATGGTATAGATAATGCTCAATTATGTGATGGTAAAGAAAATTGTTATTCCATTAAACAAGCTCTTGATTATAAACAAACGGATATAGATAGTATTAGGAAGCATTTTGAATCACTATATCAATATCAATCAATTGAGATAAATAGATTATATGATGGTGGTACTACTATATATACTACAAGCGGATATCAAGTTATAATGTGTAATACAGCATCTGGAAATAAAGATATTTATATTGGTACCCCTAATATGGTAGAAAATCTTTTTGGTATGTATTGTGGTCATTCTTTAAATACTGATAAAAGTTTTACTAGAACTTATAAAATAATTAGTTCAAAAATTAGTAGTGATCCGGAATTTAACGAGATTGTTTTAGAAACTAGTAATAAAGAAAAGGGTAAAGTACTAATAAATAATTCATATGATTTAGTTCCTGGAAAAACTTATTATTTCAGTTTTTATACTTTTGATATGTATAAAGATACTATTGAAAATATTTTTAATAATTCTATTCTTTTAAAAACTATTGAATTAGAAGAAGGACAAGATTTTATTAATGAAAAGATATATGTTAATGAAGTGGATGATAACGGATCAGAACTAAATGAAGCAAAATATGTTCGTATGGATATTGTTGATGGTACTTTAACAAGAACTGGAGCTACTATAAGAATTACTGATTATACAAAAGGTAAATATACATATGGTGAACCATATAGAATTGATAAATATGAAAATAATAAATGGGTAAGACTTGATTGTAATGATTGTGCATTTAACTTACCAGCATATTATCCAGATATAAATGGACAATTAGAGTTTAAACTTGATTGGAAACATATGTATGGATCATTAAAAAAAGGAAAATATCGTATTGTAAAAAATGCTCTTGAAGGCGAAGGAGAAAATATAAAAACTTATTACTTTTCAGTAGAGTTTACTATTGAATAATATTTGATATAATTAAATAGGTGATTTTATGAAGGTTAGAGTAATTGGAAGTGGAAGTATATGGAATGAATATAATAGTGCATCTTATTTATTAGATGATGATACTATTATTGATTGCCCTAATGGAATGTGTAAGTATTTATTAAGACAAGGAATTACTCCTAAAAACATTAGTAATGTATTAATAACTCATTTTCATGGTGATCATTGTTTCGATATTCCTTTTTATCTATTGATTAAATCAAGAGGAGAAGGTAAAAATGTAAATATATATTGCAGCAGTGATGGAAAAAGGAGAGTAGATAAATTATTAAGTCTTGCTTTTCCAAATTCTGGAGTTAATATTTATAAAGAATTAAATATAAAGTATAGTTCTAAAAAAGAATTTAAAATAAATAATTATAAAGTATCAAAGTGTTTAGTTGATCATGGTAATATGCATCCTGCATATGGATATTTAATTAAAGGAAAGAATAAAGTAATTGGTTTTACTGGAGATACAACTTATTGTAAAGGATTAGAGTATCTAGCTAGTAAATGTGATTATCTATTTACTGATTGTATGTTTATAAATTCTACTGATAAGCATATGGGGATCGATAAGTTACATATTTTATTAAATAATAATCCAAATTGTACATTTGTAGTTAGTCATTTAGAAAATGAAACTAGAAAAGAATTAAAAAAATTAAAATTAGATAGAGTAATAATACCAGAAGATGGATATGAAATAGAAGTTGAATAAACTTCTTTTTTATGTTAACTAAACTAAAAAGGTCATACAAAAACCTGTATATTGTGCTATAATTACAATAGGTGGGAATAATGAGGGACAAGCACTTTGTAAATTTAAATGAACAAATTGAAATATTTAAATATAAAGGTCTTACATTCGCAGATGAGGAATATGCTAAGAATGTTCTTTTGCGTGAAAATTATTTCTTTATTAATGGATATCGTCATTTATTCTTAAAAAATAAAAATGAAAAGACTTTTATTAAAGGAACTACATTCGAGGAATTATATAGTCTCTTTTTATTTGATAGACAATTTCGTAATATTATTTTCAAAAATTTACTTATTATAGAGAATAATATAAAATCAATTATTTCTTATCAATTATCAAAAAAGTATGGTTATAAAGAAAGTGAATACTTACGAAACAAAAACTTTGATAATAGTCCAATGAAACAAAAACAAATAAATGATCTTATTAAGAAAATGAAAAGACAAATTAGAGTTAATGGTAGACAACACTCTGCAACAAGTCACTATATTAATAATTATGGTTATATTCCTTTATGGGTTCTTGTTAAAGTATTATCATTTGGTATTGTAAGTGAGATGTATTCTATTTTAAAACTTGAAGATAGATTAAGTATTTCTAGTATTTATGGAATAGATCAAGAAGAATTAGTTAATTATCTACCAATACTAGCTAATTATCGTAATTTATGTGCTCATGAGGATATTTTATTTGAAAATAGAACTCAAAGAACTATAAATGATACTGTCTATCATAAATTATTAAATATAGAGAAAATGGATGATGAATATATTTATGGTAAGAATGATTTATTTGCACTAATAATAATTCTAAAACAAATGTTAACAGAACAAGAAGTTAAGAATTTAGTTATAGAAATTAGTAGAGCGATAGACAATTTAGATTATAATTTAAAAACTATAGAAATAGATAAAGTATTAGATAGAATGGGATTTCCTTCTAATTGGAAAGAAATTGCTAATATAGAAGTGGAGATGTAATTATGAAGGATAAATTATGGGTTCTATTATGTATGATAATTGTTTTTGGTTTAGGTGCAGGAACAATGTATTTTATAGGTAATAAGTATCTAAATAAACCAGAAAAAACAACAAAAGAAATTGTTGAAAAAAGAGATGTAACTATTACTGATAACACTGGTATATCTGAAGCAGTTGATAAAGTATATAATACCGTTGTAATGATAAAGACTTATAGAAATGGTAGAATTTATGGAAGCGGAAGTGGTGTTATATATAAAATAGATGATAAATTTGGTTATATAATGACTAATTACCACGTTGTAGATGAATCCACTAGTATAAAAGTTAGATTTTATAATGAAGAAGAATTAGATGGAAAAGTAATGGGTGGAGACAAATGGCTTGATATAGCAATTGTTAGAGTAGATAAAAAAGATTACTTAAAGAAGGCTGAAATTGGTTCAAGTGATAAATTAAAAATGGGAGATACAGTTTTTGCAGTTGGTACACCTGTTGGAGAAGAGTATTATAATACAATAACTAGAGGTATTGTATCTGGAATAGATAGAAAAGTAACTCTTTCAGTTGAAACTAAAGAAGATTGGGTTATGAAAGCTATTCAAGTAGATGCTGCTATAAATCCTGGAAATAGTGGAGGGCCTTTATTTAATGCATCGGGAGAAGTTGTAGGAATTAATTCAGTTAAATTAATTGATAGTAAAATTGAGGGAATGGGATTTTCTATTAAGATAGAAGATGCTATGGAATATGCTACAACTTTTGAAAATGGAAAAGAAATAGAAAGACCTTTACTAGGAATAAGATTAGTAAATACTTCTAATTATGATTATGGAGTAGAAGTAATAAGTATTGAAAAAAATAGTGGTGCAGAAAAGTCTGATTTAAAAGCAGGAGATATTATTATAAAAATAGGTAAAGAAAAAATAATAAATCAAGCTTATTTAAAATATGTTCTTTATAGTTATAAAGTAGGAGATAAAATAGAAGTAACTTATTTAAGAGGTGGAAAAGAACAAAAAACAGAAGTAACACTAACTAAAAATAATGGCTAATATTTAGTCATTATTTTTTTTATGATATAATTACTTTGGGTGGTATTATGAGAGATAGTAAGTTATTTAGAATTATTCTATACTTATTATTAGTTGGTTGTATTATTACATATGTAAAACTATATATTATAGATAAACCTAAAAATAATTATGTAGATTTACCAAAGAAAGTTACAGATGTAAAATGGTATAAGTTTAATGATCAATCAACTATTGAGTTCTCTATAGGAAATATAAAAACTACAGATGACTCTTTAGCGGAATGTACTAAATATTCTTATGATAAAAAGAATAATAAAATTACTTTAAATTGTAATGAAGTTGATATGAAATTATTAAACGTAGATAAATATAAATTAATGCTTATGATGGATCGTGGTAATAAATCTACAACTATTACTTATTACAAGTATAAAGAGATAATAGATTATATGAATGAAAATAATCTTACAAGTATTACTGAAAGTGAAATCGAAGAAAATGTTATTTTACCTAAAAAGATAAATAGTAATGATTATAAAAATGCAGAGATGAATAAACTAACTGTTATAAAAGAATTGACAGTAAGTGATTTATCAGAAAAATTAAATGGGAATAATAATATAATACTAATTATTAATCCAAATATGAAAACGTCTTCATTTAATATAATACCTATATTTATAAATTGGATGGAAAACTATGATAATTATTCATTTTATTATATAAATGGAAATAATATAAATATTAATGATCAAACTCTTTTAGATCAACTTGATGATACAAATATAAAAGATTATATAGTAGGACTTAATGATCTAAATATTATACAGGTAAAAGATAATAAATATGAATTTTTAAATATTAGTATTAATACTACTATTAATCAAGATACAGTATTTGATTGTAAAGATGATTGTAATGAAATTGACTTAACTATAAAAAGAGGAGAAGAAGAGATTCTTCTAGAAGAATTATTTAATTAAAAAAGAGACTCAGGTCTCTTTATTTTTTATATATAAATTTTCTTGCACCATATATGCTTAATTTTTCTATAGATCTAGATAAATCATCTATACTCATATCAAAATTGTTTTTAACCCAATAATTAAGCATTCCTAAAGCCCCATTAAAGACAAATACAATAGCATATTCTACTTCATCATCACTAATATCTATATCATCTGTTTTCCACTTCTCTAAGCATTTTTCGTAGGCTACTTCAAGTACATCATTTAAGAAATACATATTATTATTAGTATTAAATAATATATTTACTAATTTCTTATTATTATAAAAAATAGTTAGAATTTCATGAGCAAAACTATATACTGAATAGTCTGTTAAATTTAATATAGGTTGACTATTTTTTATTTGATCCATAAATTCATCTTCTATTTTTTTAAGTAGGTCATATACATCTAAATAATATCTATAAAAAGTAGCACGATTTATATCTGCAATTTCACATATTTCTGTAACAGTTATATTAGATATATCTTTTTTTTCCAGTAAACTTAAGAATGTATCTTTTATAACTTTTTGGGTATATTTTACTCTTCTATCCATAAAAAATTCTCCTTTTTAAACAAAAAAATCTAAAATGTTTAATAAATAACAAAATTAAAAAAATTGATTATTGTATGTAATACAAGTAAATTATATAATATAAATGTAACTTATTCAACAAATGTTTAAAAAGGAGACTTAATAAATGAAGATTATTGATAACATAAAGAGTAAAGTTTTTAAAGAAAAAAGATGGGAAAAGTTTTATCCAAAAGATAAAAGAAATGTAGAAGTTCCTAATATGTCTTTATATGAATACATATTAGAAAACAATAAAACTAACTTAGATAAAGCTGCACTTAATTATTTTGGAAATAAAACTAGTTATAGAACTCTATTAACTGAGATTGATTTATGTGCAAAATCTCTTCGTAGTCAAGGAGTTAGATCTGGAGATGTAGTAAGTATATGTATGGCTAATACTCCAGAAGCAGTTATTTCTTTCTATGCAGTATCTAAAATAGGTGCTATTGCAAATATGATCCATCCATTATCTGCTGAAGAAGAAATAAAAGATTCGTTAAATGCTACTAATACAGTAATACTTATTACAATGAATATTAATTATAAAAAAATTAAGAATATAATAGATGAAACAAAGGTATATAAAGTTGTTATAGTATCTGCCAAGGATTCTATGCCTCTTCTTATGGGAATGGGATATTATTTACTTGAAGATAGAAAAGTAGAAGTATCTAAAAGTAATGAACAATTTATGTCTTGGAAAAAATTCATGGAAAAAGGAAAAAGATACAATACTAAGGTTTTAGTAAATACTACTAAAGATCAACCAGCTGTAATACTTCATAGTGGTGGAACTAGTGGTACTCCAAAACATATTTTACTATCTAATGGTAATTTAAATGTAGTTCCTGAACAAGCTAAAATTGCTCTTCCAGACATTGATAAAACAGATTCGTTCCTATCTATTCTTCCATTCTTCCATTGTTTTGGACTTGTAGAATGTCTTCACTTCCCATTATCTCAAGGACTTGAAGTAATTCTTGTTCCAAAATTTGATGCAGGAAGATTTGATAAATTAATAACTAAATATAAACCAACTGTTATTCCTGGTGTACCTACTTTGTTTGAAGCAATGATATCTAATAAACATATGGATAAGATAGATTTTTCTAATATTAAATATATTGTTTCTGGTGGTGACTCTTTAAATGAGGAAAAGAATGTTGCAGTAAACAAATTCTTAGCAGAACATCATTGTAAGAAGAATATTGTACAAGGATATGGACTAACAGAAGCTAGTGGAGGAATTATATTTAGTGGACTTGAAACATCTAAAGTAATGGGTGCTGTAGGAATTCCTCTTCCAGGAAATGATTTAAAAATAATTGATGTTAATACTAAAGAAGAACTATCTCCTGGAGAAGCTGGTGAAATAGTAGTAAGTGGACCATCTGTAATGATTGGTTACTTAAATAATGAAAAAGAAACTAATGATATTCTAGAAAAAGATAAAAAAGGTAAAGTATGGGTTCATACTGGAGATATGGGTTATATTAATGAAGATGGAGTATTATTCTTTGTTCAAAGAATTAAAAGACTTATTATCGTATCTGGTTATAATGTATTCCCATCTCACTTAGAAGATGTTATAAATAAACATGAATATGTATTAAATTCTTGTGTAGTTGGTGTACCACACCCATATAAGGTACAAGTACCTAAAGCATATATTGTATTAAAAAATGGTATTAAGCCAACTGCAAAAGTTAAAAAAGAAATAAAAGAATATTGTGAAAAGAATTTAGCTAAATATATGTTACCAAAAGATTATGTATTTAGAGAATCTCTTCCTAAAACTATGATTGGTAAAGTAGATTATAGAAAATTAGAAGAAGAAGAATAAAATAAAAAAACTTGTGCATAAATATATTTATGATATAATATTTATGTACAAATTTTTAGGGGATTAGTTAAATGGTATAATAGGAGTCTCCAAAACTTTAGTTGGGAGTTCGATTCTCTCATCCCCTGCCATTATGTAATTTACTCGAACTTTTTAGTAATAAAAAGTCGAGTTTAACTATATATTTCAAGGCAAACGAAAGAATGCGATAAAAAAATCCATCAGTTCGAAAGGACGGTGGATTTTTCATTGTGTTAGAAATTAGAAAAGATATAATTCCTTATGATTACAAGGTAAAAGACAGGTTAGAATTCATTTGTAAGTATGCTAACCGAGATGCGCGATTTTTTAATGGTAATGTAATATCAATTGAAAGAACTAATTTACATTATGTAGAACCTCATAGATTATATGTAGGAAAGCATTTATTTTTATTCTTTAATTATAGGAAAGAAGTATATTATCAAACATTAGAAACAAAAATTGAATTCAAAGACTTAACTAATTTTATAAAAAGCCTAGATTAGACCTAAATATTGACATTTTCTTAAAAATGTATAGAATAAATAACTAACAAAGAACATTGTTCATGAAATGGGGGATAACATGAATATCTTTATTAGAAAAAAAGAAAAGTTAATTTATTTTATCGATTTTATCAAGGAGATGAGGGACTAATTATTAGTGCTTTATCTCCTTTTTATGTGGAAAGGAGTGGTTAGATGAATAATGAAGAAAGAGTTTGTGCAATTTATTCAAGAGTATCTACTGAAGATCAAGCTCGCGAAGGATTTAGTCTTGGAGAACAAAAGAAAAGACTAGAAGATTATTGTAAGGTAATGAATTATAAAATCTATGGTTTTTATGAAGATGGTGGAATAAGTGCTAAAACAGGTAATCATAGACCAGAATTTGAACGAATGTTAGAAGATGGTAAAAATGGATGTTTCAATACTGTACTTGCTCTAAAACTTGATAGAATTAGTCGTAGTGTATTTGATATGGAAAGAATAAATAAGTTTTTTGAAGAAAACAATTTAACTTTAATTTGTTTATACGACCAATATGATACTTCAACAGCAAATGGAAGAATGATACAAAGAATTATGACTAGTGTTGCTCAAAATGAAATTGAAAGAACTAGCGAGAGAACAAAAATAGGTTTAGATGGAGCAATAAAAGAAGGTCATATTCCTGGTAAAACTCCTGTAGGTTATTATCGTGATAATAAGAAACTAGCCGTAGATCCATTATCAAGTTTAGTAGTTGAAAGAGTGTTTAAATCATATGCAAGAGGTATATCACATTATAAAATTGCAGAACAACTTAATAATGAAAAAGCATTGAATAAAACAAATTGGACAGACAATTCTATTAGAAGAATATTAGATAATCCAGTTTATAAAGGAGATTATTTAAGTAATAAAGGTAAGAAATCAGAAAAGTATTATGAAAATGTTTGCCCTGCTATTATTGATAAGGACTTATGGGAATATTGCCAAGACCAAGCACCAAGAAACTTAAAACATTATCAAAGAAACAAAGTATATTTATTTCTTCAAAAACTATGTTGTCCTAAATGTGGAAGAACAATGGGTGGTAAGGCAACAAGAAAGAAAAATGGTAAAGTTTATTACTATTATCATTGTATTTTTTGCAAAAAGAATATTGAAGAATCTATAATCGAAGAACAAATTATTAGAGACTTAAATAATATTTTTGAATACGATGCAATTGTTCATCAATACTATTTCCCTTTGATAAAAAGCAAACTAGGTATTAAAGAAAAAAATTATGAAAAAGAATTAAATAATTTAGAAAATAGAAAAAATAAGATAGCAGATTCTTATATTGATGGAACATTTGATAAAGAAATATATATTAAAAAAAGAGATGAAATTGAAGAAGATATTAGACATATAAAGAGATTAATGCTAGAAGAAAAACAAATAAGTAAAATGACTTTTGCAAGAGAAGATTTACTAGTAGATCGAGATTTAAAATATATTAATAAAATAGCTCTACCATTACTTTATGATAAGTTTGTTGATAATTGGAATGATACTTCAAGAGAAAAGAAGAACGAATTAGTAATGGATTATATAGATACTATTGAGCTATTTGAAAAAAATTCAAATTATTATGTTAAAAAAATTAATTTTAGAAATTCATTTTATAATAAGTTTTCTGAATTATTTTGGGATGGATTTATTGATTATGATATTTCTAAAAGGAATGATAAAAATGCACCAACAGTTAGGTTTAGTGAATATATTCCGAAAGAAAAGGTTAAGGAACATATTAATAAATTAAGACATTTTTATACTGTAGATATTTACCCAGGAGTATTTGATTTTGATAAAGGACTATTAGATATTCAAATGCCAAGTACAGTTGAATTAGTTAGGATTTCTCCACAAGAGAAAGTAAAATATGAAAATGGTTATCATGGAATTAGTGAAGTTAATGCTATTGGAGTAGATATTTCTAAAAAAGAATTTATAGATTTAGATGAAGATTTATTTGATAAAATGATAGAAAATATTGAAGAAATTATGGACGAAAATGATGAATTATATCTTATAGAAGACAAATAATTTCTTTTTAAAAAGATAATTAGCAAGCAACGGATTTGTACCCCTTACGAGGTAAATCCAACTATGGGGACACCCCAATCCCCGAAAGGAGTTTTATGAGAAGAAGAGACAAAAGAATTGAGATTTATTTTAACGATGTAGAATTAAATAAACTAGATAATGATAGAGAAGAACTTGGATTATCTAGATCTGAATATATTAGATTATTAATTCTTAGAAATAAAATTAATAAGAAAAATAATAAAGAGATTCTAAATGCAACTTTAGAACTTCAAAATGTAAAAGACTATCTTAAAAAGATAGATACTCAAATAGAAAAAGATGGAGAAATTAACTCTTATGTTCAAGTTGTTATTAAAGAGTCTTTAAATAACTTAAATAAAACAATGGAAATATTAAATAACAAAATAGAATAGGAGGTGTAAGATGGCAACTACATCTTTATGGCCAATTAAAATGACCATAAACAAAACAATTAATTATGTAGAAAATAAAGATAAGACAAGAATCCCTTTATCAAATTTATCAATTTCTATCGATTATGCTAAAAATAAAAATAAAACGGAAGAACAGTTTTATGTGACAGGTATTAATTGCGATAGTGATAATGTTTATCAAGATATGATGAGAGTAAAAAAAGCATATAATAAGTTTGATGGAATACAAGGTTTTCACGGATATCAATCTTTTAAAGAAAAAGAAGTGACACCAGAACTAGCTCATAAAATAGGAATAGAGTTTGCTAAAGAAATGTGGGGAGATGATTTTCAAGTAGTAGTCACAACTCACTTAAATACAAATCACATACATAATCACTTTGTAGTTAATTCAGTAAGTATTAAAGATGGACATAAATATAATTATAGTAATAAAGAAATGGCAAGATTAAGAAAGACAAATGATTTTATTTGTGAAGAACATAATATAAGTCATTTAGAAGAAAAACCAACACCTAAAAAACATATAGATTTTAATTATTATTTAAATCATGATAATTATTCTACTAGAACACAAGCAATAATTGATATGGCAATTAAGAATGCTCTTAATTATGCAGATTTTAAAGACATAATGAAAAAGAATAATTATGAAGTAATAGAAAGATATGGAAAATTATCAGTAAGAGCTTTTAATAAAAATAGAAATATAAGAATAGAAAGACAATTTGGAAGTGATTATTCAATAGATAGAATAAATGAAAGAATATTAGAAGAAACTTCAGATAAATTAACTATGGAAGAACTTGAACAATATAATTATCATAAAAGAAATTATATTAATAATCAGAATAGTTTAATAGCACAATTCTTATTTATTATCTTTAAGATAAAAGTATATCAAAAGAGTCCTAGAAACTATCCATTAAGCCCAGCAATGAGAAAAGAAGTTGATAAAATGGAAAAATATAGTATGGAAATAGTATTTATGAATGATAATAAAATTGATTCAAAAGAAGAATTACAAATATTTAAACAAATGAATAAAGAGTTATTAGATGATTTAATATATACAAGAAAAAGAACCTATGAATATAAATCAAAAACTAAAGATAAAGTAGAAAAAGAAGAATGTGATTTAAGAGTTGATTTTTACAATGAAATAATAAAAGAATTACAAACAAAAGTTAAGACTTGTAAGATGATTGAACATAATCACAAAATTGTTGAAAAAGAATTAGAAACAAGATATAGTAAAGAACAAAAAAGATTGTTGGAATTATAAGAACAATTGAGGAATAATCACATATTTTAGTGAACCAATAGAGGTTATGAATAGGTTTATTGAATAGATTTATTAATATATTTTTTATGATATAAGATAGATGATAATATGGATCAATTCGCATTGATAGTGTTTATTTGTTCATAAAGATGACTTGATTTGCAAGTCTATTTTTATAATACATTTTTTATTTATCATGAAAAATAACAGTAAACAAAAGAAATATATATTTTTGTTATTAATTTTGCTATAATAATAAATAGATTATGATATAAAGAGGATACTATTATGTTAGAATTAAAAAATGTTAATAAAATATATAAATCTAAAAATACTAGTAATACAGAAGCATTAAGAAATATTAATTTAAATTTTAATAAAGTCGGTCTTACATTTATTTTAGGAAAAAGTGGATGTGGTAAAAGCACACTTTTAAATATTTTAGGTGGACTTGATACTCCAACTAGTGGAGAAATAATTTTTAAGGGGAAATCATTTAAAGATTTTAAAAGTAGTAATTATGACTCATATAGAAATACTTCAATAGGTTTCGTTTTTCAAGAATATAATCTTGTTGAAAAGTTTAATGTGTTTGATAATGTAGCATATGCTTTAAAACTTCAAAATAATAAAATTGATGAAAATGTTGTTTTAAATGTTTTAGAAGAAGTTGGCCTTAAAGATCTTGCTAAGAGAAAAGTAAATGAATTATCGGGTGGACAGAAACAGCGTGTAGCAATAGCAAGAGCTCTAGTTAAAAATCCAAGTATCATTTTAGCAGATGAACCAACAGGAAATTTGGATAGTGAAAGTTCTAAAATGATTTTTGAAATATTAAAGAAACTTTCTCTTGAAAGACTTGTTATTGTTGTTTCACACGACGAAGAAAGTGCTAACACTTATGGTGATAGAATAATTTCATTACAAGATGGAGTTATTGTAAGTGACACTAATCCTCAGATTATTGATAATTATACAAATTATGAAATAAAGAAAAATCATTTACCATTTAAAGAAGCATTTAGATTTTCAATTAAGAATATATTTGGTCATAAATTAAAACTTATATTTTCAATTTTATTAATAGCATTTGCTCTATCTTTCTTTGGATTTACTATTATGCAATATTACCTAAGAAGCAATAGTGAAATAGAGCGTATTGTAAATGAATTTGATGTTAATTATATTGATATAAATAAACTATCTACTAAGTATGGAGTGTGTCCATTAGATGGATATTACAGAAATTGTTATGATACAGGGAAGTTTACTAATGATGAAGTGGAAACTCTTAGAAGTAAAGGAAATATTAAACTTAATGAAAGATATAGATTTCAAGTAAATGGTGCACTTATTAATTTAGTGGATTTAGATGAAGAAAAATATACAAAATTAGGCTATTACTATTATAATTATGAGTACCCTAGTACATTTACAGAACTAAAAAAAGAACAATTTAATTTCAAATTAATTGGTAGTGTTCCACAAAAATTTAATGAAATAGTAATTATAAAACCAGTTGCAGATTATATAATTAACTATGGAGCATACTTATATAATAGTGAAGATATTTATAAACCAAATAGTTATCAAGAGCTTATTAATGATAAAATAGAAATTAAGTTTGGAAGTAGTAGTGTTATAATATCAGGAATAATAGATGATGATTTAAGTGAGTTTGAATCATTAAAAAATATTTATGACTCTGATTTAAGAAGTGATAAAGTAGCGCTCGTCGATAAAAGATTAATAGAAAAGTATAGATATAAGTATCCAGTATATTTTTATACATTAGAAGGATTTAAAGAAAAAATTGAATTAAAAGAAAATGATTCTAGATATTTTAAATTTAGTGAGTCTAGTCCTGAAGATATTTTATATACAGTGAAACTATTTGAAAGTGGAAAAGTATATACAAAAGATGGACTTGTAGAAATAAATAAATTAGATAATGGAATTATTGTTCCTGTTAGTTATCTTGATAAAATATCAAATGGTGATTTTTCTAAAAGTATGAATGACTATATCATAAATGGAAAAGATCAAGATCCATCAAAGACAAGTGATGAGTATAGAGAAGAATTTATAACAAAATATATAAATGAAAATAATATTACTGATAAAATGGTATCATTTAGTCTTTTTAAAATATATAATAATGATGAAGGAAATAATAATGCTAAAACATTACATTTAAGAATTCAAGGAATTACTTTAGATGATGAAAATTATTATACAACTAAAGAAATATTAGAAGAAAATAGTGATGACAAGTATAGTATAGATTTATATGTATTAACTAAAGATATAGATAACTATAATGATTTCTTTAATGATTATCCAATTGATGGAGAAAAATATATATCTAATACTGATTTTATATATTATATTGCTGAACATGAATATTCTATGAAAGTAGCATCTAAATACATTTTTATAATTAGTTTGTTTTTCTCATTATTTGCAATACTTTTATTATTTAATTTTATTGGTTTATCAATTACAGATAATAAAAAAGAAATAGGAGTATTAAGGGCTTTGGGTACTACTAAAAAAGATGTATCAAAAATATATTCTATACAAGGTTTATTAATAGGTTTTGTTTCATATATATTATCAATATTGTTTGTAATTACTTATGCAAAAGGAGAAAATAATATTTTAATTGGAGGAAGTTTAAAAAAGATTTTTAATGTTGAACTATTTGGAATCAGTTTTATGCCACTTTTGGTTATGTTTATCTTCTTTGTCGTAGTAGTCTTGTTATCAAGTGTTAGTGTATCACTTCGTATAACAAAAATGAAACCAATTGATGCGATAAATAATAAATAAGGGGCTGTCGAGAAATTAAATTATTAGTTTCTTGATAGTTTTCTTTTTGTTTTAATTTCTAAAATGCTTTAAAAGTAAGGAATTTAACCAAATTATAGTTTTTTTAATTTTAGTCATTATAGTTGGTAATACATATAAAAATATTGAATTTATTTATCTAAACAATATATCTAGTGCAAAAATGATAGGTTTTTGAATATTTTTTGGATATTTAAATTTTAAAATATCAAGAAAATCAAGAAAAAAAGACTATCGAAACCTATTCAGTTTTTCGACAGCCCCTTACTTTATAAAAAAGATAAATAATATTAATATTATAGAAACAATTATAGATAAAGTTAGTAATTTATAATCAATATTGTTTTCTTCTGTTATTTTTTTAATAATATCTTCCTTACTACAATCTTTTGAATCATTCAGTAACTTTCTATATTTAGACATTATATCGTTATTGAGTAATTTACTTAATAACAATGGATGATATTTAACAAATAATACAACTAGAAGTACCAATATTGGTCCACTAAAAGGATATAATCTTATAAATAATAAAATTACCCCACCCCATTCTTTTATACAGTATAATATGAAAAGAAACCATAACAGTAAATATATAGTTGTTCTAATCATTTTTTTAGATATTGAATAAAACCATCCAAATAAAAAGTATTCATCTTTAGGATTTCCATTACTTTCAAAATTGTTTTGAATATATTGTTCTATATCATAGGAAGAATATTTTTCTGCAAATTCATCTACTACTATTGAATTAAATAGATTGCCACATCTAGGACAAAAATTTAATTGACTTTTATATTTACTATTACATTTTGGACATATCATGTAAATCTATCCTTTCATGATAATTATATCAAAAAAAATAATTATATCAAAAAAAATAATTTATATTTTATTATTTAAAAAAATCATGTTATAATTGATTTATCTGATGGATTAATAGTCTATCGTATTCTAAAAATCAAGGTTGTATAATTAAGACTTTGATGTGCCATTTAGAAAAGTAAAACACTAGTTGTATTAACTAGTGTTTTTTTATAATCAATTCAAATTAAATTCTTTTTGCATCATTTCAAATATTTTAAATTTTTCTTCTTTAGTAAAAATATCTGTTTGCCTTCTAAGTTTACTGTTTGCCCATTTCCAAAAATTATATCCAAAATGTCTATCTTTATATATCTTATTAAATAGTTTTAATTCATTTTTGTATCTTGGGACAAACCAAAAATGAACGTGAGGTTTTTCGTTATCTCTATATGCATTATTCATTAAACATGCAAAGTTAAACATGGTAGCTCCAAATACTTTTTTACAAACTCTCTCAAGTTCTTTCTCTAAAATACCTAGTTCCTGCCATTCGTCACTTGTCATATCACCTAAGCATTTTTTGTGACCTGATATTATACAAGCTCCTGGAAACTCTTGACACCAATCCTCAAATACGACTTCAAAATACTTTCCTTTATATAATTCCATAATTAACACCTCTATAATAATTATATCATTTAAATAGTTGATTTAGTAATCAAGTCTGTGTATTCTAATTAAAGCAAAAAAGTCTTAAACCCCTATGATTATCGTGCAATTAAGTAAATCAAAGTAGCTATGCTACTTTTTTTCATGATATAATATTATATGAGATGATAGTATGTCTACTACAAAAGAATATAAAGATTTTATTATGGAACAATTAAATATCTTAAATGATATAACTTGTAAACCAATGATGGGAGAATACTTGCTTTATTATAAAAGAACATTGTTTGGTGGAATATATGATGATAGATTACTTGTAAAGATAGTAGATGGTAATAAAAAATATAACATGCAAGAAGAGATTCCGTATGATAATGCTAAACCAATGTATTTAGTCGAAAGCGTTGATAATAGTGAAATAATAAATAATAAAAGAAATAGTACTAGATACATATAATGATCTTAAATAATAATTCAATTATAATTAAAAATAATATAAGACATTTTTGGTGTTAAGATGTTATAATATGATATGAGGTAGAGTATATGTTTAGGTTTTATAGAAAAGTAGATAAGAGCGAAGAAAATGAATACGGAATAGAACTTGTTGAAGATGAAAATCCTTTTGAAAAACCTATATTTTTATCTTTACTTGCATTAAATCAGCAAATAAGAGATACAAATGGATCTATTAGTAGAGCTTTAGAATTTGCTGGTATTAGATTACCTAGTGGTGAAGATAATATGCCATTAAAAGATATTCCTGTTGATTTTTTAGGATTATCATATGGTGAACCAGTTGGTATTAAATTTAAAAGAATAGCTTCAGGAGATAGTTTGGTTTCTGTTAGTAGAGGGACTGAAGAGTTTGTAAAAAAATATATGTTTCCTTTAATATCTGCAGACGGTAAAAAAAGAAGTGTAGATGAATGTCGTAAAAATATGCGTAATATTAATATAATGTGCTTTTGCGATGCTTTAATAATGGTAAGTTCTATGAATAAAACTTTAGTTAATGAAATGAGTAGATTGGGTTTTTCCGAAGAAGAAATAGATGATATTCTTTCGCAAGTATGTATTATTCCTGTTGGAACTGAGTATTCTACAATTAAATCTGTTATTAGTGATTTAAAATTTACTACTCTTTTTGTACTTGATATCAAAGATTCGTTTGGTATTTCAAATGAAGAATCTCTAAAAAAATTATTTGGTGAATTTAGAGAAAGATGTTTTAAAATTAAAGATGCATTTAGTGTATCTGGTGATGGGACTAATAAAAACAGTAGATTGTTAATAGCAAACGATGATGGGAATCATAGTCTTTCATCTTTTATCCATAAAGGAAAAGCTTTCCCATCAATTATAGTAAAGACTGTTAGTGGAATACTTAATAATTCAATATCAAATAATAACTCTGATATGTTTATACCACTTGATTCAATTGTTGGTGATGCTCTTGATCAAGTTTGTGAAACTCTAATTGGTATGAGAAGAGAAGAAACAAAAGAAGATTTATTATCTGATACATTAAGTAGGGTTACTTATCCATCAAAAGAAGAAATATCTATTAAAAAGAATTAATTGCATAAAAAGGAGTTGGTTTGCTTGAAAAATAATAAACCAAAATTATTAATAATTATTATTGGTGTAGTTTTTATAATTATAGGAATTATATTACACTTTTTAGTTTTTAAAGATAAAAGTGTTTATTATAAGATAACTTATGACGATAATTCTGCTCCAGGGTCACAATCAATAATTGAAGTATATAATGATAGAATTGATATTTCTACAACTCATTATTGTAGTGCGAAAAATTGTAGTCCTACAAAAGAAAATAAAACATTAAAATATAACAAGGAGATAATGGACAAGTTAATTAAATATTTGAAGAACAATTATAAAAAAAATGATATCAAAGTTAATAGGGAAGATTTAATGAATGATGGTATTAACCCTATAGAATATCTTATGCTTGGAGAAAAATGGCTTGAATTATCTTTAGAAGATTATGAATATTTAATAGAGTATCATGAAAATAATACTTATGGTTACTATATATATTTTAAAGATGATAATTCAATTGTAGTAAAAAAAGCAAAAATAAATGATAAGTATGATATTGTAAATATAGATACTTATAATCTAGATTTTAAGAAAGAAAAAATAAAATTATTATATAAATATGTAGAAAATGAATCTAAAACAAATAAGACAAAATATATTATAAAATCATCAATTTTGTTAAAAAATGAAACAAACATTTTTAAAAGTATTGTTGAAAAAGATGAGAAATATTTAACTGAGGAAGAAGAATTAGTTTATATTATTTCTTATAGTGGAGTAAATTGTCCAACACCAATTCTATATCTATATAATGATAATACTTATGAATATTATTATACTTTTGCTACTGGATATCAAAAACCTACTCCAAAAATCGGTAATTATAATTATGATATTAATAAAATAATTAAAAATATTGATAAATATAAAGAAGATCCATCTGGAATATATAATATAAATGAACTAAATGGTAAGACTTACAAAACATATAGTACCAACGCAGAATTAAAGGAATTTTTAAATTCAATAGATGTAAAATTAGAAGAATGTACGGAACAACAAAATTAAAAAACACTAGATAATTATCTAGTGTTTTAATTTTTTATAATTCTTGTTTATTTATATTTTTACTTATTTTTTTTATTACTCAATAAGTTAGTGAAACTAAATATGATACAGGTAAGAGTGTATTATTGATAGATTTCGTTTTAAGTAAATAATAAAAGCACTAGTTCTTAGTGCTTTTTATTTTAATTTAGAAAAAATTTCACCTAATGGTTTATGTATTACAAGTTCTGCATAATCATCATATGGAGTAGGTGTATTATTAATTATTACTAGATGTTTTCCTTTATAAAAATCTATTAATCCGCTAGCTGGTTGTACCGTTAGAGATGTTCCTGCAACGATAAGTAAATCTGCATTTAAAATACATGTTATTGCATCATTATATGCTTCAGGAAGCATTTCTCCATATAAGGTAACATCCGGTCTTATTGTTCCACCACATTCACATTTAGGGATATCGTTTGATTTAAATATATAATCATACGGATATTCTTTTTTACATTTCATGCAATAATTTCTATATGTTGTCCCATGTACTTCTAATACTTTTTTTGATCCAGCTCTTTGATGTAATCCATCTATGTTTTGTGTAACAATTGCTTTTAATTTTCCTTGCTCTTCAAGTTTTGCTAAATATCTATGTGTTATATTTGGTTCTATGTTTAATGTATTCATATTTTTTTTATAATAATCAAAAAACAAATCTGTATTATTAATTAAACAATCTATACTTAACATATATTCTGGAGAATAATTTTTATATTTTTCTTTATATAAACCATCTTTTCCCCTAAAATCTTTTATTCCACTTTCAGTAGATACTCCAGCTCCACCAAAAAATACAATATTACTAGATTGATCAATTAATTCTTGTAATTGTTTTATTTCATCCATAATATCACCAATTAAATTATAACATAAAAAAAGAGGAATTAATCCTCTTTCATAGTGTATAATTCTACTTTATCAAATTCTAGGTTTGGTTGTTCAACTGGTTTTTCTTCAAACTTCCAATCTATATTAAAATCTGGAAGTAATTTTGTTTTAATAGGATACATTCTAGGAGTAATAATAATTGCTTCGAAATAATCCATTGTTTTAAGTTCTTCTTCTGTGATTAAACTTGTATTTTCATCTATTCTTCCGCATAATCTAGATATTTGTTGTAATGTTTCTATATCATTTGCAAGTAAATATATAATATTACCAAAACTCATTTTTAATAGTTCAGTATATTCTTTACCATATACATTATCAAGTTCTAATAAACTTTTTATGTAGATATTATATCTAACATTGTTTCCTCTTGATAGATTTAAAACATTTACAAAATCTTTTATAGTTTTTAAGTTTTCAAAGTCATCAATATAGAAATTTAATCTTCTTTCCTTATTAGGGTTAATACTTTCCATATAATTACATTGATCAATTATAAGAGAAACTAATTCTTTTGTACTAGGTTTATTTTCATTAATAATAAATAATGCGGTTTTATCTTTTTGAATGTTTTCTAAATCAATGTTGTTATTGCATAAAACTTTAGATAGTCCTTCTTTTACTGTATAAAGTTTAGTTCTTTGTTTAAATACAGCTAGAATTGATCCTTTAGTTTCATTAGGAGCTTCAAATATACCAGATAGATAAATATATATTAATGAACTTTTATCTAATGTTTTTAGATATTTTTTTAATTTTTCACTTTCATTTGCTAAAAGTGAAAGACTATTTAAATTTATTTCTGATTCTTTAGCATTCTCAAATAAGTATAATGCTAATCCAGTAAATAAATTGATTGCGGAATTAACCCAGAAAGGATCTTCGTTAGCAGAAACTTCAGAAGATAATAAATAATAACCTACATTTTCTATCATTTCTAAAGCATTATCTTTTTCTCCAGCCTTATATAACTTATAAGGTAGATATAATGGATTATAATTATTACCTTTATTAGTATTAACTAAGTTAATAACATATAATTTATATCCTTCTTTCTTTATTTCTCCACTTAATTTTTTGTAGATTTCACCTTTGATGTCATTTACAACAAATGATTCACCAGCTTTAATAGCAAGTCTTATTTGAGGTAACATAGTTGCGACTGTTTTACCAGACCCTGTTGCACCAATTATTAGATTATGTGCTTCTTTATCATCAATATATAGATGATTATCATCATACATAATCTCAATTCCTGATTTTTTTATTATAGAATCATAACTAATTTGGGTAGTTTTATTTATTATTTCTTCTTTACTTGCCCATCTTGAATATGCCATACATATCCCCCTTTCATGACTAAAGTATACACTATAAAAATACATTTAACTTAAACAATAATGGTCTTTTGTGTTATAATTGTCTTGGTGAAGAGAATGTTTTCTAATGAACTGGTCTGTAATATATTAGATTATATAAATAAAAATATTAATAAAGAGATTACTATTGATGAGTTATCTAATATTTTCTATTATGATAAAACTTATATTATGAAAAGATTTAAAAAAGAATTAAGTATAACTATATTTGATTATATTAATAGCATGAGAGTATTTAATAGTTTAACTTTATATAGTTTTGATAATTATATTATTTATATTGCTTTTAAAAGCGGATTTAATTCACTTGAATATTATTCTGAAATGTTTAAAAAAATAATGGGTGTTAGTCCAAGTATTTATAGAAAATATGTTAATAGGGATATTTCTATTAAAGATAAAGAAATAGATTTAATTCTTTATAATATAGTTAAATTAAATAGAATTAAAAAAATGACAGATAAATATCTTAATAATAGAAAACCATCTATTATTATGGTTAAAAAGATTGCACTAAAATAAAAAAGATAGATTCAAATCTATCTTTTTTTATAATTCTTTATTAATCCAATTAAATCTCTATCATAAAAGATATTAATCTTCTTTGGTAATAATTCTATTTCAAATGTTTTAGAAGTTAGTTCTTCGCCGTCTAAATTAGCGGTTACTTCTTGATCACATTTAATAATTGCTTTATTAGTAATTATCTTTTTAACATGTTTATTGCTTTCGTGTTTTCCTGCCTTTACACGATTTATTAGTAAAGCAAATTTTAATCTACTCATTCTATCTATTAAAAATAATTCAAATTTACCATCATCTACTTTACCTTTAGGATTAATAGTATATCCTTTTCCATAATATTTAGCATTACCAACAATTATTGTGCAAAACTCTTTTTCATATTTTTCATTATCAACAAGAACTGTGAATTTTTTTAAAATATATTTTGCAAAATGTTTAATAATACTTGCGTTATATCTTTGTTTTCTTGGAATTAGTTTACTTTTAAAATCTGCATTATTAGCAATATCTGCATCAATTCCAAAACAACCTATATTTATAAAGTATTTATCATTTATTTTTAATACATCACATGGATTTGATCCTTTAATGAAGTTTTCACGGCAATATCTATTAAAATCATTACCTGTTCCACAAGGAATAAAACCTAGAGTATTTTTTGTATCAATTAATTTATTTAAAGCTCTATTAATTATTCCATCTCCGCCTACAACGATGATTGTTTCTTTTTTATTCTTATAACTATCTAGTATATCTTCAGTAGATCTTTTATCATTATTAGTTTCAATAATATATTTAAATTTTAGTTTTTTAGATGCTTCTTCTATGCCTTCAATTATTTCGTTAGTTCTTTCTTTAAGTGAAAAAGTGTTAACTAAGAATACATATTTTTTCATACTCTCACCTAGTTAAAGTATACCATATTATTGAGCAAAATACATATTTGTGGTATTTTATTACTAGTTATTGAGGTAGTTATGATTAGATTTAATAATATAAAAGTAAAAGAAGATTTAGATGAAGAACAATTGTTAGATTTTTTATGTAAAAAAGAACATTTATTTAAAGAAAATATTAAAGAATTTTATATAAGAAAAAAGTCAATTGATGCTAGAGATAAAGATAATATTTATTATAATTATACTTTTGATTTAGTATGTGAATCTGAATATGATATAAAAAATTGTATTCATATAGATGAACCAGTTAATGAAGAAATACAAGTTAAAAGGAAGAGTAATGATCGACCAATTATAATTGGAAGTGGACCAGCTGGACTATTTTGTGCTTTAACATTTATTAATAATGGTATTAAACCAATTATATTTGAACAAGGCGATAAAGTAGATGAAAGAGTTTCTAAAGTAGATAATTTTAAAAATAATAGAGTCTTAGATATTCATTCAAATGTTCAATTTGGTGAAGGTGGTGCAGGTACATTTTCTGATGGAAAATTAACTACTGGAATTAATAGTAGTTATTGTAATCAAGTATTAGAGTTGTTTTATAAATTTGGTGCACCTAAAGAGATTCTTTATTTAAATAAACCACATATAGGAACTGATAATTTAGTAAAAATAGTAAAAAATATTAGAAACTATATAGAATCTTTAGGTGGAGAATATCATTTTAATGAAGAAATAACAGATTTTATTATAGATAATAATAGAGTAGTTGGTGTTGTTGGAAAAGAAAAATACTATTCAGATACAGTAGTTCTAGCTATTGGTCATAGTGCTCGTAAAACCTTTAAAAAATTATATGATCTTAATGTATTAATGGAAAAGAAACCTTTTTCTGTAGGAGTTAGAATAGAACATTTACAAAAAGATATTAATAAAAGTCAATATGGAGACAAATCTAAATTAAAACTACCACCTGCAGAATATAAATTGGTATATCATGGAAAAGATAGAAGTGCCTATACCTTTTGTATGTGCCCAGGAGGTGTTGTTATAGCATCTTCTAGTGGTGAAGGAGAAATAGTTACTAATGGTATGAGTACTTATAAAAGAGATTTAGAAAATGCTAATAGTGCTCTTTTAGTTAATGTTGTTCCAGAAGACTTTAAAAAGGATTATCCGTTAAGTGGAATTGATTTTCAAAAAGAACTTGAAGAAAAAGCATTTGTATTAGGTGGTGAAAACTATAACGCTCCAGTTCAAAGAGTAGAAGATTTTTTAAATAATAGAGTATCTACAAAAATAGGTTCAGTTAGACCAACTTATCTTCCTGGAGTAAGACTAACTAATTTAAATGAAATACTTCCTAAATTTGTTAGTAATACTATGAAAGATGCAATATACTATTTTGATAAAAAAATAAATGGTTTTAATAATCCAGATGCTATTTTAACTGGTGTTGAAACTCGTAGTAGTTCACCAGTTAGAATAATTAGAGATATAAATTATGAATCAAATATTAAAGGATTATTTCCTTGCGGAGAAGGTCCTGGATATGCTGGTGGTATTATGAGTGCAGCAATCGATGGAATTAAATGCGCTAAAACAATATTAGAACATGAATAAATGTTGAATATAACAAGTTAAAAATGTATAATTATGATAGATAGAAAGGGATTATGCTATGGAAGAAAAAGAAAGTATTAAAATAGAAGAATTATTTTCTTATGGAATGTCTAAAGAAGGATTTGAGAAACTTCTAGAAGATATAAAAAACGCAGTTGGTGAAGGAAAACAAGCACTTGCTGGTGAAATAGATACAATTAGTGAAGAAGATAAGACCAAATTAAAGGAATTAGTATCAAGTGCTAATGAATCAATTGATAATAGTTTAAAAGATATTGAAGAATTATTTGTAAGAATAATAAGTGATTGGGATAAAGAAAAAGGTGATACTAATGAATAATGTTGAAAATTATATTTCTGGAATAGATAGTTCCTTAGAAAAAATTAGAAACAATTATGAATACTATAAAGCTTTTGGATCTTTCTTTATTGCTAGTAAGATTAGAGAAGATTTAGAAGATATTATAGAAGAAATGGAAAAAGTTAAAGATTTTGCAAGTAGTTTAGATAAATAGGAGAAAATATGAGTAATTTTCTTATAAAAATTATTAGATTATATCAACGTATGCCTCTACATACACATAGTTTATGTAGATATACACCTACATGTTCTGAATATACTATAATTGCTATAAAAGAATATGGTTCTATAAGAGGATTATTCATGGGCTTTAAAAGAATTTTAAGATGCAATCCATTTGGTGGAAGTGGTTTTGATCCAGTGCCACCAAATACTAAGAAGGTGATAAGATGAAAAAAGGTATAATTATTGGAATAATAGGTATAATTTTAGTAGTTGCTGGTCTAGTTAGTTATTTTGCTTTTTCAAAACCAAAAATTACTCTCTTAGGCGGAGATTATATAAAAACAGAACTTAAACATAAATACAAAGATAAAGGTGTATCTGTTACTTTAAACGGAAAAGAATTAGATAAGAATTCATATAAAGTAAAAATAGAAGATAATATTAATACAGATGAACTTGGAAAGTATAAAGAAACATATAATATTGAATATAAAAAGAAGATTTATAAAATTGTAAGAACTGTCGAAGTTGTTGATGAAGAAGGACCTGAAATAAATACTAATTATGAAAAAGTAGAAACAGATTTTTGTACTGGAAAAGAAAAAGTAAATCTAACTTTTACAGCAGTAGATAATGGAGATGGAGATGTAACAGATAAAGTTACTAAAGAGAAAAAAGAAGATGGATATTATTTAAGTGTAGCTGATTCTAAAGGAAATAAAACTGTTAAACAAGTTCCTATAGTAAAAGAAGAAGAACCAGCTCCACATATTAAAATAAATGGAACTACTCCAACTTATATTACAGTTGGTGATAAGTATAATGATCAAGGAGCATATTTAGCTGATTATTGTGGAAATAAAAAAGAAGCTGAAGTAAAAAGTAATAGTACTGTTGATTCTAGTAAAGTAGGTACTTATAAAGTAGATTATAGTACTATATATAATGATAAAGAAATTAAAGCAACAAGAGAAGTAAAAGTAGTTAGAAAAGGAACTACTACATCTAATACAATAAAAGGAAATAAAATAGTATATTTAACTTTTGATGATGGACCGGGAGCTCATACTGAAAGATTATTAAATCTATTAGACAAATATAATGTTAAAGCAACATTCTTTGTAACACATCAATATCCAAAATATGAGTATTTAATTAAGGAAGAAGCAAAAAGAGGACATGCAGTTGCTGTTCACTCTTACTCACATAATTATAAAAAGATATATGCAAGCGTTGATGCGTTTAAAACAGATTTTAATTTAATGAATGATATTATTGAAAATCAAACTGGTACAAGATCTAAAATATTTAGATTCCCAGGAGGAGGATCAAATACTGTATCTAGAAGTGCTTGTAAAGGTTGTAAGATAATGACTCAGATATCTAAAGTTATGGAGTCTGAAGGTTATTATTGGTTTGACTGGAATGTATCTAGTGGTGATGCTGATGGAAGTCCTACTAAAGAAAAAACTACAAATAATGTTATTAATGGAATGAAAAATCATAGTAATGCTGTAATACTTATGCATGATATTCATAAATCTACTGTAGATGCTATGGAAGATATTTTAAAATTTGGTACAGAGAATGGATACACGTTTAAAGTATTAGATGAAACATCGCCAAAAATAAGACATAAAATAAATAATTAAAAAAACATCTCAATTTGAGATGTTTTTATTAGTCTCTTTTTCCAAATAATTGTAATAACTTAATTATTACATTAATAATATCTAAGTATAATTGGAATGCCCAAAATACTGCATATTTTTCTTCTTGTTCACCGTTCATTCTAGATATTCTCCAGATATCTACAACTATATATCCACAGAATATAAGTAAAATTGCAATAGAAGTTCCTAAGTCAATTGCAGCACTTTTTACAAATACATTAATTAAAGTTAATACAAGTGAACCTAGTAATGCAACCAATAGGAATGTTGCGAATCCATTAAGATTAAGCTTAGTATTTTTACCAACATATCCTAATACACCAAATATTACAGCAGTTGCTAAGAATACAAATATAATAGATGACATTTGATAATATAGGAATATTGATCCAAATGTAATACCTGTTATTGCAGTATATATTAGATATAATGTTTTTACTACTGTATCACTTAGTTTATGAAGTGCAAATATCATTACAAGACCTAATACAATTTCTATTATTGCAAATAGACCATATGCACTGATTATACTTGCGAATAACTCAACATCTAGTGATAATAAATATCCACATCCAAAAGTAATTAATAAACCAATAGCTAGCCATTTATATACTTTGGATAAAAATCCATTATTCATATTTCCTCCTTCTCATAGCATAATGATAGCACATTTTATAATTTTATTAAAGTGAATTAAAAAGTATGATATAATTTCTTTTGAAAGGGTGATATTATGAAGGGTAAAGTATTACCAATTACATTATTAACAGGATATTTAGGTAGTGGTAAAACTACACTAATTAATCATATTTTAAAAAATCAAGAAGGGTATAAAATAGCAGTAATAGTAAATGATATTGGAGAAGTAAATATAGATGCTGATCTAATAGAAAAAGGTGGAGTAGTTAAAGAAAAAGATGATAACTTAGTTGCTTTAACTAATGGCTGCATCTGTTGTACATTAAAAACTAATTTAATAGAACAAATAGCTCAAATATATGATATGAATAAATTCGATTATTTATTAATAGAAGCTAGTGGTATATGTGAACCAATTCCAATAGCTCAAAGTATAATGGCAATCAATCAAATGATGAATGAAAGTGGATTTAAAGATATAGTAAGATTAGATTCAATTATTACAGTTACAGATGCCTTAAGACTTGTTAAAGAATTTGCTGGTGGAGATGAATTGTTAAAAGAAGAAATAGAAGAAGACGATATAGAAAACTTAATAATTCAACAATTAGAATTCTGTGATATTGTTATTTTAAATAAAGTATCTGAAGTTGATACTGATGAATTAAATGAAGTTAAAACAGTTATTAAAAAGTTACAACCACATGCTAAATTAATTGAAACAGATTATGCTAAAGTAGATTTAAAAGATATATTAGGTGTAGAATTATTTGATTTTGAAAAAGCTATTTCTTCTGCAGGATGGGTTGAAGAACTTGAAAGAGAAGAAGAGGAAGAAGCTGAAGGAGAAGCTTTAGAGTATGGAATAAGTACTTTTGTATATTATGAAAGAAAAGCATTAGATCGTGAGAAGTTTAAAAAGTTTGCTAATGAAACTTTTGATAGAAGTATAATTCGTTGTAAAGGAGTTTTATACTTTGATGATGAAGAAGATATGAGTTATATGTTTGAGCAAGCTGGAAGTCAAAAGTCTTTAATGCAAGCTGGAGAATGGTTTGCAACTCTTCCAAAAGAAGAATCTGATAGATTACGTGAAATGGAACCAAAGCTAGAACAAGACTGGGATCCTGTTTATGGAGATAGAATGGTTAAACTTGTATTTATTGGAAAAAATATGAATAAAGAGGAAATTATTAAAAAATTAGATAAATGTATTAAATAAAAAGAGATTTATTCTCTTTTTTTGTTATAATAAAGTAGGTGATAGTAAATGATATTAAACGTATGTGAACAATCTGGTACTTTAAGCGTAATCTTTTTTGTTAAAACTGCAATTGAAATAATATGTATAATAATACCATTAATACTAGTTATTTCCTTAGCAATAGAACTATTTAAAATAGTAATGGGAAAAGTAGAAGATATGAAAAAGCATGTTAATGCAATTGTAAGGAAAGCAGCTGGTGCATCAGCAATTTTCTTTGTACCTTTAATTGTTGGTTTAGTAATATCATTTGCTAGTGGAAGTAATTATCAAGATAGTGATTGTTGGCAAAATGCTAATATGGAAAAAATCGCAGAATATAAAGAGGTTGAAAAGGCTAAAGAAAAAATAGAACAAGAAAAGAAAGATCAAGAGAAAAAAGATGCTGACGAAGCTCGTAAAAAACGAGAAAAAGCAAAAGAAGAAGTAAGAAAAGCAAACGAAGAAAAAGCAGAAGAAGCAAGAAAAAGAAAAGAAAAAGAAGAAGAGAAAAAAGAACAAGGACAACAAGGGTCATCTACTCCAGGAAATGAACAAGCTGGAGTATATGGATCAGTTGAATTTAAGAATGGCATTTTCTATATTCCAAATAGAAGAGCAACTAGTGATGCTGATACGCCAAGACAATCTGGAGAACATGGATTAAATCCTATTTTCTGGGAAAGATTAAATAAGCTTTTAACTGATGCTAAATCTCATGGTTATAATGTAACAATTACTAGTGCCCTTAGAACTTATTCTGAACAAGTAAGAACATGGAATAATTCATCTAGACCATGTTCTACAAGATCTAAATGGGTTGCTTGTCCCGGAGGATCTCGTCATGGATTTGGAATCGCTGCTGATTTATCTTTTAATGGAACTAGTTGTAGTGGTGGTTGGGATTGTAATGCTGCTGCTAAATGGATACATGATAATGCAGGTAATTATGGATTGAAATTTAGAATGTCTTGGGAACCTTGGCATATTGAACCAGATAAAGTAGAAGGCGGAAATTTTGGAAGTTGTAATGCTTCTTGTTAGGAGGATATTATGAAAAAAATACTATTATTACTAGTAATGGTTTTCCTATTAACTGGATGTGGTGCAGAATATACTTTAATATATGAAAATGGAATTTTTAGAGAAGAATTATCTATACCTAAAGATAAACTTGATGAAGAAGAGTTTAGTGATGCTTTAGAGTTTATTGGTAGAGAAGAAAAAAAGGTTAATTATACTCAAGAAGATACTAAAGATAAAAAGATAATTAAACAGAAATTAGGAGAAAAGTTTACTACAACGGATATAATAGAGTATTGTTATAATCATATTTATGTTTTAAATGATAAGAATGTTATTTCTATTAGTACTGATAAAAATAATTATTGTTCTGATAAAAATATAGTAATAAAACTTAAAACAGACAAAGAAGTATTAAGTAGTAACGCTAATAAAGTAGAAGGAAACACTTATATTTGGACTGATTTTAGTGATGGAATAGATGTACAAATTAGTAAGGATAGAGAAAGAACAGAAAATAATTCTATTAAAAGTAATATTTTAATAAGAATAATTATAGTTGGAATATTCCTAGTGATATTAATACCAATTGTAATTTTTGTTAAAAAGAAGAATAGAGAGTAAAAATAAAAAATATACTTATATTTATGAATTGTGATATAATCAGTTTAGGAGGTTAACATGAAGAAGTTATTTAGTTTATTATTTGTTGCTTTATTAATTGTTCCTATTACTGCATTTGCTGCAGATAAAGAGCCAGTTGATGTTTATATATTTCATGGATCAACATGTCCACATTGTAAGGAATTACTTGAATGGTTTGAGACACAAGAAGAAAAATATGGAGATAAATACGATTTAGTTAAATATGAAGTTTGGAATGATGAAAAAAATGCTGAACTATTTAATTTAACTGCTGAGAAGTTAGGAATGGATTTAGAAAATTTAGGAGTACCATTAATGATTATTGGTGAACAACAATTCTCAGGATTTGCTCCAGAAGAAGATCCAGAATTAATAATTAAAGCAATAGAAGAAGAATATGATAAAGATGAATCTGAGAGATCTCATATTGTAGATGATGTTATAAAAGAAAATAACTGGCAACATGATCAAAAAGAAAAGAAAAGTACTAATTTAATTATTGGTATTGCAACAATTGTAGTAGTTGTTGGTTTAATCGTAGTAGTAATGAAAGCTAGAGAAGAGTAATTCTTCTCTTTTTTTGTGCATAAAAAAAGATGCTTTCGCATCTTAATATAATGTTTCTATATTTCCTGTTGGATTTTGTTGAGGAGGTGTTGTAGGTGCTTGTGGAGTTTGTGGTTCAGTTTGTTCTGGAATAGATGCATTAATAGTTCTATCCTTTGCCCAGGTTCTAATCTTCTCAACTTTTTCTTTATTAGTGTTATACATAGATACTGATTTTTTGAAAGCATTTATAATCATATCATTATTTATTTCAATACCTTCAGCAATACTATCATATGCTAAATCTCTTAATACGGCTTCTATATCAGATCCACTATAGTTAGTAGTTACTTCAATTAATTGATTTACTAAAGCAGGATCTTCTCTATATTCAAAATATTTATTTAAATATAATTCTATTATTTCTTTTCTTTCAATTTTTGTTGGTAAATCAATAAAGAATAATTCATCAAATCTTCCTTTTCTTAATAATTCAGGAGGAAGTTTATCAACATTGTTAGCAGTTGCTACAATAAATACATCTTTTCTGCATTCTTGTAACCAGAATAAGAATTGTCCAATTAATCTTTGAGTTACTCCAGATGAATCATTATCTCCTGCTAAACCTTTTTCAATTTCATCGATCCATAGTATACATGGTGAAACGTGTTCTGCAGTTTCAAAAGCTTCTTTTAATTGTTGTTCACTTTGTCCTACATATCTACCTTGAATTGTTGCGAAGTCTAATCTATATAGAGGTCTTTCCCAACGTTTTGCTATTGCTTTTGAGGATAAACTTTTTCCGCATCCAGGGACACCCATTAAAAGAATTCCTCTAGGAGGTTTAATCCCTCTTTTTTTCATTTCTTCTCTTTTTTCGGGATTAAGAAGTTTTGCTTTTTCATCTAGCCATGCTTTTAAGTTTTGTAATCCTCCAAAAGCTAAATCATCTTCTACATATATTTTTTCAAGTCCATTTATTTCAGAGAATAAACTATCTTTTGCAAATTTTAATTCTATTAAGTCATCTTTTAATAAACTACCTTTAGCAATTAGAGTAGCAATTACATTTTTAATTTCAATTGAACTTATTCCTAAAAGTATATTAGCAACTTCTAAAACATCATTTTTATCCCATTCTATTTTTATTTGATTTTGATATGGTCTAATACTTTCAATTACTAAATCAAATATTTCTTTTTCATCAGGAAGGTCAAAATCAATTAACATTCCTTGTCTTTGTAATTGTACCCATATTGGATTAGCAGTTATAACAATAATAACTGATGATTTTTCTTCTGCTAGTGTAGTTAAATCAGATAAATAACGAGATGTAATATTTTCTGTATCTAGTTCAGCAACATCACTCAAAATATATATTTGGTTTTCACTTGTTTGTAATTCTTTTGCTATATAATCAAGTGCACCCATAAGTAACTTATCTTCATTATATACTTCACCACTTACTAGATTGGTAAATCCATTAGACATTGTATGTACTTTCATATTAGTATTTGTTTCTTTACTAATTTCTTTTAGTAATGATAGAGTTCTTGTTTTTTCAATTGTACTAATTCCAATAAAAGGAATTCTTGCAACTAAATATCTTATTAATAATTCTTTTGTTTCACTATAGTTCATATAAACCTCCTATTTATTCAAATCAAAATTATTAATTATCATTAATACTTCTTGATCATTTACATTAGCAAAACTGCTTTTTATTTGTTCATTCATATCATCACCAAATTTTTTAATATTTTCTAGTAATGAGTTTTTAGTATCATTTTCAAAATGTCTAACAGAAGCAAGTTTTTTAGCTATTGCCATTTCATTTTTTATATAACTTATTTCAAGTATTAAGTTATTTTTGTCTTGAACAACTAAATTAGTTTTCATCAAGAAATTATCTACAGCTTCATTTAATCTAAAATTAATAACATCTACTATATGATTTAAGAATCTTACTTTTATATCTCCAGTATAAGCTATATTAGCATTATTTATTTGATTAATATTTTCATCACTAATAGAATTATATTTTAAATTATCTATATATGTTACCCATTCATAATATGTCATTGTCTATTAACCCTCCTTACACTTTCATATGGAGGAACTAAATCCCAATCAGGAAGTCCATTAATAAATTCTTCATTAGTAGGATTATTTAATCTTTCTTGTTCTCTTCTTTCAGCATCTACTTCTTTAAATAAATTAGTTTTAGGTTCTAAAAAATCTAAGTTATTGTCCATTTCTATCACCTACCATTATATTTCTAGAATTATTTTCTAGTTTTACGTAATTAGTAAAATCTAGAGAATTGATAAATGCAATTATTTCATTTTGTACTTTTTTACCATCTTTATATAAAAATTTAAAATCTACTATTTCTGCAATTGTATTAAGAAGAATTGCTTTTTCGTTTGTCTTTCTAGCTTCTCTTTGCTTAATCTTATTTTCTCGTTCTGTATAGTTCATAAAGAACATATATCCATCAGCAAACAAAGCACCTATAACAATTATTGCAGCAATTAAAGGATTCAAAGTAATACCTATTATTACTGCAAGTATTACAGCAATTATTGATATAAGCATCATTTTTGTATCGAATAATTTCTTTCCAAAAATATCAGATTCTGTTTCATTATCTATATGTTTTTCAAGATCTGCTACTAATTCTTTTTCATTTGATCCATCTGTAGTATTATTTGTCCATGTATTTATATGAATCTCAATATTAAGATTTTCGTTTTGAACATTATTATGAATATTTTTATTGTACGCCTCTAAAATAAAATTCTTAGATAATGCCATAGCCATTTTTCTAGTATTAACTGTAGGCTTAATGAACTTATTTTCCATAACCACATTACTTAATTGAGAATAGAAATCAGTTGCTTTTAAATAAGCATATTCTGTTTCTTTAAATCGTTCTAATGCTTTTGTAACATTACCATTTTCTTCAATTATTAATTTGTTCTTAGCAATATCTTTACGAAGTTCTAATTCATCATTTTCGTAATTAAATACTAACATATTAATTATTTTATCAATTTCAGCTTCTCTAGATATTTTAGGACCATTTTCTTCTTTTATAATATTTCTAAGTTCATTTAAAATATTCTTTTCTGATTTTGTAACATCTAGAATTTTAAGAACATTTTCATGTTGATTAGTATTGTTCTTAATATAATAAAATGATTGTTCATCTTCTTTATTAACGAATGAATTTATATAGTTAGTCCATCTATCTACTTGAATATCTTTATATTCTGGTTGAGATTCTAATTCTTGGAACCATTTTCCTACTTTTCTTAAACATAAAGTTCTTGCTTCTGCATCAAAAGTAGCATTTGTTATAGCATCAAGAATTGTTATAATCTTATTTTCCATTTTTGTAGGATCTTGCATATCCAAATATCTTTTTAACCAACGAATAGCAGTTTCTTTTCTACCAGCTCTTAAGTGAATTAGACAAAATAATAAACTAGTTTTTTCATCATCTCTTGTCATTGCTTCTTTAAGAGCTCTATTTGCTAAATCCTTATTATCATTAAACCAAGCACATATTGCAACTAATGCAGGGGCTAACCAGTAGTTAGGTGTATCTATAATTACTTGTTCGCTTATATTTTCAATAGTAGATTTTTTTATAGAATTAATATCTGTTGCTTGAAATATACCATTTATTTTTCTTCTTACACTATCATAATGACCATATTGCTTATTAATTTCATCTTGATCCATTGTAATAGTTTGTTTAGCGTTAGCAACAATAGTAGTACCTCTTATTTCTACCATAAAGTTTTTTATTTCTTCTTCAATAGTTCTAACACTATCTGTAACTTTATTAACTTTAGAGTCTACATGTTCTACGTTTGCATTAACTGTTCCAACGTTATTAGCAAGGTTTCCTAAGTTTTTTTCGATGATTTCCAAATTCGCCGCGCTTAATACAAGTGCTTCATTACTAGCCATCTAATCACCCTCTATCATAATCATTATATCAAAAAAGAGTAAAAATATGAAAAAACATTATTAATTTATGTAAATTATTTTGAAAAAGAAGTCTTTTTTTGTATAATTAAGATGGTGATAATATGAAAGATATAGATATAGCAAGATCTGTTAAAAAGAAAAAAATAATAGATATCACTAATAGTTTAGGAATAGAAGAGTCTTTAGTTGAAAGATATGGAGATTATAAAGCAAAGATTAAATTCAACGATATTATGACTGGAAACAAAGGAAAACTAATATTAGTGACTGCGATTAATCCTACTCCTTTAGGAGAAGGAAAAACAACCATAAGCATTGGACTACTAGATGGACTTAGATATATGAAAAAGAATGCTATTGGAGTTTTAAGAGAACCATCTTTAGGACCTGTTTTTGGATTTAAAGGAGGAGCTACTGGAGGAGGATTTGCTCAGGTAGTACCAATGGAAGATATTAACTTACATTTTACTGGAGATATTCATGCTATAACTACTGCAAACAACTTAATAAGTGCTGCTGTCTATAATCATATTTATCAAGGAAATGAATTAAAAATTAATAAAGATAAAATATTATTTAAAAGATGTTTAGATATTAATGATAGAGAATTAAGAAAAGATTTTAATATAACTGCTGCTAGTGAAGTCATGAGTGTATTTTGTATGTCTAATGATATTCATGATTTGAAAAATAATCTTGGTAATATAATGGTTGCTTATGATATAAATAATAAACCAGTATATGTAAAAGATTTAAAACTAGAAGGAAGTTTAACTGCTATTTTAAAAGATGCAATTAATCCTAATATTGTTCAAACATTAGAAAATAGTCCTGTTTTAATCCATGGAGGACCATTTGCTAATATATCAATTGGATGTAATAGCATTATTGCTACCAAACTAGGAATGAAACTTGCTGACTACGTTGTAACAGAAGCTGGATTTGGATCTGACTTAGGTGCAGAAAAGTTTTTTGATATAAAATGTAGAAAAGCTAAAATAAAACCGGATTGTGTAGTTCTAGTATGTACTATTAAAGCTTTGAAATATAATGGTGGAGCAGAAGACTATTACAAAAAGAATATAGATGCTGTTTATAAAGGACTACCTAATTTAAATGTTCATATAGAAAATATGCTTAGATTTAATTCAAATCTAATTGTATGTTTAAATAAATATGAAACAGACTCACTAGAAGAAATAGATGTAGTTAGAAAGTGTTGTGAATGTTATAATATTCCATTTGTAATATCTGATAGTTATTCTAAAGGTGGAGTAGGTTCAGTAATGCTTGCAAGTGAAGTATTAAAAGCATTAGATAAAAAGAATGAATTTAAATTCTTATATGATTTAGATGATTCTGTAGAAAACAAAATAGGTAAGATATGTGCAATGATATATCATGCAGTTAAAATAACATATAGTAAAGAAGCACTAGAAAAACTTGAAGAAATTAAAAGACTTAATTTAGAACATCTTCCTATATGTATATCTAAAACACAGTACTCTATAACAGATGATCCTAAAATACTTGGATATCCAACAGGACATACAATGCATGTCAGAGATATAGAGTTTTATACAGGAGCTGGATTTATAGTAGTACTTATGGGAACTACATTAACTATGCCAGGACTACCAAAAGTACCTAATTATGAGAAAATTAGTTTAGATGATAATTTAAATATAACAGGTTTAAGTTAATAAAATGTATTTTATATGCATAAATAAGAACCAATAAGTCTAAAAAATTTATTATTATTGTGATTTGTGGTATTATTTAAGGCGTCATTGAAGGGGGATATTAGACAATGAGAAACACAAATGTTTATGCACAAGATTTAGAAAATTATTTAAAAGTTGTTAATAATTTAAACTTAAGAACTGCAAGTATTAAAAAAGTTACAAAAAGTTTAAGTTTATCTAGAAAGACTTTAGGAATATCAAGTAAACCAGATATTGATGATACATTCAGATTATTAAGTGAATTTGATACAGTTAGATTAGAAATGATAGAGAGAATTGAAGATTCTCCATTATTAGAATCTCGTGAGATAGCAAAAGAAATTACTAAAGCAGGATTTTCTGGAGCACAAGAATTTATAGCAGAAGCTAAAAGACAACTTTCAGGAGTTAGGGATGAAGGAGCATTAAAAAGAGTATTAATGCGTGGTGAAGCAAGAAGAATCGAAGCTAAAAAAGCAGGAGATTATTTAGTTGAACAAGATAATGATGTGTTCCATCCAACAGGAAGAATTGATGAAAGTGAAATTGGTCAAGCTATTAATGTTCATTCAGTAAAACAATTAGTAAGATCATTTAGATAAGATTGCATTTGCAATCTTTTTTCTTTGTAAAAATGTTTAAAATAGAAAGTATATTTGTTATAATAGGTTAGATATTATGTAATGGAGGGATTAGCGTGGCTGATTGTTTAACAAGAGAAGAAGTATTACATGTAGCAAGACTTGCAAGAATAGAACTAACAGAAGAAGAAATAGAAAAATATAGATATCAATTAAAAACACTTATGGACGATGTTGATAAGATTAAAGATGTAGAGTTAAAAACAGAAGAAAGACTTATTAGTCCTGCAACAGAAAATGCAACTTTAAGAGAAGATACTCCTGGAGAGATGCTTGATCCAGAAGAAATAATGAAAAACGTACCAGAAAGTAATGGTAATTTTGTGGAAGTACCGGTGATGATTGATGAATAAATATTTAGATTTAAGTATTAAAGAAATAAATGAGTTATTAAAAAATAAGAAAATTAAACCAATAGATTTAGTAAATGAAGCAATAGAAAGAATAGAAAATAGCGATTTAAATGCATTTATAACTTTAGATAAAGAAGGTGCAATTAAAAAAGCAAAAGAATTAGAAGATAAAGAAGTAGATAATCTATTATTTGGTATTCCAATAGCATTAAAAGATAATATTGTAACTAAAGGATTACTAACTACTGCTGCATCACATATTTTAGATAATTTTATTCCTATTTATGATGCAACTGTAGTAGAAAAGATAAATGATGCTAATATGATTATTATTGGTAAAACTAATATGGATGAATTTGCTATGGGTTCAACTAGTAGAACTAGTTACTATGGGGCTCCACTTAATCCGTGGGATAAAACAAGAGTAACTGGAGGATCTAGTGGTGGTAGTGCTGCTTGTGTAAGTGCTAGACTTGTACCTTTTGCTTTAGGTAGTGATACTGGAGGTTCTATAAGACAACCATCTAGTTATTGTGGAATTGTTGGTATGAAACCTACATATGGAAGAGTATCTCGTTATGGATTAATTGCTTTTGGTTCAAGTCTTGATCAAATTGGACCAATGACTAGAAATGTATATGAAAATGCTTGTTTATTAAATGTTATTTCTGGTAGAGATGATAAAGATCTTACTAGTAGTCATGCTAAAGTAGAAGATTTTACTAGAAAAATAGGTAATTCAATAAAAGGAATGAAAATAGCTGTTCCAAACTTCTTTATGAGTGACATAGTAGATGACGAAGTAAAAGATAAAGTTAATGAAATAATAGAACTTCTTAAAAAAGAAGGAGCATCTATTGATTATATAGATATAGATTATTTAGAAAATGCAGTCACTTTATACCAAATAATTGGTATGGGAGAAGCTAGTAGTAACTTAGCTAGATTTGATGGAGTTAAATTTGGATTCTCAATTAAAGAACCAAAGAATGTAGATGATTTATATGGAAAAACTCGAGGAGAAGGATTCGGAGAAGAAGTAAAACGTCGTATTATGGTTGGTTCTTACTTATTAAGTGGAGAAAATGCTAAAATTTATTATAATAAAGCATTACAAATAAGAAACGGAATACGTGAATCATTTAAAAAAGCGTTTGAAAAATATGATTTAATAATTGGGCCTAATGCAACAACAGTAGCTTATTCACAAGATGAAGGATTAAATGATCCACTTAGATCATTCTATGATGATGCATTAGTTTTCCCAGCAAATATGGCTGGACTTCCTGGAATGAATGTACCAATAGGATTTAATAATGATAATTTACCAATAGGACTTCAAATAATTGGAAACGTTTGGGATGAAGCTACTATGTACCAATTAGCGTCATTCATAGAAGGTAAATTAGAATTAAATCTAGATCCTAGGGAGGTAAAATAATGGAATATAAGAAGACAATAGGTATTGAAATACACTGTGAATTAAAAACAAATACAAAAATATATTCTGATAGTATTAATGGTTATGGTACAACTGCTAATAGTAATGTTAATGTAGTAGATTTAGGTTATCCAGGAACTCTTCCTACATTAAATGAAAATGTTATTAGAACTGCTTTAAAAGCTGCATTAATACTTAATTGTGATATTAATAAAATAATGCATTTCGATAGAAAAAATTATTTTTATCCAGATTTACCTAAAGGATATCAAATTACTCAAGCAGAAACTCCTATTGGAGTTAATGGATATGTAATGATAGAAGTAGATGGTACTCCTAAAAAAGTAAGAATACATGATATTCATATCGAAGAAGATACATGTAAGAGTATTCACTACAAACATCATTCATTCTTAGATTTTAATCGTGCTGGTGTACCACTTATTGAAATTGTTACAGAAGCTGATATGAATACTCCAGAAGAAGCAATGGCATATGTCGAAAAATTAAGAGAATTATTCCTTTATGCTGATATTTCTGACTGTAAGATAGAAGAAGGAAGTATGAGATGTGATGTTAATATTTCTATCAGTAAAACAGATGAATTAGGTACTCGTGCAGAAATAAAGAATATTGGTTCAATAAGTAATGTTGGTCGTGCAATTGTTAAAGAAGCAGAACGTCAAGAAGAATTACTAGAAAATGGTGAAGAAGTTTGTTTTGCTACATATAGATATGATGAAAAGAATGATAAAACTATCATGATGCGTGTTAAAGAAGCTGGAAATGATTATCGTTATTTCCCAGAACCAGATATTCCATTTGTAGAAATTACAGATGAAATGATTAAAGAAGTTAAAGACTCTATTCCTATGCTTGCTGGTGAAAGAAGAAAAGAATATGAAAAACGAGGAATTACAACTTTAAATGCTAATAAGATTATTCAAAATAGAATTATTTCTAATTATTTAAATCTTTTCTTAGATACAGATATAAATTTTGTTATTGCATCTAATCTTCTTTTAGGAGATATATCTGCATATTTAAATAAATCTGAAAAGAGTATTTTTGATACTAATTTATACAAAGATAAGTTTATAGATGTAGTAAATAAATTAGATAAAGGTTCTATTAATTCAAAAGTATTTAAAGATATTCTAGTTGATTTAATGGAAACAGATGATTCTGTTGATGAAATAATTGCAAATAAAGGAATTAAAATAATTAGTGATCCTAATGAACTTATAAATGTAATTAAAACTGTACTTGATAATAATGCAAGTAGTGTAAGTGATTATAAGGGTGGAAATGAAAGAGTTATTAAGTATTTAATGGGTCAAATTATGAAAGAAACAAAAGGTTCAGCTAACCCAGAATTAGTCAATAAATTGCTTTTAGAAGAATTGAACAAGTAGTTTTGATTTGTTAATAATACTGGTGTATAATTATATATACTAAGGAGGAATAAAATGAAATCTATATTAAAATTAATAAAAAATAATCTTTTAACTATTTTTATTCTTATTATATTTGTTATTTTTATGTTTGTTTTAGCATATTTGAAAAATTTATATTGGGATAATAATGATAAAGCTTCATATGGTAATAGATTGGATGGAATAGAAAACTATCAATTAACAGATTCTGAAATAGAAAAAGTAAAAAATAATATGAAAGCTGATGAAGATGTTATAGAGGTAGAGTATAGACAAGAAGGAAGAATTATTAATATAAGACTTAAAGTAAAAGATACTTTAACTGATGATAATGCTAGAAAAATGTGTAGTGAATTTATGAAGAATTTTACTGAAAAACAATTATCTTTCTTCTCAGTTCAATTCTATGTATATAAGGATGATGCTACTAAGAAAGATTTCCCAATAATTGGTTATAAACATTATGGAAACAAGAACATCTCATGGACTAAAGATAGATAGGAGAATTGTATGAAGAATAAAAAATTAATTATAATTATTCCCCTTGTTATAGCGTTACTAGTATTTGTAGGATTATATTTCTATTATTATAGAGAAGATAGTAATTCTCTTAATATTACTGATCGTAACTGGTTAGAGAATAATATAGACTCATTGGTAGATATAGAAGTGCCATCTGATTATCCAGTATATGGAGAAAAAGATGGAGTTTTTGCAAGTTTTATCAAAGGTTTTGAAACTGCTGGTAAAATAGAGTTTAATAAAATTAGTTATTCTAAAGAAAAAGATGCTACTACTACAGGATTACGTTTTAGTGTTTTATCAAATGACCAAGAATTAACTGATAAAGATCTTTTAATCGGAGAAGATGTATATGTAATAGTTAGTAAAGAAGATAAAAAAATAAATGATTTATCTAGTTTATCTCAAACTAGATTAGGTGTACTTGAAAATGATATTTCAGAAGTTAGTTATTATATGAGTAATGTAAGTAATCTTTCTTACAAAAAGTATGCTGATGCAGAAAGTTTATTTAAAGGATTAGATGAAAAACAAGTAGATACTATTATTATTCCTAATATAATGTATTTAAATAAGACATTAAAAGATGGATATAAAGTAAACTATACTATATCAGAAATGTCTAAAAAGTTAGTTCTTACATTAAGTGATAAAAATGAAAAATTTAATAATATAACTAAGAAGTATTTCGAGTCATGGAAAAAGAATCATTATGTAAATGATTATAATAAAGCATTATTTAATTACTATGTTGAACAAAAAGGTATTTCTGATAGTGATGCAAGTGCCTTACAAGCTAAAACATACACTTATGGATATGTAGATAATTATCCATATGAAGTTAAAAGGGGTAAAAAGTTAGTAGGTATTTGTGGAGAATATATTTCTAGAATTAATAGACTTACTGGAATAGATTTTGAATATAGAAAATATAAAACTATTGATGATTTATTAAAAGCAGTAGAACGTCAAGAAGTAGATGTTTACTTTAATTACTATGATTTCGCTAATGAAAATTATGCAGAAACATCATCAGTATTTGTTGAAAAATATGTTGCTATTTCAAAAACAAAGTCTGCTAATGTAGTTACTTCTTTTGAATCTCTTAAAGGTAAAGATATTAGTATGATTGGTAATACTGCATTATTTAATTATTTTAAAGATAATAGTAAAGCTAATATAAATGAATATTCTAGTTATGATGAAATGATTAAAAAGAGTAAGAATAATATTATTGTAGTTGATCTTGAAGTATATAATTATTATCGTAATAGTAAGTTTAAAAACTACGAAGTTTTATATACAAATAGTATCGCTAAAGACTACTCATTTATGATAAAAGATGGGGAAACAGCCTTTACTGAAGTCTTTGATTTCTTAATTAATACTAATTCTTATTATAGATATCGTAATACTGGATTAATCGAATTAGAAAACAAGAATAATGTAGAAGATAAGAGTTTTGAAGAATTATATCTAATAATTTTAATAATAATATTAATTCCAGTTATTATATTTATTACATTATATGTAATTGTTAAGAAGAAAAAAGTAGTTAAAAAAGTTCGCAAAGAAGAAAGAAGAAAATATATAGATAATTTAACTTCTTTAAAGAATAGAAGTTATTTAAACTTCAATATGGAAAATTGGAATAATAGTGAAAAATATCCTAAGACTGTCGTTGTAATTGACTTAAATAATGTTAAATATGTTAATGATAATTATGGACATGAAGCAGGAGATAAACTTATTACTCAAGCTGCCTCAACTCTTCTTAATACTCAACTTGAAAATAGTGAAATAATTCGTACTGATGGTAATGAATTCTTAATATATATGGTTGGTTATAGTGACAAACAAGTTGAAATATATACTAAGAAATTAAATAAAGAATTAAAAGAATTAAATTATGGATTTGGTGCAGCGATAGGATATAGTTCTATCAAAGATGGTATGAAGACTATTGATGATGCTATAAACGAAGCTACACTTGAAATGCGTACTAATAAAGAGGATTATAAATAATGAAAAGATTTAAAGCTTTGGCTAGAAGGTTAAAGAGAATATTTAAATCTCCTGATATTAGAATGTTACCAGGACAACTTGCATTTTTCTTTCTTCTAACTTTAATACCAATATTTGCTCTTATTATTGCAATAAGTTCTAATCTAAATGTATCTGACCATTTTATAAATTCTTTGGTAGAGAAACAATTACCAGGAGAAATAGTAACTATATTTAAAATAGTTTCTAATTTAAATAGTGCTAAGATGAATAATATTATTTTCTTTATTTCAGCATTAATACTTGCAAGTAATGGAACTTATTCTTTAATAGTTATTTCTAATAAAGTGTATAAGATTAAGAATAAAGGATTCTTATATGATAGATTAAAATCTATAGGAATGTTAATAATTATAATATTATTGTTTCTATTTGTTATGATTGTACCTATCTTAGGTAACTATATAACTAAAACAATAAATACAGTATTCCAAAATGATATTTCTAAACAAATAAGAAGTCTATATAATTTCTTAAATCTACCTCTTTCATGGATATTTATTTTCTACTCAATAAAACTATTATATATAGTATCTCCAGATGCTAGAATAAGTAGAAAAAATGTAACATATGGAGCTTTATTTACTAGTTTATCTTGGTTAATATTTACTAAGATTTACTCAATTTATTTAACTTCATTTGTTAACTTTAATACTATTTATGGAAGTATTTCTAACATAATAATTCTTATGTGGTGGATTTATTTCTTATCTTATATATATGTTATGGGTATGGCTTTGAATGTAACTAAATATGAAGAAAAGGAAGTATAACTATTTCCTTTTTTTTTGTTTTGATATAAAATGGTATTGAATTTAAAAGAGGGATTATTATGAAAAAAATGAAAAGTAAAAGAAACAATTTTTCTAATAAAATAAAAAAATCTTTTAAAGGTTTTATGAGAGATCCAATTTCTGGATTGGTTGAATTATTTCGTGATATTAAATTATATGTATCAACAAACATATTTTTTTGTTTATATGTTTTATTTAATGTAATTAATGGTATTTTAGTTAGATATTTAACTACTGGAAACGCAAGTAATATAACTGCATTTCAACCATTTTTAGCAGATGTTGCTTTAGTAACTCTTTTGGGTTCTTTAGGTTATTTAATGAGACATAGATTAAGAATGTGTTATTGGTACTTTTTAACGTTAATTTTTTCTGTAATATGCGTTATTAATTCAGTATACTATACATTTTATTCTTCATATGTATCAGTATCACTTTTATCAACTGCAAAATATGGAGAAGATGTATCTGATGCGATTATAGATATTTTAGAAATAAAAGATTTTTGTTATTTATTAATACCTGTATTGATGCTAGTAATATTCTTTAAATTATCTAGAAAAAGTTATTTTTCTAATGTAGAAACTAATAACAAAGAAAGAAAAAAATGTTTTAGTACAATGTTATTAGCATGTATAGTTGCAACTATTTTTGCATCTACTTTAACTTCTACTGACTTAAGTCGTATTTCAAAACAATGGAATAGAGAATATATAGTTATTAAGTATGGTATTTATGTTTATCAAGCTAATGATATTATAAAGAGTGTTGAACCTAAAATATCTGCATTATTTGGATATGATGAAGCTTTAAGAAAATTTCATGATTATTTTGAAAATAAGCCAAATGAAGCGATTAAAAATAAATATTCCAATATTTTAGAAGGTAGAAATGTTATTGTAATTCATGCTGAAAGTATTCAAAACTTTTTAGTTGGTTTTGAAATTAATGGTGAATTAGTTGCACCTAATTTAACTAAACTTGCAAATTCTGGTTTATATTTTGACAATTTTTATACACAAGTAAGTGTAGGTACAAGTAGTGATAGTGAGTTTACTTTTAATACTGGTTTAATGCCATCAAATAGTGGTACAGCTTTTGTTTCATATTTTGATCGTACATATATTAGCATGCCAAAGTTATTAAAAGAAAAAGGTTATTATGCATCATCTTTTCATGGTAATGTAGCATCTTATTGGAATAGAAGCGTAATGCATAAATCATTAGGATATGATGATATAGTAGGTAAAAGTAAGTACAATATTGATGAGACTATTGGACTTGGATTATCTGATAAGTCATTCTTAAAACAAACTGCAGAAAAGCTAGAAAAAGTTAAAGAAGAAAAAGGTAAATTCTATGCAACTGTAATTACATTAACAAATCATACTCCATTTTATGTAGAAGATGGTTATGATGTAACTCTTAAAGTAAAAGAAAAGAATGAAAACGGAGAAGAAGTAGAAAATGTATATCCATACATGGAAGGAACTAAATTAGGAAGATATTTAAAATCAGTTCATTATGCTGATGAAGCGCTTGGATTGTTTATGGAAGAACTTGAAAATAAAGGTTTGCTAGATAATACAGTTGTTGTTTTATATGGAGATCATGATGCGAGACTTCCAAAACAAGATTATGTAAGACTATATAACTACGATTATTTAACTGATTCAACTTATGAAAAAGATGATCCTCGTTATGTAGAATTTGATAGTTATGCTTATGAATTAAATAGAAAGACTCCATTTATTATTTGGACTAAAGAAAAGAAAATTAAAGGAGTATCTATGAATAGAAAAATAGATACTGTAATGGGTATGTTTGATGTATTACCAACTTTAGGAAATATGTTAGGTGTATATAATAAGTATGCTTTAGGTAATGATATGTTTAATTTAAAAGAAAAAGATAATTTGGTTGTCTTCCCAACAGGAAACTGGGTAACTAATAAAGTGTATTATAATGCTCAAAAAAATGAAACGTACATGATTGAACAAACAATATTACCAGAAGATTATGTTAGTTCTAGAATAGAGTATTCAGAAAAATTGCTTAGTACATCTAATAATATAGTTGTATATAATTTGTTAGAATCAGTTGTCGATAAAAACAAAGATGATTTAGATGAATCTAAAGTTATAGAAGGAGCTAATTAATATGAGTAGAAGAAGAGAAAAGAAAAAGAGAATATTACCTATTATAATTGTTTTAGTAATACTTGCTATAGTGGTTGTATTAGGAATCTTTTTAATGAAAAAGTTCACTACTAAAACAGAGAAGAAAACAGAAAACAAAATAGAAAAAGTAGATAATATAGATAATTATGATTACAACTTATACAAGAATAGTTCTAAATTATATAAAAAGTATTTTGAAGATTTAAAGAAAGTATTAAATGAAAAAGAAATAGATGAAGAAGAATATGCTAAGTTAGTAGCAGAATTATTCGTAATTGATTTCTATTCATTAGATACACATATTACTAATCAAGATGTAGGAGGAATAGACTTTATCTATTCTGATATTAAAGAAAATTTCTCTTTAAAGGCTACTGATACAATTTATAAATATGTTGAAAGTAATGTATATGGTGATAGAAAACAATCTCTACCTATGGTAAAAGAAATAACAAAAGCAGATGTTGTAACTAAAAGATATACTTATACTAGTCCAGATAAGAAAATTGTTATAAATGATAATCATGCTTATTTTGTAGCATTAGGATGGACTTATGAAGATGGAAATACTAAATATCAAACGAGTGCTACTATAACATTAGTTCATGAAAAAGATAAATTATTATCAATAGTATCTGTAAAATAGACTTTTAAAAGTCTATTTTTTGATGTGTTGAAAAAATCACTTATTACTTATATAATAATAATGCTTAGGTGATTTTATGATTAAAAAAGGAATCTACATAATTATATTTTTATTTAATATTTTTATATTTATTTGTTGTATATATAATTCATCTATTAATATTACATATACTACAAAAAAAGGAATAAATCCTTACTATACAAGTGTTCATCAAAAAGCAATTATTTTTAATTTTAATAAGAGTGTTAAAAAAATTGAATATTGTTTTACAACTGAAGGAGTTTGTTCTGATTTTTTAACATATGATGTTAATTTAAATAATAGAATTATTAATGTAGATATAGATTATCCAGAATTTAATAGTAAACAACATATTTGTATTAAAATTACTAATCAAGATGGAATAAATCTTGAATGTGATGATAATTATTATCTAGTAGATGCAGGAGAACCTAAAATAGAATCTTTATACAATAATATTATTATTAATAAAAAAGATGCTGATATAAATTATAAAGATATGTTTAAGGTAAGTGCTAGTACTGGAATAAAAGATTATAAATGTGAAGTTGAAGATATTGATGAATATAGTGCTTATTTAATATGTAAAGCAACTGCTAAGAATGGTCTATCTACTACATTAAAACAAATAGTTTATTATAATTATTTTGAGGAACTTGAAGGAAAGAAAATAGCTTTTGTTGGAGATGACATTTTTAGAGCAAGTAATGATAATTTTGGAGGTTTTGCAAGTCGTGTTGGACTAGCTAATTATATGGATTGGTATTCATATAGTAGTAATGGTAAAACAATAACTGAAACTGATAATTCAATGATTAATGATTTGGATACTATATCTAATAATAATTTTGATTATATTATTCTTACTGGTGGAATTAATGATTTAATAAATGAAAATGAATTAGGTAATTTAGAAAGTACAAGTATAGGAACTTATGCTGGGGCATTAGATTATATTTTTACTGAATTAAAAGAAAAAAATAAAGATAGTAAAATTGGATTTATTATTCCATATTCTGTTAAAGGTTTAGATCAAGAGACTTTAGTAGATATTACTAAAAGAATATGTGAAAAACATAATATAAAATATTTAAATTTATATGATGGTGAAATATTTGAAGGAAATGCTAAAGTATCATATAAAGATTTATTAAAGAAAGAAAAAATTACTGTATCTGATTTTTCTTTATCATCATTAGGTTATGATACAATATCAAAATATATTTCAATTTGGGTAAGAACTTTATAGAGGTGATTTTATGCAAGTTATAATGATTAAATATGGAGAATTAACTACAAAAAAAGGAAATAGAAAATTCTTTGTTAATACTCTATATGATAATATTAAAGATAAATTAAAAGGGAAAGATGTTAAGGTACATAAAGACATCTCTAGAATGTATATAGAATTTGAAGATAAAGAATTAAATGGAATACTTGAAATAATCAATAATATATTTGGCATTCATGAATATGTAGTAGCGGATAGAGTATATAGTGAAATTGAAGATATTGATAATAAAGTAATTGAAGTTGCTAAAAATAGTAATAAAAAGACTTTTAAAATAGAAACAAAAAGAAGTGATAAATCTTTTCCAATTAACAGTGTAGAATTCTCATCTAGACTTGGAGGAGTAGTACTTAAAAATGTTCCAGGAATTAAAGTAGATGTTAATAATCCAGAACTTACAATTCATGTAGAAATAAGAGAAGGATATACATATATTTATACAAATGAGTACCAAGGATTAGGAGGATATCCTAGTGGTACTTTAGGTAAAGGACTTCTAATGTTAAGTGGTGGTATTGATTCTCCTGTTGCTGGATATCTTACTTTAAAAAGAGGTGTTGCACTAGATTGTATTTATTTTGAATCTATGCCACATACTTCAATTGAAGCTAGAAATAAAGTAATAGATCTTGCTAGAAAGATATCTAAATATACACATAAAATCAATTTACATATCGTACCATTTACAGCACTACAAGAAGCAATATATCATTATGTAAGAGAAGACTATTGTATTACTATTATGAGACGTATGATGTATCGTATTAGTGAAGAGGTTGCTAAGAGAAATAATTGTAAAGTTATTACAAATGGAGAATCTATTGGTCAAGTTGCATCTCAAACACTTACTAGTATGTCAGTTATAAATAATGTTACTAATATGCCTATTATTAGACCTGTAGCATGTCTTGATAAACTTGAAATAATAGATATTGCTAAAAAAATAGATACATACGATATATCAATTCTTCCTTTTGAAGATTGTTGTACTATATTTGTTCCTAAGCATCCAGTAATTAATCCAAAATTAGAACAATGTTTAATTGAAGAAAATAAATTTGATTATGAAACACTTTTAAATGATTGCATAGAGAATATTAATACAATAGAAATAACTGAAAAAAAAGAAAATGATTATGAAGACTTATTATAAGTCTTTTTTTCTTTTAAAATTAAGGATATTATAGTATAATAAATGTGTTGAAAAGAGGGATTATTATGAAAATTTTATCAATTAATACAGGGAGTAGTTCTCTAAAATTTAGTTTATTTAATATGGATACTGATGAAGTATTAGTATCAGGATTATTTGAAAGAATTGGAATAGATGGTTCTTGTTATACTATTAAGAATTCTGAATTTAAAATTAAAGAAGATGCAGAATTAAAAGATCATGCAGACGCTATTAAAATTCTTTTAGATAAATTAATAGAATTAAAAATAATCAGTAGTTATGATGAAATAGATGGAGTAGGACATAGAATAGTTCAAGGTGCAGATCATTATGATAAATCAGTTATTATTACTGATGAAGTACTAGAAGATATTATTAAATTATCTGATTTAGCACCACTTCATAATCCAGCACATGCTATTGGTATTAAAGCATTTAAAAGTATTCTTCCTAATACACCAATGGTAGCAGTATTTGACACTGCTTTCCATCAAACAATGTCAAAAGATAAATTCTTATATGCTGTTCCATATGAATGGTATGAAAAACATGGTGTAAGAAGATATGGAGCTCATGGAACTAGTCATAATTATATTAGTCAAACAATTAGTAAAGAATTAGGTAGAGATGATTTAAAAGTTATTTCTTGCCACTTAGGACAAGGTGCTAGTGTAACTGCAATAGATTCAGGAAAATGTGTTAATACATCTATGGGATTTACTCCACTAGCTGGACTTGTTATGGGTACACGTTCAGGAGATATTGATGTTTCTTTAGTTCCATATGTTATGGAAAAAGAAGGATTAAGTGCTGGTGAAGTAGTAACTGCTCTTAATAAAAAATCAGGATTCTTAGGAATTAGTGGAGTAAGTAGTGATTCAAGAGATATTGAAGCAGGAATTAAAGAAGGAAACGAAAGATGTAAGATTGCTGAAGAAATGTTCGTTAATTCTGTAGTTAAATATATTGCAGAATATTATGTTGAATTAGGTGGATGCGATGTTATAGTATTTACTGCTGGTATTGGAGAAAACAGTGCTGCAACTCGTGAAGCAATTGCTGAAAAACTTGCTGTTTTAGGCGTAAAAATAGATAAAAAAGCTAATGATGTTCGCGGAGAATTAAAATGTATCAGTGCAAAAGATTCTAAAATTAAATTATATTTAGTTCCAACTAATGAGGAACTTATGATTGCCAAAGATACATTAGCTTTAATTAAATAGATTGGAAAAATATGAAAGAGATTCTAGAATTAATAGAAAATTATAATAATATAGTTATTGCGAGACATACAGGAGCTGATCCAGACGCTTTATGTAGTCAAATAGCATTAAGAGAATTAATAAAAATTAATTATCCAAATAAAGATGTTTATGCTGTTGGAGCAGTTAGTTCAAGATATAAATATCTTCCTAAATTAGATAAGACTCCAGAAGAGAATAAAGGATTATTAATTGTAGTTGATACTCCTGATAGAAAAAGAGTTGATATTAAAAGTATGGATGGTTTTGAAAAGACTTTAAAAATAGATCATCATCCATTCTTTGAAAAGTATTGTGATGTAGAATATATTGATGATAAATCTTCTTCTGCATCAGAAATAATATTTGATTTTGCTGATAAGAACAATTTAATAATTAATGAAGAAATAGCAAAATTAGTATTTATGGGAATAGTATCTGATACTAATAGATTCTTATATTCTACTAACGCAAAGACTTTTGAATTAGTTAATAGATTGTTAGTAGAGTATAATTTAGATTTAAAAAGTTTATATGAAAACATCTTCTTAAGACCTTTAAAAGAAATAAAATTACAAGGTTATATAGAACAACATCTAACTGTTACAGAAAATGGACTTGCTTATATACTTCTTACTGACGATGTTATAAAAGAATTAGGAGTAGACGTTGCATCTGCTGGTAATTTAATAAATAATTTTAATAATATCGAAGAAGTAATTGTTTGGGTAATGATATCTGAAGATGTTAAAAATAACATGTTTAAATTTAATATTAGATCTCGCGGACCAGTTATAAATTCTGCAGCTGAAAAGTATAACGGTGGAGGACACAAATATGCATCAGGTGCAAGAGTTTATGATAGATCAGATGTTGATAAATTAATTAATGAATTAGATAATGTTTGTAAAGATTATAATATGAGTAAAGAGGTGGATTATGAAGATAAATAGTGTTAATCTTGCAGTTACTGCAGTAAGATTTAGTCAATATCCAGAAGACTATTTACCTGAGTTTTTAATGGTAGGTAGAAGTAACGTTGGAAAGAGTAGTTTTGTTAATACTCTTATAAATCGTAAAAATTTAGCAAGAATTTCTTCTCGTCCAGGAAAAACCCAAACTTTAAACTTCTATATTGTAAATGATACTTTTTATTTAGTAGATGTTCCAGGATATGGATATGCTTTAGTAGATAAAAAGAAACAACAAAAATTTGGCCTTATGATAGAAGAATATATTAAGAAAAGACAACAATTAAAAAGAGTGTTTTTACTAGTTGATTTTCGTCATAAACCAACTGAAGATGATTTACTTATGTATAATTTCTTAAAATATTATAATATTCCTGTTACAGTAGTTGCGACTAAAGTAGATAAAGTACCAACATCTAAAAAGGATAAAACATATAAACAATTAACTGATACTTTAAATTTAGTAGTTGGAGATGATATTGTATTATTTTCAAGTGTAACTAAACAAGGAAGAGATGAAATACTTACAAAGATAGATAACTTGTCTGTAGACGTTATCTAGTCTTTTTATATAAAGGAGGTGAACTTATGAAATTACCAATAGTTGCATTAGTTGGAAGACCTAATGTTGGAAAAAGTACTATTTTTAATAGAATAGTTGGATCACGTATGGCAATTATTGAAGATACTCCAGGAGTTACTAGAGATAGAATTTATGGAGAAGGTACTTTTAATAATTATAGATTTAATGTAATTGATACTGGTGGTATTGATGTAGCTAAAGAATTATTTAACGATGAAATAAGAGTTCAAGCAGAATTAGCTATAGATGAGGCAGATGTTGTTGTATTTGTTGTTGATGGTAAAGAAGGAATAACTCCAAATGATATAGAAGTTAGAGATATGTTAAGAAAAGCCAAGAAAAGAGTTGTGGTCGCTATCAATAAAGTGGATTCTAAGAGTTATTTAGAACATGAATACGATTTTTATGAATTAGGTTTTTCTGAGTATATTCCTGTTAGTGGTGAATCTGGTAGTGGCTTCTATGAACTTATGGAAGCAATTACAAAAGATTTTAAGCCATTAGAAGATGAAGAAGATACAAGACTTAAATTTTCTGTTGTAGGACGTCCTAACGTTGGTAAAAGTAGTTTGATTAACGCTCTTTTAAATGAAGATAGAGTTATAGTTAGTGATGTATCCGGTACAACTAGAGATGCAGTAGATACTGTAATGAAATATAATGGAGAAGAATATGTAGTAATAGATACTGCTGGTATGCGTAAAAAAGGAAGAGTATATGAATCAATTGAAAAATATTCATTACTTAGAAGTATGCAAGCAATTGATAGAAGTGATATTTGTCTTCTTGTAGTTAATGCCGAAGAAGGTATTATAGAGCATGATAAACATATTGCTGGATATGTTCTTGAAAAAGGAAAGGGACTAATCATAGTAGTTAACAAATGGGATACAGTAAGTGATAAAACAACAACTAATGATTTCTTAAAACTAATACGTAATGAATTTCAATTTATTACATATTGTCCTGTAGTATTTTGTAGTGCTCTTACAAAAAAAAGAGTTCATATGATTATGCCAGAAATTATTAAAGTTGGAGAAAATATTAAAAGAGAAATTAAAACTAGTGTATTAAATGATGTAGTTATGGATGCTTATCAATTAAATTTACCTCCTTCGTATAAAGGAAAAAGATTAAAAATATTCTTTACTAATCAATCTGGTACTAAGCCTCCTAAATTTACATTTCATGTTAATAGTAAAAAACTAGTACATTTCTCATATGAAAGATATTTAGAAAATAAATTAAGAGAGAATTTTGAATTAGAAGGAACTCCAATAATATTACAATTTAAAAATAAAGATGAGAGTTAGATGATAATATGAAAAGTTTTGATGAAAGATTAAGAGAATATAATAGGAAACTAGCAAGCAATCCGGATTTAGTAGATGGAATAAATAATCATAAAAATAATAGTCCAAGAGCAAAAGAAGTAATTTTTTCTCCAGCAACCGAAACTGAACTTTTGTTAGCTGATAAGGTTACGACTCTTTTTCTAGAAGTAATTGATTTAAATGATAGAATACATATGCTAGAAATACCTAAATTTGAAGATGTAGAATACTTCTCTTACTTAACTGATTTAACAGTAGCTTTAAAAGAAGGAAGAAGAGACGAAATAGAAAGAATAAAGGATACATTTAGTAATATGACTCCAGAACAATTTGGAGAAATGTTTTTTGATTCTCTTTTATTGTTATTAGATAATCCTTTTCATACATTAGAACGAATTCAAGAAAAAACTGGAATAACTGATGAAGAAGAATTTCAAGGATATCGTAATTTAGCTGATAAAATCATAAATAATATTGGAGATTTAGGAAGTGACATTGATAAGGTATTAGAAAATCCTGAAGCAATAGATAATGTTAGTCGAGTAGTCGATTCATTTGATGCTAGATATAAAGCTACTATTTCTAAAAAAAGATCAAGACAAAAAACAATATATGATAATAAATAAATGTAATAATAATGTAAATTAAAACTGTTTTTAAATAATACTTTTAATAATTATGCTAAAATGATATTAGGAGGGTTATATGAAAACAGTTGATTTTTTAAAAAATAATAATATTGATGTTGATCATGGACTAGAATTACTAGGAGATATAGATTTTTATAATGAGACTATGACTGATTTTTATAATTCTTACAACGAACGAGTTACTAATTTAACAAATTATAAAAACAGTAACGATACAGAAAACTACGGAATTCTAGCACATGCTATAAAAAGTGATTGTAAGTATTTAGGTATTATGAGTTTTGCTGATATGTCTTATAATCATGAAATGGCTGGTAAATCAGCAGATATAAATTTTATTAATACTAATTTTGATGCTTATATAGCTGAATATACAAGAATAATAAATATATTAAAAGAATATTTGGAGGTTTAACATGAAAACAATAATTGTTGCAGATGATTCTAGTATTATACTTAATGTTGCAAAGAAAGCCTTTGATGGGGAATATAATGTAGTTGGTGCTGCTAACGGAGAAGAAGCAATTAAATATATTGAGACAAATAATTTGTCTGATGTAGTTGGAATGCTTCTTGATTTAAATATGCCTAAAGTAGATGGATATCAAGTATTAGATTATTTAAAAACTAGAAACTTATTTAAAACAGTCCCTGTATCTATAATTACTGGAGAAGATGATATGGAAAATATTTCAAAAGCGTTTGAATATCCTATTATAGATGTACTAAAAAAACCATTTACTATAGATAATGTTAGAAAGATTATTGAAAAGACTATTAGTATCTCTGAAATAAACTAGACTATTATAGTCTTTTTTTTATTGATTGTGTTATAATTAAGAAAATAGGAGTTGGTTACATGAACGATAATAGTTATATTGATTCAATTATTAGTAGTATTCCTGATGTTTTTTACAAGATCTATGTAGTTGATACATTAAAGGATATAATATCTGAATACAGTTATAAAGATAGTAAATTAGATTGTACAAATACAATGGCATTTACAAGTTTTTATAGTGAATTAAATGAAAGGGTTCATCCAGAAGATTTAAAAGGATATATAGATAATTTAAATATAAATACTATTGAATCAAGTGAGACTGGAGAAATTAGATATAAATATCGTGAAAAAGAAAATGATAATTATAAATGGTACAACAATATCGTTAAGGTAATCACTAATAAAGAAAATAGAAAAGTAGTTTTACTTTTAATAGAAGAATTAAATGATAATAAAGAAACAAATGATCAATCTAAAAAAGAATTAGAACTTGAGAAAAAAGAACAAATGATTTTTGATCGTGTATGTGATACTCTTCAACAATTAAATAGAATTATTAATATTAATTGTTCTTCTCATAATCCTGAAATAAAAAGTATTACTGAATATATGAGTGGATCAATAAGCGAACTTACTTCTGAATTTCCTGAAATAGGAGAAAGAATGAGTAAAGAACTTATTACTAATGTTAATGAAGGTGAAAAAGCATTAATTATAGTAGATGATGATGCGGTTACTAGAAAGATTCTTGAAAGAGCATTTAAAGATTTATATAAAGTAATAGTATGTGATGGTGGTCAAGAAGTAATAGACTTACTTGAAAAGAATTATGATAGTAATAGTATAGATAAAAAATATAAAATTATTGGATTATTCTTAGATTTAAATATGCCTGGAGTTAATGGATTTGATGTTCTAGATTATATGAATGGAAAAAATCTTATTAATAGACTTCCAGTCGTTATTATTTCTGGTGATGAACTAGAAGCAAGAGAAAAAGCATATATGTATCCAATCGCAGACGTTCTAGAAAAACCATTTAATATAAATATAGTTAAACATAGAATGATTAATCTTATTAAATTATATAAGGCAAATAATTCATTAAATGAAATAGTTTTAAATCAACATGAAGATATTAAAAATGTTTTAAGATTACTTGTTAAATCATATTTATTAGATTGTGATGCAACTATAAAGAAAATGTGTGCATATATGCATGTATTAATGCAACAAGTAAGTAATGATTATTCCGAATATAGAGTAGATGAATCAAGACTAGAAAAAATAACAGAAGCTACAAAATACTATAATATTGGATTATTTACTCTACCTAAAACAATTCTAAATAAAAAAGATTTTAGTAAGGAAGAATTGCAAATAATTAAGAGTCATCCTCAAATAGGAATTAATATATTTGAGAGTGTTCTATATCATAGTATAGATCGTATTTTTAATCACTATGCAGAAGATATGATTCTAAATCATGAAGAAAAATATGATGGTACTGGATATCCTAATGGAATATCAGGAGATCAAATACCAGTTGTTGCTCAAGTATTATCTGTTGTTATTGAATATAATGATTTGAAATTAAGAGGAATTGATAATATATATGAGGAAATTAAAAAAGAATCTGGTAAGAAATTTAATCCTAAAATAGTAGATTCTTTAGGTAAAGTTTTAACTGAATTTGATAATATAAGTAAAATATAAAAAAGACCATGCGGTCTTTTTTTTATGGATCAATTATTCCTAGGTTTGCTAGTTCTCCAATAATTATATTAGAACATTTAGTAATTCCATTTTTAAATTCTAATTCTTTATATACTATAAGTTCATAATCAAAATCATTAGTAGATTCAAAGTTATCATAATCTATTGCTTCATTAAGTCCATCAAATTCTATTTCATCCATTACAGGTAGTCTACTTAATTCTCTATTTGATAAAGGTCTCAATTCATTTAATTTATAGTCTTTAGCTAAATATGTAACTATTTTCATTGTTTCTTTTTTTAATAGTTCTTTTCTAACTCCATGAGGGCCATTTACTAATCTTCCATTTAATAATCTAATTGAACCATCTTTATTAAAATAATTATAAAAAATTAGATATCTCCAAAAAAAGTCAGTCATTAAATGAACTAAATATCCAACCATAAAAGGATTATCTTTTTTGGGATTATATTTGGCATAAAAATCTAAATATAATTCTATATACTTATCTTTAGGTGAAAAATGTGAATAACATCTCTTTTGTTTTTTTGGAAGAGTTGAATTTTTAAACCTTTCTGTATTTTTCCAACTATCAGGAGCGATACATCCTACTTCAAATAAATATTTATCTTCATCACTTGTATATAAATCAGTCATTTCTAATATTTTTTTAGCAACACATCTATGTATAGTAGCTGCTGGCATCTAATCACCCTCTATTCTTATATAATAATATCAAATTTTAATAAATAATGCTATAATCTAATTGGTGATATTATGGATGAAAAAATAATTAATGATGAATTAAAAGTGGATTTAATGAAAATAAAAATAGATGCAAATCCTGAAACAGAAGAAAGTTTTAAAAACAATTTACTTAAAGCTACTTTTATAGTTCCTGTTGTAAAAACAGAAAAAAAAGATGAAGTAGATATTGTTTTGTTATCTAATCCTGAAGGAGAAAACTTTTTTCAAGCATATACTGATATAGATGCATATGAAAAATGGTCTGATTATAAAGATTATGAATTATTTACTATTTCTTTTGATCAATATGCTAATGCATTAATAAATGGAGATGAAAATCTAAAAGGATTAGTAATTAATCCTTTTACAGAAAATGTTCCTCTTGAAAGAGAATATATTAGATATGTATTTAATTCTAATAAAGTAAGTGTAGAAGTTATTACTGATTATCCTAAAGAAGAACTAAAAGTAATAAAGAAAGTGTTAAAAGAAGTGGAAGAAGTTAAAAGTGCTTATTTACTTAAAATGTATAAAGCTAATATTCCTGGATATTTATTAGTAATTGATACGGGAAAAAAGAATAATAAAAGAATATTTGATAAGATTGGTAATAAAGTAATAAATAATATAGAACATATAAATTTAGAAATATTTGATATTAATGATGAAAAAGTAAAACCAATGATTGATTCTATTAAACCAATTTATAAGGCTTAATTATGTTAAATAGAATAGATAAATTAGTTATATATAGAACTAATAAATATATAGAGAAAAGAAAAATATCAGAAAAAGAAAAACAAAAACAGAAAAAACTATTTAAAGAAGTAATGAATATAAAAGATAAATACAAAAGATATTCTAAAATGCATGATTATATTTGTGATTATTTAGATAAAGTTTTTTATCATGATAACGCTTGTGAATTCCATAATAATATTTGTGCACATAGAAAATATATGATAGAACATGGAATCAAAAAAGATGTTTATGAAGATGGTTGTTGTTATGGATATAAAGAAGGAAAAGTATGTAATAAATTAAAAAATGGAAGATGTACTATTAGAAATGTTGCTTGTAAATTATTTACTTGTCCTTATCTTAAAATAACAAGAGGAGTTAGATATAGTCTAGATAATATTTATTTATCTAAATACTTATTAAATAGAAGACAAAAATTATATTTGACTCATACATACTTTGTTGAAAAAGATATAATATTAGATGGTTTAATGAAAAGAGTATAATATGAATTATAAAGATTGTATTTTATGTAATAAAAAATGTCATATAAATAGAGAAAAAATAAAAGGACCATGTGGTGCATCAAATAAAATTATGATAGCACGTGCTGCGCTTCATTTTTGGGAAGAACCAATTATTTCTGGAGAGTCTGGTAGTGGAACAGTGTTTTTCTCTAATTGCAATTTAAAATGCATTTTTTGTCAAAATAGAGAAATAAGTAGTAATGGTCTTGGAAAAGAAATAACAGTAGATAGACTATCTGATATTTTTATAGAGTTACAGAAAAAGAATGCAAATAATATTAACTTAGTTACACCAACTCATTATTTACCTTCTATAGTAGAAGGAATTAAAAAAGCCAAAGAAAAAGGATTAAATATTCCTATTGTTTATAATACGAGTTCATATGAAAATATAGATATATTAAAAGAATTAACAGGTCTTGTTGATATTTATTTAGCAGATTTAAAATATTATGATGATAAACTGGGAAAAAGATATTCAAAAGTGGATAATTATTTTGAAGTAGCGTCATCTAATATTTTAGAGATGTATAAACAACTTGGAGATCCAATTATAGAGAATAATTTAATGAAAAAAGGTGTCATTGTTAGAGTACTAGTACTTCCAGGTGAAGTAGAAGATGCTAAAAAGATAATAGAATACTTATATAATAAATATAAAAATAAAATATATATAAGTATAATGAATCAGTATACTCCAGTTATTAAAACCAAATATGATAATTTGAATAGAGCTCTAACAGAAGAAGAATATAATGAAGTAATTAATTATGCTTTAGATATTGGTGTAGAAAAAGCTTTTATTCAAGAAGGAGAAACTATAGACAAATCATTTATACCGGATTTTAATTTTGAAGGTGTGTAAATGTTTGTAAATTTTCTTGTAAATTGTTGTGTATAATAAAATATCATTTTATCATTATATTAGGGAGTGTGATAAAGTGATATATCCATCAGTCGATAAATTGTTGAATTTAGTTGATTCTAAATATCAATTAGTTCATATAGCTGCACGCAGAGGAAGAGAGATGCAAAAAACTGAGTTTTATCAAATGCCAATTAGTAAGTATAAATGTTCAAAACCAATTGGAAGGGCATTAGAAGAGGTTGCAGAAGGATTAATAACTATAGGAAATAAAGAAGAGTAAAAAAAAACTACTATTTTAGTAGTTTTTTATTTGATATATAAATAATTTTTGATATAATTTGTATAGTAGGAATAGTAGGTGACGATATGAACAAAAAGGGATTCACTTTAATAGAAATGCTTGCAGTAGTAGTTTTGTTAGGATTATTAATGGGATTATTATTTCCAGCAGTATCAAAATATATTATTGGGACAAGAGATAATACATATACAGTATATGAAGCAGATATGAAAACATCTGCCCAAAATCTTATGACTGAGTGTGTAGAAGCTAATGATACTCTTTGTATTCCTAAGTCAGGAAAAAGTAAAAAAATAACTTTATCAGAATTA
>JAFXZI010000008.1 GCA_017541325.1 Bacilli bacterium
GTATATCCAAAAGATGATATCGCAACAAAATCAGGAAGTAAAATAACACTAAATAATATAACAAGTGAGTATGGAACAATATATGGAGTATATATTTATATGGCATCAGGAAAAGGAGGAACAGTAACAGTAAAAAATGGAAATACAACATTATCAACTGTAACAGTACCAACATCAACATCAAAAGCAAGAAACTATTTTGCTACAGCTGGATCATATAATAATTTAAGTTTCACATTTGGAAGTGCAACAGATGTAAATAACGTAAGTAGAATAGAATTATTAACAAGAGATGATACAGTAGGATATTATACAAATAAGAATGTAACATTATATATAAATGCAACAGACTCAGTATCAGGAAGAGGAAATTATAAATTTGATAATAAACCTTGGCAAGAATTAAATAGTTATACATATACAAAGAAAGCAACAGTAAATATGAAAGTAAAAGATACATCAGGAAATGAAAGTACAGTTGTAAAAAAAGAAATAACAAATATAGATAAAGTAATTCCGGGATGTTCAATAACTCTTGGAAACAACAATGTAAAAAAACATGATAATGATTATTTCTGGGAAAATGTACCAATTAAGTTGAATAAGGATGATGCAAATGGAGCACCAGACTATGCAACAAGTGGAACAAGGAACTATGGATTAAAGAATTCAAGTGGATTAGAATATAATGGAAAAGATACAGGAACACAAACTGCAGATGCAAATGGACATACATGGTATGGATATGTAAGAGATAATGCAGGAAACTTAAATAGTTGTAATGTTAAAGTATATAAAGATACAGTAAATCCATCATGTACCTTAACTAAGAGTGGAACAGTAGGAGTAGAAGAATGGTATCGAAGTAATGTTACACTTTCATTCTCAGATAAGAAAGATAACAATAACTCTAATGGAGTTCAATCAGGACTAGCATACTGGCAAATAGATACATCTACAAGTAATCCAGCTAGTTGGAAAACACAAAATACAAATACACAAACAACAGATACATCATCTACTGATTGGTATGGACATGTTAAAGATAAAGCAGGACATACAGCAAGATGTAAAATAAATGTTAAACGTGATACAGTGTCTCCTCCAGCATGCTCAATTTCACATAGTGGAACATATGGATGGGATAGTTGGTATGTATCTAATGTAAGTATATCAATGACAACTTATTCAGATGAAAGAAGTGGATTATATTCATATGGTATAGGTGGTTATAACAGTAAAAAATCAGATACACATACAACAGATGGAACAAATCTTTCATATACAGGATATGTAAAAGATAAAGCAGGAAATACAAACAGTTGTACAACATCAACATTTAAACGTGATGCAACACCACCAGTATGTTCATATAAAAAAACAGGTATATATTATACTGATGGAATTGATGGAGAAATACATTGTACTGATAATTTAGCTGGTATAAAAACAAGTTATCCTGAAGTAGGATCATTCGGTGGATATACATATTCAAATACTTGGTATAGACATGACCTAGCTGGAAATGAAACCCCAGTATATGTACCAGTATATTCTGGAACAAGGTATAGAACAAATACTTGTACACAATATACTAAGTGTGCTCATTCTGATTGTGGTGTAGGGGCATATAATACATGTGCAGCAGCTGGATGTGCATATTACTCAGAATGGGTAAAGGTATCAGCAACGGATCATTTTACTCATACAACTTGTGGTATTTATGAATATTATTATACTTATAGTAAGAGCACTTGCTATCAAGGAACTCAACAAGTTAATGGAGACCTTTTATGTCTTTGCCGTGAATGGACCAGAAGTTGTCTAGGTTATTATTCAGACCCTGTTTGTGGAGTAGCATATTATAATTCTTGTCACACTCCTGCTTGTGGATGTGATTCATGGTCAGGTTACACTGGGCATAATTCACTATATCCAGATGAATCGTGTACTCCATCTACAAATGTAAGACAATGTAAGAGTGCAACTGTTTATTGGTAATAAAAAAGGAAGTTTAATCAACTTCTTTTTTTTGTTATAATTATATTGGTGATGATATGAATAACATAAATAATCTAATTGATATCATGATTACTTTTGTTGAAAACGGAGGGTATCTGTTTGGATTTTTGTTGGTCCTTTTAGAATCAATTTTTCCATGGTTACCATTATTCGTATTTATTGCCCTTAATATAAAATCGTTTGGATTTTTAGCAGGATTTATTATATCTTGGAGTGCAGCAATAGTTGGATGTGTTTTATCATATTTTTTATTCAAGTATTTACTTAGTAATAAAGTAGATAAATATATTAATAAAAAAGAAATGAATAAATTAATATCTTTAAAAAAGACTATTAAAAAAATTAGTTTCCCTAACTTAGTACTTATAATTGCACTTCCTTTTTCACCAGCATTTTTAATAAATATAGTATGCGGAATTACCAATGTTAAATTTAAGAAATTCTTTTTAGCACTTTTAATAGGTAAATTATCTATAGTTTATTTCTGGGGATTTATTGGTACTAGTTTAATAGATAGTATTACTGATCCAGAAAAGTTAATTCAAATATTTTTAATTCTAATAATTGTATTTTTACTATCAAAAGCAATTAATAAGAAATATAATATAGATTAGGAGGATTTATATGGATATAGCATTTTTAGTTTTATTAATAGTATTAATTATTTTAGTATTAGTACTTATTATATTAAATATAAAAAATAAAAAGGATGAAGTTAGTATTGTTGAAAAATTAGCTCGTTTTGAATTCAATATTAATAAAGAAGTTAATGATTTAAAAAATGATCTTAATAAAGATATTGATGGTTCTTTTGATAAAATGAATGAAAAATTAGAGAGAAAACTAACTATTATTAATGATAGAGTAAATGAACGTCTTGATCAAAACTTTGAAAAAACTAATAAAACTTTTACTAATGTTTTAGAAAGATTATCAAAAATAGATGAAGCACAAAAAAAGATTGAGACATTATCAAGCGATATTGTATCTTTACAAAATGTTTTAACTGACAAAAAGAGTAGAGGAATATTTGGAGAAGTAAATTTAAAACATATTTTATCTAGTGTCTTTGGAGAGAAAAATGATAAAGTATATCGTCTTCAATATACTATGTCTAATGGAACAATAGTTGATTCAATTCTTTTTGCGCCTGAACCTCTTGGTACTATTGGAATAGATTCAAAGTTTCCTTTAGAAAACTATCAAAATATGGTTGATAAAAATAATAGTGCAGAAGCTCGCGAAAAATATGAAAAATTATTTAAAGCTGATGTAAAAAAACACATTGATGCTATAAATGAGAAATATATTATTCCAGGAGAAACGAGTGATCAAGCTATAATGTTTTTACCAGCTGAAGCTATATTTGCTGAGATTAATGCTTATCATACAGATATAATTGATTATGCTTATAAAAAACGTGTATGGATAACATCTCCTACTACTTTGATATCTACTTTAACGGTAGTTGAAATGATTATTAAAAATATGGAAAGAGATAAATATGCATCTATAATTCATGACGAATTAAATAAACTTGGTACTGAATTTAATCGTTATAAAGAAAGATGGGATCATTTATCTAAGAGTATTCAATCTGTTAATAAAGATGTAGAAAATATTCATGTAACTACTGATAAGATAAGTAAAAGATTTGATGAAATTAGTGGAGTAGAGATAGAAAAAATAAAACTAAAAGATAAATAATGGAGAAGAAAATGAATACAAAAATAATAGAAGACATAAGTAAAAATTTAAATATAAAAGCTAAACAAGTAGAGGTAGTATTAAAATTATTAGAAGAAGGTAATACTATCCCTTTTATTGCTAGATACAGAAAAGAAGCAACTGGTGCACTTGATGAAGAAGTAATAAGAAGTATTAATGAAGTTTATGAGTATGAAGTAAATCTTTTAAAAAGAAAAGAAGATGTAATAAGACTTATTGATGAAAAAGGACTTCTTACAGATGAATTAAAAGAAGAAATATTAAAATGTGATAAATTAGTTGAAGTAGAAGATTTATATAGACCATTTAAAGAAAAGAAAAAGACTAAAGCTACTGAAGCAATTAAAGCAGGATTAGAACCATTTGCAAAAACTATCCTTGAATTTAAAAATATAGATATAAATAGTGAAGCAAAAAAGTATATAAATGAAACTATTAAAAATGTAGATGATGCTATACAAGGTGCAAAATATATTATTGCTGAGATAGTATCAGATAATGCTAAATATCGTAAATGGATAAGAGATAATATATATAAATTTGGTACTATTACTTCTAAAAAGAAAAAGAATAGTGTAGATGAGAAAAAAGTATATGAAATATATTATGATTATAGTGAAGCAGTAAGTAAGATTAAACCACATAGAATACTTGCATTAAATAGAGGAGAAAGTGAAGGAGTATTATCTGTTTCTATTGATGTTGACTCTACTTATATTTTGAATTATTTATATAAAAAAGTTATAAAACGAACTAATACAACTGAAGAAAAAATAGTAGAAGATGCAATCGATGATAGTTATAAAAGATTAATATTTCCTAGTGTAGAAAGAGAAATAAGAAGTGATTTAAAACTAGTTGGAGAAGACTCTGCAATAAGTAATTTTTCAGATAATGTAGAAAAATTATTATTAACTCCTCCAATAAAAGAAAAAGTTGTTTTAGGATATGATCCAGCTTTTAGAACGGGATGTAAGTTAGCTGTTCTTGATCAAACAGGAAAACCATTAGAGATTGCTGTTATATATCCGACTGAACCTCATAATAAAATTGAAGAAAGTAAAAAAATATTACTAGATTTAATAGATAAATATAATATAGATATAATTGCAATTGGTAATGGTACTGCATCTCGTGAAAGTGAAGCGTTTGTAGCATCTGTCTTAAAAGAATGTAAAAGAAAAGTAGAATATATAATTGTTAATGAAGCAGGAGCAAGTGTTTATTCAGCATCAAAACTTGCTATTGATGAATTTCCTGATTTAACTGTTGAAAAAAGAAGTGCAATTTCAATTGGAAGAAGATTACAAGATAGTTTAAGTGAACTTGTTAAAATTGATCCAAAAAGTATTGGAGTTGGACTTTATCAACATGATGTAACACCTAAAAAGTTAGATGATTCTTTAAACTTTGTTGTAACAAAGGTAGTAAACCAAGTTGGAGTAAATATTAATACTGCATCTCCATCACTTTTAAAATATGTATCTGGAATGAATAAAAAAGCAATAGATTCAATAATTGAAAATAGAAGTAAATATGGTTCTTTTAAAAATAGAGATGAAATTAAAAAACTAAAAGGTATATCCGAAAAAACTTATGAACAATCTATTGGATTTATGAGAATATTAGAAGGAGATAATCCTTTGGATAAGACAGGAGTACATCCGGAATCTTATAAAGTAGCTTTAAAAGTATTAGAAAAAATTGGATTGGATGTTAATAAAATTGGTTCAGAAGAACTTGTTAATAAATTAAGAGATTTTAATATCGATAAAGAAAGCGAATTATTAGGAATAGATAAATATACATTAAAAGATATTATAGATGATTTATCTAAACCAAATAGAGACCCAAGAGATAGTATGCCTAAACCAATATTAAAAAGTGATGTTATAAATATTGATCAATTACATATCGGAGAAAAGATGCAAGGAACAGTAAGAAATGTAGTTGATTTTGGAGTATTTATAGATATAGGTGTCCATAACGATGGACTTGCACATATATCAAAATTAAGTAAAAATTATATTAAACATCCTAGTGAAGTAGTTAGTGTTGGAGATATAGTTGACTGCTATGTAATTAGTATTGATAAAGAAAAAGAAAAAGTAGGATTAAGTCTCCTAAAAGAAGATGGTGTATAAAATGGAAAAAATGATTAAAGAATATATTAAATATGTAGAAGATGAATTAAATAATAAAAAAGTAGATTATAATGAATTAAAAGAAGATATTTTAGTTCATTTAGGATTCTTTAAACATGAAAGATTAATTCATTTACTAGTTACTATTTTAGTTTCATTAGTAACAACTATTTTATTAATTACATCATTATTTATTGATAATATTTTTATTCTAATTATGTTATTAATATTTATTGTTTTATTATTCTTTTATATGAAACATTATTACTTTTTAGAAAATAATGTTCAATATATTTACACACTTTACAATGAAGTTAATAAAAAAAACAAGAAATAATTATAATAAATGCTATAATTTAGTTAACGATAGGAGGTAAATTTATGGCAACACAAACAAAGAAAAAAACTGTTAGGAAAACTTCCCAAACTCAATTAAACAAAAAACAAATGGATAATATTAAGAGGGAATATAACAAGCACATTTTTGCTGGATTCCTTTTAGGGTTGGTAGCAGGATCACTTGCATTTGCATTATATTTAACAACATACGCATTAGTATAATTAAGAACTTTATAGTTCTTTTTTTATGCCTAAAATTGACTTTTTTAGTATTTTTTGATATAATATGCCCAATTAAATGGGGGTTATATTATGAAGATTAAAATATATGAAAAATTTATTGAAATCTTAGAAACTAATACTATTCAATTAAAGTTTTTTAAAATATCTTTATGTAGAACTTATTTGTTTGGAAATAAAAAAGAATTATATTTTAGAAAGCATTTAATACCAAGAAGAATGGAACTTATTTCTAAAGAAAAACAATTTAAATGTAAAAGCATTGATTTGTCTAAGTTAAATCTAAAGAAGAATAGTATGAGACTTAATAATAATGTATTAATTGAATATATAACAAATCCATTTGTAGATTATAACGATGATTATAATTTTGATATTGCTAAGAAAACAAAAAATAACTTTAAAATAGACTCTCTAAAAAATAATGGAGTAACATCAATGTATTTTAAAGGAATTGATAATAAAAGACCAAGTAATATGTTGTGGATTAATGCTAATAATTAGGCCCTTGATTTGACGTAAAGCAAAAAATATGTTATAATTATCTTGCTTTGATGAGGAAAAGTAATCATGTAATTTATTACAGTGAGTTGGAGATAGTGGAAACCAATAATAAATCTTGATGAAAGAACACCTCGGAGCTGACTACCGAAAGGATATCCAAGTAGACTAGTCCGGATATGCAATCCGTTATCATATTGCTAGGTTTGTTAGAACTGAAAAAAGAGATTACTGTTTAACAAACCGTTTATAGAAATATAAATGGTTTTTTTAGTAATAAATTAAGGTGGCACCGCGGATACCCGTATTCGTCCTTATTGTAGGATGATACGGGTATTTTTATTTGAAGGAGGAATAAATATGAGTAAATATTTTACTGATGAAAAAGAAAAAGTAATTCTTCTTAGTAGTTATACTGGAGACGAAAAAAATCTTTTAATTGCTGCCTTAGGAGATCAATATTTACCAAAAAGTATAATTGATACTTTATCTAGTTTTTACCATTCTTATGGTGGTAGATATAGCGTAAGAAGTGATGATGAAACAATAAGAGGAGTAGTAGATATTTATAGAAAGTTTCCTAGACTTTCAAAAAAAGCTATTTCAGAGATTGGTTTTGTCTATATCCATGATTTATTTGAAAGATATGAACTTGATACAGTATTAACAGGATTATTAAAATTTTTTGGAGAAACAGACGATGCATTTGAAATTTTTTTAAGTGTAGTATCCAAAAAAGCCGATGAATTAGATGAAGAATATAAAAAACAAGCTGCAAAGTTAGACCTTTATCAAGGGTATAGTAAAGCTTATATTGATTATTTAAAAAGTTTGGTAATGAGAGAACATATTGATGTTGATAAAATAATGGAATCAATTCCATCAAAAGAATTAATACAAAAAGATGAACAACAATTAGAAGATTTATCTAGAAGAAGTAGAATCTATTTTGGATGTTGTTATCCAATTTCTTATCAATTAACTAGAATGCATGCTAAAGGTGAAGATATTTCTAAAATACCAGAATTAAAATATTACATAAGTATTACTAAGGAAGAAGGACCAGCTACTTTTACAAAAGAAGATTATTTAAAAGAAATTAAACAACAAATAAAAAGAAAATAAATAAGAATAAAAAGATATTTCCTACAAGTATCTTAATTTAAAAATAAATTAAAGAAAGAAGGAATTATTATGAAAAAAAAATATAGTTATTTAGAAAAATTAGAATTAATTAGTAAGTGTAAAGATTATTTTGAAAAAAGTTTAGAAAAAGAATTAGACTTAATAAAAGTAGAGTGTCCATTATTTGTTAAAACATCTAGTGGATTACAAGATGCTTTAACAGGAGTAGAAAAAGGAATTAAATTTACTAAAGATGAAGAAGATTATGAAATAGTACATAGTCTAGCAAAATGGAAAAGAAGTGCGTTAGGAAAGTATAAGTTCCCTCTATATAAAGGAATTCTTACTGAAATGCGTGCTATAAGAAAAGATGAGGTTGTAGATGAACTACATTCTATGTATGTTGAACAATGGGATTGGGAAAAAGTTATCAAAAAAGAAGATAGAACAATATCTTATCTTAAGAAAATAGTTAGAAAGATATATAAATCAATACAAAAGACAAGTATTCATCTAGGAGGATTAATTGAATTAGCACCAAAAGTAACTTTTATTACAAGTCAAGAATTAGAAGATTTATATCCAGATAAAACTCCTAAAGAAAGAGAAGATGAAATTACCAAAAAATATGGAACAGTTTTTATAATTGGAATTGGAGATAAATTAAAAAGTGGAATTCCACATGACCTTAGAAGTCCTGACTATGATGATTGGAGTTTGGATGGTGACTTACTTATCTATAGTAGAGTTTTAGATTCAGCAGTTGAGGTAACTTCAATGGGAATTAGAGTAGATGATAAAAGTTTATTAAGTCAATTAGAAAAAGTAGATGCAATGGATAGAATAGAACTTCCATATCATCAAAGTATAATTAAAAAAGAACTGCCTCTAACAATAGGTGGAGGTATAGGTATATCGAGAATATTATTACTTTTGTTAGGAGAAGAACATATAGCTTGTATCCAAGCCTCTGCATGGGGTGAAAAAACACTTTCTAAATTAAGAATGAAAAAAATACTATAGTAATAAAAAAGACTTTTAATAAGTCTTTTTTTTGTGATACAATTACTATAGGAAAATAGGAGTCGGCTTATGAAGTTATATTTAGTTGATACTGAAAAATTATATACTTTTGATTTACCTAACAAAGTTAATGGGTCTTTTTTGTTTTCCTTTAGAGGAATCAACAATATAGAAAATACTATTAATATTGATGCAGTCGATGAAAAATGGGTTATAAAAAGCAATGGTAATGTTGACGTAATTGCCAATAGTACTAAAATTGAATCTGCGACATTAAGAGATTATATTGAATATAAATTACAAGTAGGCGGAAGAAAAAATATAGATTATTTGTATGCTATGCCATCATATGATGAAAATGTATATAAGTACGAAGTAAAAAACTCTATAACTACAATAACAATTGGTAAAGTAAATTGTAATATTTCATATAATAATGAACAACTTCTACCAGCTCAACTTAATATTTCAAGATCTGGAAATGATTGGTATGTTGTACCTGCTCAATCTGATACAGCATCATCATTTTTAAATAATAAAAAGATTAAAATAGCTACTAAAATATATACTGGTGACGTAATTTTTATAAATGGATTAAAAATCATTTGGATGAATAAATTCTTGGTTGTAAATAATCCACAAAATCTTGTTAAAGTTGAAGGATTAGATCAATATTTTGAAAAAGAGAAAATAGATAATACTAAATATGATCCGGTTCCAGAAGAAGAAGCAATTGTACCTTTATATACTAATAACGATTATTTTTCACATACTCCTAGAATAAGAACCGTTATAGAACATAAAGATGTACAAATTGATTCACCTCCAGGAAATCAAGAAAAAACTAATGATTTACCAATTTTACTTGCAATAGCGACATCTATAACAATGGTAGCATCTTCTATATTTATGCTTTATTATTCATTTTATAGTTTATATAGAGGCGGAGATAAAATGAGAATAATTCCGAGAATTATTCTATCTTTTATTATGCTTTTTGGTGCTTTAGTAGTTCCAAGATTAATGAGAAGATGGCAAAAGAAACAAAGACATAAAAGAGAAATGCTTAGACAACAAAAATATGGAATGTATTTAGCTCAAAAAGAACAAGAAATTCAATATATACTTAATTCTCAAATTCAAGTATTAAATGAAAATAATATATCTCTTCCTGAAGTTGCAGCAATAATTAAAAATAAGAGTAGGACCATTTGGAGTAGAGAAACAAAAGAAAATGATTTCTTAAGAGTAAGACTAGGTTTGGGAGATTGTCCAGCAGATTTAACTATTTCAGCTCCTGAAAAACATTTCTCATTAGATGAAGATGATCTAATAAATAAAGTAATAGATGTTCCTGGAAAATATAGTACATTAAAAAATATTCCAATAACATTTTCTTTGATTGAAAATAATATTTCATCATTTATATTTGATTGTGATTTTAAAGATACATATATTGATGGGTTATTACTACAACTATTTGCTTTTCATAGTCCATTAGATTTAAAAATAGTATTATTTACTGATTCTGAAAATGAAGAACGATGGCATTATCTTAAAAAGTTACCTCATTTTTGGAGTGCAGATCATTCAATTAGATTCTTTGCAACTGATAGTGAAGAAACTAAAACTGTACTTGCTTTTCTTGATAAAGAGTTTACTCGAAGAGAAGAAAATAATAAGGGAGATACTGAGGAAAAAATTCAAGAAAATAGAAATGAAAAAAGAGATGCTCCATATACGAAGTATAATGAGTATTATTTAATAATTACGGATGACTATAATAATATTAAGAACTCTACATTTTTAAGTAAGTTTTTGAAAGAAAATGTTAATTTAGGATTCTCTTTGGTTTTCTTTGGAGATGATATTAAAAACTTACCACAAGAGTGTAATACTTTCGTTCAAATATATGAAAAAGAAAGTGGTATCTTTAATAAAGAATTAAATACTGATACCTTAGTTAAGTTTAAAGCTGATTATGATCCTACAATTAATATGGAAGAATTAGCATCAACTATTTCAAATATTCCAGTTAAGAGTAAAGATTTAGCTTCATCTTTACCAACATCTGTATCATTCTTAGAAATGTATAAAATAGGTAAAATTGAACAATTTAATGTACTTAATAGATGGTCAGTAAATGATCCAACAAATAGTTTAAGTGCCCCAATAGGAGTTCATATAAATGGAGATTTATTTAAATTAGACTTACATGAAAAATATGATGGGCCACATGGATTAATTGCGGGTTCAACTGGTTCTGGTAAATCAGAATTTATAATTACTTATATTCTTTCTATGGCAATTAATTATCACCCATATGAAGTTCAATTTGTACTTATAGACTATAAAGGTGGAGGACTTTCTGGAGCTTTTCAAAATAAAGAAACTGGAATTAAACTTCCACATGTAGTTGGTACAATTACTAACTTAGATGTAGCTGAAATGAATCGTTCATTAGTATCTATAGAAAGTGAATTAAAAAGAAGGCAAGCAAAGTTTAATGAAGTACGTGATTTAACTGGTGAAAGTACCATGGATATTTATAAATATCAAAGATTATATCGCGAAGGTGTAATTAAAGAACCTATGTCTCACTTGTTCATCATTTCAGATGAGTTTGCGGAGTTAAAAAAACAACAGCCAGATTTTATGACTCAATTAATATCTACTTCTCGTATTGGACGTTCGTTAGGAGTTCACTTGATACTAGCAACTCAAAAGCCTAGTGGAGTAGTTAATGATCAAATTTGGTCTAACTCTAAGTTTAGGGTTTGCTTAAAAGTTCAAACTAGAGGAGACTCAAACGAAATGTTAAAACGTCCTGATGCTGCATCGCTAAAAGAAGCTGGTAGATTTTATTTGCAAGTTGGGTATGATGAATATTTTGATATTGGTCAATCTGGATGGACAGGTGCAAAATATATTCCTTCTGAAAGAATTATTAAAAAATATGATGAGACAATTAATTTTATCAACAACAATGGTGGAATAATTAAAACCATTGGAGAAGTTATTCAAAAAACGGATGAAGAAGATAATGGTGATCAATTAACAAATATTGTTAAATACTTATGCGATATTGCAGAAAAAGAAAACTTAAATCCAAGAAAAATGTGGTTAGATATATTACCAGAATTTACTACGGTTGAGGGATTAGAGAAGAAATATAATTATGTTGAAAAGCCATATATCATAAGGTCAATAATTGGAGAATATGATAATCCTAAAAATCAAGAACAAGGATTATATACTATTAATTTCTCAGAAACTGGAAATCTATATATAAGAGGTATTAATGGTAGTGGTAAAGAGAACTTATTGGCTTCAATAGTTTATTCTATTTGTACAAATCATACTCCAGAAGAAATAAATATATATATAGGTGATTTTGGAGCTGAAACATTAACTATGTATAATAAAATGCCCCATGTAGGAGATGTATTTACTGTTAATGATCAAGAAAAAATCTTAAATCTAGAAAAGCAATTAGATTTAGAACTTGAAACAAGAAAAAAAGAATTTATAGATTATGGTGGAAGTTATCTAGAATATAATAAACAAAATGAAAAGAAGAAGCCTTTAATACTTGTTATTTTAAATGGATTTGAAACATTTGTAGAAAATTATCCAAGAAAAACAGAAATGTTTGACATATTATTTAGAGATGGAGCTAAATATGGAATAGTATTTATAGTTTCATCAACTGTAAATAATATTCTAAGACTTAAGGTTAATCAAAACTTCCCAAATAAGATTTCTATGAAACAATCTGATAATTCTCTATATAGAGATTTAATAGGTTCACCTCGTTCACTAATACCTGCCGATAAGTTTGGTAGAGGTATAGGACTTGTTGAAAAAACACCTCTTGAATTTCAAGCAACTTCAGTTGCTAAAAGCGAAAATTTAACAAAAACAATAAAAGAAAAAATTACTGAATTAACATCAAAATATACATATAAAGTACCACCAATAAAGACATTACCAGCTGTATGTACTTTAGAAAATGTTAAGGAAGATATTAATAATCCTAAAGGAATACCTATTGGTATTGAATTAAATAGTTTGGATACATTACTATATCAATTTGAAATTGATAGAATAAATATAATATATGCATCGGCTATTAATAATCATATTAATTTCTTTTACGGAATTGCTAATGAATTATTAATGAATAAAAATGATGTAATAGTAGTAGATGCGTTGAATGCTTTTGAAAAGCAATATGATGGTTTGAAAATCATAAATGATAAATTTGATGAAGCTATTAGAGATATAGCAACGACATTAAATCAAGATGCATCAAATAAAAAACATACATATTATATATTTATAGGTCCTGCAGAATTAAAAGAAAAACTATCTGATCAAAATAAAGTAATATTTAGTGAAATATTTAAAAGATCAAGTTTGTTTAAAAATAGTACATTTATTTTTGCAGAGAATTATGGAGTTGCAAATAATATAAGAAATGAAGATTGGTATCGCGCAAACGTTGATAATAGTTGTGGAATTTGGCTTGGTGAAAATGTTGGAAACCAAATAGCAATTACAATTAGTAATATGTCATTAGATGATAAAAGAATTACATTCCCATATATTGGTTATGCAGTATATAAGGGCAACTATGCAATTATTAAATATTTAGTAGATGGATTGGAGGATGATAGCGATGGAGAATAAAGTTTTAGTCGAAGTTATTGTCCCTTCCATTGAAAAAAAATATGATATATATTTACCTGTTAATAAAAGAATAGGAAATGTAATAGAATATATAGGAAAAGGTATATATGAATTTACAACTGGTGACTTTAAAATAAATGATAGTATGTGTTTATATAATAGTTATACTGGAATAAGATATGATAATAATGCGATAATTAGAAAAACAGATATAAGAAATGGGACAAAGTTAGTATTACTATAGGGAGGAATTATAAATGTTAAATGAAAATATTGTTGATGCAAGACAAATATATTATGACTTTTTAGATAATGTTAATAGTATTAAAGATTCTCTACTTGAAAACATTGAAACATTAGAAAAAATCAATAATGATATGGATTTTGCTTATACAGTTGATGAAGGAAAAGCAGATGAAGGTTATCTAGTTAAAACATTAGATGAAGCAAAAAGAGTTTACAACAGTTTAGTATATACTATTATTCCAGCTATAAACGAAAAGATAGACATAATGTCTAGCCAAATGTAATTACGAGGTGAATTATGGAAAAGATTAATGTTGATACTCAAGAACTAAAATCTAGTGGAAATGATTTAAAAAGATTATCAAATAATTTAAGTGGTAATTTTGATGATTTCTTTGACTTAATAAAGAATGTACCTCTAAAAAATATTTGGACTGGAAAAGTTGCAGAAACGTATACAAAAAATGCAATGACAGAAAAGGACATGTATAAGAATTATTCTGAAAGCATTAATAAACTTGGAGACGTAATGGTAGAACATGCAGAAAAACTAGAACAGTTAATTAGAGATAATAGGATAGAATATAAGTAGGTGATATGATGACAAAAATAATGTATGATCAATTGGTAATAAATCAAAGAATAAAACCTAATTTGGATACCATTATAGATTCTTTAAATAATACTATTATTTCAATGAATGAATTAAAAATACCAAATGATTTTGTTTATAAAAATGCTTTAAGAAAACATAGAGATTCTACATCAAAAATAAAAGATGATGTTATAAAATATAAAGATTGGATAGAAGATTTCGATAATAAAATTAAAGATGTAGAAGAAGATTATGCTAACGAAATTAATAGTATAAATAATTTAGAAATAAAAGTACGACAAAGCAAAATTGTAAAGTAGACAGAAACATGTTGAAAAAAAACAATATAAATAATAAAATAAAAGTAAATAATAAGGGAAAGTGAATATGTTGGAAAATAGTGCAGAGTTTATTGATGGAAATAAAATTAGTATGTTAAGAGATGATATTCTTTCTTATCAAAATTTAATTAATGATACTCATAATAATATTAATGATATTATAAGCGGATTAATTGAAAAAGGTTTTGATGAGGATAAAAATCTTTTAAAGACACTTAACCAATTAAAAACATCTAAAAAAAACATTATTTCAAATATAAATTCTTATAATGATGATTATAATGATGTTTTAAAAAGTTTTCAAAAGATAGATTCTACTATTGAAGATAATATTTAATTTCAAAAAAGGAGGAAAAAATATGCCAGAAGAAACTACATATGCAAGTGAATTTGCTCAAGGTTATAGCCATACTGGGGTAACTGAGTTATGGGATGAAATCGATAAAATAGTTCTTAGTGGTGAAAATTCAGCTAAAAATCAAGCAATTAATGAGGTTGAGAATTTAATTACTGCTATGGATAATGTGTTTATTGGACCAAGTGAAGGTGAATTAAATCCAAAGGGATGGTTCCAAGCAGCATTAAGAAAAGACGCAGAATTGTTTGGAAGTATGTTAGATCAATTTATGAGTAAGTGTAAAACTGAAATTTTTAATGCATCAGCAGCTTTTACAGCAGAGGATAAAAGTATGGCAGATTGGATAGATGAACATAATCCAATGTTAAGTAATGGAGGTGAACAATAATATGGCAATAGAAAATCCAGGATATACACCAACTGAAAGTGATGCTTTAAATAAAATAAACCAACAAATTGAAATGCCTGAAGGAACATATGATCCTTTGGCCGATTTAGCTCCAACTCCACAAATCGGTGATCCGTTTCCAGAAGATTATACGAGTCAGCTGGCTATTACAAGTGATTTTTTAGAAAAAATGTTAGGTAGTGATGGATTGGGCGAAACTGATGGATATGTTGCAACTTATATAAAAAAAATAAAAGATGCGGTTAATTTTGAAAATTTAGAAGCTTCTAATAAAGCTGCATTTGCTGGAGACATAAGAACATCTATAACTACACTAGAAACGAATATAAAGAATGAAATAGATGCTTATGCAACTGCTCTTAGGGATGCAATTAAAGAAATTGCAGATTCTATTCCACAAAGAATGCATACTGCTGTACAAAATGTTGCAGATAAAGCGGATACAACTATAGATGGTAGTGCCGAGACTGGTGCTGCCGAACAATAAGGAGGTTAGAAAATGGGAGAAGCTGAACAAGTACAAGAAGTACAAGAACAATATGGATTTAATAAAGATAAATTAGGTGAACTAATGACAATAATATCTAACTATACAACGTTTATAAATATGGAATCTCAACCACTATCAATATGTCACAAAGTGATTGATGATACCGATGGGGTTTTTTCTAACTTAGAAAAAGTATGGGTTGGACAATCGTTTGAAGCGTTTAAAGCTATGTTTAACGGTACAGCACAAAAGTTTTGTAACAAAATTGAAACTGATGGAATTGTTGCAAACAGAAAATTACTTGGTATTGTAGCTGATTTAGAACAAGAATTGAAAAGTATAGTCCCTAAAGATTAAGGAGAAATGATAATATGGCAACAACAATAACAAATGAAAAAGAAAAAACTTTATCAACGACACTAACAAATACAGAGTTTATTACAGCAGTTGGTACAGATGCAGAAACAGAAGGATCTGGAGTAGCTGCAATAGTAGAAACATTTAAAGATGATTTTGGAAGCGCAATAGATACGTATATAAGTGGAATAACAGGACAAATTGATGCTTTACAAAGAGCATGTACAGAACAAACAAACAAGGGGTTATATGGAGAAGAAATAACAAATACTGTAAATACGTTGTTGAATAATTTATATACAAGTTTAACAGAATATGCAGAAGCAGTTCAAACAGCAGAAAAAGATATAATCGCAGAAGTAGAGAAAATGTTTCTTAATGCCGATGAAACGATTAGTGGAGCAATGGATGCAGATTCTGCGTTATTAGCAACAGGAGAAGTTCCAGCTGCAGGTGGTAATACACCTTAGTGGTCCAGTATAGTTGATTTTAATTGATAAGGAGTGATGGGCATGCCGAATCCAGATGATTTAATAGAAATATCATATAGTGATATAGATTTTGATAATATTTATTTTGACAGTGTAATAAATGATCCTAATGCTATTAAAGCTGAACATGCTTTACCAGAATATTGGGGAGATGGAGAAACAACATTATATTTAGATCCATCAAATGGATTAATATATGAAAAACAACAAGGGACTCCTGGTTATGAAGATGGTACGATGGTTGGAATGGGTTTCGTTACTGAACAAAATAGAGATGCAATTGTAAGCGCTCACACCCCTGCAACAACAGAACCAACTGCAACATCTCCAGCAGGTGAAACCCCAGCAGGAGAAACTCCAGCAGGAGAAACTCCAGCAGGTGAAACCCCAGCAGGTGAAACCCCAGCAAGAGCAAAAACAGCAGGTGAAACCCCAGCAGGAGGTTCAGGTGGTGGAGCAACAATAATAAATGAAAAAGAAAAAGCTTTATCAACGACACTAACAAATACAGAGTTTATTACAGCAGTTGGTACAGATGCAGAAACAGAAGGATCTGGAGCAGCTGCAATAGTAGAAACATTTAAAGATGATTTTGGAA
>JAFXZI010000009.1 GCA_017541325.1 Bacilli bacterium
ATTGTTAGTCCTTCTGCTTTTGGTGGAGTTAATTCTTCTACACTAGTACTTGTCTCTTCTGTTATCTTTTCAATACTTTTTACTGTTACTCCTGTTTGTGCATTTGCAAATATAGGACACATCAATATAAGTGCAAATAATACTAATATATATTTTTTCATTTTTTCACCCTTTCATATTTTATTACAATATCATTATATAAAAATTAAAGATTAATGTAAATTAATATGTTAATCAAATCCGTAAATTGACACAAAAAAAGAGTTCTTTTAGAACTCTAATGTTTCAACATCTGTATTAGGAGTTGCAGTTGGTTTTTCAACTGGTTTCTCTTCTTCTTTTACTTCTTCTGCTGGTTTTTCTTCAGTTGGTGCTTCTGTTTTTTCTTCTACTGCAGGAACTTCTACTGGTGCAGCTTCTTCAGCTGGTTTTTCTTCAGTAGGAGTTTCAGCTTTTTCTTCTACTGCAGGAACTTCTACTCTAGGAAGTGCTCCTGTATTTTCAAGAGGATCTGCTCCACCATAAACTTGCTTTGGTTCTTCTACTTTTGTTTCAGTATTTTCTGTTGGATCTGCTCCACCATAAACTTGTTTAGGTTCTTCCGCTTTTACTTCTTCAGTAGGAGTTTCAACTTTTTCTTCTACTGCAGGAACTTCTACTGGAGCTGTTGCCTCAGTTGTTGGTGCTTCAATATTTAATACTCCAACTTCTTCAGCTGGTGTTTCAACTGCAGGAACTTCTACTGGTTCAACTGGTGCTGCTTCTTCAACAGCAACTGGCTCAACTGGAGTTACTTCTTCAGTTGGAGCTTCAACTGTAGGAACATCTACTGTTGGAACTTCTTCAGCAACTGGTGTTTCTACTACTGGTACTTCTGGAGCTGCAACTGCAACTTCTTCAGCTGGTGCTTCAGCAACTGGCGCTGCTTCTACTGGAGCTGGTGTATCTGTTTGTGGTGCTGCAACAGCTTCTATAGTAGTACCTTCTGGTTTCTTTTTTCCTCCTGCTATAAATAATATTAATCCAATGATTACTAGTACTAATCCAGCAGTAACTAGTATCCCTGGAAGTGTTGTAAACCAATTTAAATCAAAACTTAAATATTCTAAAACGTTCATAAATTTACATCTCCCTCGATATTCTAATAACAATATACCAAAATAAAAGAAGAAATGCAATTAAAATTATTAAATTACTCTAAAATAATTCCACACTTCTCCATTAGGTTTTACACTAAATTTTAATACTTCTTTTGTCGTTGGATGAGAAAACTCTAAACTATATGCAAAAAGTGCAATTTGTTTTTTATCTTCTTTTCCATATCTTTGATCTCCATATAAAACATGACCACGACTTGCAAATTGTACTCTTATTTGATGATGTCTTCCTGTTTTTAAATCAATATCGACTAAAGCTAAATTATTCTTTTTATCTCTTTCTAACACTTTATATGATAATTCTGCATATTTTCCTTTGTCTTTTGTAGTTACAATTGTATTATAATTACTATCTTTTAATAAATAATCTATAAAAGTATCTTCATCTTTTAAATTATTATCATTTACAATAGCATAATATTTCTTTTTTAAATTTCCATTTCTTACTTCGTTAGATAAACGAGAGGCAGCTTTAGATGTTTTAGCAAAAACCATTACTCCACCAACTGGTCTATCTAATCTATGTACAAGTCCTAAATATACATTTCCAGGTTTATTATATTTTTCTTTTATATATTCTTTTATGATAGTTAACATGTCTAAATCATTAGTATTATCAGCTTGACTTAATATATTTGCTGGTTTAACTACTACTACTATATGATTATCTTCATATAAAATATCTAATTTATCTTTCATAAATAGTAGTTACTCCACAAGGCAATTTTAAATCACTATTTTTAATAGGTAGACCTAACTCATAAGAAACTATATCACCAGCGTATTTTTTTCTGACTGTTAATTTTAAACAGTTAGATACTACTTCTTTAGAAAGTCCTGTTGAATAAGAATTAATTATCATAAATAAAAATTCATCACTTAACAGTTCAGTACATAGTTCAATTAAATTATATAAATCTTTTTCAATATCCCATACTTCTCCATTGCTTCCTCTACCATATGAAGGAGGATCCATTATAATTCCATCATATTTATTGCCACGGCGTATTTCTCTTTTTACAAACTTTACAACATCATCAACTATATACCTTACTGGTCTATCATCTAAATTATTAATTTTTACATTTTCTTTAGCCCAATCAACCATTCCTCGAGAAGAATCTACATGAACGACACTTGCTCCTTCTTTAAGACACGCAACGGTTGCTCCACCAGTATAAGCAAAAAGATTTAATACTTTAGTCTCCCTATTTGCATCTTTAATCTTTTTTCTCATAAAATCCCAGTTAACAGCTTGTTCTGGAAATAATCCTGTATGTTTAAATCCCATTTGTTTTAAATTAAAAGTTAAGTCTTTATAATTGATTGTCCAACTACTAGGAACATTTTTAATATTTTCCCAGTGTCCTCCACCTTTATTGCTACGAATATAATGAGCATCAATAAAATTATATTTATTTAATAAATTTCCAGTATTCCAAATAACTTCTGGATCTGGTCTTAATAAATAAATATTTCCCCATCTTTCTAATTTTTCCCCATTTGATGCATCAATTACTTCATAATCTTTCCACTCTTCTGCAACTATCATACGAACACCTCGAATACATTATATCATAAGAAAAAGAAGGTTTTACCTTCTTAATTAAAATATTCGCTAAAGTTACCTGAATTAAATATTTCTATTTCTTTTTTATCTTTAGTAATTCCAACAATACTTAAATCTTTTGTACCAATCATAAAATCAACATGACTATCACATTTATTAATTCCTAATTCATATAATTCGTCTTTACTCATTTTAGTTCCATCTTTTATACACTCTGGAAAAGAGTCACCAAGTGCAATATGACATGCAGCATTTTCATCAAATAGAGTTTCTCCAAAAACCATTTTTGTATTAGATATAGGGGAATCATATGCAACTAAAGCAATTTCTCCTAAATATTCAGAATTTTGACAGACACTTATCATTTCTTTTAAAGTATCTGCACCTTCCTTTGCGCTTCTAAAAGATGCTTTTCCGCCTTCAAATGAAATACTAAAATCAGTAATTGTGACTCCATTATAATTAAGTGGTTTTGAAGAATAGACAATTCCCTCTGCTGTATCATATTTAGGAGATGTAAATATCTCTTCTGTAGGAAAATTAACAAGTACTTTTTTACCATTTTCTAAATACTCATATCCTGTTGCCCATAAATGATTATTTGGAAGTTTTATTCTAAAATCAGTACCATTTTTACTTTTATATATTAATTCTTCAAATTGATAATTATTCAATTTATCTGCAATTCTTTCAAGTCTAGATAATTTCTTATCCCATTCAAGTTCCGGATTATCATTTTTAATTAAACAAACGTCAAATATTTTATTCCATAAATCATCTACTGGATTATCACTATCTTTAAATAAACTACTAGCCCAAGCATAAGTTGGAACTGCTGCTATACACCATGATAATCTTGATTTATCTCTTTCACTATCAAAGAATTTTCTTGTTGTATAACTATAAGCAGTTAATTCTTTTATCTTTTTAGGATCAACATCTTTCATAAGTCCTGGTGTTTCTGATGCAAGCATTAAAAAAGCCGCTTTACGTTTAGCATATTCATCCCACATCTTTTTATTAAAAAAATTAGTTTCTTTTAAATCTTCGACACTTAGATTAATTAAAGCATCGTGTTTAAGATATGGATCTATTAAATCATAATAAATATCTCTTACTCCTCTTTTATAAGCTAATTCAGATACAATTCTTATAAAGTCTAATCTTTCTGGATTAGCACTTATAAATAGTGGTTGATCTTTTTCAACTTTTAAACAAGTATCTAATAATACTTCTGCATACTTTACCATCAAATCTTTCATATTATCTACCTCTTTCTATATTAAGTATATCACATTTATGATATAATTATTTTAGATATGGAGTGATAAAGTGGAAGAAAATAAAAAAGTAAAAAGTTTTGAAGAAACTGAATTTGATATTTTATGGGAAGATAAACCTGCTGGATTATGGCAAAGATTCTTGACTCTAATTCATCTTAATTTTACTACTTATCAAATTACTAAAGATGAACTTATAGTTATAACTGGATTCTTTAAAAGAAGAATGAATACTTGTGAATTATACTTATTAAAAGATCCTGATTTAACTGATAACATATATCAACGTATCTTAAAAATATCAACTATATCAGTTAGAGTTGACTCTAATGATAGAACAAACGATGGAAAAATTATTAGAATTAAAAATATTAGAAATGGATCTAAAGTTAGAAAACTACTTAGAGATGCTATAGAAGATGACGTTACTGAAAGAAAAATTACATATTTTGATAAAGTATAAAAAGAGCTTAATAGCTCTTTTTTATTTTATTTCTAAAGTTTTAAATATCTCTAATAATTTAGTTTCTGCTTCTTTATAATCATTATTACCATGAACAATATAAAAAGACATTATTTTTGTTTTGTAACATAAAATATACATTCTGGCTTTTATATCACTTGTTGTATAATTTAAATCTAAATAATATTTATCTTCAATTTGTTTAAAGCTAGAAGATATATTACTATATTCTTTGTTATCATAAGTAAGTAATTCATCATATAACATATTATATAAATCTTCTCTTGATGAATCTACTTCAGTATTAAAACCTAAATCAATCATTTCTTTATCAAATTGAATATATATTTGATCATTATTATTTAATAATAATACATCGCTTCTATCATTTTCTTCAATTGATTTTTTACTACTAAACCAACTACTTTTCTTATATGTAAAACTATAATTGGCACCAGTATAAGTTAATTCAATATTTTCATAGGCAAAAGACACAGTTGTAATAAATCCAACCGAAAAAAGAATAAGTCCTATCACAATTAAAATAAAATCATATTTATTATTATGATAGTCTTTATTACCTCTTCCACAGCAAGGACATATAGTTGCATTTTTACTAAGTTTTTCTCCACATTCTGGACAAATATACATAGTCTTCACCTATTATAAATTTAACATAAAACAAAAAAATAATTCTTTATTTGACAAAGAATTATTTTTAATTTACATATTTTTACTGTATCTATTTTACAATATATGGATCTGTTTTAGTTCCTGAACCACTTTCATATATTAGTTTATTTGATAAGTAATAAACATATTTATATCCACTTGAACGATTTGTTTCTACTGGAGAAATATTTTGGTTTGATATAAATACTGAATGAGAATCTTCACTATTTGGTGTTGCTAACCAGAACATTGATGATCCTACTAAATAATTATAGTTTCCACAATTTGGATCTCCAGTTCCTGTACATTCAGTAGAAATTGATGCATTAATAACATCATAAGTAGAAAGAAGTCCTATATAAGTATTCTTTAATACTTTTGAACACTCAATTGATCCATCGTTAACTGTATCATCAATTGATCTTTCACCAACACACATGTTTTTAGAAACTGCTTTTTTCTTTAAAACATTGTCGTCTTTTATTTTTGTATTATAGTACTCTTTACTATAATCATATATTCTACTTAAATAATAATTATTCATTCCACTATTCTTTTCAGTTTCAGAATTATATCTATTATCAAAGTAACTAGCTTTTGCATTATTTTCTTGAATTACTACAAAATCGTTATTTCCATCAATTCTTACAATTCTATAAAGCATCTTATCTATCTTTATATAATTATCTACGTTTTGTCCTCTATAAACATAACCATATAATAATTCATTTTTAGATAAATCGTATCCATCATCATCTACACCTAATGTAGTAGGAGCTTCTATAAAATCAGAAACAGCATATAAACCTTCTCCACTAGTAACAGTATTTTCTATTAATTTAGCATATAATAAAGCTGTTTGATACTTACTTCCACAATCTAAGTATGCAGTATAATCATAGTCTTTTTTATTTTTACCTACAATTACTTTTCCTTTACATTCATCGTTTTTTGTTAATTCAGATAAATCCTTCATATAACCACCAGATGAAAGAACTGTTGTATCAACTTCAATATCTTTACCTTGTTCTTTTGGTAACATACTTGGATTATCTTTATAGTATTTTTTTGCTGCAGAAACCATTGTTTTTTCAATGTTAGCATATGATTTTTTTCCTCCAGAAGATAAACTTAAAATTATCATAGCAATAACAATAATAATTATTACTACAAATATAAAAACAATCATTCCTAAAAATCTTCTATCTAAATTTCTTAATCTATCTATCATCATAACACCTCTATATTAATTATAATATATCAAAAAATATTATACAATAAAAAAAGAACAATGATCTGTTCTTTTATTACACTTCATTCCAACATTTAAGAGGAGTTTCGTCGTTAGATTGTCCAACCATATCAATTAATAAGTTTACAACGAATACCAAGAAGAATATTGATACTGCTGCGATAGCTCTCTTAATAAGTTTTCCAGTAGCAGCTTTAATTTCTTTATCGTCGCTTGAGAAGACAGCTTTTCCAAGGTCCCATGCTCCCATAATTATTAATCCAATTGGTAAAACAAATTCAAATATTAAAAATATTAATTTTATAAATTTAATAATAGGCCCAATACTACTGCAATCTATATCTAAAAAAAACATCTCATTCATCTCCTTCTAATAAAATAATATCTTATTTAAATATTTATGTCGAATTTATAAACAAGATTTGACATTAAATTATTAATTATTAACGTGTATAACTCCTATTCTTGTTAAGAAATTAGTTAATACTGCATCATTACTTCTATCATTAAATGGTCTAATAGCGCTAAATATTTTTAAACCACTTTCTCCTGCAAACTCAGCAATATCATCATTTGAAATCATACTTTTATTAATAACAATTTTTTTATCTTTTAATCTATTAAATGCTTCTCTATCTCTTTTAACAATTTTATTAATCTTAATAATAGATGGTTCAATCAAGTAATATATTTCACTTACCGAATTTTCATCTAAATCATTCATATCAATTAGAACTAAATCATATCCACCAGATCTAGATAGTTCTGGTAAAAACTCTGCTTTGTTAATAGATACTAATGTATTATCATTAAAATATGTAAAATCTCTTTTTCCTACTTCGATAGCTTTAACATTTAATCCATGATATTTTTCTAATTCTTTCTTCATTCTAACAATTAGAGTTGTCGCTCCAGCTTGATCAGTAATATTCTTAAATCCAATAATTCTAATTTGTGGAATAGAAATTACTTGTGGTGATTCAATTTCAGTTGTTGTATGTTCTTGAGGCATAATCATAGCTGGTTGAATTGGTGTTTCTAATTGTTGTAAATGAGCTACATCTTTATATGTATTAGGGTTTTCCAATAAATATTTTACTCCCTCTAAATTAGTCGTAAAATTATAGAATCCCATAGAAATTAATTTTGATAGAAAGATATTAGACGAGTACTCTCCACCAGAAGGTAATACCAATATAATCTTTTCAACAGGTAAGCCTATTGAAAGTTTTTGAATATTTGAAATATTATTATAATCCCTTATGGCTGTTAAATCTAATATCATTCTACCAAAAAAGAAATTGGAAAATGTACCAATTATCTCTTCTGCATCAAATTCTCCACGCATTGTCTTTATGATTTCAACATCTAAACCAGACAATATGGATTCTTGCTTATTTGTAATTAAAACATTCATAAGACAAAACCTCCATTATATATCACATCTACCTGAACCAGATACTGCAAAGTATCCAGAAGAGCATTCTGGAATACTAGAGATATCTTTGCTTCCCTTTTTTAAATTAGGAATACCGCTTGTTTGTCCAGTTATTGCAAGTTTAGGATATAAATCTCTATTAACTAATGGCATAGAAAACTCTACAATTAGTTTTACAGTGTAATATTTATTTTTATTTGGAGCTATATTATAACAAACACAAACTGGTCCATTATATCCTTGTCTAGCTATTACTTGTCTATCTATTACTTCTTTTGTTTGATCCGTTACTCCTTCATATTGTTCAATATATGAAACAACAGCGTTTTTGCTACGGAAAACACGACCATAATTAATAACTATAGCCATAAAAGCAATATAAACAAATAAGAATATTAAAACTATATATAAAAGTATTGTTCCTCCAATTGCCTCACGCATAATATTACACCCTCTTTATTAATAATAAATTTATTTTTTAATGACCAGCATTGTGACCAGCTCCACCAGCAGCATCATCTATTTCAGCATTATCCTCAGCATTACTCCATCTATTTGTAATATTATCTAAAATATCTGGAACGAATGCAGTAACGAAGATAAGAATAGCAGCTACAGCAACAACTGTAACTAATGTCATATTTAATTCTCCAGTTGCTTCTTTCATGTTTTTGCTCCCTCCTCTCTACTATAACTTAATTATAATTTATTTAGATTAGCATTTCAATATCGGTTTACATTTTAACCCATCATGAACATCATAGCTGCAAGCATGATTACCATTGATCCTCCACCAGTACATACTAGCATGATCATTGTTTTTCTTTCCATTACTTGTAATCTTTGCTTATATTTATCTTCTCTTGCTTTATTTTGAAGAGATGATACACTTCTTGAGAACATTATCAATTGTTGATATTTATTCTCTTGAGCACCAATTCCTAATCTATATAATAGTCTCATCATTCTCATAGAGTCTCTTACTGGATATTGAATTGCAAAATCCATGTAAGGTTGAATTGATGAATCTCCTGAATTAATTTTCTCTACCATTGTACGAAGTCCAGGTTTAAATATTTCTGGAGCATCTTCTATACTACGAGCTAACGCTACTGGAACAGTATAGTTTTGGCATAAAATTTCAAGACCTTTTAAATAGTAAGGTAACATTTGGTCTATTTTAATCATATATTTCTTATAATAACCTTTTAAATTGTTATAAGGCATTTTATATATTAAGAATATTACTACTATCATAAATACGAAGTTTATAAATGTAAAATTAGTAAATATTAATAGCATAATAACAGCTGAATATATAAATGTTTGTTTAATTCTTTTATTAAACAAATCATCTGGATTAATTTTTTCTCCATATTTTGCAGAAACATAGAAATCCCAATCTTTCTCTTTTAGCATTTTTATATAGAAATCATTTTCATCTATAAATTTATTTGTGTCAACAGTTCTTGTATATATAAGAGCAAACATTACAAGAGCCGCAATAATTAGTATCGTCATATCTACTCAGCCCCCACATTCTCATTATAATATTTTTCACCATTAACCAAAAAATAACTATTAAGCAGTACTATCGTATGCAAAGCAACCAATATTATTGGTTCTTTTAACAATTGTCTATATGTATCAACTTGGATTAAGTACTGAATTAACATTATAAGTAAATATAGCATTAATCCATATTGAATAAATTGACGATGGAAGTTCTTCCTATCCATTCTGTCACGATATACTCCTTCAACTAGTGTATCTATATCTTGTAACATATTTTCAAGAACATCATTTGTATCTCTTGAACCTTCTTTTGTTATTTGAAGGAACAATTGGTGCATATTCTTTGTCATATAGAAGTCATATCTCTCATTCATATATGCAAGAGAATCATCAATTGTACCATTTTGATATGACATATCTATCATTATTTTTAAATCTGATAAAACTGGATCTTGTAATACTCCTGATGCATATACTCCTTCAAGAGCTTTAACAAAAGATTGTGTTGTTTGGAATTCCATTATAGTGTTTGTTGTATATACTTGTACTTGTTCAAATATAAATTCACTATATAATCTTTTACATCTTAAGTATTGTAAATATGGAATAATAGCAATTGCTGCAGATACATAGATTATAGATATAAATATATTATAAAAGTACAAATATGATACTAAGAATGCTCCTCCACCGAATAGAGCAACTTGTACACCATAATCTTTAGCTGTATAATTTTGACCTAATTCTTTAACCTTTTCACGAACTGTCTTATATGAAAATGGAGCATATTTATCATAAACAACGGTAGCACCATTGATTACGAATTTATATAAAGAATCTCCTTTTTTTACATAATAAAGTACTGCAAAGGTTCCTAGAAATAGTAAAATTATTAATTCTAATACAGGTATATGCATACCTTCACCGACCCTTCTATCCTACATTAGGATTATTATTTTGAACTGGAATAGTATTGTTTGTAACTTGAGTAACAGGTGCTTGTTGTACTGGTTGTTGAACAGGAGGTGCTACAGTATTTACAACAGGAATTGTTTGTTCAGTTTGAGGTGCAACAACTACTTTTGGTTGTTCCTCCGTCTTAACTTCTACAGTAGTAGTTTGAACTTGTGGTATTGGATTTACAACCTCTTCTTTTGGTTTTTCAACACTAGCTACTTGTGGTTGAACCTCTTTTTTCTCTTCGACAACTGCTTCTTGTGCAACAGGAGGCGCAGTATCTTCTTTTGGAGGATCTACCTTTTTCTCATCTACTACAGGAGTAGTTTCAACCTTTTCTTCTTTTTCCTCTTTGTTTTCTTGACCTTCTGCACTTAATTCATCATCATAATTTTGAATTTTTTCAAGGTTACCATTACTCTCTCTAATATTACTAATATCTATACCTTGTCCTTCTATATATTGAAGTAAGTGTTCACTTATAGGTTTATAAGTTACTTCTCCACTAATAGTTTTTTGATAAATTACATTAGAAACACAATTATTATCATCATCTACATAGAATTCACATACTTCTCCAATTTCACGAATATATTTTCCTTGAGTTGGATCAAAACGACCTCTTAAATATACTCCTAATTGAATGTAACGATACATTGTATTTAAGAATTGTCCTACATCGATATTTGACTCAAGCAAACTATATAAACGATATGGGATATTTGATGCTTTATCAGCGTGGATTGTTGATAATATAAAGTGTCCTGATGATATAGAGTTACGTACAGCTGTAACAGCTTCTGCACTACGTACCTCTGAAAGTAATATCCATATTGGGTTTTGTCTCATGCAGGTAACAAGAACATCAGAATAACTTGCTATATTATTAGTCTTCATTGCAACAATATCACGATGTGGATAAATTCTATCCAAGTGAAGTTCTAACGTATCCTCAATAGTAACTATTTTTTCATTTTCAAAAGTATGACTTGCTAGATATTTTAAGAACTCCGTTTTACCTGAACCAGTTTCTCCACACATTATAATGTTACAGTGTCCTTGAACTGCTTTAATTAAGAAATCATGCACACTAAGTGATACATAATTATCTTCCATTAATTTTTCTTTTTTAAGACGAATCTTTGCTGGTGTTTTACGGAAAACTACCGCAATACCATTTCTTGCAATAGATTCATGAATAAAGTTCATACGTAACTCAGCTGATTCTGAGTCCAAGAATGGATGCGCCATATTAAATGTTTTACCCATTACGTTAGAACATTGGAATGCTATTTTTTCAATAAGAGAATCATTTACTCCAGGTTCTTCTACTCTATAAACACCTTTACTTAAAGTTTTTAGCCACAACTGACCACCATTACTATATGAAATATCTGTAACATCATCATCTTCTAGAAATTTCTTTAAAGGTCCAAATTCCATAGATGAGAAAATACTTTCATTTCTTTGTCTCTTTTGAAGTTCTTCTTCATCTCTTAATTCTTGAACCATGTCTAAATCTTCAAAACCTAAATCATTGTTAGCTTTTACTGGTTCAGTATTTTCAGTTGAAGCTGGAGTTGGTTCTGGAGGTGCAGTTTCTTCTACAACTGGCGCTGGTGCTGGTTCTTGTTGTTGTGTAGGAATTGGTATTTGTGGCACTTGTTGATTATTTAGTTGACCCATTCCATTTAGATTCATCGCTTCCTCCATAGTAATTCTCCCTTTCTATTATTTTAAAATTTATTGTTTTTTATTAGTATCTTGTCCTGTTTGCGCTTTGGTATCTGTACCATTTTGTGTACCGTTTTGTGTTCCATTTTGAGTACCAGTTTGATTTGTTTGATCATCTATTTTAGCTGTTCCATCTGTTAAGTCTATTCCTTCCATACGTCCAGAATATTCAAATTCATCAGCACGTGAATCAATATATTCTTCAAATGCATCAGAAACAACTTTAGCTTCTTCTTCTACTTCGCTAGCACTTCTTCCAGTTGGAACTGGTCTAATATCGACACCTAACTTAGCACATTTTAATAAATTGTAGAATTCTTTTCTATCAACTGCGAACATGATATAAGTCGTTTGTCTAACCTCATCAGAATTTTCAAAAACATTTTCTCCGTTTGCAGTTTTAACAGCAAGTACTCTTACGTCTTCTATATATGTACCAACCATAGGTTGTTGTGTAGTTGGATCAATTACACTTACATATATATCCATATAACTATCTGGTAAAATAGAGTTTACGTAACTCATGTCCATGTTAACTTTAAAGTATGTCAAAACTTGACCTTTCTTTAATTCGTAAACAGGCTCATTTTGTCTTTCTTTAACCACTGATGACTCATAGAACAAACTTCCTTTTGGAATTAAAGTGTTTATTGCAGCATAATGGTTAATAATATCATCTTTCTTTAAAATAACTGACCCTTTCATCTTGTCTAGGGCAGCTTTTGCTACTTGCATATAACTAATTTTTTCTTCTGTAATCTTTTCTCTTGGTTGAATATCATCATTAGCATATGGTACTTGTACTGGTTGGATAGCACTATTAATCTTCATAGTATAACCAACATATAATACAGCTATACCAATAAATGCACATAAAATTGTAACCGTATTTCTATTTCCTAAAAACTTTTTTAATTTAATTTGTGTACTATTCATATTATTCACCCTTTCTATTTTAATATTTAGTACATAACTCTATTACACCATCGTGTTATATAGGCGACTCCCTATAATAATATTTTAGTATTTTTAAAATTCTACTTCAATATTAATTATTACTTGATTAACTAACTTTTCAAAATTTTACACAATAAAAACGCTAGTCACACTATACAAACCCTCTAGTATAAATTAATTATATAATAACAATTATCAAAATACAATGTTATTGTTTATTTTAAATAAATATGTTAATATTTTTTAGAGGTGTTTTATGAATAAAAAGATTATTACTAGTCTTTTATTTGTATTATGTTTCTTTATTGTTGGATGTGGCAAAACTACTAATTATCTAAACGATATATCATACAAAGAATTCAATAAAAAAATTAATAATAAAGATTCTTTTGTATTAGAGATTGTACAAACTGGATGCCATAATTGTACAGAATTTACACCTAAATTCAAAAGCGTGTTAGAAGATAATAAAGTAGTCGCTTATAGTCTTAATCTAACTGATCTAAGTCAAGAAGATGCAACAAAGTTTTTAGAAGACTATAATGTTGATGGTACTCCAACAGTAATCTTCTTTAAAGACGGCAAAGAAACTAGTACAATGGATAGACTATCAGGAGCTAATGTATCTAAAGATACAATAAAATCTAAGTTAACAAAAACCGGTTTTATTAAATAAAAAAAAAGAACGTTTATACGTTCTTTTTATTTTGAAGCGAATGGTTCATCTGTTTCAAGGATTCCAGATAGAACATTAGTAACTGTTGCATCATCTACTTTTCTCATACCAAATGCTCTTTGGATGAAACTAAAGTTTTGAGTTGATTCAATTTTAACTGTAACTTTAGGAGGACATTCATCAATATCTAGGAATGTAATCTTATAGTTCCTATTTAAATCAGCTTCTTCAGAGAATTTAGCAAGGAATAATTCTACGAATCTTTCCTTTATAATTCTAACTGTTCCAGGAACTCCTGCATTACAATGCACTGATTCAGGATCTGATGTTTGAGTAATACCATCATATCCAAGTCCTTGTTGATATGCAACTTTATCTACTGCATCTAACATAGCAGATTTAGTTATTTCTTTTAATGAGTAATAGTTTTGTTGGTCACTAATTGTAACTTCTCCAAATACATTGATTAGTACAATTCCAAGTAAACCTAAAACTAAGAATAAATAACCCCAAAGTGATACTTTCATTTCCTAACCTCCTATCCTATCTACAATCCATTGTAGCATCATTTGTTTCATCATACTTTTCTATTAAACCATTGATTTCTTCATGTATGAATTTACTACAATATGCCCTTGGATCAACAACACTTGTATATTTATCTGATTTTCCAAAAGACTTATATACTGTTGTATCTTTATATCCTGTTTCATCCGTTTTGTTCTTTTCAACTATTTTTTTCATTTGTTTTAATTGTTTAGATGTAATTTCAAATGAATATTCATAATTATCAGATTTACCATCAGTTAAATCTCTATAATTTGCTTCATCAGTATTTGTAATATATTTTTCTTTACCATACCAGTTATTTCCTATATTACCAGTTGTTGTTCCACGATCTGGGAATGGATTACTTAATGATATATTTCTGTATAAATGTTCAGCTCCACCCTTACAAGTTTGTAGATCTCTTGTACATACTTCTTTACATTCAGTTAATTTTCCAGACTCAGTTCCATATAAAGCATCACACTTATCTACACAACAACTATAAGTACATCCACAATCTCCATCACATTGTTTAGTACAACACTCATCATAGAAACATGTTTTATATTTAGCTGTATCTTCAGCAGCATATTTACCACAAGTCTCATCACAATCTGTACAAGTTTTTACTACTGTTTGCCAGTTACATCCTTCACACATTTCAGGACAGTATTTTGCACGACATACTTGGTTAGAACCACAATATGCATCACAACTACATTTTTCTTTATAACATGCTATATATTCATCTGATCCTTCAGTATACATATCACATGCTGTACAATATTTAGCAGTTAAATTATAGTCACACTTGTAATCATATGATAACTCATCACATAATCCTCCAAGTAATGATAATTTTAATTTATCAGGTACACCGTTAACTTCATTTACATAGTCAACAATATCTTCTCCATTGAATTCTGGGAATGTATATCCGTATTCAACAACCTTACAGAATCCATTAGCAGCTGTAACATCTTTATCACATCTTTCATCAGGAGGTTTAATTCCTTTTTCAACGTGATATACTGTACCAGCAGTATTAGCTTGAGTAGATACATAACTATCTGGTATTGAGTATACAATCATTTCTTCATATTTAATTGTATTTCCTCCACCATCTATTTTTCCACCAGTACCTTTACATACATAGCCTTGACCTTCAATTGTTACTGTTTGAGTTCCCTTTGCATCATATCCGTTCATAACACATAAATAACTCTTTTTAGTAATATCAGTTTCTCCTACAGGAGTACATGTAAGTGGTATTAATTGGATAGGTGTATCTTCAGAACCTTGCTTCTTTTCATATTTATATGTTTTTAAAGTAACTTCATTTTTAGTTAAATTCTCAGGAGTTTTTTCTGTAGAAATTACATTAAATCTTGTTTCTGCGTTAACTTTTGTCTTAGTTAAATCTTTAACTATTTGATCATAATATGATTGAGCAGTTTCTTGAATCTTTATATTCTTATTAATTCTTTCTAATCTCTCAGAATCTTTTTCATATTTTTTTGCAGTTCTATATTCTTCAAGCATTTTTTCAGCTCCAGCTTTCGCTTTTCCCATAGCTTGAATATCTGCATATAATTGTGAATTTTTCTTTAAATCTTCATCAAAATATTCTGCAGTTCTATCTTTCTTATTATCTCTTTTTGGTACAAACCAATATACTCCAGGATGATTTTTTCTATAGTTTTCATTAGTTTTGTACTCAAGTTGACATTTTCTTGTATAAGATACAGCATATGCAAAGTGAAGATTTGATAGTTTAGAGTCACTTAAATATAAAGTAGGCTCATTAGGAAGATTCTTTAAGTTCATTGTTTCATCACAATTAATTCTAAAATATTTTATTTTTGAATAATAGTGACTTGCAAGAACGAATTTTACTTCATGATCATCTTCATTTTTATTTTCATCATAACAAACTGTAGCTGATACAGAATCACTCTTACCATCTGTATTAGTTGAGTTTGCAGGATCACATACTGCTTCTTTGTGTTTTACCTTACTTGGATCAGCTTTATAATCTTCACATTTATTACCAGGGCATCCACCTTCAGGCTTTACAGTTGTACATCCAGTAAAACATGTGTTAAAGTTATCTTTTTGGTTTTCATTACACCATGAGATAGCACAAGCTGCTCTTTCAGGAGTACCATCTTTTGTATATTCACAAGAAGATTCACAAGTATATCCACAATTCCAACAAACTGAACGGATATTCCAAATAGCAAAACCTCTTGATACGTTACATGCTGCTTGATTAGCTTCTTTATATCCCCCAACCATGTAACTAGTACTAGTATATGATGTTTTCTTAATTAAAGTTGGAACTATATTTAAATTAAGAACTTCTTTATCACTTACTCTAAAGTTTTTCTCTCCAACATCTGGGTCTTTACCACTTTCAATACGTAATGCATTATATAATGGTCCATATCCATGAACTAACGCAGATTCAGAAACTGTTCCATAGTAATGGTCAGCACCATTTTTCCAGAATCTATATAATACTTCTGCAGTTATATAATAACTATGAGTGTTACTCATCAAGTCATCTAACTCTTTTTCTGTTAAACCAAACAAAGCTTTAACTTCATTTAAATTTTTAGATCCGCCCTTTTCAAGTTTATATAATAAGTTGGTAGAATACCAACCACCAGTTGGTTTATCACCATCATGAGTAAATACCCAGTCGTTAACACTACCATTTTTGAAAGCTTTATGTAGTTTTCCTGTATTATCATATTTTACTTGGTTTTTGTCTTTAAGAGCTGAATATTGAGCATAGCTAAGTGGGTGATCTCCACCATAACCATCTTTATACTTTGAATTTCCTACTGATGGACAAGATGCTTTAATTTTTAAGTTAGGATTTGATGGGTTACTATATCGACCATATCCAAGAGAATCTGTTCCCCAAACATCTACTCCATGACCAACTAGTTGAATTCCTGATGCACCTTTACCATTATATTTATATATTTGGAATCTAACACCAACATAAGTATAATCAGATGTGCTTAAGCATGTTACACTACCACATCCACCACCATGCCCAGTTGGATCAACTGGACGAGAAGATGTAGCTCCACCATCAATTCCAGGAGTAGTACATACTTGAGCATAAGCGCCAACCGGAATCAATGTTATTATCAATAATAATATTAATGTTCTTATCTTTCTCATTTTTTCTTTACCCCCAAATCAATTTTGGCTTTTTTCTTATCATCAGATACTAGTTTAAATATAACTCCAGCAATACCTGCAATAATAAGAATTGTAATTGGAACTGTTATTCCTGCGTTATCTATATACATATCAATAACGCTTTTTTTCTTTGTAGCTGTTGCTTTTTCTTTTTTCTTCTTTTCTTCTTTATTTTCTTTGTACTCTTTAGCTTGCTTTGCAACTTCTACTTTAAATTCTTCATTTACATACTTTGAAGTATCTGCATTTACTGCACATATAGGATACTCATTAGTATGTCCAACACATTCTTCAGCTTCACTGTATCTGTTATAAAAAGGTAATTTTACAGGAATTGATCTAATCTTTTCTCCGTTACATCCAGATTTTTGAGTACCATATATTTGAACCCTAAGTTTGTATCCTCCACTAATCATTCTAATAGTTAATACTCCATTTTTAGCTTCACTACTTGAATAAGTATTATTACCAATTCTAACCTCAAAATTATCTGAAATATTTGATATATATAAATCATGATAATATAGCGAAGGATCGTAATCTCCTTCTGGACTTCTTTCCTCTTTTACGAGTTCATAATTTACTTCTATTAGATTGGCTTCTGTTTTTAAATCATTTAAATTTTTACATGTTGCTGCATCAACTTTAACATTAAAAACAAATGCACTAAATATAAGAAGTAAAATAAACATTATTTTCTTTCTCATCTTCCCACTCCTATCATACTAATATTATTATAATTTTTTTAAAAGAATAATTCAACTAATTTTAAAAAAAAGATAAAGATGAATTAATACATCTTTATCATTTACAGTATACATCTGTAGATTTATAATCTATATTCATACTTTTTAACTGATCATTTAAAAATTGACTACAATATGCACTTCTTGATTTTGTTCCTTTTGCTTTTGTTGATTGTTTAAAGAATTTATATGCTGTTGAACCTTTATATGATTGTCCAGCAATATTTTCATTTGAAGATCTTATTGCTCTTCTTATTGCTTTTAAATCATTTGAATCAATATCAAAGGAATATTCATATTCATCATTCATACCAGATGTTTTATCATAATATCTTCCATTAATATTATCAGCATCAGTTATTATTTGTTCTTTATTATACCAGTTTAATCCAATACTTCCAACTGTTGTACCACGATCTGGGAATGGATTAGCTTGAGATATAGATCTATATAGATATCCAGAATTATCTCTAGGACAATCAGTTATAATACATTTTTCTATTGCAGTTGTGTTCCCTGCATATTTTTCATTACACTTACTAACACAGCACCCAGAAAGACATCCTAAATTACCATTACATTTCTTATTACAGCATTCATCATAGAAACAATCTAAATATTTTTCTGGTTTAGTCTTTAATGATCCACACATATCATCACAATCATCACAAGAATCTGTTTCTTTTAACGTTTTCCAATTACAACCTTCGCATAATTGTGGACAATACATTGAACGACAAACTTGATTTGCTCCACAAAATGAATCACAACTACATTTATCAGATAAACATTTTTTATATGCTTCTGAATTATGATTTGTAATATATGCACATGCTTCACAATAATTTTCTTCAAAGTCGTAATCACAGTTATAAGTTAATTTAAACTCATCACAACTTCCACCTTCAAATTCTAAGACTATTTTTTTATTAGCTGCATTTACTGTTCTTATATAACTATTTCTATCATTACCATCAAACGGAGCTAGTGCATAAGAATACTTAACAACTTGGCAAAAACCATTTGGTGTTGAAATAGCATCTTGGCATTCTTCTTTTTCAGTAAATGGTCCAACATCATCAGTATGAGCACCAACATAACTATCAGGAGTTGTATATATTACAGATTCCTTATAAGTATATCTTGTATTAGTATTCTTTACTGCTGTTCCGCCTTCTCCATTACATAAATAAGTATTTCCGTCTATTTTTACATTTGTTACATTTGTTCCAGCATTAGTTAGACAAATAAGTCTTTCTTCAGTAACTACTTTGCTATCAGTTTTACAAACAATAGGAATTAATTGAACAGTAGTCTTTCTAAGATCTGTTATCTCAGCATTTGATTTATAATCAAATTTTCTTAAAGTAATTTTATTTGCTTTCAAATTATCTGGAGCTTTATCATCAGTAATTGTTTTAAGTCTTTGTGTTGCAGTATTTTTTGTATTATTAAGTTGAGTTGAAATCTCAGCTATATTCTCTATAACTTTCTTTTGAATATCAATTTCCTTTTTCTCAGCTTTTTCTTTTGTTAAACTATCTATCTTTTTCTCTGCTGCTTTTTTAGCTACAGCTAATGAATCTATATCATACTTAATCAAACTATTATTATAGTTTTCAGTCCAACCATCAGAACTTCCTGGTTTAGAACGATAATATAATGTACAAGTTTTAGTATAGTCTAGTCTATAACTAAATTGTATATACATTGGTTTTTCTGAATCTAGATATATATATTGATTATTTGGCAAGTTTTTAAAATTCATCTTATTATTACAAGTTATTTTATAATATTTAGTTGTTTGATAATTATATCCAGTAACAACATAAGATTCGTCCTTTTTATCATTAAATGACTTGTTGTCGTCATAACATACATTTGCTTCTAAAGTAATTTCTCCACCATTTTTCTCTTTATTAAAATCTTTACAAGCTTTGGTCTTTTCAGAAGTTGATACTCTACTAGCTCTAAATGCATCACATTTTTTACCATCAGAACTAACACATCCAATATTTTTTGGTGTTCCTTCACGACATTCATTTATACAACTAGTTATTTCGCTTCCTGTTTTGTTGCCATTACACCAAGCAACTGCACAAGCAACACGACCAGCAGTATCAGCTTTAGTATTCTTACAATCTTCTTTACAAGATTTCGCACAATCCTTACAAACTTCTTTGATGTTCCATGCTTCCCAACCATATGCATAATTACAAACAGTTTTAATTGAAACAGGATGATATCCCCAGTTTTCAAACGGAACACTAGAAGGCCAAACTTTTTTAATATATTTTGGAACAAGTCCATCTACATCAGGGTCATTTGGAGTTGTTATTAAAATGTTATTAGAATATCCAGATCCATGTGTATATCCTGTTTCTGATGGAGTTCCATGGAAATATGTCCCATTATGCGCATCTATATATTGATACATTACTTCAGCAGTAACATAATAATTTTTAGGTTTTTCAAGAAGTCCTTGTAATTCTTTATCTGACATTTTGAAAATACTTTTTACTGTAGCATAATCACCTTTTAATAAAGGATCAAAGAAATTAGTTTTTAACCATCCTGATTTAGGTTCAGCTCGATCATGATAATAATCAAAAGCCCAAGTTGCAACTTTATATTTATCCCTTGCTGTTGCTAAAGATGAGTCATAATAAACATTTCCATATTTACCTGTTCTATATTCTTTTCCACTAACAGAAAGTTTAGCTCTCTTTGCTCTAGCAGCTCCTAAAGTTCCCGGCCAAGAACAATCATTTATTTTTAAGTTTAAGTTATTATTACTTGGTTTTGTAAACATTCCATCATTAGGAGTAACTCCCCAAACATCTGCACCTTTTCCTAATAGAACAATGTTACTTTTACTCGTTACTTTATATACTTGGAATCTCATACCAATTCTAAGAGGTGGATAATTTATACAAGTATTTCCATCCCAGTTATCACAACCACTACCAGTTGAACTTCCAAAAGGGTGAGAACTACCTCCACCTGAAATCAAACTCGAAGAACATTGAGCATTTACATAAGTAGGAACAAATAATACTAATAATAACAAAAATAATATCTTCTTCTTCATATTATATATCCCCCAAATCAACCTTAATTCTACTTTTATTATCTCGTTTAGTTTTTATTACTATTAAAATTACCAATATTATGAATGATATTGTAATAGGAATTGTTAAATCTTTATTATTTAAATACCAATTCTTAAAACTTATATAAAAAGGTTCCTTTTTCTTTATAGCAGTTTCTACAGTAGGATGTTTTTCGTCATATATTCTTTTTTCTTTTTCTAATTCTGCTTTAAATTGTTCATCATTAGCTATTGCTGAAGTATTTGATGTTTTTGAACAAACTTTATATTTATCTTGATAACCTTCACATTCAGGATAGACACTATATACATTATAATATGGTAGTCTAAACTTAATAATTCTTATTAGTTCTCCACCACATCCTGTTTTATATGTTGCATATATTCTAATTTTTACGTTACTACCACCAGCTAGAAATAAATTATTAAAATATAATTTTCCATCTTTTACTTCATTATAATATTTAGTATTCTCTCCAACTTCTACAAAAAATTCTTCCATTACATTATATAAAATTAAAGAATAATGATAAGTATCTTTCATTGCACCAGCTGGTAATTTTTTTATATCACTATATTCTTTTACATATGCATTTAATACTGTTTCATAGTCTATTTGTTCTGCAATTTGTTTTAAATTATTTTTTATTTCTTTTGTACATGTTTTTTCTTGAGCATTTACTTTAAAATTAAAAATAAATAAAAAAATAAATATAGCATATACAACAATAAATATTTTCTTTTTCATAATCATCCTATCCTATCATTATAATTATAAAAAAAATAAGTATTTTTTACAATAAAAAAGAACAATTTATTTGTTCTTTTTTTCTGATATAAATATTTTTTTTAAATTCTTTTGAGGAATCATTACAGGAAAATCACTTATTATATCTATTTTATATTTACGAGCTTTTCCTATTAATTCTTCTCCATCTACACACCATTTATCATTTTCATTAGCAAAATCTATTTCTAATTTATCTGTTTTATAAAAGTAAAAACCAGGAACTTTTGTAATATCTCCAGCAGTTAAATATAAAAGACTTTTTACTATATCTTTTCTTTTAGTTAAATTACAAAAAAGTACTTCAAATTTTTTATCATCTAAATAAACATTATTATAAAAATTACTAATACCGGCTATATGATTAGCATTACTAATTAGAATAAAAGAAAATAGTCCTTTATATTCTTCTCCATTAACTTTATAAGTTAATTCGTGCAATTTGGTTCTGCCAAAAAAATGTTTAACCGCCTCGTTTAAATATGCTAAATAACCAAGTCTTTTTTTAGCAGATCTATTTGTTTCAAAAGGAATGGTCATAAATTTACCAAAACCTGCAACATATACAAATGCTTTTTTATTTACAGTACAAATATCAATATTTCTTTTTTCTCCTTCAAGAAGCATTTTTAGATTTTTTATAACATCATTACCATATCCAAACATTGCACCTATATCATTTGTTGTACCAAGAGGTATATGTGCTAAAAGAAGCCTTTTTTCTCTTTCTAGATTTCCATTAACAGCTTCATTAAATGTTCCATCTCCACCCACACTTATAACTAAATCAACATCATCAGAAAGATTTCTAACTACTTCTGTTATATGTCCCTTATATTTTGAAAATATTATTTCTGGATCATAATCGTTTTCAAGTAAAATATCAACATAGCTAGCTAAAAAATTCTTCTTTATTTTTTTACCGCTATGAGAATTATAAATGACGACACATTTTTTCATATTCTCACCTTTTCTATAGTAATCTTTTATTCTATTATTTTACTTAAATAATCTATATCTTTAACTTTATATATTACTTTATAAGTATCATTTCCATAATAAATAATAAAATATTTATCATAGATCATATTATTCTTTTTAGTTTCTTTTACACATTCAGGAAGTCCTATTTCATCAAATGAGCAATCATCTTGCTTTTCATTAATATCTATTATTCTTTTCAATTCATCATCAACAATACTATTGCTATTTAAAGTAATATAATTCATCTTTTGATTTTTCTTAGCATAAAAATTATACTCTACAATGGTTATTTTTTCCATTTCTCTGTATTTTCTTATAGTAATTCCCAAAGAAAACATAAAGATAAAAAATGATATAACTAATAAAAACTTTTTCATATTATTTATCTCTTAATTCTAAGTATGTAATAAATCCTTGTAAAATATTCTTATAATCTTTTTTCATACTTCTATTTATTCTAATTAATTCTTTGCTCTCATTAAATAACTCTTCTTGTTTTTTTATAGCATAATCATATGCACCACTTTTAGTAAATATTTCTCTTACTTTTTCTACATCTTTTTCAGTTAAAGTATTCTTTCCATAGTACTTTAACAACTCATCTTTATATTCTGTATTAATTGTATATGAATATAATATAGTTTGTTTGTATTCTTCTATATCAGAGTTATTCTTTCCCATCTTTTTAGCACTACTATATATACCTAAAATATCATCTTTAATTTGAAAGGCAATTCCTAGTGGTTCAGCAAGTTTTTCTAAAGAAGTAATTGCTTTATCACTAGCACCACCTAAAGTCATCCCTAAAGCAAGTGGTCCAGTAATTGTATACCAAGCAGTCTTTAATCTATATATTTCCATTATATCTTTTTCAATAACATTATATTTAGAATCATATTTTCCAACAAAAGGAAGCATTACATCTATTATTTCACCTTTACCAGTATAAATTAAAATATCATTATATAATTTTAATAATCTAGCTAAGTTACTATTATTTGAATAACTAGTAGTTATAATATTGCTTGATAGAAAGAATCCAACATCTCCAATGCACAAAGCAAGAGCTTTAGATGTATCTATTTTATTATTATCAAAATCTTTATCTTTTAAATCACATTTATTAAATTTTTCTTCATATTTTTTATGAATAGTAGTTTTTCCTCTTCTAGTATCTGCTTTATCTATAATATCATCGTGAACTAAAATAGATGTTTGAAACGTTTCATAAGCAACAGCAAGAGGCATATAATAGTCATCTTCTTTTTTACTAGATAAATGATACCCAAGTGAAATTAAAAATGCCCTAATATATTTACCGCCAGAATTCATTACAGTAAAATTATCCATTAATTCTCTAACAATAGGATTATCTTTTTTATTTATGAATGTTTTATTGAATTTATTCATATTCTTATCTATTTCTTTAATTGTTTTAATATATAAGAAATAGAATTCAGTAAGATTTTTATACTCTAATAAACTATCATAACTAGTGTTTTTAGTCCCTATTATTAAAATGTTACTATTACTAGTAAATTTTTTCTCTCTCTTTATAAAATCGTAATAATCACTTATGTCATTACAAATAATAACTTTAGATTTTTGATTCCATAAACTAAATAGGTCTCCAACATTACTACTTTCTTCATCATTAACAATAATAACAAAGTCGGTTTTTTTAGCTATATTTGAATCATACTTTATTTCATTACATCCTACTTTAGGAATTAATATCATAATATCACTCCTTAAACAAACTATTTTGATTGTATCATTATTTATATAAAAATTAAATATTATTTACTTATCTTAACCAGTATTGGATAATGATCACTAAAATATCTTAAGTCTTTAGATTTAATAATATTTATCTCTTCTATTTTCCATTTTTTAGGAATAAAAACATGGTCAATTGGTAATTTATCTTCTTGATATTTCCATGTTTTTTCATCATTCGGTACTCTAACATATCCAATTGATTCCATATTATTTACAAAATTCTTAAATCTAGGCATATTCATATCCATATTAAAGTCTCCAGTAAGTATTACAGGATATTTTGATTTAGATATTAATTTTTGTAAATAATTTAATTGTCTTATTTGAATTATATTAAGTCTATGCTCTAAATGGGTATTAATAAAATTAATTCTTGAAAAACCAGGAATTTCTATAATACAAGAAGTAACAACTCTAGGTCTTAATGATTTTCTTTTTATTCCATCTATAATATCTTTAAGATTATGAGGTAACCATGGAAGTCTATGAGTACGAGATTTTATTACTTTATGTTTAGTAATAATACTAGCAGTTTCATTAAAACGATCTACAATACTTATTTTTTTTACTAAAAATGTACTTCCATATCTAAAAGAACCAAACATCTTATATTTTGGTTTAAGTACAACATTCAATCTTTTAATAAATTTTCTTACTAATTCTTGAGTCCCTAATGCATCAATCTTATACTCATCTAAGAATTCTCTTAGAATTAAAGCATTATCTTGACCACTTGGATCAATTCCATCATAATTACTAATTCTATATTTATTTTGAATATTCATACTACCAACTATAATACTTTTACTCATATAGATATCCAACCCTTCTAATAATATTATAACGCAATGACAAAAAAATAAAAACCTTGTAATTAAACAAGGTTTTATTATCAAATGGTGTCCCGCTGGAGATTCGAACTCCAGACCCTTTGATTAAAAGTCAAATGCTCTACCGACTGAGCTAGCGGAACAAAATGGCTGCCTCGGCTAGATTCGAACTAGCGCATGTCAGAGTCAAAGTCTGATGCCTTACCGCTTGGCTACGAGGCAATATATATGGTGGAGAGAGATGGATTCGAACCATCGAACCCGAAGGAACAGATTTACAGTCTGCCGCGTTTAGCCACTTCGCTACCTCTCCAAAATAATGGTGCCGAAAACAGGACTTGAACCCGTAACCTACTGATTACAAGTCAGTTGCTCTACCAATTGAGCTATTTCGGCACATTATGGTGGGCGATATAGGACTCGAACCTGTGACCCCCTGCTTGTAAGGCAGGTGCTCTAACCAACTGAGCTAATCGCCCGAATATATCGGTTTGACAATTAAAAATATAACAAATATATACTTCTTTGTCAACCAAAAAAATCAAGTTTTTTCATCTTTACTTTACTAATTAAAAATAAATTGCTATTATTTTATTGGTGATTTTATGAAAAAAAATGTAAAACGTGATGTAGAAAAAGAAATAATAGACGTATTAGATAGAATTAGACCTTATTTAGAAGGTGATGGTGGTGGTCTTGAATACATTAAATTTGAAGACGGAATTGTTTATGTAAGGCTACTGGGTGCATGTCAAGGATGTAGTTTAATAGATGTTACACTAAAAGAAGGAATAGAAGCAATGCTTATGGATGAAATTCCAGAAGTAATGGGAGTTACGCAAATATAAACAAATAAAAAAGGACTTTTACAAGTCCTTTTTATTATCTTACAATTCCTTCTGCTACACTAGCTGTTTCTACAACTGGATTTGGATTAGATAAAACTGATCCTGTTGTAGTATATCTATTTAATACTTCCACTTTCTTTTCTTGTGGCATCCTACCAAATATATCTACCATTAAAGCAAGTGGAGTTATTTTTTCAGTTTGACATGCAGTTTGAATATCTTCTAATGTAAACTTTGCTTCTCCTGTTGCAGGGTCTTTTATTTCTTCTGTTAAGAATCTTAATGCTGTTTCATCATCACCAAACATTTTACTAATTCTTTCTTGTTCTCTATCATATGGTTCATCTCCAGAAAGATCCTCATCTTCATATGATAATACATCTTTAACTGTTGCATCCCATTTATTAAGATCAAATCCCTCAGCAACTTCAGCATCTTGTGTTTCAGTTGTTTCTTCAGGAACATAATCTATTACATAATCAGTTAACGGATTTGTTACTTGTTCTTCCATAGGTTCATCAATACGTACCAACTTTCCAGTTGTTTGGTCATATTTTAATCCAGCTTCAAGTAATGCTTTATATACTGAATTAATATCTGGTTCTGTAGTTTCTTCCTGAACAGCTGCAACTTCTTCCGCTTGATGTTCACTAGCTTCAGTAGTTGTCTCTTCTACTGCTTCAGCAGTTTGTTTTTCTCCAAGAATTTGTTTTAAAGTATTAACTAAAGAATCTCTACTTTCTTGAAGTTCAGAACTTTCTTCAGTTACTTCTTCAACTGTTTCTTCTTTATATAAAACAACTTCATTTCCTGAAATTTCTTCATAACATCCAATTGCTTTTGCTTTATGTTTAGAATCTTTTAAATATGCAACTTGATCTGATAATTCCGTAAATCCTAATGTACTTAATTCTTCATTAGACACTTCATAACCAGCTAAAGCTTTTTCAAATACTACTCTTTCACTTTCATCATATGTACCATTTTTTCCCCATTTACTAGCAAGTAATAATAAACTTACTAATCCAGGGTATGCTGATGCATCTATATATGCACCTTTATGCACAACACATATTTTTTGATTATCTTTGATAAAATCTGGATAAGTATTTTTTTCTCTATTAACTTTTTTTAGTCTATATCCTTCTTCATAAATAGAATGCATTGCATCAAATAATGTTGGTGCTGCCGTAATTATTTCTATTAATGCTTCTGTTGGTTCAGTACCAAAAACTATAGGTTCCACAACAATAGGTTCAGCATTTTCTGCTGTTTCTGCAGAAGTACTTTCTTTTTTTGTTTCATGACTAGTATTACCAAGTATAAGACTTGCAAATGCATCAACACCAGTTTCTGGTTCTTTTCCAAGTATTAAATCTGTAAAGCTAGTTAAGTACTTAGCTTTTCTTTCTGCTAATTCTTCATCACTTAATAAACTTCCTAAATCATATACTTCTCCAAGTTTAGCATTAACTGTATCAACAACTGGTGCTTCTTCTAAATTAGTTGTTTCTAATGTTTCACCAGGAGTTACTACACTTAATCCTTCTAGTTTAGTAATATCTACAGTTAATTCATCTGGATTTTCTGAAATAACAGATTTTGCAACATCTTCAATTGCGCTTTCTACTTTTGCATACTTCTCATTCTTTTCTATTCCAGCTTTTGTAAATCCATTTAATAATCTAGTTAATCTACCTGGAACTCTAATTGCTTTTACTCCTACACCATTTAGTGAAATTTTATTTTCTAAATCATCAAAGGCAAAAATACTTACACTTAATTGTGCTAATTTTTCTGCTTGTCTATTGAATCTTTCAATGTCAGTTCTTACTTCTTCTGTTCTAACTTCATCTTCTTGCTTTTCGCTTATTTCAGTAGCAATAGCAACAAGTCTGTTATACTCTTCATTATATCTTTCAATTCTATGAGCTAAAGCTGCATCAGAAGCACGAAGGCCAACAATAGTTTTTCCAGTTAATTTAGCTTTATTAGGTTTAACAGAACCTGCCCTAACAGTAGTTACAGCTTCAGTTCTTCTTAAAAATCCTTCTTTTCTCTCGTCTTCCATTACAAGAACCTCCCTTTATTTATTACTATTGAGCGTCTGTTCCTTCCTCTTCTTTTTCTTCATCTTCATCAGGCTTAGATAATTCTTTTAGAACATTTTTAATTCTAGACCACTCTTCGTCTGTTTCTACTCCACCTAAAACAGGGTCACTATCGTCATTTCTAATTAGTGAAGCAACATAAATAGTAACATTACCATTATCGTCAGTTTCATTTTTTGTATAGATAATATATTCCTTTTTTGTATCTGTAAATTCAAATGATAAAAGGACTTCAACCTCGTCGATTGAACCATCTTCTAATACAATAGACATAACTTTCTTTTCTTCTGACATATTAATGCCTCCCTTTATTCTATACTACTATTAATCTTATCATGATTTAGAACTATTTTTCAATATTATTTTTCATTTTTAGGTCTTTTTAATAAGAAATACTTACATTCATAAGAACAGAACGTTTTTATATAATTATCTAAGTCTTTAATATCATTTATTTTTTTAACTTTTTTATTTTTGCTATCGTAAAATCCTTTAAGTCTTAATTTTCCATATGAATAATCACCAAATATATAATCAAACTCATTAAAATAATCGGTTTCTCTAATAGCTTCATTAAATTCATCTACATCAAAACCGTCTTTATATTCTTTAACAAGTTCATAATCTAAATTGTTATATTTTACTGTTTTCATATATACTCCTACTTATCTATTTCATCATACTTTTCTTCAACCCAATCATCTAATTTGATTGATAAAGTTTCAAATCCACTATCAGTTTCTTTTATTTTTCCTCTACTCTTTTTATTAATACGATAATCAATATCTTTAATACTTAGTTTTAAATGACATGTATCATCATCTTTTTCAAGTATTTTAACTCTAATAGTTTCTCCAATTTCAACAAAACTATTAGGATCTTTTACAAATTTATTTGATATTTCAGATATGTGAATTAATCCACTATAATATTCGTTTAAGCTAACAAATATTCCATAGTTTTCAATTCCAGTAACACATCCTACTACTATTTTACCTACTTCATATTTTGACATATACATCCCTCTAAAACAATTGTAGCACAAAATAAGAGTTAATACTAATCTGTATTAACCCCTAAATAACATTAATTTTCTTTAATACAAAGAAACTAACAATTGCAATTATTATTAAAATTATTAGTATAACTAAAATTATTATTCTTCTTTTAGCTTTATTTTCTTCTTTTATTTCATCTCTTAATTCGAAGTCTTGTTCAGATAAATCCATACTTCTAGTATAGAAAGAATTAACTATTTTACCACTATCACTAATTGTTTTATTTAAATCTAATTCTTCTGATGAATCTTTTTCTTCTTCAACAAGTATTTCTTTAGCAATTTCTTCTTGTAACTCTTCATTTGATAAAGCAGTCATTGCATTAGTAGCCATTAAATCACTCATTAAATCTTTTCCATCATCTGCTTTTTCTTCTTTTATTTCTTCAAGTATAGTATTTGATGTAATAGTATCTATTAATTCTCTAATACCTTCTTTTTCTAAATCTTCATCCATTTTTTCTTTTTTAGAAAGATATTTTTGATTTAAATCATTAAGTATATTGTATTCCATATCTTGAAGTTTTCTTCTTTTATCTGCTTCTTCAGTAGCACTTCTATTCTTTTTAGCTTCTTCTAAAACAGAATTAATATCATATACTTTTTCTTCTATTTCTTCATTTATGATGCTATCTTGATTCTTTTCAACTCTAGTTTTCCTTGTTTCTAAAAAAGGTTCAGAATCATCCTTTAAAGATATTTTTCCAAAATTGGTTAAGTCTACAGTACCTTCATAACCAACTTTTCTATTAGCATCATCATATAAATATTTATTCTTATTAGTACGACTTGATCTAGGATCTTTTGGTTGTTCTTGATTGTATTTAGAAGCCCTTCTTTCCATATCAAGCACCTCCTACTATACATTCATTTTATCATAGACAAATATAATTTTAAATAGTAAAATGTAAATAGATGATTATATCTCGGAGGTGAAACTAATGAAAATTAAAGTAGAAGGTTGCATTGGATGCGGTGCTTGTTTAGGTGTTGCTCCAGAAGTATTTGTAATGAATGATGATGGTATGTCTACTCCAAAAGCAGAAAAAGTTAGTGCAGAACATGAAGAATCTGCAAGAGAAGCTATGGAAGTATGTCCTGTAGGGGCAATAAGCGAAGTAGAAGAATAAAAAAAGAACCAATCGGTTCTTTTTATTTTGTTAATTCATATAATTTAGATACTTCTTTATGATTAAGTTTGCGATATTCTCCAGATTTTAATCCTGTAAGATCTAAAAATGCATATCTTTCTCTTTTAAGTTTTAATACTTCGTGATTAACTGCTTCAAACATTTTTTTAACTTGATGATTACGACCTTCATGAATAGTAATTTCAACAATAGATGTATTACTATTTTTATCCACACTTCGTACTTTAACACGAGATTTTGATGTTTTTATACCATCAATTACAACTCCGTTTTTTAAAGACATTTGTTCACTTGGAGTAAGAGTACCATTTATTTTAGCAATATATACTTTATCAATATTACTTTTAGGATGCATTAATTTATTAGCAAGTTCTCCATCATTTGTAAGAAGTAAAAGACCAGTCGTATCATAATCAAGTCTTCCTACGGGATAAATACGTTTATCTGTATCTATTAAATCAACTACAGTTTTTCTATTATGTTCATCACTAACTGATGTAATAACTTCACGAGGTTTATTAAGTAAAAAATATACTTTTTCTTCTCTATTAATCTTTATACCATCAACTATTATTTCATCTTTATCATTTACTTTAGTACCAAGAGTTGTAATAACTTCACCATTAACACTAACTTTACCAGATGTAATTAATTCTTCTGCTTTACGACGAGATGTAATACCAGCTGATGAAATAACTTTTTGTAAACGTTCCATAAAATCACCATAATAATTATAACAAAATATAAAAAAAAAGAACATAATGTTCTTATCCTCGTATATGTTCATCCCATTTTCCAAACATTTTATCTTGTGTTTTTGCATGATCTACAGTTGCATCTTGTTGTATTTTGAAAACTTTAGTCTGAGTATCCTGTAAAATTTTCCATCTTTCAATTTCAGCTTTTTGTTGAGAGGCAGCAATATCTCTTTGGATAGAGGCAGCAACAGCTTTTTCAACATAAGTTTTTTGTGTTTCTTCTGGCGTTGTATTAAAAGGTGCAAAATACTTCCAATCATATTCTCCTTCAGTTCCAGTTGATGGGTATAGTTGAGGAGGTTTATAAGGAGCATATAACATTTGAGTAACTCTTCTTCCACCACCACGAGATGCCACTGGCACTTCATCTCCAGAAGTCATTGGTGTGTTAGGCATTATTTCTGGATTTGTTCCAACATGTTCGTTTCCTAGATTTGGAATCTCTCCTGTTGCTAATAACGCAGAATCCGCATCCATTGCTCCACTAATCGTTTCATCGGCATTAAGAAACATTTTCTCTACTTCTGCGATTATATCTTTTTCTGCTGTTTGAACTGCTTCTGCATATTCTGTTAAACTTGTA
>JAFXZI010000010.1 GCA_017541325.1 Bacilli bacterium
ATCATGTACCTTAACTAAGGATGGAACAGTAGGAGTAGAAGAATGGTATCGAAGTAATGTTACACTTTCATTCTCAGATAAGAAAGATAACAATAACTCTAATGGAGTTCAATCAGGACTAGCATACTGGCAAATTAATACTACATCAGGAGATCCATCTAGTTGGACAACTCAAAATTCAAATACACAAACAACAGATACATCATCTACTGATTGGTATGGGCATGTCAAAGATAAAGCAGGACATACAGCAAGATGTAAAATAAATGTTAAACGTGATACAGTGTCCCCACCAAAATGTGATATTTCACATAGTGGAACATATGGATTGGATAGTTGGTATGTATCTAATGTAAGTATATCAATGACAACTTATTCAGATGAAAGAAGTGGATTATATTCATATGGTATAGGTGGTTATAACAGTAAAAAATCAGATACACATACAACAGATGGAACAAATCTTGCATATACAGGATATGTAATGGATAAAGCCGGAAATACAAACAGTTGTACAACATCAACATTTAAACGTGATGCAACACCACCAGAGTGTTCATTAGAAAAAACAGGTATATATTATACAGACGGAATATATGGAAAAGTACATTGTACTGACAACTTAGCTGGTGTTAATACAAGTGAAATAGGAACTTTTGGTGGATATACAAAATCAACAACAATTAATAGGCATGACCTAGCTGGAAACGAAACTCCTGTATATATACCAATATCATCTGGAAAAAGATATAAGACAAATAGTTGTACACAATATACAGGAAAAAGATCTTCTGCTTGTGATTGTGAAACATGGCATTTAACAACAAATGCTGATTTGTGTGGAAGTTATGATTGCTCTTATGATACATATGAACATGGAATGAAAGCTGAAGGAGCTTATGATACTTTTGGTCAATGTGAACCAATAGCCCAAGTACCTTGTGGACATGGTACACAATGTACTAATTGTCAAATAACTGTTCATCATACACAATATTGTGCTAAATCTTGTCCAGATTATTGTTCAACTTATTATTGGTGTAGAGCAAGAGTACACGGATGTGACTCATGGACAGGATACACTGGTAAAGATCATCAATATCCAGATGCTTCATGTAGCTCGTTAGAAAACGATACGCAATGTATGAGTGCTACAGTTTATTATTAAAGAAGTTTATAAATTAAACTTCTTTTTATTTTGTATTATTTATTATATAATAATACATATACATATCATTTTAGGGGGGATTATATGGAAGATGAATTATACTGTGCAGTATTATATACTCCACTTGAAGTAAATGGTATTTTTATTGCCTATCAACCAATTGGTGTAATAAAGGGTTCGTATGATGCGAAAAGAAGAATTATAACATCATCTGCTTCTAAACGTGAATATGAAATGGTAGATGCTGGTATTCTTCATATGGAAGATTTACAAAACATAGATGTTACTGGACTTTCTGATGTAGAAGCTGGTTTATTAAAAAACGGGTTGTTTTTTGCTTTTCCAATTACTGAAGCAGAATTAAATGCAAAATTGCAATACGAAAGATCAACAGAAGAAGGAGGAAAAGCTATTGAACTTGGAACAGCGGATGAAGATGATGAAGTTTTATATGAAACTGCTGCGGCATACTACAATCTTTTTTCTGTTTATAGTGCCACTGATCAGATGAATAATTTTTATATGGTAGATGGGGATTCTAAAAGTGTATTAATGGTAAATGATCTTGGAAAAGATTTAGATACTGTTTTAGATGAAGCAGAAAATCATACTATTAATTCATTACCTATGGTATCCGTAGATATACCTATATTAAATGAATTAGTTTATAGCTTAAGGAATTTTTTGTATGGTTCTGATGAAGAGGTATCAAATCAAGAAAAAGAGGAAGAGCAAACAGAAACAAATAAAAAACTAGATCCTTTTAATTTTGATCCAGATGAATTAGAACGTTTGGTTTGTTCAGAAGTAATTGGACAAGAAGAAGCGATAAGTAGTGTAGTAACTACTCTTTACAACAATTATACTTATTGTATGGATGCTCCAGGTTCAAGATCAAATATTTTAATTGTTGGACCAGCTGGTTGCGGTAAAAGTGAAATTGTAGAATCAATTAGAAGACATCTTGATGTACCGGTTGCAATATTTGATATGAGTAATTCTTCTAAAACAGGTCTTGTAGGTAATTCAGTTATACAAGCTATTAGAAATTTAGTAAAAGCAGCTGGTGGAGATATAGAAAAAGCTCAAAATGGTGGAATAATAGTTTTTGAAGAAATTGATAAAATTAAATTAACTACTGCAAATGAAGCTAATCAAGGAGTTCAAGATGAGATTCTTACTATGCTAAGTGGTAAAGATGTTACTGTTCCTGCAGAAGGTGTTTATGACAGTAGTTTTGTATTTAATACATCTAATGTAACTTTTATAAGTTGTGGCGCATTTAGTGAATTGTTTGAATCAAGAAAAAAAGAAAATAAACATATTGGTTTTATGTCCGAAGCTCCTCAAAATGTATTTAGACCTGTAACAACTGAAGATTTTAATAAATCTGGAATTAAACCTGAAGTAATTAGAAGACATGAAGCAATTGTTACTATAAAGAATCTAGAAGAAAAAGATTTGTATAAAATAACTACTTCTTCAAAAATATCTCATTTATTGATTATGGAAGAAGCATTCAATAAACATGATCATGTTGTAGTAAAAAGAGAACCAGAATATGCTCATAAGGTAGCAGAAGTTGCAAAAAAAGAAGATATCGGTGCTAGTGGAATTAAAAGAGTAGTTGAAAAATCTTTAAGTGTTGCGATTAGAGCGATTCGTATGTTAAACAGAGCTGGAGGAACTCTAGTTCTTAGAAAAGAAACAGTAATAGATTCTTCTGATTTTGATTTATATGCATTGGATGGAAGAATAGTTTATAAAAAAGGAATTGTTCCAGCATTAGAAGATAAAACAGTTACTACAACAAGCGAGGAATCGGAAGAGTTATATACAGCTAAAACTGTTAGAACTCAAGTTACATCAACATATGATGATAATAATCCAAATCTTGGAACTTCTAGTTCTGGTGAAATTGAAAATAAATATGGTACTGAACTATTAGTCGATGATAAAGATAAAGAAAAAGATAGTTCTAAGGTAAAAAGAATAGAGAGGGTAAAATGAATTATCAATTAGAAATGGATAAAATATTAGAAAGTTTAGATAGTAAAAAAAGACTGTTATTACATGCATGTTGTGCACCATGTTCTTCATATGTACTTGAATATTTAACTAATTATTTTGATATTACAATTTTATACTATAATCCTAATATTTATCCAAAAGAAGAATTTGATAAAAGATTTGAAGAGTTAACAAAATTAATAAAAGAATTACCACATAGTAATTCTATAGAATTAATTGAAGGACGTTATGATTATAATGATTTTCTAAATATTGCTAAAGGAAGAGAACATATTCCTGAAGGTGGAGAAAGGTGTTTTAAGTGCTATGAACTTAGAATGAGGGAAGCTGCAGAATATGCTAAAAATAATAATTATGATTACTTTACAACAACTCTTTCTATTAGTCCTTATAAGAATTCTAATAAGTTAAATGAAATTGGAGAATTATTAGAAAAAGAATTAGGTATTAAATACTTATATGCAGATTTTAAAAAGAAAAATGGATATAAAAGAAGTATTGAATTATCTAAAGAATATAATTTATATCGTCAAGATTATTGCGGTTGTATATATTCAAAGAAGAATGATTAATATTCTTCTTTTTTTGTTATAATTAGATTAGAGGTGATTATCTTGAAGATAAAGAAATTTACTAAAATGAGAAGAAACAATTTATATAAATTAACTCTTGAAGATGATTCAACTATCTTAGTTCACGAAGAATTAATATTAAAAAAAGAAATGTTATTAAATAAGGAAATAGATCAAGATACTATTGATAATATAGATAGATTAAATAATAATTTAAATGCTTATGATCTTGCTATTAAATATATTTCTGGTAGATATCACTCTATTCATGAAGTAAGAGATTATTTGAAAAAGAAAGAAATAGATAAAGAGGTAATAGAAGAAGTAATATCTAAAATGCTTAAACAAAAGTATTTAGATGATAAAGTATTTACTAAAGCATTTATATCAGATCAAATTAATTTTACAAACAACGGACCGTATAAAATTCGAAGAGAATTAGAAAATTTCTATGTAAGAGATTCTATTATTGATGAAGAATTAGAATTATTTGATTATGCTAAAGAAAAAGAAAGATTAGAAGTGCTAATTCCAAAATATGTAAAAACTATAAGAAATAAGAGTTATTCTATGATGAAGAAAAAAGTAGTAGATCATTTCTCCGATTTAGGTTATACCAAAAGTATTATTATTAGTTTACTTGATTTAATTGAATATGATGACAAGGATATATATTTAAAAGAATATGAGAAAGTAAAAAAGAGATTATCTAGAAAATATAGTGGTGAGGAACTAGATTTTAAAGTTAGACAATCGCTATATCAAAAGGGCTTTAGAGAATAAAAAAATATCCACAATTAATGTGGATATTTTTTATTTTGTATTTGTTTCAATATAAGTTTTATATTGATTTTTTAATGAAGCATCTTGAATTTCTACTTTGTTTTTCTTTCTTAATTCTATTAGAGCTTTAATTTGAATTTTTTCATCTGATTCTTTCTTTTTAGTAACTAATGCATCGATAATTTTGTCTTTTACTTTATCTAGTTTTTCTTTATCTTTTTCATCAGTTTTTAGAATTATATGATATCCATAAGCAGATTCAACTGGAGTTTTAGTATATTCTCCAACTTTTAAATCATAAGCAGCTTTTTCAAATGAAGCATCCATTTCTCCTTTATTGAAGAAATCTACATCTCCACCTTTACTAGCAGAACCTTCATCTTCAGAATTCTTTTTAGCTAGTTCGGCAAATTTATCTTTAACATTTTTCTTATCTTCTTTATTTAATTCTTTAATAAGTTTTTCTGCTTTTTCTTTAGCTTCAGTTTTAGCTTTTTCTATAGTTTCTTCATCAGCACCATCTTCATAGTTTGCTTTAATTAATATGTGACTAACTCTAATATCACCAACTATTTCATCATCATAATAGTTTTTAATTTCTTTATCAGTTAGATTGTCTTTTATATAGTCATCAGTAGCTAGACCTCTTTTATAATCTAATGTTAGTAATTCTCTTAATTCTTTTTCAGAACTAACTCCGTATGCTTGAGTTAACATTTCTTCAAAACTGGCATATGTACTACTATAATATGCATCAAAGTAATATTTTAATTGTTTAACTTGTCCATCTACATAATCTTTAACTTCATCATTTGTTTTATATGCTTTATTTAATAATTGAGAATCGATCATATCAAGTAAAACAGATAATGCATATTTTTCTTTCATTTCGTTATATAAATCGTCTACTGCTATGTCGTCTCCTTTACCTATAGTTACTACTGCTTCTTTTCCATTTTCAAGTTTTGGTACTTTTCCACATCCTGTTACTAGTGCAGGAATTATAAGTAATCCAACTAATATTTTCCAATTCTTCATATTTTCCTCCTGTCTAATAAAATAATAACAAATTAGTTTTTAAAATACAATAATTTGGACTTTATTGCATTAATTTAAATACTTCTTCGGCACTTTTAACTCCGTGTTTATCTTTAGATAAATTCATTTCATCATCAACTGTTCTTGGAACAAGATGCAAATGAAAATGTTTAATTGCTTGTCCATATCCATTATTTTGAATTAAAGTGCATCCATCAATATTTAGTTTTTCTGTTAATTGCTTTTTAATAATCTTAGCAACTTTAAATACTTCTAATAGAGTATCTTGATCAATAGAATCTATATCTTGTGTATGTTCTTTTGGTAAAACTAAAGCATGACCACTACTAAATGGTTCAATATCTAATATTACTTTTACTTTTTCATTTTCATACAAAGTATAACTAGGAATTTCTCCTTTTATTATTTTACAAAAAATACAATCCATATTTTCTCCTCCTATATAGAATTATATAAGTAAAAAATGTTAACTTCAAGTATATTATTATGATATAATATTATGCAGGAAGAGACGGGTGTTAGTATGCTTAAAATAGATAAATTAACTGCTAAAATTGGAGATAGAAAAATACTAGATAAATTTGATCTTGAAATACAAGACGGAGAAATTCATGCCATTATGGGACCTAATGGAACAGGTAAAAGTACTTTATCTAAAATTATTATGGGAAGTAATGATTATGATATAAAAAATGGTTCTATTATTTTTAATGGTGAAGATATAACGAATTTGGAAGTAGATGAAAGAAGTAGAAAAGGCATTTTTTTATCAATGCAAAGTCCAATTAGTGTAGAAGGAGTTACTAATAGAGAGTTTTTACGTACAGCATTAAATGCTAGAAGTAATGAACCTTTAGGCTTATTTGATTTTATTAAAAAAACAGAACAAAATATAAAAGATTTAGATATAAAAAATGATATTTTAACTCAAAATATTAATGATGGTAGTAGTGGAGGAGAAAGAAAAAAGAATGAAGTTCTTCAAATAAAAGTATTAGAGCCATCATTTATAATTCTTGATGAAATAGATAGCGGACTTGATGTAGATAGCTTAAAAATAGTATGTGATAACTTAAATAAATATAAGGAAGAACATCCTAAAACATCTATTTTGATAATTACTCATTATTCTAGACTTCTTGATTATATAAAACCAGATTTTGTACATAAAATGATGGATGGACGTATAGTTGAAACAGGAGATGTTTCTTTGGCATATGAAATAGATAAATCGGGTTATGGAGAAATAGATGCTTAAATTAAATGTTACAAGAGATGATAAATTAGATGACATTATTATTACAGAAGATACTTCAATTGAATTAAATTTAGTTAATTGTAATAAAGATATAAATATTGATGTAATGGATAATATGTGTCTAGAAGTATTTGAATTAGATATTAATACTAAGAATAAGATTAATTATAATTTAAGAGAGAATAGTAGAGTAATTGTTAATAAATTAGCTAGAGATAATAGTGATATTACTACAGTTAAAATAGATGGAGAAAATGCAAGTTTAAAATATTATAGTAGTATTATGAATTATAAAAATAATGAATATACTTTTAAAACAATTCAAAGTAAAGATAATACTGAAAGTATAGTAGTAAATCATTGTATTAATTTTACTAATAATACTTTTAAGTTTTTAGTAGATTCTAAAATTAATAAAAAAATGCATAATTGTTATTCTATGCAAGATAATAAAATTATAGATTTAGGTAATGGTCATAATTATATAACTCCAAATTTACTTGTTGATAGTGAAGATATTGAGGCAGAACACTCTGCATATATTGGTAAGTTTAAAAAAGATGTGCTTTTTTACTTAATGAGTAGAGGAATAAAAAAGGAAGATGCTGAAATGTTGCTTACAAAGGGATTTTTATTACATAATATGATACTTACTGGAGGAGAAGAGACAGATTTTAATAGTTTTATAGATAACAATTATAATAATTAGAAAGATGGTGTTTTATGAGATTAGAAGATTTTCCAATATTAAAAAATAATATTATATATTTTGATAATGGTGCAACAACTTTTAAACCACAAAAAGTAATAGATAAAATTAATGAATATTATAAAGAGTATACTTCTAATGCTCATAGAGGAGACTATGATTATAGTTTAAAAGTTGATACTGAATATGAGAATGTTAGAGTAAAAATTAAGGATTTTATCAATGCAAAACAAAAAGAGGAAATAGTTTTTACTAGTGGTACAACTCATTCTTTAAATCAAGTTATATTTGGTTATTGTAGTAAGATTTTAAAAGAAGGAGACGAGGTGCTAATATCAAAAGCTGAACATGCATCTAATGTTCTTCCTTGGATGATTTTATCCGAAAAAATAGGATTTAATATTAAATATATTCCGTTAGATAGTAATTATGAAATAAATATAGAAGATGTTAAAAAAAGTATTACTGATAAAACTAAAATAATATCTCTTGCACATGTATCTAATGTAATAGGAGATATTAGACCAATTAAAGAAATTGGATCTATTTGTAAAGAAAGAAACATTTTATTTATTGTTGATGCAGCTCAAAGCATAGGTCATTTAAAAATAGATGTAGAAGATATGAACATAGATTTTCTAGCTGCTTCTGCCCATAAGATGTTAGGTCCTACTGGAACAGGATTCTTATATGGTAAAATGGATTATTTAAAAGAAACCGATCCACTTATGTATGGTGGAGGAATGAATTCATATTTTGAAAGTGATTTTACTTATGAACTTAAAAATGTTCCGTTAAAATTTGAAGCAGGAACACAAAATATTGCTGGTGTACTTGGAATGGGTGCAGCGATAGATTATTTAAAAGAAATAGGATTAGATAAAATACATGAATATGAATATGAGTTAAAAAAATATGCTGTTTCAAAATTAAAAGAAGTACCTAATATTATTATTTATAATGAAAAAAGTAAGAGTGGATGCTTAACTTTTAATATTGATAAAGTATTTAGCCAAGATACTGCAGTATTTTTAAATAATTATAATATTTGTGTTAGAAGCGGTAATCATTGTGCTAAAATTCTAAAAGATGAAATTGGTGCTACAAATACTTGTAGAGCAATATTTTACTTATATAATACTAAAGAAGAAATAGATAAATTTGTAGAAGTATTAAAAATGCAAGATAAAATTTATGATAATATAGTGTAGGTGATAATATGGATGATAAGTTAAAAAGGGATATTATATTAGAACACTATCAAAATCCAATTAACCGTGGTTTTATTGATAATAATAATTATATTAAGGTAAATAGTCGTAACGAATCATGTGTTGATAATATTACAGTAGCGCTTTTACTTGACAAAGATGTTATAATAGATGCTAGATTTGAAGGTGAAGCATGCGCAATTTGTACATCAGCTACATCGGTTATGATAAAAACACTTATAGGAAAAACGGTTGAAGAAGCAAGAGAGATTATAAAAAACTTTAATAACATGATAAATGAAGAAGAATATGATAGTAGTATCTTAGAAGAATTAAATGTATATGATACTGTATATCGTCAACCAAATAGAAAAAATTGTGCACTACTTCCTTTCAAAGCTGTTAAAGACATTTTGGGGGAAAGAGAGTAGATTAAAATGAAAAAAACATATCGCGCTGAAGATTTAAGATTAGTATATTTATTAAAAAGTGATTCAACATTTTTAGGATATGACATCGTCGAAGTAAGAGATTATAATAAAGATTGGTGTTATAGTGTATTTGATGAGACTAAACAATATCCTTATTCAGATAGGATGATAATTTCTGGAAGAGTTACTGCTGTTGAAACAACTCATGAAAAATTCAGTATGGATAGATTAAAATCTGAAGATGGAATGGTTTCTTTTGATAATATTAGAGAGTTTGCGCTAGCAAATGGTACTAATCAATATGGGCAATTTTATTTAGTTAATTTTGATCAATATAGAAAATATTTTGATATTAGTAATTTAAGACTAGTATCTTTAATGAGAGATGACGCAGCTTTTATTGGATATGATATTGTTAGATTAGAAGAAGGACAAAAGATGTGTGTTAGCGCCTTTGATGAAAGTAAAAGATATCCATATGCTGAAGGCCTAGAAAAATTAGGATATATTACAGCGCTAAAAGCATCTCATTATAAATATGATTTAGATCATTTTACAATAAATGATAGAATTTCTAAAGAAGCGTTAGAAAGATTTGTTTTAAGTAGAAAAACAGATAAATATGGAAGATTTTATTTTCCTAATTATGAAGGAGCTAAAGTAAAGAAATATGGAACTAGTAGGTCTTAATAAAGAAAATATATTAAAGATTTCAGAAATTAAAGAAGAAGATAGTTGGGTAAAAGACTATCGTCTTCAAAGTTATAAAAATTTTTGTAATTTAGATATGCCTTCATTTGGACCAAAGTTTGATATAGACTTTGATAAAATTATTTATTATAAAAACGATGGAACGACAGGAATAAAAACTGATTGGGATAGTGTTAAGAATGATATTAAATGTGAATTACAATGTTTAGGGGTTCTTGAAAGTGAAAAGCATTTAGATGGTATGGGAGTTCAATATGAAAGTGAAGTAATATATCATAATATGCTTGATGAATTAAAAAATAAAAATGTAATATTTACATCTATTGAAGAAGGAATAAAAAAATATCCTGATATTGTAAAGAAATACTTTGGAAAAATAGTTAGTAATAATGAAAATAAATTTGCCGCTTTAAACGGAAGTGTATTTAGTGGAGGAAGTTTAATATATATTCCACCTAATACGAAACTAGATCGACCTTTACAAAACTATTTTAGAATTAATTCTAAAGGTATGGGTCAATTTGAAAGAACTTTAATTATTGTTGATGATAATTCAGAACTTCATTATGTAGAAGGATGTACTGCTCCGACTTATACAGATTCATCACTTCATGCTGCAGTAGTTGAAATATATGTTGGTAAGAATAGTAAATGTCGTTATTCTACAGTTCAAAACTGGGCTCATAATGTACTTAATTTAGTTACTAAAAGAGCGTTAGTAGACGAAGGTGGAGTTATGGAATGGATTGATGGTAATATAGGTAGTCGTGTTACTATGAAGTATCCTTGTTGTGTATTAAAAGGAGATTATAGTAGTGGTACTTGTATTACTATTAGTGTCGCATCAAATGGGCAACAACAAGATAGTGGTGCTAGAATGATTCATTTAGGAAAATATACAAAAAGTAATATTATTTCTAAAAGTATAGCTCGTAATGGAGGAGATGCATCATATCGTGGTAAAGTAGATATTAAACCAGGAGCTTTATATAGTGAGGCTATGGTTAAATGTGATACTTTAATTATGGATAAAGATTCTAAAAGTGATGCTTATCCTACCAATATAGTAGAAAATACCTCTAGTAGTTTAGAACATGAAGCAACTGTATCTAAAATTAGTGAAGATAAATTATTCTATTTAATGAGTAGAGGAATTCCTAAAGAAAAAGCAATAGAATTAATACTATTAGGATTTATAGAAAGATTTAGAGAAGAACTTCCTATGGAATATGCAGTTGAACTTAATCAATTATTAAAAAATAATTTATAGACCATAAGGTCTTTTTTTATGATATTATTATAATAGGTGAATTATATGACAATGATATTTGCAATTATTGTTTTAGTAATAATGTATTTATCTATTACTGTAATAATAATAAAAGATAGTGATAAAAAACTATTTTGTTTAATACCTGGAGTTAATATATACTTGTTTTTAAAAATGCTTGGATTATCTAATTTGGATATGCTTGTTCTATTAGTTGGAATAATAATACCTTTTACTAGACCATTTATGATACCTTTTGCATACATCTTAATATCATTTATGGTTCCTTATGCAATGGAAAAAGGTGCTATCTTTGGATTCTTATTTTTAATACTTCCTTTTATTTCATATCCAATTTTAGCTTTATATAGGTAGGTGATAATATGAATTTTATGTTAAAACACAAAGTATTATCAATATTTATTATTGTACTTACTGCTTATATTTATTTTAATTTTACATCACCAACTTCTCCTAATCCAAAAGTAGATAAGAATAGTAAGTATTATGTAAATGATTTATATATGTCAAATAATACTGCGTATAAAAAATTAAGTAAAAATGAACAAAAAATGTATGATTTAATATTTGAATCTACAAAAAAATATAAACAAAAAATAAAAGTAGATTTAAATAAACAAGGATGTCGCGATATAAATGAATGTATAGATTATGCTAAAAAAGCGACTTCTGCTATATGGATTGATCATCCTGAATTATTACAATTTGGTTGGATTACATGGACTTATACAGAAACGGATTTAACTTTAAAAATTAATTATGCAGTTTCATCTGAAATAGAAACAGATATTGGAATAGCTTATATAAAACATCAGATAGAATCTATTAAGAAAGCTACTAAAAATTTAGATGAAAGAGAAAAAATAATGTATGTATATGAGTGGATAGGACATCATGCAAAATATGATAAAGTATTTACTGGACTATCTAAGAATCAGTCTGCATATAATGTTTTTGTAAAGAAAAATGCAGTATGTGCTGGTTTTGCAAAAGCTAGTCAAATAATCTTTCAAAATTTAGGAATAGAATCAGAATGTATAGAAGGAGATTCTGGTGGAGGAGCTCATATGTGGAATGTAGTTACTGTTGGTGGTAAAAACTATTATTATGATTCTACTTATGCGGCATCTATAAATAAAAATAGTAAATATTATTATTATGGATTATATCAATCTAATATGAATAAATATGGTTCTTATTTTCCAGAATGGTATGGAACAATTGAAAAAGATGAATTATTTGAAGTTGTAAAAGATTAATAAAAAAAGAACAAATGTTAGTTCTTTTTTAATTTATATATATTTTATATATTAAATTGTTTTAGAAAAATAAAAATTATAAATCTATAAATGAATATATGTTTTTATAAAGATTAAAACATATAAAACTACTTTTTAGTCATTTGTTTACTTCTTTTTTTGATGATAAAGTACATCGCGAAAGGAGGGAATAAATGTTAAATCAAGTAGTTTTAGTTGGAAGACTAGTAAGAGATCCTGAACTAAATACAACAGATAGTAAGAAATCAGTAACAACTGTAACTTTAGCAATCCCCAGAAGTTTTAAAAATGCAAATGGTGAATATGATACTGATTTTATAGACTGTATTCTTTGGGAAAATACTGCTAAAGCAACTGCAGAGTATTGTCATCAAGGAGATATAGTTGGAATTAAAGGAAGATTACAAAGTAGAGTATACGAAAAAGAAAAAGAGAAGAAATATGTTGTTGAAATAATAGCTGAAAAAATAACTTTCCTTACATCTAAAAAAGAAGATGAAAAAGAATAATAATTGTTTATATTTTTAATTATGTGGATTTTTTTTATTAATTATGATACAATTCACTTGAATATGAGGAGGGCCTTATGATAGATGAAAATAGAATAGTTGGTGAATTAAAAAAGCAACATACTAATTTGTTAGATTTTATAGATAAATTAGAATTATCTCATGAAGTTAAAATGGAATTACTTGAAGGGCTTCAAAGTGAATTGAGTAAAAGAAGTTTAAAAGCAGCATATGAATATGGTGTGAAAGTTGGAATCAATAATAAAGAAATAGCAACTCCAACAGCAACTCCTGATACACCAAGTTTTAGTGAAGCTGAGGAGTCAGTTATAAAAAAATATGTTGATTATTTTAAACAAAATGGTCTTGAAACTTCAATACCATCAGTTTCAGAATTGTCACCAAGAGATAAAGAACTAATTGAAGAAGCAACTAGAAGAGTAAATGAAGAGTATGCTGATACTTTTGCACAATATGTAAGTCCTGAAACAGATAATGTTGGAGAAGTTGATTCTAGTATTTTAAGTGATGCAGCATCTTCTGAAGATAAACCTATTTTTACTGATGAAGAGGAAAACTTTATAAGCGTATATACTAATTATTTTAGAGAAAATGGTTTGGATGCGCCAATTCATTCTGTTACTAAATTACCAGAAAGAACTAAAGAATTAATTAATGAAGCAATGAATAGAGTAGCTAAAGAAAACGAAGGTCCACATAAATAATTATATTTTATTATGTAGAAACTGAATAATACCATCAAACCTATTTATGATAATATCAAAAAAGAACACAATGTGTTCTTTTTATTTTAAATAAGATTTAAATTTTTCTAGAGAATCTGTAGCAAAAATAGTTTTTCTTCTTATTTTAAATCTGTCGGTATTATAAGTACTATAACCATCTGAATTTGCTTGCCCAACAAAGGCTAGATGAAAACCGCTTTTTTTAAGTAGATTTATCGCTCTATCATTATAATCAAAAAATGGATATGAAATATATTTTGATCCACCTAATTTTTCTTGAGATGTTTTTAAGTCATTTAATATTACGTCTTCTTTTTCGCATAATAATTGTCCTCCTTGATTACCTCCAGGACATTTATAATTATTATGTAAATTATCTGTATGTGATTCATAATCAACATATTTAGTTTTTAATTTATATGAATCATATCTTCCAGTAATAATAAAATAAGTAGCATTTAATTCATATTTATCTAATATTTCAATTGCATTTTGAGCAAGATTCCCATCATCTAAAGTAATAACGATAGATTTATTAGGAATATTAATTTTTTTATCTAGAAACATTTCTAATTCTTCCATAGTTAGAGTTAAATAATTATTATCTTTTAAATATTTCATATGCTCATTAAATTGTTTATATGGATGACAAATACTTTTATTTTTACATTCTTCACCATCTTTATAAATTGCATGATATGTTAAAGTTCTAATATTTGTTCTTGTCTTTTCTTTTGTATTATTAGAATCAACTAGAGATGAATCATCTTTTTTTACATATAATAATTCATTATTAAATTCTACATAGTATTTATCATCATCTTTTATTATTAATGGTAGATTTATACTTTTATTTATTTTATAAGCATATCCATTTTCGTTATAAAAAGTAGTTTTATCTTTAGTAGTAACATTTTTATTAAACACAATATATTTTTTAAATCGCTTATTTTTATTAAATTCGCTTATTTTTTCTATATTAGATGGTTCAATATAATAGTTTAGATTTTTAATTCTAAAAAACATTTTATTATTATTTAAAAATACATTATCTAATTCTAAGTCTACATTCTTGTTTATCGTACCGATTACTTTAATATTTTCATCATATATTGGTATTTCTTCTTTAGTTTTTACATAATTATTATAATTAAAAATATATGTTAATTCTTTTGGATAATTATTCCAATCCATTTTTATTGGAGTGATTTTTTTAGGTAGTTTAAATGAAAAATTAAAAGTAATAACTGATATAAATAATAATATTATATATAAACCACTTTTTTTAAGTTTTAATTTCTTTTTCATAAAATCACCATCTAATTACATTATACATTATATTAATTAAAATTATGTTATAATTTATTTAGGATGTGATACTCATGATAGAAGTTAATGTTCAAAGTAGTATAAAAATTACTGGTTCTAAAATTATCTATTTTGATCCTTTAATGATGGATAATAATCATGATGCAGATTATATTTTTATTACACATACGCATTATGATCATTTAGAATTAGTTAGTATTAAAAAAATATTAAAAGAAGATACAATTATTATTGGGCCAGAAGATATAAAGGATAAATTAGAAGGTATCAGTAATAAGATTATTTGTATTAAGCCATTAGATGAATTATCTCTTCCTGGTATAAAGGTTAAAGGATTATTATCCTATAATACAAATAAATCTTTTCATAAAAAAGAATTTAATTGGTTAGGTTATTATTTAGAATTTGATAATAAAAAATATTATATTGCTGGAGATACAGATGCAATAGATGAGAATAAAAAGTTAGATGTTGATATAGCTTTTGTTCCAATTGGTGGAACTTATACTATGGATTATAGTGAAGCAGCAACTTTTGTAAATGAAATGAAGCCTAAAGAAGTAATACCAATTCATTATGGAATGGTAGTTGGTGATAGAGAAGATTTCTTATACTTTAAAGATTTAGTAAAAGAATCAATTGTAAGTGAATATATAAAATTATGATATAATAAGTATGGTGATAAAATGGGGAACTACAAAATAGTTGATGCTAGGACAACTTATATCGGAGAAGATGTAAAAATAGGTGCTGGTACTGTAATATATCCTAATGTTACTATTATGGGAAAAACAGTTATTGGTAAAAACAATGTAATAGAATCAAATACAGTTATTAATAATTGCGATATAGGAGATTCTAATAAAATTATTTCTTCTTATTTAAAAAGTGTTAGTATTGGAAATGATAATACTATAGGACCTTTTGCACATCTAAGAGACAATGTAAAAATTGGTAATAATAATTATATAGGTAATTATGTAGAAATAAAAAATAGTAAATTAGATGATAATAACTTTGCTAAACATTTAAGTTATATAGGAGATGCTAGTGTTGGATCTAATGTTAATTTTAGTGCTGGATCTATTATTGCTAACTACGACATGAAAACTAAAGAGCATCATGAAACAGTTATTGGTAACAATGTAATGATAGGTGCTAATTCAGTTTTAGTTTCTCCAATTAAATTGAGTAGTAATTGTTTTGTAGCTGCTGGTTCTGTAATAACTAAGAATGTTAAAAAAGGAGACTTGGCAATTGCAAGAACAAGAGAAGAAAGAAAAAAGAATTATATAAAGGGTGAATGATGTGAATATTATTGAAATTATTGATAAAAAAAGATTAAAAAAAGAACTTAATTATGATGAGATTAATTATGCTTTCATGGGATATTTAAATGGAGATATAGAATCATATCAAATGTCAGCTCTTCTTATGGCTATAGTTCTTAATGGAATGTCTGATGAAGAAGTATATCATTTAACAGATGTTTTTATTAATAGTGGAGATATATTAGATTTAAGTAAAATAAATGGAGTTATTGTCGATAAACACTCAACTGGTGGAATAGGGGATAAAACAACTTTAATAATTGCTCCTATAGTGGCTTCTTTAGGTGTTAAAGTATGTAAGATGAGTGGAAGAGGTTTAGGATATACTGGTGGTACTATTGATAAGCTAGAAAGTATTCCTGGTTTTAATGTTAATTTGACCGATGAAGAAATTATTAAAGAAGTAAATACTATTGGTATGGCTATAACTAGTCAAACTAAAAATTTAACTCCTCTTGATAAAGTTGTTTATGCTTTGCGTGATGTAACAGGAACTGTTGAAAGTATTCCTTTAATCGCCTCTTCTATAATGAGTAAAAAAATAGCAAGTGGTGCTAGTAAAATATTGATAGATATTAAAGTAGGAGAAGGTGCTTTAATTAAAACAAAAGAAGATGCTCTTAAATTAAGTGAATTAATGAAAAATATAGGAAATCATTATAATCGAGAAGTAAGAACACTTATTACTGATATGGATCGTCCTTTAGGAAGAACTGTTGGTAATCTATTGGAAGTTGTTGAAGCTGCTAGTATATTGAAAGGTTATGGAAAAGATACATATTTATATAAAGTATGTATAGATATTGCATCTAATATGGTAAGTATGGCTTTAAATACTCCTATAGATGATTCTATTACATTAGTAGAAAAAGTTATTTCAAATGGAGAAGCTTATCGTAAATTCTTGGAATTTATTAAATATCAAGGTGGAAGATTAGAAGATGCAGCTTTAAGTAAAAAGACAAGAGTAATTAAAAGTGATAGAATGGGTGAAATAAAAGAGATTAATGCCTTGAAGATAGGTATGTTATCTGCCTCTTTAGGAAGTAGTAAATTTAGTGTAGATGACCAAATAGATTATGGAGTTGGAGTCGTTTTAAATAAAAAGGTTGGAGATGTTGTAAAATTTGGAGACCCTTTATGTACTATATATATTGGAGATAAAGAAGATTATCCAAATCCGCTTGACGCTTTTACAATAGAATAAGTGTAAAATAATAGTAAATATACAAAAAATTTACACATATTCTGTTTTCTTTTTGTTATAATGTATTTACGTGTGAGGTGCATTATGAACAAAATAAAGATAGTTGTCGCACTTATTGAACATAATGATAAAGTATTAATTACTCAAGTATCTAAAACTGGATCATGGGAACTTCCTGGTGGTGTAGTAAAGAAACAAGAAGATGAGAAAGATGTAATTAAAAAATATATTTATGACAATATGAACATATCTGTTAAGTGTGATTATGAAATGATAAGAAGAACATATCAAGATGGAGAAAAAGAAATAGAATTAGTTATGTATCATTGTAGTTATCTTGCTGGTGAAGTAAGATTACATAATTACAGCAATCACATTTATGTTGATAAAACCATCTTGCACAAATATCAATTTAATCCTATGGATATGCCATTAATTAATTATATAACGAGTAGATAACTCGTTTTTTTATTTTGCTTATATTGACTACCAAAAACAATAAGAGTAAAATTAATTTGTTAGTTACCTAACAAGAGGTGTTGCATATGGAAAGAATGGTAGGAATTGCAGTAAAAAAAATAGATAATATGATATCTAGAGAAGTAATAAAAGAGACAAAAGAAAATGAATTATTGCTTTCTCCTATACAAGTAAGAATTATTAAATTAATAAAAAAGAATAGTAGAAATGGAAAAGAAGTTTTTCAAAGAGATATAGAAAATAAATTTGAAATTAGAAGATCTACTACTTCTGGAATTTTAAATACTATGGAAAAAAATGGATTAATAAAAAGAGAAAATTCTAGTATTGATAAAAGACAAAACAAAATAATTATTACAGAGTATGGAGAAGAGATTTTTTTAAAGATAAAAAGAAATATGTCTAAATTAGAAAAAAGAATAATTAAAAACATTTCTGAAGATGAATTAAATACTTTTTTTAATGTTATAGATAAAATGAAAGACAACTTGGAAGGAGATTAATATGTTTAGATTGTTTAAAAGAATAGTTAGAACAGAAGCAATATTTGCTTTTGCATGTTTAATATTTACAATAGGACAAGTTTGGTTAGAATTAAAAATTCCTGATTATATGACAGATATTACTAGACTTATTCAAACTGATGGAAGTACTATGACAGAAATTATTAAAACTGGTGGATGGATGTTATTATGTGCACTTTTAAGTTTAATATGTGCAGTTATAGTCGGTTATATTTCTGCGACTTTATCTTCTAAATTCTCTTATAAAGTTCGTAATAGAATATTTAGTAAAGTAGAGAGATTTGGATTGAATGAAATAAAAACGTTTTCAACTAGTAGTTTAATTACTCGTACTACAAACGATGTTAGTCAAATTGAAATGTTTATTGCAATGGGACTTTCTGGTATGTTAAGATCTCCTGTTATGGCTGTAATGGCAATTAGTAAAATCTTAAATAAAGGACTTGAATGGACTACTCTTGTTGCATTAGAAGTTGCATTTTTGCTTACAGTAATTATAATTCTTATGTGTTTAGTTGTTCCTAAATTTAAAATAATGCAAAAACTAATTGATAGAGTAAATGGAGTAACTAGAGAGAACTTAACTGGTATTAGAGTAATTAGAGCTTTTAATGCTGAAAAATATCAATTAAATAGATTTGAAAAAGAAAATAATAAATTGACAAAAACACAAATGTTTAATCAAAAAGTATTATCTTTGATTGGTCCTACTATGAATATAGTAATGCATTCTTTAATGTTAGGTATTTATATTATTGGTGCTATCTTAATTAATAAAGCAGGTATGATGGATAAAATTAATTTATTTAGTAATATGATTGTATTCAGTAGTTATGGTATGCAAGTAATAATGTCATTTATGATGCTTTCAATTATATTTATGATGTGGCCAAGAGTATCTGTTTCTGCTGGAAGAATCAATGAAATATTAGATACTGAATCTAGTATAGTAGAAGGTACTTTTTCTGGTAAAACTGAAGAAGTTGGTGTAGTTGAATTTAAAAATGTATCATTTAAATATCCAGATGCAGATGAATATATTTTAAAGGATATTTCATTTAAAGCAGAAAAAGGAGAAACAGTTGCATTTATTGGCTCAACGGGTTCTGGAAAGTCTACACTTATTAATCTTGTCCCTAGATTTTATGATGTTACTGAAGGAACAGTTTATGTAGATGGAGTAGATGTAAAAGAATATAAAGAAGAAGCTTTATATAATAAGTTAGGTTATGTATCTCAAAAAGCATTTATGTTTACTGGTACAGTAAAAGATAATGTATCTTTTGGTAAAATAAACAAACGTAAAGCAACTACAGACGAGATTAAAAAAGCTGTAAAAATAGCTCAAGGAAAAGATTTTGTAGAAGAAATGGATAAACAATATAATGCTCATATTGCTAGAGGTGGAACTAATATATCTGGTGGACAAAAACAAAGATTATCTATTGCTAGAGCTATAGCTCGTAATCCAGAAATATATATATTTGATGATTCATTTAGTGCACTTGATTATAAGACTGATTCAATACTTAGAAAAGAATTAAAAAAATATACAAAAGATGCTACTAGTTTAATAGTTGCTCAAAGAATAGGTACTATTATTAATGCAGATAAAATAATTGTTTTAGATAAAGGAGAATGTGTTGGTATTGGTACTCATAAAGAATTATTAAAAAATTGTGAAGTGTATAAAGAAATTGCACTTTCTCAATTATCAAAGGAGGAATTAGAAAATGCCGCCTAGATTTGGTCCTCATGGAGGAAGAGATTTAGAAAAGTCTAAAGACTTTTTTGGAACTATAAAAAGATTAATTAAAGATTTAAAAAAGTTTCATTTGTTTTTAATTGTTGCTATTTTATTAGCAGCATTAAGTTCGGTGTTTTCTATAATAGCACCTGATAGATTATCTAATCTAACAGATGAAATAACTAAAGGAATAACTCCTAATATTACAGAAGAAAAAATAACTGATATTTTTAGTAATCCAAATATTAGTGATAAAGATAAACAAGAGTTTTCGGCTTTACTCAGTGAAGCTAAAGATAGTGATGATAAGAGTGAATTATTATCTAAAATGGATCAATTACCTAAAAGTGTTTATGATGAAATAAAACCAGTAATAAATATGGATAATGTAAAAAATATTGCTATATTTTTAGCTATTATATATTTAATAGGTGCTGTATCTAATCTCTTTCAAGGACTTCTTATGGCAACTATTGCTAATGGATATGCAAGAGATTTAAGACAAGATATTAGTAAAAAAATAAACAAATTACCACTTAGATATTTTGATACTCATGAAACAGGAGATATTTTATCTCGCATTACTAATGATGTTGATACTGTTGCTCAAAATCTAAATCACTCTTTAGCATCATTAGTTATGAATATTACAATGTTTATTGGATGTTTAATAATGATGTTTAAAACTAATTGGATTATGGGTGCGTCTGCAGTTGGTGCAAGTTTAATTGGTTTTTCTCTAATGGCTGTTATTTTAAGTAAGAGTCAAAAGTACTTTATTAGAAAACAAAAACAATTAGGAGATTTAAATGGATATATAGAAGAAATATATTCAGGACACACTGTAGTTAAAGCTTATAATGGAATAGAAGAAGCAGAAGATAGAATGGATACTTTAAATAAGAAGTTATATTCATCTAATAAAAATAGTCAATTCTTATCGGGACTTATGGGTCCTATCATGGGATTTTGTGGTAACTTTGGATATTTAGTTGTTTGTATAGTTGGTGCTTTACTTGTAATGAATAATAGTATTACATATGGTGTAATAGTTGCTTTTATGATATATGTAAGAATTTTTTCAAATCAATTATCACAAATGGCACAAGCAGCAACTTCTCTTCAATCAACTGCCGCTGCTGCAGAAAGAGTATTTGAGTTCTTTGATGAAGAGACAATGCCAAAGGAAGATGCAAAACACGTGTTATATAAAGAAGATGTAAAAGGAAATATTTGCTTTAAAAATGTTAAATTTGGATATAGAGATGATCATACTATAATTAAAAACTTTAGTGCAGAAGCACTTGCTGGTCAAAAGATTGCAATTGTTGGACCTACTGGAGCTGGAAAAACAACTATGGTTAATCTTTTAATGAGATTTTATGATATTAAAAATGGAGATATTACAGTAGATGGAATATCTACTCGTGATTTAAGTAGAGAAAATATTCATGATTTATTTATAATGGTTCTTCAAGATGTTTGGTTATTTGAAGGAACGGTTCGTGACAATTTAAAATTTAATAATGAAAATGTTACAGATGAAGAAATATGGGAGGCATGTAGAGTAGTTGGAATTGATCACTTTATTAAAACACTTCCTGGTGGATTAGATGCAAAGATTGATGATGGAGATTCAATTAGTCAAGGCCAAAAACAATTACTTACTATTGCTCGTGCAATGATTGCAAACAGACCTCTTCTAATACTTGATGAAGCTACTTCTAATGTTGATACTAGAACAGAAGAATTAGTTCAAAAAGCAATGGATAAATTAACTAAAGGAAGAACTTCATTTATAATTGCTCATAGATTATCAACTATTAGAAATGCAGATTTGATTCTTGTAATGAAAGATGGTAACATAATAGAGCAAGGAAATCATGATTACTTAATTAAGAAAAATGGTTTTTATGCAGAATTATATAACTCACAATTCCAAAATTAGGAGGTTATATGAAAAGATTTGACGATTTCTATAGAAGAGTTTTAGCTTATGCATTTGACTTTTTATTAATACAATTATTTGTAAGTATTTTAGTTGACTCTAGTGTAATTAATTTTCAACATAATGATTATAGTAAAACTTATAAAGAATATGAAAATAATTACGAAGAATATTATTCATATAAAGATATAGAAGTTAAAGATTGTGAAGATTTAAGAACTCAAATAGAAAATAAAAAAATAAAATTAGATGAAATCACAACAGCTTTTTCTGAAGTAAGTGATGAAGATGAATGTGACAAATTAATAGAAACTATTAATTCTAAAAAGTTATCAGAAGAAGAATTCGATAAAAGAACTAATAATCTGTTTTATAAGCTACAAAGATTTAGTACTTTTAAATATGTTATGATGGTAATTATTACATATTTATATTTGGTATTATTTCAAGGATTTACTAGAGGTAAAACATTAGGCAAAAAGATAATGCGTGTTAGAGTAAGTTCAAAAGATGATAAAGATGTAACATATAAACAACTTGCTATTAGAACACTTTTCTTAGGAAATGTAATTTATTATTCATTAAATGCCATTCTTCCATGGACAATAGATAAAAATGTTTATTTACTTATTGGAAACGGAATATATGTTTTAAATAATTTATTCTATATAGTAATGATTGTAGTAGCTTATTCAAGTAAAGATATGATAGGAATTCATGATAAAATTGCTGGCACAAAAGTAATAATAGAAGAGAGACTAAAAAAATAGTCTCTTTTTTGTGTAAATATATATATAAATCTATGTAAACTGGTGCATTAATTTTTGTAAAGAGTTTACAAATATTAACAATAAATATATCATATAATTAGGTGATATTATGAAAGGAAAATATTTGATTAAGATAGGTATTTTCTTAATAGTTATCGGGTTCCTTGTTACTTCATTTGAAACTGTAAATGGATTAGTAAAAGGATACTTAGATGATGTAAATCTATCAAAAGAAGTTGTAACATCTATTAATTCTAAGTATGAAGTGTTTTCAGACGATATTGATAGATATAAAGATAACTTAAAAGATCTATATGGTTCTTATGATATCTATTTAGAAGAATTAATTGATAGTAAAGCTAATATTAATAATAATATCGCCATTATAAACGTTAATTTAGTTGAGTTATTTAATACTGCTAAATCTTTAAAAGAGTATTGTGATTATGATATAGGTGGGACTGTTAAAGAAGAAAAATGTGAAATTTTTAAAAAGAATTATAAAAGTTCTGTAGATTCATATCATAAAGCAATTAATGAATACAATAGAATTATAAGTTTATATAATTCTAGAGTACTTAATCATAAAAATAATTTATTGGAATATTATACAAGTCCAATAGATAAAGAATTAAATAAATTATATGAAGAATTGTAGGAAGGGATAATATGATAAGAAAAATAATTAAGAAAATTGATTTTTTAAAAATTATTACAATTATAAGTCTTATCATTGTTCCTTTTTTATTTGTAGCTTTAACTGTTGTAAAAAATAATTCAGATAAATTTGGAGAAGAATTTGGAATTATTAGTTATGTTATGTTCTTTGTATACTTATTCATTTTATTATTTGGATTATTTGAACTAATATACAAAAAAAGAATATTTAGAAACAATCTATGTAGATCATATTCATTTTTATTCTTTGCTTTATTTTATATTTTTGAAGTAGTTGGATTAGTTGGATTTGTTTACTATGATAATAATTTTAAAGAATGGTTAATAACTAGTAGTGCTAGTTCAGTTAATTATAAAAATCTAGCAAATTATTTATACGATAGTGAAACTATTAATAATATATTAAATGAAATAGATAAAGATGTAGATTTAAGTAATGATATTGAAAATTTTGATATTGAATATGAAACAACTATTTATACTAATGAAGCAGAAGAACAAGTACTTAAACATGAAGAAGGAGAATTATATAAAATAGTTAAAATAAATGGTACATGTATTGGTTCTGATTACCCATATCAAGGATATATGGTAATAGTATATGATGTAGATCATTTAAAATTAGCAAAAAGCAGAGGAGCTGGTATGACTGCTACTTCATTCGGACAAACTCTAGATGTAATTGCAAAACAAAGTGATGCAGCAGTAGCTATTAATGGTGGTGGATTCTATGATCCAGGATGGAGAAGTAATGGTGGAATTCCTGCTGGTCCAATGGTAATAGATGGAGAACTAGTAACAAACTTTAGAAGAGGAAATCATGGTGGAGGACTAATCGGAATTGATAATGATAATAAACTAGTTCTTAAAACAATAACTGAAGATTTAGATCCAACAGAAAATATGAAATATGCAGTTGATTTTGGACCATTCTTAATTGTTGATGGTAAAAATAAATTTAAAAATGTTAAATCTTATACATGGGCTACTTCTAGAACTGCTATTGGACAAAGAGAAGATGGAACAATTCTTTTCTTGGTAATTGAAGGTGGAAGAGCGCATACTAAAGGTGCAAGTTATGCTGACTTAGCTGCTATCTTTGAAAAGTATGGTGTAGTTAATGCAGCTAACCTAGATGGAGGAACATCTACATCGCTAGTTGAAAATAATAAATTTGTAAATGTTCCATGGAATGGAAAAAAAGAAACACATAGAGGATTACCTAATGCTTGGATAATTACAAAATAAAAGAAATATATTTACTATATTTCTTTTTTTATATTTTTATCCTTGAAAATTGTTTTTAAAATCTAAAAGTAATTTTTCAACTAATTTAGGATCAACTACTTCTTGTAGTTGATTATTTTTATCAAAAGAACAGAACATATTATTTCCTATATCATTTCTATCTATTAAATATACATAATTGATAGAATCTAATTCAGTTGAATAAACAACTGTATATGTTTTATTATCGTCTAAAGTTAGAATTTCACCTTGCGTTAGCATGTCCATTTCCTCCTAATCCTTCAAAACCAACTTGTCCTTCTTGTTGTTCTTCTTGTGGATCTTCCCAGTTTATAGGTCCATTTCCTCCAAATTCATCACGATGAACCCTTCTTCTTGCTTCTTCAGCATCCTCAGCCTCATGTGAAGCGTTGGTGTATTGTTCATGATGTCTTAAAACCCTTCTTAGCATTCCTGTTGCAGCACCAATCAAAGCAGTAGGTACTAATCCTACATCTACAAAATATTTTAAGAATTCTCCCCATGAGTTTGTTGTTGATAATATTTCTGCACCATGTTCTATTGCTTGTAGAACTGTAGTATCTTTAGAATATAAATAAAGTGCAGCACCTAACATAAATCCTCCTACCGCTATTAAAGCTGCATTTCTTCTTCTTTCTTCTTCAGTGATTGCTCTTTCTCTTTGTAGGACTGTAAATGTTCTAGCTACTCTTTGTTCTCTTATCTCTTCTCGAGCTATTTCAGTTCTTTCTCTTTCTAGTTGTAGTCTTTCTCTTTCTAATTTTAATCTTTCTTTTTCTACATCTAATAATTCATCTAATGTATCTTCCTCATCATCAAACCAATCGTCTTTGCTCATAACTATCCTCCTAATAATATAATATCATATTTTATTATTATAAAAGAATAATTTTTATTATATAATTTTTTAAAAGAAATATGTCTATTATATTTCTTTTTTTTATGATAATATTTATTTATAGAATAGGATGGGTGATTAAATGAATAAAAATGTAAAACTATTTGCAATAATAATATTAAATATATTAAGTATTCTAATTGGATTAGTAGTAAAAATATATTTAGTAGTAACAATTGCTAACATAGTTCTATCTATTTATTATCTTAATACTGAAGATAGAACAATTATTTCAGATAGAAAGTTTCTGATATTAGTAGGACTAATAAATATCTTTTGTCTAAAATGGGTAACAGCATTATTAGATTTCCTTCTATATGATGAAGCTTCTACAATGGCTCTTATGGATAAAAATAAAGATAAATCTTTAGAAGAAGAGGAATTAGAACTTATTAAAAAAGAAAAGATTAAACCGAAAGTTGATCCTAGAGTAAGAAAAATAGATCTTACTATAAAATTAGGTGTATTTATGGTTTTAGTTGCTGGATTTATTTTTGCAACAACTGGATGGGAAAGTCTAAATATTATTATTAAAGGATTAATATTTATAGCTATATCAGTATTTTTTATTGTATTATCTAAATTTGCTGAAAAAAACATTAAGATTAAATCAACTATTTATTTATATTGGTTCCTAGGAATGGCTTTTATAACATTTACTTATATAGCAGCGGGATTAAATAATATATTTGGAACTTATTTTTCTTTAAAAGGAGCTGGAAACTATTTATACATGTCTTCAATTTTTGGAGTAGTAGCTCTTTTAGCTTATATAAGTTACAAAAACTTTAAAGCAATTAGTAATTTATATATATTATATTTTTCAATCGTATTATCAATTACAGAATTAATAGTTTACTTTAATTTATTATTAGAATCTGGACTTGCTATAATACTTGGTTTATTTACATTGCTTGAATTATTTAAGTATAAAGAAGGTAGTGACTTAGTTACACTAAAGGATTTTAGTGAAGCAGGTGCAATAATAACAATAGGTATTTTTGCATTATTCTCAAGAACTTATACAGATATTTTATCTACTATATTATTATCACTACTTGCGTTAATAAATATTTACTTATTAAGTATGAAACATCAAGATAAAACAATCTCAAATTATGTATCAATAGGATATTTTCTAGCATTGATACCATCATTTTCATTAGTTGAAAATCAAAAAACATTTGTAATTCTTTTACTAGTATTTGTAGTTATTAATTATATTTTGTCATTAACTTATAAAAATGAATCTTCAAAAAATGTTTCATTAGTAGTAAGTGATGTTCTTTTATGTATGACTTTCTTTGTATCATATCCAGAAGGATATTTAATGTCTGCTTTAGTTACAGCAGTTGCATTATATATAACTGGTATGACGTTTACAAAAGAAGGAAGGAATGAAATAGAGTTTCAATTTATTCCTGCAAAATTATTATTAATAATTATTTCATTACTATTATTAGTAGAAAAATATATATTTGATGTTAATGTAATTGGTACAGCTTTAACTCTTACATTTTTAATAATTGCCTTTGTATATTTTGTTACTACTAACGAAACTACTAAAAAGGTATTTAAATTCTATTCTGGAATTCTTCCAGTAGTATCACTAGTTTATTTATTATCTTATGAATTGATAGATGATACAAGTTTAATAGCGATTTCACTTGCATCTTTTGTTGCAATGTTAATTTTGTATTTTGGGTCTAATATGTATACAAAAGATGAGACTCCATCATTTAAAGAATATACATTTATCTTATTATTAGTATACTTATATGTAATACCAAAAATATATGGATATATGTATTTACCGACAGATTATGTATTATATAGTGGAATAATATCTATGTTCTTCTACATAGGACTAGCTTTATTAAATATTAATGATGAATACAATTATAATATATCTTTATTGGCAGTAGGGGTACCATTCTTTACGATATTGAATGGAACAACACTCGATCCAGTAGTTAGTCTAGTTTTATTCTCGTTATTACTATATTATTTAACATTTACTATTGCTCATATGTGTAGTAGTGATTTTGCTAAAAACTTTGTTGGTTATATAGGATATTCAATCTCATTCTTGATGGTATTATTTGAAAGTAATCCATATGTCATCTTATATACGATTGTATTAGCATCTGCATCTATTATTATGGGATTTATGAATAAGAGAAGTGATTGTAAATTCTTTATTGGTTTAGGTGCAATCATAGTAGAAATAATTGTTGGATTTGGTGATTTATGGCGAGTAATACCAATATGGGCATATATATTAGTATTTGGTATTCTATTAATAGTAATTGCAACTTATGCTCAACTTAAAGATGTTAAAAATAAAGAAACAGATGATAAAAAAGAGTAGTAGTACTCTTTTTTTTTAGGTTTTTATTAATCTACTAGTAATTATATTAGTAGGTGATAATATGCTTAAAGTAAATTATGAATATAAAAAAGGATTTTTAGTAGTTAATTTAGAAGGTATACTTGATAGTAGAAATATGTATGAATTAATTAATTCTATAAAAGTAATAACTACATGGAATGGAATAAATAGAGTAATTTTAGACATAGAAAAAGTTATAGCCTTATCAGATAAATATATCAAATATATTATTGAAGATATGTCTGATATAAGTATTGATCTTAAGGGCTATAACTTTTAAGTATTAGGATTATTATCAGTAGGAGTAGTTCCATCAACAGATGGTATCATTACTTCTGATATATCATTTGGTTTATAATTCTTATTAATAACTGGTTCTGAAAATTCTTCTTCATCAGGTATTATATCATCTGCTTGATGTGGAATAATTTTTCTAGGTTCATTTTCCCTTTCAACAGCAACTCCATTATCATTACTTTGTGGATTAACAGGTATAGTTGGTTGAGCGTTAGGATCTACTGCAGGTTTATCTAGGTAACTATTATTAGTATGAACTTTTCCCATATCATTTACTGTAAGCTGAGTAGGTGTATTTTCTACATCATATATATCTCTTGCATTGTAATAATCTTTATCTATCCACCAAACTCTTAGCATAGGATTTATAAAGAACATTGCAACACATCCATAAGTAATAATTTTCATCAAGTCTTCACTTGTTTCATTAGTATTTTCTTCATATATAGTTGTTGAATAGTATTTAGTAAAACTATCATTCTTTTCACCTTGAGCAAAACTAATAATTAATAATATTGATATAATTCCAGCGATTACATATTGTATTTTTTTATGGGTATCATTTACATATGGTATTTCAAATACTAATACATTTACTAGAACGAACATTTCTACTTTTTCAAAGAAAGCCATTATATCCATCATGTTCTTTAATGCATCATAACTTTCTGTTGCAATTAATATAATATACAATATGACTAATAACATATATATCAAAGTTATAAAAGCACTTAAGTATCCAACAAATAAGTTTTGCCTATTACCAAATATATTAGCAATTCTCGACATTATAAGAAGTCCAACCATTAATTCTGTTGCAAGTAAAAACATAATTGAACCAGTTTCGCCATATTGAGAAATTGTACCAGTATCAACTAAAGCGATTGTTCCAAATGCAAAAACAGTTAATACTATCATAATTAAATAAATCTTTTTAAAAGTATCCATATAAATACCTCCTACTATAATAATTTTATCATAAATAGCCGAATCTATAATAATAAATTAGTGCATAATGTAAAGTAAATATGTTATTATAATTATTGGGAGGATATCTTATGGACTATACTTTAACAATAGAAAATTTCGAAGGACCATTAGATTTGTTATTACATTTAATAAAAGAATCTAAAATGGATATCTTTGATTTAAAAATAGAAGATATAACTAAGCAATATTTAGATTATATTCATAAAATGGAAGAGATGAATTTAAATGTAGCTAGTTCATATTTGGTTATGTCTGCAGAATTGTTAGAAATAAAGTCAAAGATGTTACTTCCTAAACATGAAGATGATGAAGAAGAGGAAGAAGATCCTCGCGAAGAGTTAGTTAATAGATTAATTGAATATCAAAAATATAAAGAATTAACTAATGATTTTAAAGATTTAGAAAATAATAGAAAACAAATAATTACTAAATTACCCGAAAATATAAAAGAATATAGTGATAATATTGTTAATAATGGAGATGTTACTTTAAACGATTTAATTGATGCGTTTCAAAAGTTTTTAGAAAGAGAAAAAGAAAAACAACCTATTCATACAAAAGTAACTACTAAAGAATTAAGTGTAGAAAAAAGAAGATCTAATATTAGAAAAATATTATCTATTAAAAAGAGAGTTAATTTTATTGAATTATTTGAAACAATTAATAAAGAATATGTAATAGTTACATTTTTAGCAATACTAGAAATGGCAAAAGATAACGAAATAAGACTTTATCAAGATAAGAATTTTGACAATATAATATGTGAGGTGAGTCAATGAATAAACAAGCAATACTAGAGGGATTATTATTTGTTGTTGGAGATGAAGGACTTACATTAAATCAAATAGAAGAAATACTTGAAGTATCTCCTGAAGAAGCCAATAAAATAATAAGTGATTTAAAACAAATTTATTCAGATGAATCCCGTGGAATAATGATTAATATTTTAGGTGATAGATTTAAATTAAGTACTAAAAAAGAACATCGTGAGTATTATAAAAAATTATTAGAAGATGAAGATAGTAATCTATCACAAGCAGCTTTAGAAACACTGGCTATTATCGCTTATAATGAGCCATTAACTCGTATAATGGTTGATGAAATTAGAGGAGTAAACTCTCGTGAAATGATTCATAAACTTGTTGCGAAAGGACTAGTAAAAGAAGTTGGTAGAAGTGATCTTCCTGGTAGACCAATTCTTTATGCAACTACAAGTGATTTTCTAGATTATTTTGGATTAGCATCTAAAGAAGAATTACCTAAATTTGATATGATTGTTAATAATAATGAAGATATAGATGAAGAAGATTTATATCATTCGAGATATACAGAAGATGAAGAATAGATTACTTTTTGCATTATCATTATTGTTATTCATATTTATAATTCTTTCTGATTTAACTGTACCAAGAGATATTAAAAAAATAGAAAAAAAAGTAAAAGAATATTTAAAAGAAAAATATCATGAAGAGTTTAATATAGATAGTATTAATGTAGATAAATATGTTTATGATGAAGAAGAACTAGATGATGCATATATATATGAATTTGATGTTTCTTCAAGTAGATTAACAAAATTTAAATTGTACTATTATGAATATGATAATAATTCATTTGAAAAAAATAATATAGAAGATTTAGTAGAACCAGGAATATATGAAAATTATATTTATGAATATAAAATAAAAGAAATTGAGAATAAGTATTATAAAGATATTTTAAATATTATAGATAAGTCTAGTAATATAGAATTTAGTTTAGATAATATGCAAGTTGGATTATATAATATTTTGTTACTATATAAAAATAGTTCAAAAGAAGATAAAGAATTATTTGATAAATATTATGGATTTAATAAAAGAGTAAGTGATAAAGAATTCTTAGATACTTATTTTGAAATATCTAAAACAAATGAATTAATAATTAATATGGATGTAAATAAAGAAATAAATGATGGTAATATAGAATCTTTTAAAAATGATATAAGAAATCTAGTTTTATTTTTAAAAGAAAATAATATAGATTACTATGATATTAATATGAATCTAAATGGTTATGTTAATGCACGAGCTACTAGATATACTGATAATAATAAAGAACAGATTTATTTAGTATTTGATTATCCATCATATTTTGATATAAAAGATAGTTTTAATGTAATTGTTTTTGATTTATAATATAATTATGATTAGAATAAGGAAGGTGTAGATATGTTTCTAAATACTTGTGAAAATTATTCTTTTTTATCTAGTATTTTATTGATAAAAAGAGTAATTGAAGTTGTTTGTCTATTAGTACCAGTAATACTAGTATTAGCAGCTGGAATAGCTCTTGCTAAAATTGTATTTAATCCAAATATTCAAATGACTAAAAAAGATGTTAAGAAAATTGCTAATAAATTTATTGCAGCAGCAGCAGTATTCTTTGTACCGTTGTTAGTAAGTTTATTAATGACTTTATTAGGTGAAACCAGTGTTCTTGAAACAGAATGTTGGACTAATGCTAATAATGAAGCAATAGCAGTTTATAAGAGTAACAAAGAAGTCGAAGATCAAGTACAACGAGAATTAGATGATTCTAAGCATGCAGAAGCAGAAAAAGTTAGAAAAGATGTAGAAGCAGCTCGTGAAAAAGCAAGAGAAGAAAACGAAAAGAAAAATGAAGATGAGATTAAGAAATACCAAGGTACTGGTGGAATATTAATTGGTGATGTTGTTTATTATAATCAAGGTGATTATGGCGGAAGTCCATATGGTTCATATGGAACTATTGCATCTCATGGATGTGGGCCAACATCAGCTGCTATAGTAGCATCAACATTCTTAAAACCAGAAGTTCATGATCCTATAGAAGCTACTAATTGGGTTTGTGCTCATGGTGGATGTACTTCATCTGGTTCTTATTTTGGAACTCTTGCTGAATATTTAAAAAGTTTAGGTATTCAAGGAAGTGAATTGTATAGTTGGAATGATGCTAATATTGAAAAACTTAATGAAGCATTATTAACTGGTGATAGCCTAGCAATAATCTTGGTTCATGAACCAGGAAATAGTTGTCCATTTACTAATGGAGGACACTTCTTAGTTATTACAGGAATGCAAAATGGTGAATATACAATTGCTGATCCAGCAAGTAGAGATAGAACTAAAAACACTTGGCCAGCAAGCGCGTTCTCATCTTGTTCAGGACCAACATTCTATATATTCAATAGGCCATAGGAGGTTATTATGAAGAAGAAATTATTATTACTATTTAGTTTATTATTTATATTAACTGGTTGTACTGCAAACTATGAATTAACTTATAAAAAAGGAGTATTTACAGAAGATATAACTCTTTATGAAGAAAAAGATGTAGCTCAACATGAAGAATTACCTTCTATTACTAAAATTGAAGAAAATTCAGATAGAGTTAAACTAGCTGATGGTGAGTATTATAAAATAGAACATACAACAGAAGGAAATAATAATGTTTTAAAAGCATCTTATAAATATGACAAATTATCATTAAAAGAATCTTTAATATATAAAGAATGCTTTACTGAAAAAAGTATAGTAGAGGGAGAAAATAGTATATATATTAAATTGACTGGTGATATAAAATGTGAATATTTAGGAGATACTACTGTTACATTTAAAACAGATAAAAAAGTATTAACAACAAATGCTACTAAAAAAGATGAAAAGAATGGCGTTTATACTTGGGATAAATTAACTAAAGATGGAATTGTTATAGAAGTAAGTAAAAAAGATCTTACTAAAGATGCTAATATTATTCCACCAATAGTTAGAATAGTTATTGTTCTATTACTTTTAGGAACAGGAATCTATATATTAAAAAGATACAATGGTGTTAAAGAATAATTTGCATATTTATAATACTGTGGTATAATTTATAAACCGAGGTGATGATATGGAAATTAATTTAGAAAAAGTTATATTAACTGATAATATTAATTTAGATATAGATCAAGATGTTATTATTGATTTAGAACTATATCATTTACCAGAATTAGAAGATTTAAAAAATGTACATTTTAAAGGTAGATTATATGAAAATAATTTAGAAGAATTAATACTAACTGGTACTTTATCAGGAGATATTATAGTTCTTGATGCTATTAGTTTAGAAGAAAAAACTATTAATTTTTCTAAAATTATTGAAGAAAATCTAACAGAAGAGGATAAAAGTTCAAAAAATTATATTGATATTCTCGACATTTTGTGGCAAAATATTGTCTTAGAGGTCCCATCTAGGTATACTGATATTACTGATTATAGTAAATATCAAGGGGATGGTTGGAGATTAATCAGTGAAGAAGAGTTAAAAACAAGTAATAATCCCTTCAATGTACTGAAAGATATAGAATAGGAGTGATAATATGGCAGTACCTGCAAGAAGAATTTCTAAAACAAGTAAAAGAACAAGAAGAAGTCACAATGCTCTTACACCAGCTGGTACAGTAACTTGTCCAGAGTGTGGAGCTGCTATTAAACCACATAGAGCTTGCCCTAATTGTGGAAGTTATAAAGGTAAAAAAGTAGTAGAGACTAAAGAAACAAAAGAAGAAAATGCTTAATAAGCATTTTTTTATTTGTCTTTTTTTGTGATATAATTATTATGGTGATAATATGGAGCAACTCATTGATACAAAGAATATGGAAGAAGCGAGAAAAATACTTCTAAATTTGGTTAGACAAAGTGGTAAATTTGTACTTGGTGGTTATCCATATATTGGAACTTTAGATAGCAGTTATGGATTTGGTAAAAAAATTGGAATGGTTTCTTTTGATTAGCAAACTCGATGGAGAATAGATTATGATGAAGTAAAAGGGGTACATTTTAATTACGAACATTTTATTGAAGGAGGAGAACCTATAAAGTATTGTATTACAATTAGAGATATGAGTTTTAAACAATATTGTCGTTATATAGATCAACTTAATAAAGGGTTTCCTAGTTCTAGTATAAAAAAACATAGAGGACAAACAATTAGACTTCGCAATTATGGAGATCCTGCATTTAGAAATGCAGCATTTGTATTTAGAGAACAGTATAAATTATATCCAAGTCCATATGATTCAAAATTTGCTGAAGATTTAAGACTTGCAGATATGGAATATTATAGATTATCTGGAAAAAGAAGATCTGCTTAACACATTTAAAAACAGAGTGTATTTATACACTCTGTTTTATGATAAAATAATATTATAGGGTGATAATATGAACGAAATATTAGAAATAATAAACAATAACATCGAAGAAGTATTAAATAATTCCGAATTATTACAAAGAGTATGTGATTATTTAAATAGTAGTTTTGTACTTAATAGTGATTCTTTAAAAGCTAATCCTAATATTTTAAGAATTAGTTCTTTTATCATTCCTAAAATTAAAGAAGATCCAAGTATTGTTTTATCCTTTCCATATAAAGATATGACATCAACAGATAAACAAATATATTTAAGAGAAGCAGCAATTCAACACTTTATTCCTTCATTTGAACAAATAGAGGATAATCCAGAATTAGGTAGAAATTTACCTATTGGTATATTAGAAAGATTATTAAGAAGTAATCCTAGAATGCTTATTTATTTTCCAGAAGAGGAGATACTTCCTCATTCTAAAGGAATAGAATTTGTTGCAACTGAAGAAGAACTTAAAAGAATTCCTGCTCTTAGAAAAATAGATTCTATAATGGAAGCATCAATTATAGAAAATCCGAGCTTAATTAAATATTTAGAAACTAAAATAGATGAATATATTGTAGAAGATGCTTTAAAAGAAACTAAATTAACAAGAGAAGATTTTTTAAACAACCAATTTCTATGTACAATAGAATATCTTTGTATTGGAGAATATACTCCTTATTATAGATATTTAAGTAATGAAAAGAAAGCAATAATTGTATCTAATTATTTAGAAGAAGGTAAAATAGATGATTTATTGGAACTTCCTTTTTTACAACATGAATTTAATCCTTATTTGGATGAATCAATTAATGTAGGAGAAGTAATTGAATTAATTAAGGCTATTAAACCAGATTTAGATAGAGCCGATGAACCAAGTGTTAACAATCAAAATTGGGAAATACTAAATTCTGTTTTAGACGGAATTGCAGCTTATAGATATAGAACTAATAAGAATACATTTAAGTTCAAAAGTATAGATGCTTTAGCTGATAGATTTGAACAATACTTTTATGAGATAGATGATGGAAATAAAGATGATATTCTTGAAATTCTTGCTAATGAATGTATAGATTTCATGGAATCAGATGATAGAGAAGAAGTGTCAAATTCTTTAAAGAAGTATTTCTATAGATTTTATGATATTTATTTAAAAAATAATAGATCTCTTCCAGTATCTGGTGAAGATGGAAAAATAATTGCTGAATTTTGTAATCAAATACTAAATGATCATAGAGATAAATATATAGTTCAAGAAAAAGAAAAATTAAAAAATATAATTAATGATACTTTTGGATTAAAACCAGATATTATTGATCAAATACTAAGAGAAAAGAAAAGAAATAAAGCTCTTGCTGTTTTAAGAGAAGAAATATATTCTGGAAAACTTGATGGTAAAATAGATGAAATTTTCTATAAAGAAGAAATTAGAAAACAATTAAAAAAATCAAATATATTTTTACCAGATGATAAGTTTGATGAAATTTTCAATCATTTAGTAAAAATGTTTATAGAAACAGGAAAATTAGATAAAAAAGAACTTCATGATTACTTTGAAGAAAGTGGATATGGATTACCTAGTGCATGTATTATTCAAATAGTTAAAAAATTAAATAAAGAACTTAATGCTAGAGCAGAAAAAACAGTTCTTAGTAAATCTGAGGCTATAATAACTTCTGGAGATAGATTTAGATATACTAAAACTTTTGTTGCTAAAAACTTTAGTATGACAAATAGAAAACGTACTGATTATGTACTAAGTTCTTTATTAATAGAATTATTAGATAATCCGAAAAAATGTAAGAAAGCAGTTAATAATATAGATGATTTATTTAGTTTAAAAAGAATAATACCTTTCTTTGGATCAATTAAAGGAACTAAGGAATTATCTGTCCAAATGTTAATAGATATTTTATCTTATTTTCCAAGAATTAAAGATAGATTAGATATTAGTGATGAAAGAATAGAATTATCTTTTGAAAAACTAGTTGGATTTGCAACTGAATATGGTAAATCATCTAGTATATTAAGAACTATTATTTCACCAACTATTACTGATGTAATTGGTGAGTTCAATGTTGGAAAATATGCGGAGTTTTATTTAGAGAATATGTTTGATAGAAGAGAATCAAGTATACCTATTGTTAGTGGTGAAACTAGAAAATATACTTTTTCATCTGATTTTAGAGATCAAGATAGATTAATAATAGGAAGAATGTATAGAGATAGTTGTATCGACTTAAATGATTCTTCTGGATATGATACATATTTAGAATGCTTAAAAGGACCAGATGGAGATGCAATATTAATAAGAGAAAGAATAAGTAATGAGTTAGCTGGTAGAGTATTAGCGGTTAGAAGAGGAAATGTCGTTCAATTACAATTAAGAAACCTAGATAGAAGAATAAGCGAAGAAGAATATAAAAATATAATTAGATTAATTGGAAAACAAATGATAAGAGAATCTGCACAATGTGGAGATAATTTAGATGTTGTAGTAGTAGCGACTGACCTTCATAAAGGATTAAGAGATGATAGATTAAAAACTAATTTTCCACATGCTGATTGGGGAGGATTCTATGAAGTAGTTGCAGAAAAAGAAGATGATGTCCAATTCTCTTTTAACGAACCAGTTCAGTTTATTTATACTCCTAAAAGAAAAAGAGTACGTGAAGATGCAACTGATCAAGAAATATCTATGATGAAGGCAATTAGTATTAGACTTAATCCTGATCAAAAAGAAAGAGAAGAATTGGAACGTAGTTTTGAACCAGTTATTTTTGAAGAAACTGAAAATAGTATTTTACTTGGAGAAGACTGGTATATTATACATAGAGATGGAGAAATAATAGAACAAGTAGTTATACCTACTAAAGATAACAGACAAGTTGAGGAAATAAAAACTGCTATAGAAACATTTGGTTTAGGTAAAGGAAGTGGTGCATATCATGGTTAAAAGAGGAATTATAACTGAATTTAATGGAGAATATGGAATAATTAAATGTGAATCTGAAATTGTTGATTTTGAAAAAGATGATTTATCAACTCCAGTTAATGTTGGTGATACAGTTGAATATCGAGAAGAAAGAGGAGATTATTTAATTATTGCTAGAAATATTAAGGTTGTGAAAGAATGAAAAATTATACTAAAGAAGAAATAATAGAATTAAAGAATCAGATTAAAGAGTTTGTTAAAAATGGTGAAAATGCTACTTTCATTACTCCAAATAATTGGTATTTTAGTTCTAGTATTGTTGACGATGTAAAAAAAATAAAACAAGTTACAGTGTGGGATATAGTTTTAAATACAACTTATAGAACTAATGATAATAATGATGAGTTTGGTAGCTTTATAAAAAAAGTTTTAGATATTATGGACTGTAAAAAAGATAGTGACTCATATGATTTAACAGTTGCTACTGCAGAATACTTATATACAACGCATTTAGGTTTAGGAATCAAAAGTGCATTAGATATTAATACAAAGGAAGAAATAATAGAAGAACAAAAACAAGTTCTTGGATTAGTAAAGAATGATAATGGTACACATGAATTCTATAAACTTTTTGGAAACTTCTATATTAGATCAATACCCTTATCTGAAAATGAAAGAAATATTATTGAATGGAAACATATTAAAACATCATATTATTGTATAGATAATGAAAAAGATGATTTTAATAATTTCGTTCTAAATATAATTAAAACATCTGAATGTAATAAAGATGATGATTTATATGATTTAATAGTTGCAGTAGCTGAATACCTATACTTGAAAGAATTAATAAAACCAACAGATTTTTCTAAACAAAAAGAATTATTAAAAATTGGACTTCAAATTAAGAACTATGAAGATCATGGATGGAATGGGCATAGTTTTACTGCACCTAATGGATGGATTTTTAAATTTGTAACAACTTCTGATAATACACATATGCCAAACGGAGGAGAACTTACAGTATATGATGGAGATAAGTTACTAGATCATATTACTTATGTACATAATGATAAAAGTGAATTTGAAGTTTTTAAAAATAAAATAATAAATACAATAGATCCTGATAGTGCATATAATTTTCGTCAAACTTATGATATGGCTAATGCTGTTGCAGAATATTTATTTATGAAAGAGAAAATAGAAAAAAATGAAAATAAGTAGAGTAGTTACAGGATATTTAGAAGAGAATTGTTATATTGTAGAAAATAATAATGAAGTTCTTGTTGTAGATCCTGGAGATGATTATGAATTAATAAAAAAAGAAATTGGTAAAAGAAAAGTATTAGCAGTATTAATTACTCATTATCATTTTGATCATATTGGTGCATTAGATAATATATTAAATGATTATAAAGTAGATGTTATAGATTATAATAGTTCTTTAGAACAAAAAATAGGTAATTTTTCATTTAAAATTATTAAAACTCCTGGTCATAAAGATGATTGTGTTACTTTTTATTTTGAAAAAGATAAAATAATGTTTACTGGAGACTTCCTTTTTAGAGCATCTGTTGGAAGAACTGATCTAGACTCTGGAGATCAATTTAAAATGAAAGAGAGTTTAAAAAAGATAAAGACTTATCCAGAAGATATAAAAATATATCCAGGACATGGAGAAAGTTCTACTTTATCTTATGAATTTAAAAATAATATTTTTATGAGGTGGTAATATGTATATAGATTTGATTGTAATAATAGTTTTATTAGCATTAGTAATATTTTATTTTAGAAGATTTTCTAATTTTGTTTATGCTTTTGCAATTATAGATATATTTTTAAGAATTCTTAATTTTATTGAAAATAATGTAAAAGTACCAGAATTGCAAAAACTAATAAGTAAGTATTTTCCTGATTCAATAGAAGCATTAATTTATCATTATACTGATGGAATTCTTACAACTATATTGTTGTGGGTGTATGTAGTAATTTTTGCTATATTTTTGGGATATGTATTTAAAATATTTATTAAAAGAAGAAAATAATTACGATTTTATTTGGTTATTTTGTAAAATTGTGTTATTATATAAGTGCATCGAGTGGAAGAAGTCTTCCACTTTTTATATTATTTAGAGAGGTGTTTATGGAAGAAAAATTAAAAAGTATAATTGATCCTAAAATTAAAGATTTAAATGTATGGATTGATTCTATAAAACTAGAAAAAGAAGATGAAGAACAATATTTAAGAATTGCACTAGATGCTGATTATATAATTGATCTTAATACTGTAGTTAAAGCTACTAGAATAATAAATCCTATTCTTGATAAAGAAGAATTAGATTTTGATAATTATATGTTGGATGTATATGCAAAACCAAAAGGAGATAAATAAGATGAACGGAAAAGAATTTTTAAAAGCAGTAGATTTAGTTGTTAAAGAAAAAGGAATAGATAAAGAAGTAGTATTTGAAGCAATGGAACTTGCTTTAGCAACTGCTTATAAGAAGAATTTTGATTCTTTAACTAATTCTAAAATAGTAATTAATAGAGATACAGGAGATATAAAAGTATTTTCATATCTTACTGTTGTAGAAGATGATTTTGAAGATATTGATTTAGATACTGAAATTAGCTTAACTGAAGCTAGAAAGATAGATAAAACTCTAAATGTAGGAGATACAATTGATACAGAAGTTACTCCAAAAGATTTTGGTAGAGTTGCTGCATCAACTGCAAAACAAGTAATAGTTCAAAAATTAAGAGAAGCAGAAAAAAATTCAATAATTGAAGAATTTGGTGATAAAGAAGATGAATTATTAATTGGAACTGTTGAACTAGAAGATGTAGATAATTACTTCATTAACTTAGGAAGAAGTAATGGTATCCTTCCTAAAAAAGAATGTATTCCTGGTGAAAAAATAGAAATGGGAAAACAAATAAAAGTATATGTTAGTAAAGTTGATGGTAGTGGTAAGGGAATGCTTATTTTACTATCTAGAAGACATTATGGATTCTTAAAAAGATTATTTGAACTTGAAATTCCAGAACTTTCTGATGGAACAGTACTTTTATATAGTGTAGCTAGAGATGCAGGAAGCAGATCAAAAGTTGCTGTTTATTCTGAAAGAAGCAATATTGATCCAGTAGGAGCATGTATTGGAGAAAGAGGAAATAGAATAGCACGTATAATAGAAGAAGTTAATGGTGAAAGAATAGATGTTGTTAAATATGATCCTGAACCTGAAACTTTTATAGCTAATGCTTTACAACCAGCTAAAAATTTACATGTAATTATAACTGATCCTAAAAAACAAGAATGTATAGTAGTTGCTGATGATGATAATTTCTCATTAGCAATAGGTAAAAAAGGAGAAAACGCTAGACTTGCTTCAAAATTAACTCATTATAAGATTGATGTTAAAAATACTGAACAAGCTAGAGAAATGGGAATTAATTTTATAAACTAATATGAAACAAAGAAAAGAAGTATTAAGAACTTGTATAATTACTAAAGAAAAATTACCTAAAAAGGAATTATTAAGAGTAGTAAGAACTCCTGAAGGTAATATAGAAGTAGATTTAACTGGTAAATTAAATGGTAGAGGTGCTTATATAAAAAAAGATTTAGAAGTACTTGAAAAAGCCAAAAAAGGAAAAGCTTTAGAAAGGCATTTGGAAGTTAATATTCCAGATAATGTATATGAGAATATAAAAGAAATAATAGAAGAAAAATAAGAAAGTAGAGGTGATCTTTATGATGAGTATTTTAGAATATTCAGAAGACGTTAGTAAGAGTTTAGAAGAGATAATGGAGTTATGTGATAAGTTGGAGATTTCTTATGAAGATGAAAATTCTATGCTTACAGAAGATGATATTATTATTCTAGATAATGAAATTCAAGATATGGAGGATTATATAGTTTCAGATGAAGAAACAGAAGAAGATGAATCATTAGAAGATCTTGATGAAACCGTTGAAGATCTTATTACTACAAATAATATTAAAATAGATAATAATAGTAATAGAGAGAAATTAAAATCTAAGAAAGATAGAGTAGAAACTAGTCAAAATAATAATTTTAGAAAAGAAAGAAAAAATATTTATAAACATCGTGATAAATTACAATCTAATGAAGATGAAACTTTAAAAGAAAAAGTTATATATAAAGAAGATATGACAGTAGCAGAACTTGCTAATGAATTAGATATTTCTAGTATTGAATTAGTTAAAAAATTAATGAAATTAGGAGTTATGGCTAATGTTAATTATCCTTTATCTTTTGAAGTAGCTGAATTACTTGTAATTGATTATGGTAAAGAAATAGCTAGGGAAGAAACTACTGATATTTCTAATTTTGAAAATTATGAAATACATGAAAAAGATAAAGACCTAATAGATAGACCACCAGTAGTAACTATAATGGGACATGTAGACCATGGTAAAACATCACTTCTTGATGCAATTAGAGAAACTGATGTCGTTAGTAGTGAAGCTGGAGGAATTACTCAAGCAATAGGTGCTTATCAAGTATCAATTAATGGTAAGAAAATTACTTTTATTGATACTCCAGGACATGAAGCATTTACTGAAATGCGTGCAAGAGGTGCTAGCGTTACTGATGTTGTTGTTATAATTGTTGCTGCAGATGATGGAGTTAAACCTCAAACTAAAGAGGCAATAGATCATGCAAGAGCTGCTAAAGTACCTATAATAGTTGCTATAAATAAAATAGATAAACCAGAAGCAGATGTTAATCGTATTATGACTGAACTTACTGAATATGGTCTTACTCCTGAAGAATGGGGAGGAGATATTGTAACTAATAAAATATCTGCTAAAACTCATGAAGGTATTAAAGAATTACTTGAAAGTATTATTTTAGTAAGTGAAATGGCAGAGTTAAAAGCTAATCCAAATAGATATGCTATGGGTACAGTAATTGAGTCTCGTCTTGATAAAAAAGTAGGTACTATTGCAACACTTCTTGTACAAAATGGTACTTTACGACTTGGAGATCCAATTGTGGTTGGTACATCTTTTGGTAAAGTAAGAACTTTAAAGAATGATAAAGGACAAGATATTATTTCAGCAGCCCCTTCTACTCCAGTAGAAATAACAGGACTTAATGAAGTACCTTCTGCAGGTGATAAATTTATGTCTTTTGAAACAGAAAAACAAGCTAAAGCAATTGCTGAACAAAGAAAAGAACGTGCTAAAGCAGCTGATACTAATAAGAGTGGTATGACATTAGAAGATTTATTTGGAGCAATTAAAGAAGGTAAAAAAGAAATAAATGTTGTTTTAAAAACAGATGTTAATGGTTCACTTGAAGCTATTAAACAAAGTCTTAATAAGATAGATGTAGAAGGAGTTAAAGTAAATATTATTTTAGGTGGAGTAGGTACTATTACTGAAAGTGATGTTACTTTAGCTAATGCCAGTGATGCAATTATTCTAGGATTTAATGTTCGTCCTTCTACAAATATAATCGATCTTGCTAAAAACTATAATGTCGATATTCGTCTATATGATATTATTTATAAAATGATTGAAGATATAGAAAATTCAATGAAAGGATTATTAGATCCTGTATTTGAAGAAGAAATAATTGGACATGCAGAAATAAGACAAATATTTAAATTTTCTAAAATTGGTAATATAGCAGGATGTCATGTTACAGATGGTGTTATGAAAAATAATTATAATGCTAGATTAATTAGAGATGGTATTGTTATATATACTGGAAAAATTAAATCAATTCAACACGAAAAAGATCAAGTTAAAGAAATGAAAAAAGATATGGATTGTGGAATTACTTTAGAGAATTTCCAAGATATCAAAGAACTTGATGTAATTGAGTGTTATGAATTAAAAGAGATTAAAAGATAATGAGTTTAAAAATAGATAGATATAACAGTACATTTCAAAAAGTAATTAGTCAAATACTTATGGAAGTAAAAGATCAAAAACTTAAATCAGTTGTGTTAACTGGTGTAGAGATTACAAATGATTTAAGTTATGCCAAAGTATTTTATACAATTTTAGATAATGTTAATAAAAAAGAAATAGAAGAATCTCTAGAAAAAAATAAATCGTATATTAGAGGTCAAATTAGTAAAAGAGTAGATATTAGGCACACTCCAGAATTAAGATTTTATTTTGATAATTCTATAGAATATGGGGATAGAATAGAAAAAATAATATCTGATATTAACACGAAGTAGTGTCAACTGTAATTTAAGATATTGGAAAGCATCCTAACTTGTGATATAATAAAATTGTCTAAAGGAAAGGATGTTTTCTTTTAAAACCGACTAAGTTTACGATACGGGAGTTCGGATCATTAACTTGTGTTGAATGCCATTAATTTTGGAATCCTAATGGTTAAGTATGGACACCCACCTGCTTGTTTAGGGGCGGGTTTTATCGCTAAACATTCTTCTTCTAGACAATATTATAAAAAGAGAAGAGCAAAAGCTCTTCTTTTATTTTGTTAAAATTTTCTATATAATCCAACTACTTTTCCAAGTATTGATACTTTGTCTAAAATAATAGGACTCATTGTATCATTTTCTGGTTGTAATCTGAAATGACCGTTTTCTTTGTAATATGTTTTAACAGTTACCTCGTTATCACTTGTCATAGCAACTATTTTATCTCCATTATTTGCAGTGTTTTGTCTTTCTACAATAATAATATCACCATCATATATTCCAACGTTAATCATAGATTCTCCGCTAACTAAAAGAGTAAATATTTCTTTTTTTCCGTTAATCAGATTAGTTGGAAGAGAAAAATATTCATTTGGAGTTTCGATAGCTTCGATTGGACTTCCTGCAGTAACTTTTCCAAGTAGAGGAACATTAGTAATATCTTCATTTTTTTCTTCATATTCGTTTTCAACTAATAATTCTAACGTCCTATTTTTACTGTTGTTTTTTCTAATATAACCTTTTTCTTCAAGTTTATTTAAATGAAATTGAGTAGTTGCAGGTGATGATAAATCAAGACTTGAACCTATTTCTCTAACAGTAGGTGGATATCCATGAGTAGCCATAAATTTTTTGATAACAATAAGTATATCATTTTGTCTTTTGGTTAGTTTTTCCATAATACCCTCCATTCCAAGTATATAATACTACAAACGTTTGTTTTTGTCAAACAACTGTTCAATGTTTTTGTGCTTGACTTCTTTTTATTATTTTGATACTATAACTTCTTAACTAAATTTATACAGTTAAGAGTTTGGGGGAGATTTCTATGAGTATGGCAACTCTTGTTTATACGTTTGGAGATCCATTAAATGAAGAAAAATTAATAACTGGATCACTTAGACAAATTGATAATTGTACTCGACTATATACTGATGAAGTCGAAATGAGAAATGGCTCTGAGTTCAAATATAGAATAGATAGTTATATTCAAAGAAATTCAGCATCTATTGAAAATTCACCAAATACTGGACAATTTAAAATTTATTTCATCGAAGATAATGCAAAAAGAGATGAACTAAGAATAATTTATGATGACCCTAGACCTGTCATTACAAGATTAAATAATATCTATGGAGATAACAGTGTAAGCGAAGTAGAAAGAGCTAGAAAATTATTATTTTCAAGCAAAAACAAATTATTCTTAAGACAAAACATGGGGGAAGATTGGTTTAGAGATACTACTGGTTGTTTAGTTAAATTAAAAACATTAGAAGTTAGAGAATTAATCGGTGCTGGATTTAAACCATTATGTAGAGATGGAGAATATTATTTAACTATCGAAGATATATTAGAATATAGTTTAGGAAGAGAAAAACTAGGATTCATGAGAGATTTAGTTGAAGATACGTTAGATATTTGGAAAGAAAAATTAGAAGAGTTAGATGAAGACATTTTATACTATTATTCTAGAAATTTAAGAATGAGCATTAATAGTTATCATAGCAATATGAATGCAAAAAGACCAATAGTTAACTTCCGACCTGAAGTTGGTACTTTATCTGCTGTTCTATATACAGGAGGAGTATTAAGTCACAGAAGAAAAGGACTATTTATTTCACAACCTAGTAATAAAGTTTTAAAAATGGATGCTGCATAATAGTATTCATTTTTTTTTTGTGTTATACTCTTTATAGTAGGTGAGAAAGTGAATAATGAAAATAATAATATAAATGGTTTTGAAGATAATATATCTTTGGGAAACTATGAAGAGAAACAACAAAAACCAGTAGATGTAAGAAAAAAAATAATACCTATTTTAATAGTAGTTTTAATTTTGTTTGTACTTGCAATAGTTTTTGCTTTTTACTATTTTGGAAAAGATAATAGAAAGAAACTAATATGTGTTGGCACTCAGAGTGGTAGTGATATGGAAATAACTTTCTTTTTTGACGAGTCCGACAAAATAGAAGAAACAGAAATTGTAATGTCAGTAGATTATAGTTCTGACTCTGAAAAAGAAAAGTATGAAAAACTAAAAGAAAAAGGAATGGGTATTTGTGATGTATATAAAAAGCAAATAGAAGATGTTACTTGCACCGAAAAAAGTTCTGGAAATTCTGTTGTAGTAAAAATGTTAGTAAAGGGTAGCATTACTATTAGAGAAGATTTGAAAGATAAAAAAATAGACGAATTAAAAGAAACAGTTGAAAAAGAATTAAATCTTGAATGTGCTATTAATAGGAAACCAAAAATAAGCAAAAAATCAAGTAAAAATGATATAAAAGATGGAGAATTAGCAAAAAAAGACTCGTTATTAGATAGTATAGATAGTATCATTATGGCGACCACTACTGGAGTAAATGATAATGAATTTGGTCCATTATCAAATAGTGAAAATTTGTACTATATAAGAGTTGATGGAAATAAAGCTTGTGTAGAATTAGAAAAAGGAATAACTGATCCTTTTGGAAATTTTGAAGAAGCTTATGTTGTAGTTCATTATGATCCTAATAAATATAGTTTTGATTACTATTTTACTTTCTATGATGATGCAGGATATGGAATGCCACTGACTAAAAGTGATAACATATCAAAAGATAAAATAGTAGAGAACCATGGTTTGAATAGTAGTAATGTTTTTCAAACAAGAGTTAATGGAAAAGAAATAGTTTCATCTGATGGTAAGACTCTTAATGTAGTTGTAATATCATCAGACAATAACTGTTCAGTAATTAATAAATAAAAGGAAAGGAGAAAATAAAAATGGACGAGAATAATCAAATTAATACTGAAGTGAATCAAGTACAAACAGAGGAGGTACAACCAGAACCAGTTAAAACTGAAGAACCAGTAGCTGTTCCAAGTGTGGAACCACCTAAGAAAAATACACCAGTTGTAATTATTATCTTAATTATTGTACTATGTGCATTAGTTGGAGTAGGTATATGGTATTTTGGAGGAAAGAAAGCAAGTGAAAAGAAGAAGGATGAACCAACAAAGCAAGAACCAACAACACCAAGTAATCCAACAGAACCAACTGAGCCAACTGATCCAACTGATCCAACAGATCCAACTGAACCAAGCAATCCAACAAACCCAACAAATCCAACTAAACCAACTGGAACTGATAAAACTTTATCTTGTTCTATAACTGAAACTGAAGATAATGCAAGTTATATAATGTCATTTAATTTTTATTATAAAAATGGAACATTAACTAGTGGTGATTCAACATATCTATTTGATTTTTCAGGATATAGTCAACAAGAATTAGCAGCAGTAAAACAATTAAAGATGTGTGATACTGTTACAAATCAAGATCCAAGTGTTTCTAAAATATTCACTGATTGTAAAGAAAGTTGGTCAAATGATGGAAAACTTACTTTGAAGTTTAATGTATCATTAAGTGGACTTAATACAGAATATGACAAGATAGATATTGATTCACTTAATAAAGCATTCACTGATGAAGGAATGACTTGTACAATTAAATAAAGTACGTACTAACGTACTTTTTTTATTTGTTATATTTTTGTTATAATTGAGTAGAGGGATAATATGAAAGACTTTAATGAAGAATTAGAAAAAATAATTGATGCGCTTCTTGATATTAAAGGTAAGAAAGAATTATCTGATTATCTAAAGTTTTTAAAATATCAAAAGAATTATTCTGATTATACTATTATTAATTATGGCGATGATATAAAAGAGTATTTATTATTTTTAAATGAAAAAAATATAGATCTTTATAAAATTACATATGATGAAATAAGATCTTATCAAATTAGTTTAAATGATAAAAATGATATTAATTCTACTATATCTAGAAAGATTAGTGCTTTAAGAGGTTTTTATAAATATTTAGAAAATAATAATAAGATAGAAAATAATCCATTTTCTCTAATAAACTTACCTAAAAAAGATAAAAAACTACCTAGATTTTTCTATTATAATGAATTAGAAGAATTATTTAATACTCCTAAGTTAAATACTCCAACCGGACAAAGAGATAGATTAATACTTGAAATGTTATATGCAACTGGAGTTCGTGTAAGTGAACTTGTTAATATAAAAGTATCAGATATTGGAGATCATACTATTAAAATACTAGGAAAAGGTAATAAAGAAAGAATAGTAAGATATGGAGATTATTGTGAAGAAATATTAAATATGTATTTAGGAGATGGACATTATAAATTAAATTCTACTTCCCCATATTTGTTTTTAAATAATAGAGGGGGAAAATTAACAGATAGAGGGGTTAGATTTATTCTTGATAAGATAATTGAAAAAACTACAATAGAAAAGAAAATATCTCCTCATATGTTAAGACATAGTTTTGCAACGCATTTATTAAATGAAGGTTGTGACATTTTAACAGTACAAGAACTCCTTGGACACGAGAGTTTGAGTGCTACTGCAATATATACTCATGTTACTAATGATAGATTAAAAGAAGTCTATTATAAGACTCATCCAAGGGCAAAAAAAAATAAGTAATAATTACTTATTTTTTATTTTATAATATCCTGTTGTAATTAATCCACAACCTGCCATTAATACTAGAATCATTACAAAGTAATACATTATATTAATTAATTCGTTTGAAAATAATATAAGTAATAATCCAAGTACTAAAGTAGATACAGGAACATAACTACCAAATAAAAGTATTTTTATAATTGAATTAAATACTATAAATCCACCAGCAATAACTAATATTAAGCTTAATGTTTCTATAGGATTTAGAATAATATATAATGCTATTACAAATGCAAGTATTGCTTGAATTATAAAACTGCTTGCTTGTTTAGGAAACTCTTTTAATAATGATAAACTAATTGTTAATAAATTAATACCATAACTAATAATTAATAGAGGGAAAATAATAATTCCCATCTTTAATAATAGTTTAGATCCAAAGAATAATCCTGAAATAGCTATTACTATTAATAATACTCCTAGAATTAGTTCATATACTAATTCTTTTTTATATTGTTTTTTATATTCTTTTTGAAATTTATCTCCTTCAATGATAATATTTTTACTCATAATTCACCTCTTAGTGATTATTATACTTCATTTTTTTATTCTTTGAAATTATCTATTAATGAAGTATCTACTTTTTTATCTGGATTAGCATCTAAATAAGTTTGATTATAATTTTTAATCATTCTAACTGCTTCTTTTCCAGTATATATAACTTCTCTTCCGGTAGGTTCTATTACTCTTAAGAAAAGTTTTCCTCTATGGTCAACATCTTCTTGAATTTCAATACCAGTAGTTAATTTAATAAATTGGTCTCTGTCATAGTTTGGATTTGAATAGTTTCCAATAAATTCATCGCCGAAGCTTGTTCTTGGTGGAATCTCTTCATATGTTGGAATAAATGTATTGTCTTTTTCGGTATAATTTTCTATAAATTTCTCCGGTTCAAATGTTTTTGGTGGTTCAACAGGTGCATCTTCTGGAACTGGTGGAATCGGAGGAAGTTCTATTTCTTCAGGAACTGCAACAGGAGGTGGTTCTGATACGTTCATTGGGACTGTTAAGTCTGACATATCATTTACTTCTTCATTATTGCTTGAAACATCTGGAGTAGATAAAGTGTCATTTTTATATTGATTTAAGAAGTTTTTTATCATTTCTTCATTTTCATTCTTAGGTGGTTCTTCTTGGATTATCATTCCAGATGGAGTAGTTAAATTATTAAAATCATCTAAGTTGTTTTCATATCCACTAGTTGGAGGTGGTAAATCTGGTTGCTTTTCAATAGGAGTTGGATCCATAACTTGAAATGGAGTTGGTTTAATCTCAATAGTGTTTTCAGTTATAGGAGCACTTAAATCTATTTGCAATCCACTATTAGTAGGTATTTTTAAATAACTTTCATCTGGCCAATTAGAAGTATCAGCTTTTTTACCAGGACGACTTGATTCATATAATTGATTATAACTTTTTAATTTTTCTATAGCTTCTGAACCAATTAATTCAGTTTTTTGTCCCATACTGTCAGTAATACTTAAAGTAACTTTTCCATTTTTAAATCCTTCATGAATCTCTATATCCATAGTTTCATTTATGAATTTATCTCTATCTTCATTTAAGTATGCACCATTATCAGAATTATCCATTTGGCCATTAGCAAAACTTATTTCATCACAAATTTTATATAGTTCAGGAAGTTTATCTCTTAAAAATGAATTAATTAAATCATCTGTATAGATAGAATAGAATGTACCAATTACATCGTTTAGTATTTGATCTACTTCATATTCATGTCCAACATAATTTGAATTTGTTTGACTAATTAAATAGATGATAGTTCCCTTTATTTTTTGAATTAGTTCTACATATTCAGGAATTTTATTAGCTTCGTTAACTGCTTTAGATAAATTTGTAGTTACTTCATTCATATCTTTAGCAGTATCACTCATGCTTAAATTATTATCGATTCTATGAATTCCGGCATTATCAAAAGATGTCTTCAAAATATTTGAATACATTGGGAATGAATTATCTATAACTTGTTTGATTAACTTTTTGTCGATTGTAATATTATACTCAATTAATAATTCTTCAAGTTTTTCAGTAGCATCAACAATAGCACGATCTTTTATATCAGAATTACGAGTAATATTATCAACAAAGTCATTTAGATATAATATTAGTAATTCATTATATCTATCAACGCCCTCTTTATTCATAGTATCACCATATTATAATTATAATATATATTTTGAAATAAATTAAGTACTATCTTTAAAAATTAAAAAAAGTATACAAATTTAATTAGTTTTATATTATAATCTAATTAGAGAGGTGAAAGAATGGAAAAGGTAAAAGAAGTAATTTCTAAAAACGGACTTTACGTTAAACTTTGTGCATTAGCAGTAGCTATAATCGGATTCTTTATGGACTTTTTAAAAGGAACTGCAGAAGTATGGGGAATTAAAGATTCTAAAAAAGTTTCTTATTTCGATTATAAGGATTTAGTTGGAAAGGATAATAAAGGATTAGCAGTTTTTGTATTAATTCTTATTATAGTAACTATTGTTTGGTTACTTGCAGAAAAATACGCAAAAGAATTATATGAAAAAGTACCAGCAGGTATTGCTAAATACGTTGGAATGGTATTAACTGGTCTTGCTTTATTATTAACATTAATTGATACATTTACTGCTAAATCAAGAATATTAGATGAAGCTGGAAGTTTTGCTAAATCAATTAAAATATCAGTTACTCCACAAATTGGATTCTTCTTTATTGCAATTGGTTTAATAGTTGCTATCGCTGTAATGGTATACGAAGAATTCTTTATGAAAAAAGCAAAATAATAATTAGAAAGGCGTTAAGCCTTTTTTCTTTTTATCTAATTATTATCTTGAATTAAAAAAAACTGTGTGATATATTATTTTCATTAAAGCAAGTGCGAAAGACGGAGAATATTAAAGTTTTTAGAGAGTCTACATAGTGGTGAAAGTAGATAAATGGAGATATTCTTAGATCACTTTCAAGTGCATTTTATGGATAAGATAAAATCGGTTACGCGTTATAGTATTGAGATAATTTTTATTATGAATTAAGGTGGTACCACGAGACATTCGTCCTTATTGGTATCACTTTTTTTATTGAGGGAAGAAGGGATATTATGGAATTTAAAGAATTAAGTAAAAAACCAGTAAATGAAGTTGAAAAAGAAATATTAGAAAGTTGGGGTGGAGTGGAATCTATCTATAATAGACAACAAGAAATACATAAAGATGATGATAAATTCGTTTTCTTTGATGGGCCAGCTACTGCTAATGGTAATCCAGGACTTCATCACATGGTTGCTAAATTCTTAAAAGATACTTTTTGTAAGTATAAATCAATGAATAATTATAATGTTGTTCGTAAAATTGGTTGGGATACACATGGTTTGCCAGTAGAAGTACAAGTAGAAAAAGAATTAGGTTTTACTGATAAGACTGATATTGAAAAGTATGGAATAAAAGAATTTAATGAAAAATGCCGTGAATCTGTTTGGAAAAATGAAAAAGCATTTAGAAATCTTACAGAAGAAATGGGACAATTTATTGAATTAGATGATGCTTATATAACATATAAAAATGATTATATAGAAACAGAGTGGTGGATATTAAAGAAATACTTTGATGAAGGATTATTCTATGAAGGTGTTAAAATCGTTCCATGGTGTCCTCGTTGTGGTACTGCTCTTGCATCACATGAAGTAGCTCAAGGTTATGAAGAAGATACTGCAAATACTGTAATCGTTCCATTTAAGAAAAAAGATGAAGATTGTTATTTCTTAGTATGGACTACAACTCCTTGGACACTTTTATCTAACGTTGGTATTTGTGTTAATCCAAATGAGGCTTATGTAAAAGTAGAATCTAAAGGATATAAGTTTATTCTTGCAAAGGCTTTAGCAAGCGCCGTTCTTGGTGATGAATTTAAAGTTTTAGAAGAGTATACTGGTAAAGATTTAGAATATGTTGAATATGAACAATTAATTCCTGTACTTAAGTCTGATAAAAAAGGTTTCTTTGTTGTATGTGATGACTATGTTACTATGACTGATGGTACTGGTATAGTTCATATTGCTCCTGCATTTGGAGAAGATGATAACCGTGTATCTAGAAAGTATGATTTACCTTTCTTTAATCCTGTTGGAGAAGATGGATGCTTTACTGAAGGTCCATGGAAAGGTATGCTTATATTTGATGCAGATATCGAGGTTATAAAATATTTAAAAGAAAATGATAAATTATTCAAATCTCAAAAGATGAAACATGATTATCCACATTGTTGGAGATGTCATTCACCACTTGTTTATTATTCTCGTCCTAGTTATTATCTAGCGGTTACTAAATATCAAGATAAGACAATAGAGGAAAATAAAAAGGTTAATTGGTATCCATCATATGTTGGAGAAAAACGTTTTGGAAATTGGCTTGAGAATATGAATGACTGGGCAATATCAAGAAATAGATATTGGGGTACACCACTACCTTTGTGGAAATGTAGTTGTGGTCATATGGAAATGATTGGATCTCGTGAAGAACTTGCAAGTAAAGCTATAGAGAAATTAGATCCAAAAGATATAGAATTACATAGACCATATGTTGATGATATTCATATTAAATGCCCAGAATGTGGAAAAACTATGGAGAGAACTCCAGAAGTAATAGATTGTTGGTTTGATAGTGGTGCTATGCCATTTGCTCAATATCATTATCCATTTGAAAATAAAAAAGTTTGGGAAGAACAATTCCCTGCAGACTTTATTTGTGAAGGAATAGATCAAACTCGTGGTTGGTTCTATAGTTTATTACAAATAAGTGTATTTGTTACAGGAAAGAGTCCATATAAAAATGTTTTAGTTAATGAACTACTTCTTGATAAAAATGGACAAAAAATGCACAAATCTAAAGGAAATGCAATTGAACCATTCTCAATTATAAATGAGTATGGTGCTGATACAGTAAGATTCTATTTACCATACGTATCTCCTGTATGGACACCGCTTAAATTTGATGTAGATGGTCTTAAAGAAGTATTCTCTAAATTCTTTAATCCACTTAAAAATACTTATTCATTCTTTGCAATGTATGCAAATATTGATGGAGTATCTTTAGAAGATTGTAGTACTAACTTTAAAGTAGATTATAAAGATTTAGAAGAAATAGATAAATGGATGTTATCTAAATACAATAAATTAGTTAAAAATGTAAAAGAATCATATGATGAGTACGATTTAAATAAAGTTGTTAAATATCTAGCTGCTTTTGTATCAGATGATTTATCTAACTGGTATATTCGTCGTAATCGTGATCGTTTCTGGAGCAGTAATTTAGATAATTCTAAAATGAGTGTATATAAAACAACTTATGATGTTTTAGTAGGACTTACTAAATTAATCGCACCAATTACACCTTTTATATCTGAAGAAATGTTCCGTAATCTAACTAATAAAGAATCTGTTCATTTAGAAGAGTTCCCAACATATGATAAGAAACTTATAAATGAAAAGATTGAAACTAAGATGGATTTAGTAAGAGATTTAATTACATTAGGAAGAAATGTTAGAGAAAATGTTAAGATAAAGGTACGTCAACCTATAAGTGAAGTAATATTAGATGGAAAAGTAAAAAAGACTTTAGGAAATTTAGTTTCTTTAATAAAAGAAGAATTAAATGTTAAAGAAGTTATTTTTGCTGATGATGTATCAGAGTACATGAATTTTGAAGTAAAACCTAACTTTAAAGTATGTGGACCAATTCTTGGAAAAGAAATGGGAGAATTCTCAAAACTTCTTGCTGGTACTTCTAACGAAGACATAACAAAACTTGAAAATAATCAAGAAATAACATTAGGAAAATATACAGTAACTCCTGAAATGGTAGATATTAGAATATCTTCTAAAGAAGGATTTGATGTTGCTATGGAAAATAATAACTTTATTATTTTAAATACAACTCTTACAGAAGACTTAATTGAAGAAGGTATTGCTCGTGAACTTATCAGTAAAGTTCAACAATTAAGAAAGAATAAAGACTTTAATATTGTTGATAAGATTGATATTTTATATGAAGAAAACGAAGAGTTAGAAAAAGTTCTATCTAAATTTGAAAAGTTTATTAAAAAAGAAACACTATGTAAAAATTTTGTTAAAGATAAGAATCTTAGTGAAGTATATAATCTTAATGGAATTGAAGTTAAATTAGATGTAAATAAAAAATAAGGTCTTAAAATAAGACCTTTTTTTTCATATATATGATATACTTGAAATGTTTAGGAGTGATATTATGGAATATCGTATAAAAGGAGATAATCTACCTGTATTAATATGTAAATTAAATAAAGATGAATCACTAAAAACTGAAAGTGGCGCTATGATATGGATGTCTTCTAATATAAAGATGAACACAGTAGCTGGAAATGTTAAAAAGATGTTTGGTCGTATGATCACTGGAGAAGCTGCTTTTCAAAATAAATATACAGCATTAGAAGATGGTGCTGAAATAGCGTTTGGTTCATGTTTTCCTGGTAGTATTATGCCTTTTGAAATTGATGAAGATCACCCAATAATTGTTCAAAAAAGAGGTTTTCTTGCTGGAACAACAGGAATTGATTTATCTATTTTTGTTAATAAAAAAGTAGGATCTGGATTATTTGGCGGAGAAGGATTTGTAATGCAAAAAATAAGTGGTAAAGGACTTGCTTTTGTAGAAATAGATGGTTCTGCTTGTACTTATGACCTTAAAGAAGATGAAAAATTAGTAGTTAACTCTGGATATTTGGCTGTTGTTAGCTCAACTTGTAAGCTTGATATTCAATTAATAAAGGGAGTTAAGAATGTTTTATTTGGTGGAGAAGGATTATTCTTTGCAACTGTAACAGGACCAGGAAGAGTTATACTTCAAACGATGCCAATCTCTTCACTTGCAGATTCGGTATATCAATATTTACCAAAAGAAGAACCAAAAGGTGAATAATCACCTTTTTTTTATTAAAAAGTATGTTTATAATATAGTTAAAGGAGGGAAGAGTATGTCTTATAACATTTTACCTGCGGATACTTATGTAGTTATTAACAAGACTATTATTACTGAAGTTGATCGTAGAATTATTACGACTTTATATCAACCTATTATTGGATCAAATGCTACTTCCCTATATTTTACTTTAGTGGATGATTTAAATAGAAATGAAATAATGTCTAAACAAGAAACTCATCATCATTTAATATCTACAATGCAAATAAAAATGGAAAATTTTGTAATAGCTAGAGAAAAATTAGAAGCTGTTGGATTATTAAAAACTTATTTAAAAAAAGATGATAATATAAATAATTATGTTTATGTATTATATTCTCCTATGTCAGTAGATGATTTTGTTAATCATCCTATTCTAAATGTAGTTTTATATAATAATGTTGGAAAAAATGAATATAATAAAATAATTAATTACTATAAAATGCCAAAAATTAGTTTTAAAGAATATGAAGATATTACAAGTAACTTTAATAGTGTTTTTGGAAGTGTTAGTGGTAGTATCAATGTCATTTCTGATGATATAGTTAATAAAAATGTAGAAGGGATAAAAATAGATAGTGTAATAGATTTTAATATGTTAATATCTAGTATTCCAACTAAAATGGTTTCAGAAAGATGCTTTAATGATGAAGTTAAAGAATTAATTAATTCGCTTGCCTATGTATATAAAATAGATGATTTAAATATGCAAATGTTAGTACGTGATTGTATAAATGAAAAAGGTTTAATTGATAAAAATGAATTAAGACTAAAATGCCGTAAGTATTATCAATTTGAAAATGGTGGATCACTTCCAACTCTTGTTTATACAAAGCAACCTGATTATTTAAAGAAACCTTTAGGAGATATGTCTAATAAAGCAAAACTAATATATACTTTTGAAAATATTACTCCATATGATTATTTAAAAAGTAAATATAATCATGGAGAACCTAGTGCTAGAGAATTAAAAATAATAGAAGATTTAATTGTTGATTATAAAATGCCACCAGGAGTTGTTAATGTACTTATTTCTTATGTTTTAAAAGTAAATAATCAAAAATTTACTAAGAGTTATGTTGATACAGTTGCTTCTCAATGGTCTAGACTTAAGATTGAAACTGTGGAAGAAGCAATGGAAGTAGCTCAAAAAGAACATAATAAGATTAAAAAATTAACAAATAAAAATAGTACTAGTAGTAAACCTACTAAAGATAGTGGTACTCTTCCAGATTGGTTTGATAAAAATTTAGATGCAAAAGAGATGACTCCTGAAGAACAAAAGGAAATAGATAAGTGGTTTAAAGAGTTTAATTAGTTTACAAAAATAAAATAATATGTTAGTATTAGTCTTGAAATCGGTGATTGAGATAAGTATATAAAACTTAATATTTAGAGAGTTTGTGGTTGGTGAAAACAAATTATTAATTTTATAGAAATCTACTCATGAGAGGAATTAATAGTTCCCGGGGAAACTCGTTATTTAATTAAGTTAACAAAGGATGGTACCGTCTTAAGACTCCTTAAGATACCATTCTTTTTTTGATTTTAGGAGGATTTATGAGAGAGGTAAAAATAAATAGCTTATATAAACATTTTAAAGGACATACATATAAAGTTATCGCTATTGGTTTTAACTCGGAAACTTATGATGAAAAAAATCCTTTAAAATCGAAAATGGTAGTTTATCAAAATATAGATACTAATGAGACATGGATAAGACCGTATGATGTATTTGTATCGGAAGTTGATCATGATAAATACCCTGATATTAAACAAAAATATAGATTTGAAGAAATATAGAAAGAAGGAAATAATATGATAGATATTAAATTAATAAGAGAAAACAAAGATTTAGTAAAAGAAAATATTAAGAAAAAATTTCAAGATGAAAAGTTACCATTAGTAGATGAAGTTTATGATATGGATAAAGAGGTACGTGAAGTACAAACTAAAGCAGATAATCTAAAAGCTGATAAGAATAAGATGTCTTCTGAAATAGGTGCTTTAATGAGAGATGGAAAAAAAGAAGAAGCAGAAGATGTTAAGAAAAAAATTGCTGAAATGGGTAATGAGATTGCTGAACTTGAAGTAAAAAAAGAAGAACTTGATGCATCTATTAGAGAACGTATGTTAGTAATTCCAAATATTATTGCAGATTCTGTACCAATTGGAAAAGATGATACTGAAAATGTAGAATTAGAACGTTTTGGAGAAGCAGTAGTTCCTTCATATGAAATCCCATATCATGCTGATATTATTGAAAGCTTAGGTGGAATGGATAAAGATGCTGCAGGAAGAACTAGTGGACAAGGTTTCTATTATCTTCTTGGAGATGTTGCAAGACTTCATGAAGCTATGATTGCTTATGGAAGAGACTATATGATTGATCATGGATTTACTTATGCAATACCTCCATTTATGATTCATGCAGATGTAGTTACTGGAGTTATGTCTTTTCCTGAAATGGAAGCAATGATGTATAAAATAGAGAATGAAGATTTATACTTAATTGGTACTTCTGAACATTCTATGATTGGTAGATTTAAAGATCAAATTCTTGATAAATTACCAATTACTATGACATCATATTCTCCTTGCTTTAGAAAAGAAGGTGGAAGTCATGGCCTTGAAGAAAGAGGATTATATAGAGTCCATCAATTTGAAAAGCAAGAAATGATAGTTGTTTGTGAACCAGAAGATTCTATGGATTGGTATGAAAAAATGTGGAGATTTACAGTTGAAATATTTAGAAATATGAACATCCCTGTAAGACAACTTGAATGTTGTAGTGGAGATTTAGCTGATTTAAAAGTTAAATCATGTGATGTTGAAGCATGGTCTCCTCGTCAACAAAAATATTTTGAAGTAGCTTCATGTTCAAATTTAGGAGATGCTCAAGCAAGACGTCTTGGTATTCGTAAAAAAGGTGAAAAAGGAACTTATTACTTACATACTTTAAATAATACCGTAGTAGCAACTCCTCGTGGATTAATTGCTTTAATTGAAAATAATTATAATGCTGATGGAAGCGTAACAATTCCTGAAGTATTAAGACCATATATGGGCGGAAAGGAAATAATTGAACCTATTAAATAAGAATAAGAATGATATTTAAAATATCATTCTTTTTTGATAAAATGAAATAGGTGATACTATGAAAAAAATTAATATCATTTTATTAATAGTTATTCTTGCTTTAGTAGTTGGATTAATTCTTTTATTAAAAAACTCAAAAATTGAAGAAAAACCAACTAAAACAAAAAAAGAAGAAATTAATTATATAGACTATACTAGTTATGATAAAAACTTTAGTATTAGAACATCTAAAGATTGGAAATTAGTTGATAACAGAAAATTATTAAATAAAGATGCTAATTTAGAATTATATAATGAAAAATTAAATGCTTATTTTTTACTTGTAGTTAATAATAAAATTGATTATAAGAAAAATTTTAATAATTATAAAGCGGAAGTTTTTAAACAAAAAATAGAACAATATAATATAAAGATTAAAGAATTTAAAAAAGTAAATGTTAATAATTATAATTGGGAATATATTGAATTTAATTATACTAATGAAAATGCTATAAATACTTATATTAGATCTTATGCAATAGAAACTAAAAATTATTATGGTCAAATATTAGTTTGGACTATTGCTAGTAATCAAAATGAAGCAACAAATGAATTTGATAATATAATTAGTAAATTTAAAGAAATAGAATAAAATGATATAATCTTAGTAGGAGGAAATATGGAACGTATAAAAGTATTCTTGAGTTATATAATAACTATTGTTTTTACAGTAGAATTAACATATATTGTTTTAAATAGCTTTGTTTATAGTTCTATTAATTATAAAAATATAAATAAGTCTCTAATGAAAAACAGAATAGAGTATCTTTCTGTAGGAAAAGCAACTATTCGAGATGAATTATATAATTATTTAGATTTAGATGATTTAATAAATGACTATGTTGCTAATAAAACTATGTATGAATTTGGTATGACTAATGTAGATCCTAAACTAGATAAAAAAATAATTAATAAAAAAGTTAAGAATGGTTTAGATAATTATATGGATTATCGTATATCTCAACTAGAAGGTGAGTTAACAGGACTTCTTGATAAAACCGGAGTTAATAAAGAAATAAAAGATAGAGTAATAGAAGAGTTATCAAAAAAATATGATATAGATTATGAAAATGAAGAAATCGTAAAAGATAAAGATATAAATAAAGTATATGAAAAGATAGATGATACTGTTAAAAAATATAAACCATATCTAAATGCTATTAAACTATTAACAAATAAAGAGTATAAAAGAATTGCAATTATTGTAGCAATTGTATCATTACTATTACTTGCAATTATAAACTTTAATATTATAGCAGTATTTGCTTATGTAATAGTACCTATAATAATAAATCTAATAATATTAATAATTATTGCATTAACTTCATGTAATATAAGGTTTACTGGAGTAGATTATGCAAATATTCTAAATGATGTTATGAGACAATTGTTTAGTACTTCAATAGAGTACATAATTATTTTAGCAATAGCATTATTTGTAGATATAATTGTTTATTTTATTATTAAGAATATTAATATTGTAAAATCTCATAAAAAAGGAAAAGCTACTTTAGATACACTTTTTGATGATTATGATAAGGATAAAAACAATGAAACTAATAAGTAATGATTTAAAAGAAATAGGTATTCTTCTAAATAAATTAAGAGTTGATTCTTATATTGATATTTATAAAGAAACAGAATTTTTATCAACAGGTTATTTACTCGATAAAGATCTTAATTTATATAAGTATACTGATAGTTTAAAATTTAATGAAGATACTCATAATTTTGGACATTTTATAGAATTATTTAAAAATTCTAGAAAATTGGATTATAATATTGTTAAGACCCATTTATTAGAAGAATTAAATATACTTGAAAAAGAGTATGAAGATGATAGAACATCGGAATTAAATACAATAGAATTAATAAAAATAGATTCTAGTGAATGTGAATTTAATAATAGTACTTTGTTTGAAATAATAGAGAACAAATTATTAGAGTTATCAGAAAGTGAGAGATAAGATGAAAGTTCTTTTATATACAGAAGGTTATAAATTAATTAATAAAAGTGGACTTGGTAAAGCAATTGAGCATCAAAAGAAAGCTTTAGAATATGCAGGAGTAGATTATACTACTGATGAAAAAGAAGATTATGATATATTACATATAAATACTTATTTTCCTGGAAGTTACTTAATGGCCAAGAAGGCTAAAGAAGCTGGAAAAAAAGTTGTATATCATGCTCATTCTACAGAAGAAGATTTTAAAGATGGATTTATTTTCTCTAGACAAATTTCTTCTCATTTTAAAAAATGGTTAATTAAGTGTTATAGCTTAGGTGATGTGTTAATAACACCTACTGATTATGCAAAAAGAGTGCTTGAAGGTTATGAAGGACTAGAAGGTAAAAAGATATATGCTATTTCAAATGGTATAGAAATAGATTATTTTAAAAAAGATAAAGAAGCAGGTAAAAGATTTAGAAAAGACTATGACATAAAAAAAGATGAGAAAGTTATTATTGGTATCGGACTATATATTGAAAGAAAAGGTATAGTTGATTTTGTAGAACTTGCTCGTCGTATGCCAGAATACAAATTTATATGGTTTGGATATAGTCCATTATCTGCAGCAACGAAACCAGTAAAAGAAGCTGTTTCTACAAAACTAGATAATTTATTATTTGCTGGTTATGTAGAAAGTTCTGTTATAAAAGATGCTATGAATGGATGCGACTTATATATATTCCCAACATTTGAAGAAACAGAAGGTATTCCTATAATTGAAGCTTGTGCATGTGAAACAAATGCTATTATAAGAGATATACCTATATTTGAAGATTGGCTTGAAGATGGGGTAAACGTTTATAAAGCTAAAGATGTAGATGATTTTGAAAGAAAAATAAAAGCTTTTTTAAATGGAGAATTAAAATCAGTTACAAAAGAAGCAAGAAAAGTTGCAGAAGAAAGAGATCTTAGAACAATAGGAGAAAAACTAAAGGCAGTATATGAAGACTTAATGTAATATATTGTCTTTTATTTTAAAAAAAGATATAATTACAAAGAGAAGAGAGTGATAATATGGATATACAAACTATACAATATATAGCTATTTTTATTATAGTTTTAATAATTCTTTTAGCGGTTTTAAAAGCTGGAAAAAAAGATGCTCATCTAGAACTTAATAAACTAGTAGATTATTTAGGTGGAAAAGAAAATATTATTAATACTGAGACAAATATGTCTAGATTTATAGTAACTTTAAAGGATGTATCTATTGTTAATAAAGAAGGAATACAAAAGTTAGGTGCAAAAGGTATTGTTGAAATAGATAATCAATTAAAGATAATATTAGGAGAGAATTCTAAACAATTAAAAAAGTATATAGATGAATTAAAATAATAATCAAGATTACTTTTGGTAATCTTTTTATTTAGGAGAGATAATTATGATATTAAGTACATGTACAGATTCAAAATACTTATCATCAATATTATTAACAAAAAGATTTATTGAATTAGTAGGAATAATAATACCATCAGTATTAATTATTTCGGTTGCAATAACATTATTTAAAATAGTACTATCGCCTGATATGAAGAACAATAAAAAACATTTAAAGAATATCTATTCGAAAACAGTCGGAGCTTTAGTAATATTTTTTATACCAACTATGGTAAGTGCATTAGTTGAGGCAACAGGTGTACCAGGACTTTCTAGTTCTACTTGTTGGCAAAATGCAAATACAAGTACAATAGAAACATATAAAGAAGCTGAAAAACAAAGAGATGCAGGAGAAGCTGCAAAGAATAAGTCTGAAACAGAAAAAGCAAAACAAATGAGAAAAATTGTTAATGCTACAAGAGAAGCAGCACGTGCTAAAAATGAAAAAGAAAGTGATGAGGCTAAGAAAAAAGCATTTGAAGCATCAGAAGAGGCAAGTTGGAATGGAACAGGAACAGCAAGTGCAACAGCCGCAGAATTAATTAGAATTGCTGAATCTAAAGTTGGAATTTCTGGAACTCCAAATGAAATAACTTATGCTTTTGGTTCAGAAGGTGGATCTTATTCATATCAATGGTGTTCAGAATTTGTTTGGTATGTTTCAAATTTATCAGGAGTTTATCCAAATAAAGTAACAAAAAAAGCAGATAGTAATCAAATATATATACAATATTTTAAAGAAAAAGGACAATATCAAATATCAGCAGGACACGGAGGAAACTATGTTCCTAAAATGGGAGACTATATTTTCTTTGATTGGAGTGGGAATCCAAATGGTGGAGATCATATAGGACTTGTAAAGACTGTTTCTGGTAATACAATTTATACAATTGAAGGAAATAGTGGAAACGCTGTTAGAGAAAAAAGTTATAGTCTTGATAACAAGAATGTAATCGGATATGGAGTATGGGAATAATTATGTTATTCCCTTTTTATTTTTATAAAAATATATTATAATTTAAGTTGGTGATGACAATGAATAAGAAGGTATTTATTTTAATAATACTAGTCTTACTATTAACTGGTTGTAAGGCAAATTATGTATTAAAATATGAAAATGGAAAATTTAGTGAACATTTAGAGTTTATTAGTGAAAAAACTAAATATGTAGAAGATGAAGCACATCCTACTTATGAAGCGTTAAAAGAAAATAATGTTCCAGCAGTAGTTGATGGAAGCGAAAAATGGATTGTTGATCAAGATAGTGATCAATATGATATAAAAATATCTCATGATCTTAACAATTCGACATTAGATGATTTAACAATTGTAGATGAATGTTTTTCTCTACATACTTATAAAGAAGGAGATAAAACTATTTACTATGCCGCGCATGGAGATTATAATTGCGACTTTTTAGATAATGGTAGCACTTTTACTTTAGAAACAAGTTCTGAAGTAATAGATTCAAATGCAACAGAAGTGGATGGTAACAAATATATTTGGGATTTAAATAGTCAAAAAGTTAAAGAAAATGGAATAGTATTTCAATTAGTAAAAGAATCTTTCGAAAAAGATAGTAAAAAGAAAAAAACGGATTCTTCATTAATTCCATGGTATGTAAAATTAATTATTTCAGTAATTGTAATAGTTGCTGTTATAGGTGGAGTTACATATATAAAGAATCATAGTTAGGTGGTGTAAAAATGATATTGGAAGCATGCACAGATTCAAAATACTTATCATCAATATTATTAACAAAAAGATTTATTGAATTAGTAGGAATAATAATACCATCAATACTAATTATTTCGGTTGCAATAACATTATTTAAAATAGTACTATCGCCTGATATGAAGAATAATAAAAAACATTTAAAGAATATTAATTCGAAAACAGTTGGAGCTTTAGTAATATTTTTTATACCAACTATGGTAAGTGCATTAGTTGAGGCAACAGGTGCACCAGGACTTACTAGTTCTACTTGTTGGCAAAATGCAAATACAAGTACAATAGAAACATATAAGGAAGCAGAAAAACAAAGAGATGAAGCTGAAACAGAAAAAAATCAAGCTGAACTAGAAAAAGCAGAACAAATGAGAAAAATTGTTAATGCTACAAGAGAAGCAGCAAGACTAAAAAACGAAAAAGAAAGTGATGAGGCTAAGAAAAAAGCACTAGAAGCATCAGAAGAGGCAAGTTGGAATGGAACAGGAACAGCCAGCGCAACAGCCGCAGAATTAATTAGAGTTGCTGAATCAAAAGTCGGTGTTGGTGGTAGACCAAACGAGGTCACAAGAGGATATGGTGCAATTGGTGGATCTTATTCATATCACTGGTGTGCAGCCTTTGTTTGGTATGTTTCTAATATAGCGGGAGTTTATCCAAATAAGGTAACACTTAAATCAGCCGGTGTAATGTCTTATATGAGTTATTTTAGAGGAAAAGGACAATATCAATTATCAGCAGGACACGGAGGAAATTATGTTCCTAAGATGGGAGATTATATCTTCTTTGATTGGCAAGGAGATCCAAATGATGGAGATCACATTGGGATTGTAAAAACAGTATCAGGTAATCAAGTAATATATATTGATGGAAACAACGGAGATAGAGTTGTTGATAATAATAGAAGATCATTAAGTGATTCAAATATAATTGGATATGGAGTTTGGGAATAACAAAGTTATTCCTTTTTCTTTTGTTGATTTTATATTATAATTTAAAATAGGTGATAATATATGAGTGAAACTTTAGTGTTTTTAGCAGTATTACCTTCTATTTTATTAGGTACATATATTTATAAAAAAGATACTGTTGAAAAAGAATCAACTAAACTACTTATTATCTTACTCATTTGTGGTTTATTAGCTACAATAACTACATTTGGAATAACTGAAATTGTAAAAATCATATTTCCTATTTTTGATAAAAATGCTTTAGGACTTGATGGATTATCATTAGTAGTATATGTTCTATTTGGTATAGCTTTAATCGAAGAATTTTCAAAATGGATATACATATATTTAATTTGTTGGAAACATAAAGAATTTAATTATGCATATGATGCAATAGTCTATTCTGTTTTCGTTTCATTAGGTTTTGCAACTATAGAAAATATATTATATGTAGATGCGTATAACGTAGCACTATTCAGAATGATTTTATCAGTTCCTGCACATGCTTTTTTTGGAGTAATGATGGGATATTATTTAGGTTTAGCTAAAATAAGTTATAATCATAAATATTATGAAAAAAGTAAATTTTATAAACTCCTAAGTTTATTAATTCCTGTTTTTTGTCACTTTATGTATGACTATCTTATTTTTGCTGATAAAACATTTTTATTTTATTCTTTTGTTTTAGTATTATATTATTATTCTTATAGAAAAGTAAAAAGATTATCTAAAATAAATAGAGGAATATTTAATGGTGAAGGAGAAATATATGGAAAATTCGGTTCTAACAAAGTGTGAAAAAATAGTTATATTTTTTCTTTCTTTATGGGTATTTTTAGTTTTTAGAAATAAAATAAACGTTATAGATAATATTGTATATTTATTTTTACATAGCTTTGAAAGTGATAATTTAACAAGTTTTATTAAAATAATTACATATTTAGGTAGTGCATATATCTTAATACCATTAGCCTTTATTTCTTTATTTTTTATAAAAAAAGATAATAAAAATAAATATATTTCAATTAACTTAGTATTATCATTTTTATTAAATCAAATATTAAAAAGAGTATTTAGAAGAACGAGACCTTTATTTACTCATTTAGTTAAAGAAGCAGGATTTAGTTTTCCTTCAGGACATGCTATGGTATCATTCTGTTTTTATGGATTTATTATTTATTTAGTTTATAAAAGTAATTTAAAACATAAAAAAATATATGAAGTATTATTATCATTATTAATAGTAATAATTGGATTAACTAGAATTTATTTGGGCGTACATTTCTTTAGTGATATAGTAGCTGGATTTGGATTTGGATTATTATATTTATTAATATTTATAAGAAAAGTAAAGTTGAAATAAAAGATAATAATGATATAATTATAAGCATTTGGAGGTGTTTTTGTGTTAGATATAATACTAGATACTTTAATAGATATAATTAAAATAATTCCATTTATTCTATTAGCATTTGTTTTAATAGAAATATTTGAACATAGATTTAATAAAAAAAGCAAAAAAATAATGGAAAAAACAAAAAGATTAGGACCTTTATTTGGAAGTGTTCTTGGTTTAATTCCTCAATGTGGTTTTTCTGTTTTTGCAACTGATTTATATATAACAAGAATTATTTCACTTGGAACATTAATATCTATATATTTGGCTACTTCTGATGAAATGTTAATAGTAATGATTTCTGAAAAAGTAGATCTAGATTTAATATTAAAAGTATTATTAATTAAATTTGTTATTGGTATAATTTGTGGTTTTATAATTGATTTATTAATTAGAAAAAGAAAGAAAAAAGAAGAAAATATAAATTATTCTATTTGTAATGATGAACATTGTCATTGTGATGAAGATGGAATAGTTCTTGCATCAATTAAACATACTTTAAAAATAGTTGGATTTATTTTCATAATTACTTTTGTAATTAATATATTAATGGAGTATAAAGGAAATGATTTTATTTCTAAATTGTTTTTAAAAGATAATCCATTAAGTCCATTTATTTCTAGTTTAGTAGGGTTAATTCCTAGTTGTGGATCAAGTGTTATTTTAACTGAATTATATATAGAAAATGCTATTAGTTTTTCTAGTATGATGGCTGGACTTCTTACTAATAGTGGTGTGGCTTTAATAGTGTTATTTAGAAGCAACAAAGAGATAAAAGAAAATTTAATAGTACTTGGATTATTATATTTAATAGGAGTTATATCGGGAATAATTCTTCATATAATTGGAATATAAATTGAAATTAATATTTATACGTATTATAATTTAATTGGGTGGTTATTATGAAAGATAAATTAAAAGTTTTAGTAAGTTTAATTCTTGCAGTATTACTAATTGTATTAGTAATTGTAAAAGGAATAGATAGGAGAAGCGATTCTGAAAAATTTGTTAATGAATATGAAAGACTAAATGGCAAAGATTACGTAGAAGTAAAAATGCCTAAAGTAAAAAATATAGAATATGTTAGTTTTTCAGAAATAGAAGATATGATTGGTGGTAAAACAAGTGGTGCTATTATTTTAGCTTCATCAAAAGATAATGCTAGTAGAAAAATGGTTCCTATTTTTATAGATGCTGCAAATTCTACAGGAGTAGAGCATTTATATTATTATGATTTCTTAAGAGAACAAGAAAATAATACTAATAATTATAAAAAGATTTTAAAATATTTGAATCTTAAAGAAGAAAAAGCACATTTACCAATAATTATTTTCTTAAATGAAGGTAAAATAGTTGAATTCTTTACTGAAAAAGAACCTGCTGAATATACAGAAAAAGAAGAAGAAAGAATCTTTAACGAAATGGTTAAATTAATACATATAATGTTAGATGACTTATGTGAAGAAGGATGTTAAAATGGATAATTTTGATAGAAGGAATGCACCTACATTTTTAATTGTTCTATCATTAATTATTCTATTTCCTTTGGGAGTTTATTATTTAGTATTAAAGACAGAGAGAAATTTAAAAAGAATAAAAAGAAATGAAATAATATTAAGATGGTGTGGATTGTTATCTTTAACATTCTTACTCATATATTTATTTTTAAATTTTGGAAATTATATTTCTTTATTTGATAGTCATATGAATTTTGATATGTACTCATTTAAATTTGTTTATATCTATTTATTTGGACTTATGGTTATTATAAGTTCTTTACTTGGAAGTAGATATTTAAATAAAATTACATCTAATTTAATTGTCTATACTGAATATATAAATGTTAAAGGAGTAAGGGATATAGATATTATAATGGATGAAACATTAGAAGATGAATTAAGTGTAAGAGAGTGTATCGATAAATTAATAAAAAGTAATTATTTACAAGGTGTTGAATTGACTGAGGGAAATATGTTAAAGTCAGTAGCAATATCTAAAGAAGCAAAAAAAGACTATGTAAGATGTAATAAATGTGGAAATTATATGTTAAATAGAAAAAAAACTATATGTGATTTTTGTAATAATAAAATAAAGTAAATTTGCTTTATTTTTTATTTTGTGGTAAAATATGTGCCGAAAAAGAGGGGGGGATAATATGGAAAATAGAGGATATTATTATCATGCGATAAGAAATACTAAAGATAAATCTTTAAAAATATTAGATGGTATACTAACTAATGGTATTAAATCTGTTGCATCCGGAGAAATTGAATGTAATGAATCTTATAGAATGAATAATGATGATGAAATTTGTTTATGTAGAGATACTAATACCTCTACTATTAATAGAATTAAGAATCTATATATTGGAAATATTGTTCTTCCTGATTTTATAAATTCTGGAATGATTATCTTAAGAATTAACCCTGATATAAGTGGGGTTTTTAAACCTGAAGTATTATTACCTCATAGGGCTTATTCTTTAATCGAAAGAGGATTTAGAGGTTATACTGAATATAATGATGAGTATCGTACCAAAGAAAGTATAAGTCCTACTGATATAAATGGAATACTTTTTCCAGCAAGAGTATTATTATCATCAACTAGAATGTATTCATATGCTTTAAAGGGTTATTATAGTATGGATAATCAGGTAAGTAAAAAGGATGCTTTTTTAGGAGTTATTAACTATTATGAAGCAGTAGTTGACACTGTAAAAAAAAGTGGTTTATCAATAAAAATATATGATTCTAGAAGTATGCAAGAGATAGAGTCTGTTCGTGATATTGAAAAAATAAAAAGGAAATAAAATTCCTTTTTTTATTTATTTTTATGTAATTTAGTAAGAAAGTTTGATATACTTTATATTAGAGTGGGTGACGATATGAACAAAAAGGGATTCACTTTAATTGAAGTGCTTGCAGTAGTAGTTTTGTTAGGATTATTAATGGGACTATTATTTCCAGCAGTATCAAAATATATTATTGGTACAAGAGATAATACATATACAGTATATGAAGCAGATATGAAAACATCTGCCCAAAATCTTATGACTGAGTGTGTAGAAGCTAATGATACTCTTTGTATTCCTAAGTCAGGAAAAAGTAAAAAAATAACTTTATCAGAATTA
>JAFXZI010000011.1 GCA_017541325.1 Bacilli bacterium
ATTGTTAGTCCTTCTGCTTTTGGTGGAGTTAATTCTTCTACACTAGTACTTGTCTCTTCTGTTATCTTTTCAATACTTTTTACTGTTACTCCTGTTTGTGCATTTGCAAATATAGGACACATCAATATAAGTGCAAATAATCCTAATATATATTTTTTCATTTTTTCACCCTTTCATATTTTATTACAATATCATTATATTAAATTTAATCGTAAGTGTAAATCAACACGTTAATTAATGTTGTAAATTGACACAAAAAAAAGACTGTTTATACAGCCTATTCTTTAACTATTGCTAGAACTTCTTTTGATATTTCATCGATTGTCTTAATTCTTCCATTTTCAACGCATTCAATTGTTTTCCAATTATAAAGTTCACTTAATTCTATATATGCAGTTTCTGCATTTTTTAAATGTTCTGGAGATTTTTCGTGTTCATCTAAGAATTCTCTATTCTTTTTTAATTCTAAAGAATACTCATATGGCATATGTAAAAAAACTGTTATATCTGGCTTTGGTAAATCAAGTAACCAATACTCTAATCTATCAATCCATTGGTACATATTGAATCTTTCATCTTTATCATGTATCTTACCACCTTGATGTCCCATATTGGATGTTGTGTAACGATCAAGTATTACATAATAACCTTTATCTAGATATTCTAATGCTTCTATCATATTATATTTTCTATCAGCAGCATAATATAGACACGCTACTTTAGGATCAACATTAGTTGCACCTTCAGTAAAGAAAGATTCACCAATTTCTGGTTTACCTAAATAAGCACCACCTACTATTTTACCTGTTGGAGTATCATATCTAGGGAATCCCATTTCAAATACTTTATGTCCTTCTTTTTTTAAATTTTCTACTAATAATTTAGATTGTGTTTCTTTACCAGAACAATCTGTTCCTTCTATAACAATTAATTTACCTTTCATTTTAATCTCCTATATAATACATGATCATAATTTATTCCATCATCACTATTACTATCTAAAACAGTTCTTTCATACATAGATTTATCAAATTCAGGGAAGAAAGCATCAGCATTACTATCTTCTTTATCTATTTCAGTTAAATATAATTCATCACATAAATCGATAAATTGTTGATAGATACTAGCTCCTCCTATTACAAAATAGTCTCTAGATAAATCTAGTTTTTCAAGCATTTCTTCTTTACTATGGAATACTAATATATCCTCTTCTTCTATATTTTTAGAAGTAAGTAAAATATATTGTCTTCCTTTTAATTTTTTCGGTAAAGATTCATATGTTTTATATCCCATAATAATTGGATGATTCATTGTTTGTCCTTTAAAAAAAGTTAAATCATTTGGTAGATGCCAAATAAGATTATTATTTTTTCCTAATTCTCGATTTTTACCTATAGCAGCAATTAACTTAAACATATTATTGTGCAATTGGGAATTTAATAGGTCCCATATGCTCATATCCTTCTATTTTAATATCTTTTAGTTCACGAGAATTATCTATTTTAAAGAAATCTTTTACTTCGGGGTTAATCCATAATTTAGGTGCAGGTAAATCACCATTTTTTTCATATCTTTCTATTTGTTCTTTTATACCTTCTACTTGATTAACATATATATGAGGATCTTTCATACTCCAGTCAATTGTTCCGGGCTTTAATCCAGTTACATGAGCAAGAAGTGATAAAAGAGTTGCATATTGAGTTACATTAAATGGTACTCCTAAAGGTACATCACAACTTCTTTGATGAACCCAACAATTAAGTTTTCCATCAGTAACATCCCATTCACTACTCCATACACATGAAGGAAGTACTGCAGTTGGTAAATATTCATCTTGCCAAAGAGAAATAACCATACGTCTATCATTAGGATTAGTTTTTATTTTTTCAATTAGATTATCAGTTAAATTATACTTATTTACAATCCAACCATAAGCAGTACCAATTGTATGAGCCCAGTCCTTACCAAATTCTTTTTTTACTTTAGTTTTTTCAAGTTTACCATCTTTATTTGGTAACATTTGTTCTGCTTCCCAGAAACCATCTTCATTGATTTCCCATTCATCCCAAATTTTTACTCCGCGTTCTTGTAGCCATCTAACATCATTAGATTTTGCTTGATATATCCAAAGCATTTCAATTATTGCAGCTTTAAAATATAATTGCTTAGTTGTAAGAACAGGAAATTCTTTACTTAAATCAAAATGTAAATGATATGAAGGAATCTTAATAGTATTAATTCCAGTTCTATTTTCTACTTCTTTTCCTTCTTTTAAGATTTTTTTGCATAATTTGATATACTCTTTATCCCACTTAGACATAAATCCTCCTAATCAATAATATTATTTTTTTCATCAAATTTTACTATTAAAAACTTACGGCTAGCTAAGTAATCACACATATGAACAAAGTTTTGATATTTAGTCTTTGGAGGATTTAAAACCTCATTTCCATCATAATCTGTTGTCCATGGTCCCATATGAGTTTCAATACAAGATGCAATAAGTTCTGCATTATCTTCACTCATTTTTAAATTATCCTTTTCTTCTCTTATAAATTCTGCACAAATAATTGGATGATCAAATCTAGTATATTGTTCCTTTACTTTTCCAGATTTAAATCCATCATGCAAAATACATGCAATAATCATTAAATCTCTTTCATCTTTTGTATACTTTCCACCAATAGATGGGTTTTCTAGCAATTCATGAGCTAGACGAGCTACTACTTTAGTGTGTCTTACAAGTCCACCATCTCCAGTTGCATATTCTGGATGATATTTTCCAGTAGATGATGCAGGTATTTCAAAAAAATAATCTGGAAGTTTATCTATTAAATATTCTAAATCACTCTTAAAATCATCATTTTTTAAATAAGATATTTCTTTATTAAATGTTTCAATCTTTTTCATCTATATCTCCTATAAAATTAATTAGAATTTGATTTTCTATATATAACTTATCTTTTGGAATTCTTATATATCCTAAATTATCTTCTAATAATTTTTTACCTATTAAATTTATTATATCAAATTCATCTTCTATTTGTTTACCATATTTATTAAAAAAATCTTTTTTATTTACTCCATTTATCTTTCTTAACCCTAGAATCAATTCATATTCTTCTTTTTGTCTAGTAGACACTTTTTCTTTTTCATAAATATAGTTTCCATCTAAATATTTATTAATACTTCTTGTATTAGTATAACGATAATTATTAATGTATCCTGAAGCACCTAAACCTATTCCTAAATAATGCTCATTATTCCAATATGTTAAATTATGAATTGATTCATATCCTTCTTTAGAAAAATTACTTATTTCATAGTGTTTATATCCTATTTTTTCTAAGTATTTAATAATATAGTCATACATTTTACGATCAAGTTCTTCAGCGATTGGTAAAGTGTTTTTATTACCAATTACAGTATTATCTTCTATTATTAATGAATAAGTAGATATATGTTCTACATCAAGACTTTTAAAGAAGTCTAAATCATTTTTTAAGTCATCTATAGTTTCTTTTGGAAAAGCATACATTAAATCAATATTTATATTAGAAAAATATTTTTTACATAACTTAATCTTTTCTTTTAATATATCTTTATTATTATATCTATTTAGAAATTTATAGAATTTTTCATTAATAGTTTCAATTCCAATACTAATTCTATTAACTCTATTATCTTTTAGTTTTATTAAGAGTTCTTCATCAATATCTTCAGGATTTATTTCAAATGTAAATTCATAATTAGAACTTAGTTTAACATCTTTAATAATTTCAAATAATTTATCTAATTCATCCATACTTAAACTAGAAGGAGTACCTCCTCCTATATAGATAGTATCAATTACATTATCTTCTTTAAGAGATTCATATTCATTCTTCAACTCTTTTAAGTACTTATCTACTAAATTTTTGTTATAAAACATTTTACAAAAATCACAGTAGGAACATATATTATGACAAAAAGGAATATGAATATAGATTGATTTATACATATTCATACTCCTTTCTATTCATCGTAATCATCAGATAAAACACTCATAAATGCTTCTTGTGGTAGTTCAACACTACCTATTTGTTTCATTTTCTTTTTACCTTCTTTTTGTTTTTCAAGTAATTTTCTCTTTCTTGTAACATCTCCACCATAACATTTAGCTAGAACATCTTTACGAAGAGCTTTTACTGTACTTCTTGCAATTATCTTATGTCCAATTGCAGCTTGTATTGGTACTTCAAATAATTGACGTGGAATTGCGTCTTTCAAATGTTCTACTACACTCTTACCTCTATGATAAGCAAAATCTTTATGAACGATAATACTTAAAGCATCAATTATTTCTCCGTTAAGTAAAATATCCATCTTTACAAGATTACTTGGTAAATATCCAATAAGTTCATAATCAAATGATGCATATCCTTTAGTGAAACTCTTTAATTTATCAAAAAAATCATATACTACTTCAGAAAGAGGTATTTCATAGTGAATGTTAACTCTAGATTCATCGATATACTCCATATTAACATAATTACCACGTTTTTCTTGGCATAATTCCATTATTGGACCAATATACTCTGAAGGAGTAAAAATATTTGTTTTTATAAATGGTTCTCTAATCTCTTTTATTTTAGTTACTTCAGGCATTTTACTTGGAGCATCAATATATAATAAATCTCCATTAGTCATAACTACTTCATAAATAACAGATGGTGCAGTTGTAATTATATCTATATTAAATTCGCGTGTAATACGTTCTTTTATTACATCCATATGTAATAGTCCTAAGAAACCACATCTAAAACCAAATCCTAAAGCAGTAGATGTTTCTGGACTAAATTCTAAAGAAGCATCATTTAATTTTAATTTTTGCAAAGCTTCTCTTAAATCTTCAAATTTATTTGATTCAATTGGAAATAGTCCACAGAAAACCATAGATTTCATAGGTTTATATCCAGGAAGTTTAGAACTAGCTGGATCTTTATAATTAGTTATTGTGTCCCCTACTGAAATATCACTAATATCTTTTATTGCAGCACTGATAAATCCTACTTCACCAGCAGCTAATTCTTTTAATTTTTCTTCTTTAGGAGTATTTCTAGTTATTTCTACAACATCATATGTTTTACCATTAGACATCATTTCAATAGTATCACCAATACGTACTGTTCCATTAACAACTCTAACAGATACAACTACTCCACGATAAGAATCAAAAATGCTATCAAAAACAAGCATTTGTAATTTTTCTTCTTTATTACCTTTTGGAGATGGTACTACTTCAACAATATGATCAAGTAATTCTTTAACTCCTTCTCCAGTTTTGGCACTAACTAAAAGAATATCTTCTTCTTTATATCCAAACACTTTTATTATTTCATTCTTTACTTTTTCTGGATCAGCATTTGGTAGATCTATCTTATTAATAACAGGAATAATAGTTAAATCATTTTCCATAGCTAGATACATATTTGCTAAAGTTTGTGCTTCTATTCCTTGTGTTGCATCCACTATTAAAATAGCACCTTCACACGCTGCTAAACTGCGTGATACTTCATAAGTAAAGTCTACATGTCCTGGAGTATCTATAAGATTTAAATTATAATCTTCACCATTATAGGTATAATGTAGAGATGCCGTATTAAGTTTAATTGTAATTCCTCTTTCTCTTTCTATATCCATACTATCAAGTAATTGATCTTTAGATTCTCTTTCAGATACTGCTCCAGTATATTCAAGTATTCTATCAGCAAGAGTACTCTTTCCATGATCTATATGAGCAATAATTGAGAAATTTCTAATATGAGATTTATCCATATACATCACCAAAAATATTATATCAAACTTAACATATAAATAAAAAGATAAGTTTTAAACTTATCTTTCCATTTTTAATCTTTTACAATTATCTTTACTCATAATAAATCCACCTGTAAAATTATATCCAGCCTCATCACCATAATAATAATCATAATCATATAAAGTATTAATTCTAGATTTTTCTATAAATCTAACTCCTCTATCTCTAAAGTCTTTAACTAATACATCCTTTGGATTTACATGAAATCTATCTCTACTATCAAATTCAATAAAAGAGTCTCTATCTTTTCCTAACCAAACTGGAGCATCATCAAAAGAAATGTCTTCAATAGATGGTCCTATATAAACATAAATATCTTCTTCTTTAGAACCAAAACTATTTAATGCATCAATTAGCATATTAGGTACTTCTCTATCTATAATTGGTGGACAATTAATAGACGCTAGTATATTTTGTTTCATATCATATGCAAGAACAACAGGCATCCCCTTATGTAATCCACCTATAACAACGTCAGGAGTAGCACTAGTAACTACTAAAATATCACTTGAAATATTGGCATCAGGAAATCCAGTATAATTTTCTTCTACATCAGACGATGTTATTTCATGATAAGAACCAGTAGTAGGAATATAATTTGAAACAAACATATTTCTACCACAAAAACCATATTCTGAACCCAAATTCATTCTCTTACACATGAACTCAGCTCTTCTTTCGTTTTCTGGTTTTCCTTCAGGATAAAACTCAGGACTATAACTCATTGGTCCATAGTTTTTACCAGATGAAACTAATTGTAAATTATAAAATAATAAATTAGCAATTGCCATAATACCACTTCCTTTTTAGGCCTTGTATATAATATCAAAAAATAGAAAAAAAGTCAAAAAAAGAGTAGTTTTTATTCTACTCTCTTTTGTCTTCCACGTATTACTTCTATCATACGTTTTTTAACCTCATCATCAGATTTTCTTAAATAGCCATCATAATTAGTAAATAATTCTTCACTTACTATACTAAATGGTTTTTCAAAGTAATCAACTTCATGCATATCAATAACTCTAGAATCTCTAAAAGATGTATTATTTATTCCATTTGCTTGATGAATTATTTCTATTTTATTACAAGTAGGACAAAAACAACAATTGACTTCCCCTATTTTATGAGGCGTAGAATCTCCAAACATAAAAACAATTTCATGATTACAATGTTCTTGCAATGTTTTAAGTCTATAATCAATTTCGCCAATTCTTTTTACTAATTTTCTCTTTTCTTGTAATAAATCAGTTCTAACTTCATAATCTAGTTCAGCATCTGAATACATCTATTTTTTAAATCTTTCTTTTAAATATTTAATTGCTTCTTCTTCATCATTGAAATAAATTGTACCATCTTTTAATTTTTCATAAGTTTCATTACCTTTACCTAGTATTAAAACCATATCATTTTCTTCTGCCATATATATTGCTTTCTTTATAGCTTCACTTCTATCAATTACAATTTCATATTTTGTTTTATCTTCAATATCTTTAACTATATCTTCACATATTTTTTGTGGATCTTCACTACGAGGATCTTCATAACAGAATATAGCATAACTTGCATTATCACATACTGTTTTACCTACAACTGGTCTTTTTAAGAAATCTCTTTCGCCTGCTTGACCAATTACAACTATACTTCTATTTATATCTAATGTATGAACAAATTTTAATAGATTAGCAATTCCATTAGGAGTATGAGCATAATCTACCATAACTGTATAATTTTGTCCTAAATCAGGAAGAATATCAAGTCTTCCATTTATTTTAGCATCATCTACTCTTTTTAGAACCTCATCTATATCATATCCAAGAGATACTACTGTAAGAAGGGCTCCTGCTAAATTGTAAACATTAAATTCACCAAGTAATTTAGTAGTAAAACTATATTCTTTATCGTGATAGACAAATGTAATATCTGTCTTATCAGGACAAATCTTATAATCTTTAATCCATAAATCATTATCTTTATCTTTACCATATGTTACTACATTACCATGAGTATGTTTTAAAACATCTTCATAATGTGAATCATCTTTATTTAAGATAGAATATCCATCTTCTTCAACTTGTTCAAATTCTTGACATTTACATTCCAAGTAATTTTCAAAACTTCCATGAATATTTAAGTGTTCACTAGTTATATTAGTAATTACACCAGCAACATATTTAAAATGATCTAATCTATGTCTAAAATAAGCTTCACTAGAAGTTTCCATTGCAACATATTTACATCCAGCATCTAAAAACTCTCTAAAATACATATATAATTTATCTGTATCAGGAGTAGTATTTCCAGTATCTTTTGTAAACTTAGAACAACTTCTTCCATTTGTACCAATATAGGCACAATCACTATTACCTATAAGTGCTTGAATAATAGTAGCAGTTGAAGTTTTACCATCAGTACCACCTACAGCAATAATTTTTAATTCTTCATCTGGATTATCATAGAATCTTCTACATAATAAAGGAAGTTCTTTATTTGTATCTTCTACTTTAATAATAGGAACACTCTTTTCTCCAACATCACGACTAACAACAATAGCACTAGCACCATTTTTAATAGCATCGTCTATATAATCATGACGATCAGCAGTAACTCCCATAGTACAGATAAATAAATCTCCATCTTCACAATCTTTAGAATTAATCTTAATACCTTTAATTAAAGTGTCATAACTACAGTCATATAATTCATTTAATTTTTTCATAACATCACCTATTTAAGTATACAACACTAGACTGTAAATTAAAATAAAACTATACTTAAATTCTAAAAAGTTTTATAATGGATATATTGGAGGCATTATGAAAATAACAATAATTGAAGCAAATAGTGATTTAGGTGTTAAAGTAGATGGAGCTAATTTAGGACCACATATATTAAGTGAACATTTTAAAGATAAATTTGACGTAGTAAAAGTTGATAAAGGTAATTTTACCAAGAATAAAGAAGAAAATAATAAATGTAGAAATCTAGAAGCTGTTAATGATTTTGATGAAAGATTATATAATACTATTCTAGAATTAAAAGAAAATAATATTTTTCCTTTGAATTTTGGTGGAGATCATACTGTTGCTATACCAAGTGCCCTAGCATCAATAAAAAAAGAAGATAGTTTAGGTATTATTTGGATTGATGCTCATTCTGACTATAATACTTTTGAAACAACAGTAACAGGAAACTTACATGGACTTCCACTAGCTGCAGTTAATGAAAGGTGTAATAATCTTACTAAATTTCATAAAGGAAATTATTATAAAAATGAAAATACAGTTATCGTTGGTGGACGTGATATTGATGATTGGGAATGGCCTAATTTAGAAAAAGATCATATTAAAGTATTTACAACTGAAGATATTCATAAATATGGACCAGAAGAAATAATGAGACAAGCATTTGAAATTGCAAGTAATGGTACAAAAGGAGTTCATATTAGTTATGATATCGATGTAATTGATCCAGTTGTTGCACCAGGAGTTAGTGTTCCAGCTAGAGATGGTATTACTAAAGAAGAAGCATTAGAAATTGCCGATATCATTCCAAAATATAAAAATATAATTAAATCTATGGATGTCGTAGAATTTAATCCAACAACTGATATTGATCATAAAACAGAAGATCTTGCAGTAGAAATAATAAATAGAATTACAAAAATAAAAGAAGACTAAGTCTTCTTTTTTTATTAGAATTTATCTAAGAATTTTTTGCTTTTTAAATATAGTCCAGAATAAGTATCATAATACTCATCTAAGAAACTACTTATTTCATCTATAGTACTATTAGATAATTCAAGTTTAGATATTTTATCTAGTTCTACATAATAAAACATTCTAAGTACTTTAATACTTTTTTGACTAACTATTTTTTCATTAGTTAAGCAATTCTTACAAATATAACCTCCACTACTACAACTAAATGTAATAATATCATCTTGACTACCACAAATATTACAACTATCTAAGTTAATTCCTATACCTAAATAATCAAGTAATTTTAATTCTATTATATTAGTAATAATTAAAGGATTAAATCCATCTTCTATTTTATTTAAAGCACTTATTAATAAATCATATATTTCTTCATTTGGATTTTGTTTATAAGTTTGTTCTGCAAGGTCAATTAGATATGTAGAATAACCAATTTTAGATATATCAGTTAATATATTTTTAAAGAATCTTTTAGTATCAACACTAATTAAAGTAGATAATCCATTCTCTTTATAATAAATATTAAAATTACCATAAGTTAATTTTTGACTAACTGTTCTTAAATTACTTTTTACTTTTCTACATCCTTTAGAAATAATACCAATTATTCCATATTCTTTAGTAAATACATTAAGTATCTTACTAGATTCACTATAATTAGTATCTCCTATAATTATTCCTTCTACACTTTTAATTTCTGCCATATGATCACCTAATTCAATATAATTATATAAAAAAATCTACACAAAGTGTAGACTTATTATTTTATATTTTTAACCAGAATCAGTAGCACAAGTATAATTTTTTTCTTTTTTAATTTCTTTTAATCCATTATCAATTATTTCAAACTCATAATAATATTCATCCCAACAATAATCTTTTATATTTTCATCATATGCATAAGAATCCCAATCAATCTGATGTAATTTAAATTTAGTTGCATCTTGTTTAAAGGTTACATCATCAGTTTCGTTTATTACAGAATTATTAAATGTTTTAACTAATTCACCATTTGAATTAACAACTATAATTATTTTACTGTCACCAAATTGACCATCGGAAGGTGATAAGATGAAATATATATTTTTAATCTTGTAAATACAAACATTTCCACTAAGATATTTAAAAAACAAAGAGGAATTATTTAACTTTTTGCCGGCTATAGAAATATCTAAAGAATATATCTTTTCATTTGGATTACCAGTAATCGTTTCCCCAGTAAAAATTATACTTAAACTATCGTCAAAAGTATAATTAACTTTACTAGTAGTTAATTCAAAACTATCTTTCCATTTTTCAGTACTATCATTATTTGTTGCTGCTTTTTTATCATCAGTTGTTTCTTCTTTAGTTTGATTAGCTGGTTCTGGTGGAGTTAATTTTTCTCCTTTTTTAGGTACTGTTTCCTCTCCATTTGGTAAATTAAATCCAACCGCTATACAAGCTAATCCAATTACAATAAATAAAAAACCCATTATTCTTTTCATAAAACACCTCTTTTTATTTTAATTCATCGGTTAAACCAAATTCAACTAAATATTTTTCTCTATCTCTCCAGTTTTCTATAGTTTTTACATGTGTTTCTAAAAACACTTGTTTACCTAAGAATTCCTCTAAATCACGTCTTGCTTCTATTCCAACTTTCTTGATTAAAGATCCACCTTTACCAATAATTATTTTCTTTAAGTTTTCTCTATCTACAATAACAAGAACACTTATATCTATAATACTACCTTTATCTTTATAACTTTCTACTAAGCAATTAACTGTATGTGGTACTTCATCATGAGTAAGATGAAGTATTTTTTCTCTTACAAATTCCGCTATTAAAAAATTACGACTTACATTAGTTATTACAGAATCATCGTAATATTTAATATCTTCTTTTAAATATTTCTTGATTGTATTTATTAAATCTACTACATTGTCTCCTTTTAATGCAGATACAGGAATTATTTCTTTAAAATCATATAATTTATTTAATTCTTCAATCATTGGAAATAAACTCTCTTTTTCTATTTTATCTACTTTATTTAAAATTAAAAAAGTAGGTTTATTACTTTCTTTTATTTTCTCTAAAATAAAAGAATCTCCTTTACCAAATCCTTCTTTAGCATCCACAATAAAAAGAATTATATCAGAATCAATAGTAATATATGCTTTTTGATTAAGATAACTTCCTAATTTATTTTGTGGTTTATGTATTCCTGGAGTATCAATAAATATTATTTGAGAATCAGAATCATTATATATTCCTTCAATTATATTTCTTGTTGTTCCAGATACATCTGATGTAATTGCTATTTTTCTTTCAAGTAAACTATTTAGAAGAGTGCTTTTTCCAACATTAGGGCGCCCTACAATGCTTACAAAACCACTTTTCATATAAACCTCCTAATAATTGAATACTGAAGAATACAGATTATCTACTCTAAGTATTGCTTGTTCACCAAACAAATTCATACATGTTATTTCTGCATTAGGTTCAAAGAACTCAGAGATAACTGCTCTATCTAAATATTTTAAATCAGATATTCTTTCACTACCTACCATAATATAAATAGTTTGAAAATCTCCATACTTATAACCAGCAGTTATAGCTTGTCCTATTGCACTTTGTTCAGCATAAATAGCATCTCTAAATACTGCATTCTTTATATTTATACCAGTAAATTCTGTTCCATCTTTCATAACTGCTATTGCAGCAAAATGAAGAGAATCTGAAGGAACTACAGCATATTGTAAATGTTTTATTAACTTTTTACGATATATTTCACTACTATTACTCATAACAAACCTCTTTATTCTTTATACTAAATCATTTTCATCAAAAGGATGTGGACATAATTCAGATACTTTATACATTTGTGCTTCTCCCTTAGTGTTATAACATATTACTAAGGAACTTTCATCAAATAATTCATTTATTAATTGACGACATAAAAAGCAAGGAGTTGAGACAGTACTACCATCTGTCATTACATAGATAGCGGCAAAATCTTTTTTATTATATCCATTTGAACATGCATTAGCGATTGCATTTTGTTCAGCACACATACCATCTCTAAAAGAAGGATTCTCTACATTAACCCCTTCAAACATTTTACCATCTTTAGTAACAACTATAGAAGATGTCCTAAACTTAGATAAAGGAACATAACTGTTTTCTAATAATTTAAGTAATCTGTCTACCATATTTCCTCCTAGAATCACCAACCAAAATAAACAATTATTTTAGGTATAAAAATAACCAACCCTATAAGTGCAGATGTAACTGCCATTAATAGTACTGCTCCACTAGATGCATCTTTAATCATTCCAGCAAGCGGACTATATTTAGGCATTACCATATCTACAACCATTTCTATTACAGTGTTCATAACTTCAAAAGCAAGAACAAGTCCAATTAATAAAATACATAGTAATAATTCATAGACTCTAACTTCTAATATATATGATGCAAGAACTACTATTAGAGCCATCAAAAGATGTATTTTAAAATTAATCTCAGATGTAAAAGTATAATTAATTCCATTTAAAGCATTTTTAAGAGTACCTATTACCGTTTTCTTTTCATGCTTATATCTTCTACCTTTCAATACCATACTTAAGTAAAGCCTCCTCTTGCTTCTTAAACATTATTTCTTCATCTTCTTTTGTCATATGATCATATCCTAAAAGATGAAAAAGTCCATGAACAGCTAAAAATGATAATTCTCTTTTAAAAGAATGTCCATATTCTAAAGCTTGACTCTTTACCTTATCAAGAGAAATATAAATGTCTCCTAAAATACGTATTTCATCTAATTTCATCGTTTTATCATCTTCAAGGGCAAATGATATAACATCAGTTTCTTTATCAATTCCACGATAAATCTTATTAATTTCTTTTATTCTTTCATTATCTATAATTATAACATTGAATATAACTCTATCAAGTTTTTCATCTTTACAAATGTTTTCTAACAATTCTTTTAGATCAACTAAATATTTAGATATATCTTCATCTGTTTCATTAAAAACACCTATATCCATATTACCTCCATATAATAAATACTAGTCCTAATACTAATATTATAGTTGTAATAATATTTAAGAATATTTTACTTCTAAAGAATTTAGGCAATAAGTTTGCAATCTTATAAATAAATCTATATAGCAAGAAACCTATCATTCCTCCGAAAATATTAAGTAAAATATCATCTACATCAAATACTCTTCCTATAACTAATTGTGTTATTTCAATAGAAATAGATGCCATAGCAATAATTAAGAATGCTGTTATTGGTTTTTTAATATCGATATAATACGATGCAAAGAAACCATATGGAATAAACATAAGTACATTACCGAGTATATTTCTATAAAACAATCTACTACCTATTTCATATCTAAACATTTCTTTAAATAAAGTAAAATTATTATTTGAAATAGCATTTAAATCATCTTTTGTAACTAATTGGAACAAACATAATATATATAACATAAAGAATAAATATAACATTTCTTTATAGAAAACAAACGATTCTTGATGTTTTATTAAATATCCAATTCTAATAGTTGCAACAAGAACAATAGCGATAAATAAAGTTGGCCAAGATATTCTTAATACTTCATCAAAAGTTGAATTTATTATTCCACCCATTATTTATCACCTCTTTTCTTTATATTCTTTTTATCCTAATATATTTTTTATTTTAGTACTTACTTCCTTCATATCAGCTTTTCCTTTTAATAACGGAGTAACTTCTTTCATAACTAATCCCATTTCTTTTGGAGAAGTTGGATTAACTTTTGCAAACACTTCATCAATTATTTTATCTACTTCTTCTTCACTTAATTGTTCTGGAAGAAATTCAGTTAGAATTTTTATTTCATCTTCTGTTTGTTTAATTAAATCTTCACGATTTCCCTTTTTAAATTCTTCTAATGAATCGTTTCTCATTTTTATTTGTTTACCAACAACATCTATAAGTAATTCTTCATTCATTTCTTTTTTATTATTAATATGTTCAAGTTGCATAGCACCCTTGATCATTCTAAGTACAGTTAATCTTTCTTTATTTTGTTCCTTCATAGAACTAACCATATCTTGATTAAATTTTTCATACAAATTCATAGTATCATCTCCTACGTTTAATTTTATCATAAAAAGACAAAATAAAAAAGTGCAAAGCACTTTATTTTAATCATGTCTTGAATTGTTTCTATTTCTCTTACGAGCATTCTTTATACCTTGCTCTTTTGCTTCTCTTCTTACAATTCCTGGTTTTTTATAACTTTCTCTTTTTCTACATTCAGAAGGGACACCATCTCTAGCAACTTTATTTTTAAATCTTTTTAAAGCAGCTTCTAGATTATTATCTTTAACAGTTTGTCTAATCATTTATATCTTCCCTCCTTCCAGTTCATTACTACAAAAGATTATAACACAAGAAATAATAGTAAACAAGCATAAAATAACACTTTTTGACTATTTTTCGTCCATTTTTATATAAAAATAGGTATTTGTTGTCTTCGCTACTAAAACATTGTTACTATCATATACATTAACCGTGAATACAGATATTTTACTTCCTGCCTTATCAATTGTTGCGACTGCCTTTGCTGAATTTGTTTTTAAAGGCTTTAAATAACTAATAGTAGAATCAACAGTTAGAGCAGTTCCATTAACAGCAGCAAGAACCCCAGCAGTTGTATCTGCAAGTCCAAATATATATCCTCCATGAGCCATTCCATAAGGATTCATACTTGTTTCTGTTATAGTAGCTTCTAAAACGCACTCATCATCTGTTAAACTAACTAATCTATAATTATTATTTTTAATAAAACCTTCTACTTCATCAAATCTTCTTTTAGCATCATTAAAATCGACCATATTACCTACCTATCTGAATAATCACTATCAATATTACAATAAATAATATAGTTAGGATATAATTCTTTCATTTTATTTAAAACTTCTTCTTTAATTTGATTTCTATCATCTGCTTCGAAAGAAATAATCAAATCGAATGTTATTTTATTATCATACATATAAAAACCATGTAATTCTAAAATATCTTTGTACTCTTTAATTATTTTCTTTAATTTTTCTTTGGCAGTTTTTGCATTTTTATCACTACTATTATTTGCATATATTCCAACAGTTAAAATAATACCTAGTTTTTCAAATACTTTAGATTCTATCTTTTTAGATAAAGTATGAATTTCACTAGCTTTCATATTATCATCAACTTGAATGTGAATTGATCCTATCATATTGTTTGTTCCATAACTATGAAGAATTAAGTCATATGCACCTTCTACATCATCATAAGAAGTTACAATTTCTTTAACTTTCTTTGTAATTGAAGAATCAATTCTTTCTCCAATTATTTCACTTAAAGTATCTTTTAATATTTCATAACTAGATTTAATTATTAAAATTGAAATAACTAAACCTAAATAACCTTCTAAAGATATATTAAATAATATACTTATTATTGCTGCAACAAAAGTTGAAAAAGAAATTATTGCATCAAACAAAGCATCAGTTCCAGATGCAATTAAATTAGTAGAGTTATATTTTTCTCCTTTGTTTTTTACAAAGTTTCCAAGAAATAACTTAACTATAACGGCAACAAATACAATAATTAAAGACACTGTTGTATAGTTTGCTGGTTCAGAATCTAGGATTTTAGAAACTGATTCTTTAAAAGATGTTATACCAGCAATAAATATTAAAAATGCAATAACTATGGCTGATATATATTCAATTCTTCCATGTCCATATGGATGTTCTTTATCTGGTGCTTTACTAGCTATTTTAGTTCCTATAATAGTAATAATAGATGATAAAGCATCACTTAAGTTATTAATTGCATCAAGTACAATAGCAATAGAATTAACTATTAATCCAACTGTTGCTTTAAATGCAACAAGAATTAAGTTAACTAATATTCCTATAATACTTGTTTTTATTATTTCACGTTCTCTTTTCATGTTAATTCCTTTATAGCAGTTAATGCAGCAATTGTACCATCACTAGTTGCTGTAGTTAATTGTCTATACTCTTTTTCTCTAGTATCTCCTGCTACATATATTCCTTTCGTTTTTGTATGACATAATTCATCAGATATTATATATCCATTTTGATCAAGTTCTATTAAATCACCAAAAATATTATTTTCAGGAACTTGACCTATTGCAATAAATAAACCTGAACATAATAATTCTTCTTTTTCATTAATTGTAATAGATTCTAATCTTTCATTTCCATTAATTGATGTTATTACTGAATTGTATTTTATTTCCACGTTAGGAAGTGATACTAGTTTATCTACCATTTTTTCTTCTGCTTTTAATTTATCTCTACGATATATTAATGTAACTTTGCTACAATAATCAGCTAAAAATAAAGCATCATCTACAGCAGTATTTCCACCACCATATACAACTACTTCTTTTCCTTTAAAAAAAGCTCCATCACAAGTAGCACAATAAGAAACTCCTTTACTAATAAATTTATCTTCATTAGGAAGATTTACTTTCCTTTCATTTACTCCATTTGCAATAATTACAGCACGACAAATATATTCTCCTTTATTAGTAATAATTTTCTTTGTATTTCCTAAATCTTCTATGTGTTCTACTTTTTCATATTTTAATAAAGCTCCATATGTTTTAGCTTGTTCATATAAATTATTAGCTAATTCATATCCTGAAATAGTACCAAAACCAGGATAGTTTTCAACATTTAGAGCATTTACTATTTTACCACCATAGTTTTTTGCTTCAAAAATTAAAACAGTTTTATTAGCTCTTCCTGCATAAATAGCGGCAGTTAATCCAGCTGGTCCTGCACCAATTATTATAATATCAGTCATATTATTTAATTAAACTTTCTAGTTCGTCTTTTGTTTTAACTCCAATAGAACGACCTATTTCTTCTCCATTTTCAAATACTAAAACACAAGGAATACCACTAATACCATAACTTTCAGCTAAATCCATATTATCATCTACATTAACTTTAAATACAGAACTATTTTCTCCTATTTCTTCAATAATTGGACTTAACATTTTACATGGTCCACACCATTCTGCCCAAAAATCAACTAACACTTTTCCTTTTACATTCTTTATCTCTTCATTAAAATTATCTTGATTTAATTCTTTTACCATAATTATTCTCCTTCTACGTTCCTTAATATTTTATATAATATTTTGTATAAAAATACAACTTCTTCTTGATCAAGTTTAATACAATTTCCCATTTCTTCTGGTACATATAATGCATCATCTCTAAGTTTTAATCCTGATTCTGTAATTTTTACTTTAAGTACTCTTTCATCAGTAGAATCTCTATCTCTTGTAATATAACCTTTTTGTTCTAATTTTTTTAATAAAGGAGTTAAAGTACCCGAATCTAAATATAGGAATTCACCTAATTCTTTTACACTTAAACTTTCCTTATCCCATAAAACCATCATCGCAATATATTGAGTATAAGTTAAATCTAACTTATCTAACAACGGTTTGTATTTTCTTATTATTTCTTTAGAACAAGCATATAATGGAAAACATAATTGGTTTTCTAATTTTAAAGATTCATATTTATTATTCATTATAATACTTTCTCTATTTCTTTTTCGATATCAGATGGTTCAACGATAGGTTCAAATCTTCCAACTACATTTCCTTCTCTATCAATTAAGAATTTAGTAAAATTCCATCTAATATCATTATCTTTTGCATGAGATATTTTTTCTACTGCTTTCATAGTTGCACGATTTTTTAAACCATTTACTTTTTTATATGGTTGTTCATTTTTTATATATTTCCATAAAGAATCAGCATCTTCTCCATTTACTAAAACCTTTTTAAATCTTTTAAAAGTTGTATTATATTTTAAAGTACAAAATTCATGTATTTCAGCATCAGTACCACTAGCTTGATTAGCAAATTGATTACAAGGAAAATCTAATATCTCAAATCCTTGATCTCTATACTTATCATACATTTTTTGAAGTCCTTCATATTGTGGAGTAAATCCACATCCAGTTGCAGTATTTACAATTAATAAAACCTTTCCTTTATAATCTTTTAAAGATACTTCATTATCTTTATTATCTTTTACTTTTAAATCATATAATTTCATATATTCTCCTAATTACATTTTATACAATTTAATTGTATCATATATTTTCCTTTAGTCAATAAAAAAGGATTACTCTTCAAGCAATCCAAATCCACTTACTACACGTCTACCTTCTGATACTTTCTTACCATAAATAGTTTTTGGTGTATTAATAAGTTTATTTTCTATAACTAATTGAGCAGATGTTCCTCCATCTAAATTTGCAGCATTATAAGCTCCATATCGATCAAGTACCTCAATAACCTCTTTTAATGAAGGACCACTAGTATGAACTCCCTCAGTAACTAGGAACAATACTACTCCATCTCGTCTTTGCGCTATAGCAACTCTTGCTGCTCTATCATATCCACCGGCACGACTTTCATATTGTAATTTCTTACCATTTACAATTAAGAATGGTCCAAATTGTAAAGCATCCCTTATTCCCATATCAATCGCTTCTTTTGCAGTAGCATCAGTAAGAACAAGTTTATTATCTTTGTTAAATCCAATTAAATTAGTAGATTGTGATGTATCAGACCAAATTATCTTACCATCTTTTATTAAAGTACCTTTAGGAATATCACTACCGTATCCAGTTGTATCATTAAATCTACCACCATTAATACAAACAAGTCCATTGTGTCTTTTACACATATCTTTAATTCTTTCTTGTCCTTTTCCTGTATTAAAAGATTTACTTGATATTAATTTTACTTTAGATGGATCATATATTGCTACTAAATGTCCATCATACTTACCAACTTTTACTTTAATATATTTATAATCTTCATTTCCTGGATCTCTTTTTAATATTTCTTCATCATATTCATTTTCATATGAATCTTTTTCTTTTGTATCAATTACTATTTCATCAAGATTTACCTCATCAGTAAGAGGAATATATCTATTAGCATTTACTATTTCATTTACTGTATCTTCGCTATAGAAGATGTAAGCAATATATTGATGAGTTTTTGTAATCATTGCTGTTGAAATTACTTTTATCTTTACAGAAGGAACAAGATAAACAAGAATAAAACATGCTGCAACTAATACATCTATAATTCCAACAAATATTGTAAATTTTTTCATATTAATCCCCCAATACAAATGGACTATCTAATGTACCAGCTCCACTTTTAATATTTGTTTTTTTAATACAAATAGTAGGTTTGATATTACGATATAAGTCTATTTTTGATTCAGTTAATAACTCATCATACAAATAAATATTATTGTTAGAATCACCATTTAACAAATAATAACTCTTATCATATTCATATTTAAAATCTTTAATAGAAGGAATACCTACTTTAGTCTTAATTTTAGTAGATTCTATATCTTTATAACTATCAACATAATTTCCAGTTTCTACTTCAAATTCTAGTAATTTGTTTTTATAACTTAAACTATCTAAATAAGTAGTATTTAAATATTCAGCTAATGAATATTTACTAGCTGGATCATATTTATTTGATTTTACATCAAATCTATAAGTCTTTTTAATTATATCAGTAGATACAAGATATAATTTACTCTTTTCTATTTTATATATAGTCCATAAATCTTTATCAAGTTTTACATGAGAACCTAATTTTAATTTTTCTTGTTTTTTATCCTCAATTATGTATGGATCATTCTTAGTACCAGTTCCAGAAATAACTGGTGTAGAATTTTTTAAAGTAATAACCGGTTTAACCCCATAAGAATTACTTGGAGTTGCAAAACTTACACTTTTATTATTAATAACCCATACTTTATCACTACCACGACTACCTAACCATATGTTAGATCCATCTGATAAATAGCTGTTATTATTAACTTTACTATTTAAATATTCATCAATATTTAAAAGTCTAATATATTCTGATTGATCTATATCATCACAACTAATGCTATCTACATCATCAATAATATCTTTACAAATAGTAGTTTTAGTTAAATTACTAGTATCAATTAAAGGTAAAAATTCATTTTTTAAATAAGCATGAATATCTGATTTATTATATTCATCAATTTTATTATTCCATTTTAGAACATTAATATTAGAATCTAATACTAAATCTATTGTCTTATCTTCATTTATTTTTAAAATTCTCCATAAGAATCCAGAATATTCAATATAATTATTCTTATTGATACCTTTATATAAATAATTACCATTAATTAAATATAGACCATCGCCTTCATAAACAAAGCTAGAACTTCCAGTAATTTTATTAGAAAGTAATAATAATGCATTACCATTAGCATCTTTTGGATTAAAGATACTGTAATATTTCATAAATCTACTTCCATAGAAAATAAAACAACCTATAATAAAGAAAATACTAAGCATGCAAAAAGCAGTTTGAGCTACAAGTCCTTTTTTTAACTTTTTAACTGTCTTTTTAACAACAACTTTTTCTTCTTCAGGAATTTCTATTTGTGGTCTTTCTACCTTTTTAGGTTTTTCATTTATTTTAGTTTTTGATGTCTTTTTATTCTTTTCTTCTACTTCTAGTTCTAGTTGATCATTAATTCTTGTTCTACGATGAGCTTCTCTTCTACCGGGAGAAGTTTTCTTTTCGCCAACAGGGACAAATTCTTTTGTTTTCTCCTCATCCTCAAAGGCATCTATTAATTCTAATTCTTCATCTTCATTCATATAAAATGCCTCCCCTTTTTCAACACTATATACATTTTACATTAAAAGGTCATAAAAAACAACAAAAAAGCACTAAAAGTGCTTTTTATTTTTATTCAATAATAATTCTACTTTATTGCATTTTTCCTGTAAATAGTTTTAATAATTCTTGTTTTTCTGTAGGATCTGATACAGTTGTTAAATGAACTTGATCTTGATATGTTACTTTAGCAAATTGTACTTTTACTGGTTTACTAGCAGTTATTAAATATACATATTCAGATCCTTTATAATTTGTAAATGCAACACATACATATTCTTCATTATTAGAAAGTGTTATTACTTCTCCAACTTGTAATTTCATATTAAATTCCTCCTTCATTAGCAACTGATAATTTTTCTAAAAATAATCCAAGAGATTCTTGTAATGATTTTAAATATACATAACTAGCTTCAACAAAATCATCATCACTACAACCTTGTCCAAAATCAATTATTTCTCTATTTAATAACATTCCTTCATGGATATCTAAATCTTTTTTTAATTTTTCTAAATAAGCAAGAGTTCTTTTATATTCTTCTATTAAATACTCACGTTTTTTATCTAAAGATAATTTTTTATATGCATTAATATATCTATCAAACAATACTTGTTTATCCATTACATCGACCTCCCATCAGATGGAGTATAGTCTCCTTGTTCAGGAACACTATCTACTACTTCACCATCTACTCTTTCTAAAGACTCTACTTTAACAAAAGGTTTTACTACAATTGTTTTTCCTTCACTTGTTACTCTATGAAAAGCACTTTGTTTTTCAAACTCTTCTCGATATTTTTCAAATTCTTCTTCGCTTTCAAACTCCAAGTCCTCTTCCTCTTTTTTAGATAAAAGAGCAGTACCAAGTAATCCAGTTGCAGCGATTGCTGCTGCTAAAAGTGCATGTTCATCAGCAATTCTATGAACATCATAAGTAATTTTTGTTTTTTCTCCAGTAACTACTTCAGATTCAGTTACAATAGTTTCTGGACTTAAAGAACCAATTCTATATTCTTCTCCATCTACTGTTACAACGCTTCCCGGTGCTAAGAAATGTCCATCTTCATCTTTAACTGGAATAACAACATCTCCGTTACTAGTAGTAATTGTAATTGTATCTCCTTGAAAATCTTCTACTGTTCCTTTATAACTACTGTCTACTGTTATGTGGTGTCCAACTACTTGTGGAGTTTTATCTTCTGTTAATTCTAAATCATCAAAATCAACCCATCCAGATGTCGGTCCACCTAAATGAACTCTAACTGTAACATCTTCAATAGATACACCTTTTTCTTCACATATTTGACTTACATAATCTCCAACATTTACTCCATCTTCAAAAGTATATGTATATATTTGACCATCTATTATAATTGATACACCCTCAACATTGTATTCTCCGGCCGGTCTACTTTCTTGTCCAAAAGTTCCAGTATTATTTCTTCCTCCACTATCATAATCACTTGATTCATGAAATTGAACACCTTCATCTACTGGAAAACTCTCACCAAGATCAACTTCAGAAAGAACTCTCTGTTGAGCTTCACCAAGTGTTTCAAATTCATCTTCTGTTAATTGGTGTGCAACACTATAACCTAGATTAGTACTTTCACTTTGAATTCTTTCTAATTGTGCTTCTGTAACTCTACCAAGTCCAAGTAGCATTGTAGCGGCAAGAAATAATAGTGCAATAATTGCTTTTACATCAACAGTTTTTTTTCTTGCAACTACTACTAAATCTTCACCTTTCTTTTCTGGAACAACAGGTGGATCTAGTTTTTCTTCATCATCTGAACTACCTTTAGGTGGTGTTACAGGAGGATCAAAAGTCTGTTCATCTTCCGGTTTACCTTTAGGTGGCGTAACAGGAGGAACTATAATTGGGGGAATTTCTTCTTTTTCTTTCTCCATAAGTACATAATTTCTTAATGCTACTTGTAGTTCTTCTAAACTAATATAACTACCATCAGGAAGTCGTGCTCCTTTTTTTCCTAAGAATAAAACTCCTCTTTTTTCTGCTTCTTTTTTTTCTTCTTCTCTAATAGATATATCTTGAGCTTCAATACCTACTTTTGCAGTTGTTGGTGTAAGAATTATTTCACCAGCTTTTCTAGTTACTTCTAAAACTTGTTCTACAAAAGTAGGAGGAGAAACCATCTTTCCTGTTCTTACACATACTATTTCTTGTTCTTCTGTAAGTCCACTTACATAATCACTTAAAGCACTAGCAACTTCTGAATCTAAAATATATGTACCATCTGCAAGTGCTATTTTAGTATATCCAGTTAAAACAGAAGAAGTTCTTCGAGTAGTACTTCCATCAGTTAAATCAACTCTTAAATCATGTCTTTCTTTTCCTGGTGCAGTTTTTCCAATTGGAGCTTCAGAAATAGATACTTTTTTTTCAAAAGAAGAATCTACTGTAACTGGTCCAACATATTTATATCCTTCTCTTTGTACTTCACCATTTTCTACGAAATCATCATTGTAGTCCATTGTCTCACATCCTATACTATTTAAGTATATCATAAAAACAATAAATAATTGAAGTAAAATTAAGTAAAGATATCGTGCAATTTGTTTTATTTAATAATATATGTGTTATATTTAAACTAGAGGGATGGATATGAATGAATATGGATTAGAAAATATTGATGAAAAAGATCAAAATTTAGAATCAAGATTAAAAGTTGGTCATATTAGTGATGTAATACATGTAACAGACTTTGGTACTGTAATTAAAAATTATCATTCTTCATATCAACAAGAAGAAAGATATGACAAATTTATAAAAGGTATAATGAAAGGAATTGAAGCAGGAACTAGTTTAGTTAAATATGATCAAGAAACAAATAGTTTTTATCTAATTGAAAAATCAGATGAAGGCGAAACAAGAGCTCATCCAATAGAAATAAACGAAAGTGTTATGGAAGATTATGCTAATGGGAAATATACTAAAACTACACTTCAATTTAACGGATTAGTATTAAGAAGTGAAGAAAAAGTAAAACTTGAAGAACAAGCACTTGCTAAACAAGAAAAAACAAATGCAGTAATTGCTAAAGGTGATAGAAGTATTAATGAATTATCTCCGTTAGATGCTAGAATGTATTTAGATCATTTAAAAAAAACAGATAAAAAGAATTATAAAAGTATAGCAAAAGACACTGCAACTATAACAGGACTTGCTGGTTTTCCAATAGCAGCTGGTGTTGCAACTGGTGCTATTCTATTTGTTCCTGGAGCACCAATTATTTATTCAATTCTAATAGGAGTACTTGGAAGTACAATAGGCTCTTTAGTTGAAGGAATGGTAAGAATGTTTGTTAGTGATACTCCTACTATGGATTTGTTACCAATTAATAGAATTAAACAACTTGCAAAAGAGATCAAGGAAAAAGCAGGTGAAATTGGTGTTAATAAGACAAAAGAAAGAGAGTTAAAGAAAATAAAATATGTTGATCAAATAGTAATGCCTGAATCCGTTACAATAGTTGAAAACAATTCAGTTGAACCATTAGAGTTAAAAGATAGTATCTTAAAGCAAATAGATATGATGATTAATCAAGTTTCCACACTAAATCCAAAAGACAGAGATGCTATGATAACCGAATTAAAAGCAATGAAACAATCCTATATAGATAGAAGTACAAACGCAATAAATAGAGATGGTGTCGCAATGGATCTAAATGCAGATGGACTTGCAAAAATAAGAACAGATATTTGTACAAGTCTTGGTAAAATGCAATTTAGAGTTGATAAAATTAAGTTAAAAGATGCAAAAACTAAACTTCTAACTAAAGAATCAGAATTATTAGATGCTAAAATGGATCATATTGAAAAGGTAAGCAAATCATCTAGAAGAATTGCTCATAATAATCAACATCCACTACCACAACCTGTTATTGAAGATTATTCAACTGTACAAGAGGAAGCACCTACTAAAAGAAGTGCAAAATAAAAAGAGTTAAACAACTCTTTTTTTTAATATGGTGTTCTCGGCGAGATTCGAACTCGCGATCTTTCGCTTAGGAGGCGACTGCACTATCCTACTGTGCTACGAGAACATAAAAAAGAATATTTCTATTCTTTATTATCAAATCTCATTGTACCAATTGGAACATCTTCAATTGTACTAGATAAAATAGACAAATAAATATAATTGTCTTTAAATGTTAATTCTCCACTTATCTTTACATCTTCGTTATCAATATCAAAAGATGCCTTATTATCTACTAAATCACCAAATTGATTATTATAAATATTATTATCTGATAGTTTTAAATCAAATATAACTGTTGCACCATCTATCTTTATAATAGTAAGTTCATAATCAGTTATTATTTCTTCATCATCACCATCTTTAGTCTTCCAAATACCAACATAATCTTCAATAGATTCTTCTTTTACTTCTTCTTTGACATCATAATCATTATTCTTCTTATCTACACCTTTTTCAAAGACAAAATAATATCCTAATATTACAACAACAATAATAAATAAGAAAAATATAATCCAATATATACCTTTACTCTCTTCATTTTCTAAATATTCCATATATAACTCCTTTATTTATCCAAGAACATTGCATAATATTCTTCATAACATAAATTATTTTTATAGATATAAGTTGCTATATCAACTCCAACATATCTAAAATGCCATGATTCGGTTGATATACCAGTAATATCTACCTTCGTACTAGGATATCTATGAATAAAACCATATTTGTAACCATTATTTAATACCCATTTATATTCTTTCGAATTTTTAAAAATAGAATTATGTAGGCTTTTTATATCAACTGCAAGTCCTGTCTCATGTTCAGAAAAGCCAGGACGAGCAACATATTTTTCATTGTATGCTTTACCATATTGTTTTAAATAATAATCCCATAATCTTTGTTGTCTATCATAATCTCTATATGCGGAATTAGCCCAAATATCATAACCTTCTTTTTTGGCATCTCTTGCCATGTTTTCAAAAGCATCCGCTGCTTCTTTTGTTAAATATGTCTCTCCATCTGAAAAATCTTTGGAAATGCTTACTATTTCAGGAACTTCAAACCCATCTTTTAATTTATTAAATTTATTAACTAATATCGTAGTTGAAAATTCATTTACTGTATTAGGATCTTGATACCATTCTTTATCAAGGCCTATGTTTACATATAAAACTGTTTTTTGATAATTCCCATTAAAATATTTTAAATATCTTTCATAGTTTTCTTCTTTAAAATAATCTATTTCTATATATTTTATTATGTCAAATATATATTCTTTAGTTAATCTATCAATAAATTTATCTGATAATTTAGAATATATTATATTAATATCATCAACACTATATCCTTTTTCAAGTAGTTTATTTACATTAGCTAAGTAATTATCTTTCTCAATGAAATTAAGTTTCATATAATAATCCATATTCTCTTTTTTATAATCTTTACTACCATAATATAAATCAGTTAATTTATTATATTCTCTATTCATTAAATAAGAATAATTACCATCTTTATAAACTTTTAAACTAGTATCAAAACTATAATTATGCATACATAGTTTATAAATACTTCTAATTGGATAATAAGCAGATACAACAATAACTACTCCAATTAAGACAATTAGAATTCTAAATGGCCATCTAAGTCTTAATTCTTTTTTGTTTTTCATATATTCACCTACCTAAATCCTGTATATATAATATATCATAAAACGAATATGTTTCCAAATTAAAAATAGAATTATATGACAATAATTCTATTAGTTATACAGTTCAATATTTTATATTAAATACTATTCTTACTTCTTAATCTTTCATAACTAGAAACAGATATATTAGCATTTTCTAGCGAATCTTGAACTCTAGAATATCTATCATAATCTATTCCATTTTCTTTAATAAAATCTATATCTTGTAAATCCTTTTCTCTTTTATATTGTTCTTTTCCTAAAAGTAACATTTCCATACTTTCACAACGTGTTTTAACTCCATCAACTTCAAAAGGAATTATTACATCTTCTAAATTAGTAAAAGGAATTGCTTCTGTTCCTGCAAGTTCTTTTTCTGGACTAAAACTTGCACGAGTAAACATATTATTATCAATTGTTATTGGTTCAAATTCAACATAAACTCCATTAATAAAAGCTTTAACTCCATAATCTTTGTCTAAATCTAGATTTAAAGAATCTAAATCAGGATTATATAAATTATTATCTTGTAATAAAATTCTTATTTGATCCATGTAATCTGTATCTACTAAAACATCGATATCAGAGTGATCTCTATTCGATTCTTTACCATGATAAAGATATGGTACTATTCCCCCAAAGAAACAGATGTGTTCTCCTATTCCTTCTATACTAAGTATTTTATTTACAACAGATTTAACTCTATCTAAACTAGGCATATTATCATCATCCTTTTGTATCTATACTAATTTAATTATAACAAATTAAATATTTAAATACATTTATTAAGAAACATTTTACATTTAACTGTAAATAATATATTTATCTTTTTATATCACTATGAAGTGATTCTTGTTTTCTTTTTTCTAGTTCTATTACTGTAGGAATTCTTAAAAATCTTAAATTCCTTGCATCTATATCATTAGTAATTTTACAATCATTAAGTGTTAAATCATTAAATCCTTTAGAATATGGTCTTCTTTCTACTGGAACTGGAGTTCCTGAACTATAGTAATAATCAACATCATATTTAAGGCAGTCTCTATCGATTAAAACACATCCTACTTCTTGCTCTTCACCAATTAATCTGTCATATAAACTACTCATTACATTAAAGGTTTCTTCTTTTTTTTCTCGATCTAAAGCAGAAATACATCTTGTAACATGTTCCATTGCTTCTTCTTTATTTCTATTTGATATATTTCCAAATAAAAAACTTAAACTCTCTGGTGTATGATACATCCAAAATCCATTAGTTAAAGATCCATATGAACTAACACCAGCACCCCATCCCTTATATAAATAATTAAGTTTTTCTTCAGCAGTAGGATCATTCTTTCTTTGTAATAGTGATGCTTGTTCAATAATTGCATCTTCTTCTTCAGTAAACATTGCATTTTTTCCATACCCAACTAAAACACCTTTTTCTTCAATTTCTTGACATATTCTTGAAGTTGTAAAATGTATTCCAAATCCATGTTTAAGTCTTTCTAATGCAACATCTACATCAATACCAAATCCAGGTAAAATACGTTCTAAAAAATCAGGAATAATAGAATTTGAAAACATATCGACAAATTCAGTAATACTCTCTTTATCATCAAATAATTGGCATCCAATTAAGATAGCATTAAATATATTTGCCGCTACATTTTCCAAATGCTTTTTTGTTGATTCATTATTTGAAGAATCAAGACTAATATGTTCTGTTAATTCAGTATATTTATTTAAGAAGAAATCTCCATTTATTAAATCACAAATGTTTTCATAAACTTTATCTTTATCCATATAACCACACCTTAAATATATTGTATCATTTTTTACAATCTATGGTGAACTAATTAAGTTATAAATACAAAAAACCTTTGATTAAACAAAGGTTTTTATTGTTGTTTTTGATTTGATAATGTAGCATCTATTTTATCAGTAAAATCTTTTTCTTCACTATCATATATTTCTATATTTAATGCTTTAGCTATTTCTCGTATTCTTTTTATAGATGTTCTAAGTAATTCGTGATCTTTTTCTTCTTCTTCATCTAGACTTTCTTCATCTAAATATTCTTCAATATATTTAAATGGTAATGCAATACCAACAATATCTGTTGGTGGAATATTACTATCGCATCTCCATTCATCAACTAAATTTGTCTCATTACTCGTTGCTTTTCTTGCTTTTATTTCAGGATTAATTATAAGGACAAATTGTCCATCGATCCAACCACCACGAGCTGATTCAAGAGAAGCGTCGGGACTACTATAATCATATTCTTCATTTTTCTTATATAAACAAACATGTCTTAATTCTTCATCTTCAAAACCACGTGCCGTACTTCTCACAATTATTCCCTCTTCAAGCATTTTTACTATAAGATTTGCAGAATAACCAAGAGTTCCATAATATGCTTCTACTCCATGATAATAATATCCACTCATATAATCATCTCTTTCTAAAAATATTATATCATATAATAAATAAATACTTTATATACCTCCTACATGTTTTTCATTTATTTTTTTATTTTTAGTTTATTAATACATGAGTAATACTTGATTTTCTTTTTATTTAATACATTTATTAATTCTTGTTCTAAATCATTATAAGGTCCACAATTAAAAATAACTTTCTCTACTTTAATTTTTTTACTAAATTTACTGATTCTCCCATGTGATTAAAATCTCTATGTGGTGATTGTCAAAAAGCAAGTCGAATAACTATCATTATTTGCAAATAAAAAAATTGTCATTAGACAACTTTTTTTGTTTTCACCTTTATTTAGCATTTCTTTTTTCAGGCTGTTGGCAAAATACATCATCAGTATAAATAGAATTAATCGCATCTTGCATTGTATCATATAATATACCAGAATCTCTACTATATGAATGGTTCCAAGCTGCATGTGTTAATTCCCAACCAGCATCTTTCATTGAAAATAGTTTTAACGCAAAATCAACAAACGCATCATCAGTTATAGAAATACTTGAAATATCAACTCCTGTTTGTTGTGAATAGTATTGTAATATTTTATCAGATTGAGGATATGCCAATCTCGTAGCAAATTTTGGTTCTTGATCGTCATAACATGGTTCAACAATTACTATTCCTTGTTCTCCAAATACCAATGCTTTAATTGCTCCAACATTATCAACTTGTGGAAATACTCTATTCTGAGATTTATCAGCATATAATTGTCTTGCAATTTCTAGCTTTTTTTTACTTTCTTCTATTCTTTTACTGAATAAACCATCCATATTATTACCTCCATAGTTATCGTATCACATAATTATGCTTTTTTCTATTCTTTTTATGTAATTCTATATTTTAGTAATTCATATCTAATCCTTTCTATGGACTACATGTTTCTATTTGTAATTTGTTATTCCTAATCTTAAACATAATACTACCATCCTCGTCTGTTCTATATATTTTTGAATCTTTTAAATTTTCTAATACCTCTTTATTCGGATGCCCATATCTATTATCTTTACCTACACTAATTATGGAATACCTTGGATTAATCTCATCAATAAATTCTTTACCACTACTTGTCTTAGATCCATGATGTCCAACTTTTAAAACATCTATATTATTAATATTATAATTCTCTAATATATCTTTTTCTTTATTTATTCCTGCATCTCCCATAAACATAAACTTATAACCATCTAGTTTTAAATAAATAACATTACTATTATCATTTTCATTATCATATTTTTTCGTTTGTAAGAAATATAATTTATTATTATCAATATTTAATTCTTTAATACATGAATAATACTTAATCTTCTTTTTATCTAATACATTGATTAGTTCTTTTTCTAAATCATTATATGATCCACAATTAAATATTACTTTTTCTACCTTAAAATTATTAACTAAGTTAATGGCTTCTCCCATGTGATCAAAATCTCCATGTGTAATTATTAAATAATCTATTTTCCTTATTCCTAATGACTTTAATAAAGGTATTGTTATATTAGATACAATATCTTTATTATTTCCTCCAGTATCAATTAATACATTATCATTTCCTAATTGAATAAAGGTAGAATCTCCTTGCCCTACATCTAAAAATATTACTTTTTCACTTTTTATAAAAAAATTATAATTATATGAAAAAATTAATATAGTTCCTAATAATAATAAACACTTCTTATTCTTTAAAAAATATAAATATAACAAAACATAATAAAGAATTATAAATAGAATACTTGGTTTAATAAATGTGATATTTGTTTTTATAGAACTTAACAATGTAGATATATTTTCAAGTAAAGATAATAAAATATATAAAGGATAATCTAATACTTTTATAAATAAAGAAATACAAGATAATGGAAATATTATTAAAGATACTAAAGGTACAAATATTAAGTTATAAAATACAGTTAAAATATTTATTTCATAATAATTATATAAAGAAATAGGAATAGATACTAAAAACGCTATAAAAGAAGTCATTAATAGTTTATATATATAATTATCCTTCTTATTAATAACATCACTAAATATTATTAAAGAATAAGTTATACTAGCTGAAAATATAAATCCAGCATTATAAATAATAAATGGATTAAATAATAAAATAATACTAATTGTAAGTAATAATATATTACTCACCTTTATATTTAAATAATAATATTTATTAATGAGTAATAAAATAAAAAATAAACCACTTCTTAAAGCAGATGGAGTAAAACTAACTAAAAAAAGAAATAAGAAAATAAAAATAGAACTAATTATATATCTACTTTTTTCTTTAATATTAATTATTTTTAAAATCTTAATTAAAGTACCAGTTAATATAGTTATATGCATACCAGAAACACTAAACAAATGACTAATTCCTAATTTTTGATAATTATCTCTTATACTTTTATCTAGATATCTATTATCTCCTAAAATAAATGTATAAAGATATTTTTTAGATTTATAATTATTAATTCTTTTATATATAAACTCTTTAATTTTATATAATACATTCTTATTATTTGTAATTAATTCTATTCTTTTTACATAAATAGATCGATATATATTTTTAGATTTCATATATTTAGAATAATCAAAAATATTGGGATTAGTTTGCCTAGATATTTTACTTATTTTTCCAGATATTTTTAATTTATTTCCTAATACAAAATAATTTTTATATTTTTCAAATTCACTTTCATCTTCTAAAAGTAATATACATTTATACTTATATTTATTCTTTATAATAAAATCCATTTTCAAATTATCATAATGGTAATCTATTAAAATACCTTCTTCTATATTAGAATCTAACTCTATATTATTTTTTTGATTTATTCTAATAAATAGAATGGTTAAGATAATAAAAAAGATTAAGTAATAAATACTATTATATAGTAATATTTTCCTTAATCTTAGCATACATACTTTCTCCAATTCCTTCTATGTTAGTTATTTCTTCTATACTTTTAAACGGGGTTTTACTTCTATATTTAATAATTGCATTTGCTTTTGCTTCACCAATTCCATCTAATGTCATTAATTCTTCTAGGGAAGCTGTATTAATATTTACTAATTTATTAGATATAGAATTATTATTACTATTATTGTTATTAATGCATGCATTATTTTTAACTTGATCATTTAAACATAGTTCTTGTTTTTTATTATCTTCTTCTAGTGTTTTTAAATAATTCTTTACTTCGGTCTTACTATATACTTTTATAACCATACTATCAGTTATCTTTTTACTTAAATTTATTATAGATGTATCAGCATCACTCATTGGTCCACCAGCAAGATTTATTGCATCTATTACTCTACTATTACAATCTAATTTATATACGCCTTCTTTTTTTACTTTTCCTTTTATATCAAAAAAACATTCTTCTTTTTTATCTTCTTTTTCAACTTTTTTATTTTCTGCTTTCTTATCTTGATCTTCTAATATAATTTCTTCTTCTGCTTCTACTTTACTTTTAGGCGAAGTAATAATAAATGCAGTTATTCCACCACCTAAAACAATAAGAACTAAAATAAAAGATATAATTCCTTTTTTATTAAAATATATAAATTCTTTTAAACTTCTATCCATAAAAAAATCTCCTCTAAGGAGATTATTACATTTATATTATTCATTTCCTTTTAAAGTAGCTAGTTTTAATCTTGTTTCAAAAGAAATTCTTTGAATAACTGATAATATTATAGATAATGAAAGAAGATAACTTCCTCCATAACTCATAAATGGAAGTGGTACCCCTGTCATTGGAATAATACCAAATACACCTAATAAATTAACCATAATATGAATAAAGATATAGAAAGCACCACCATAACAAATTAAAGCATCTCTATTATTTGAACACTTTCTTCCTAAAATAATTATTTTTGCAAGTAAAACTATATATAAAAGAATTATAAATAATCCAAATAATAAACCTAATTCTTCTATAATAATACAGAAAATAAAGTCAGTATGAGCTTCAGGTAAATATAGATATTTTTGAATACTATTACCTAAACCTTTTCCCATCAATCCACCATTATTAATTGCAATATATCCATTACATATTTGGTTACCATCTGTATAATAATTTTCTTCACTACAAGGATTAGAACTAATTACACTTGTAATACGTTGCATTTGAGTTTCTGATAAAATCTTACTACCAAAACCTGCAACTACTAATACACCTAAAAAGACAAAAGCTAACCCTAAACCTACTATTTTATATTTAATATCTTTAGAAATTGGTGCTAAAACAAATATAAAAGCAAATATTAATAAGACAATTAATGCTGTACCTAAATCTGGTTGTAAGAATATTGCTGCAAAAGCGATTAGAATAATCATTGCTGGATATAAAGCTGTTGTATAATTATCTAGTTTTTTTTCTTTTAGATCATAATATCTTGCTGCCCAAATAATCATAAAGACTTTTAAAAATTCACTTGGTTGTACATTAAAAAACCCTAATTTAAACCAGCTTTGTGCGTGATTAGTAATTTTACCAAATAAGAACAACATAAATAAAGAAATAATAAATAGATATGTCAGTAATGTCGATAATTTGCTTGTAGTTTTTACATTTATCAGTAAAAAGAAAATAGAAATTATAAAAGCAACTACTAAGATAACTATTTGTCTTATTAAATAATAATATGGACTATTTGCATTTCTAATATATGTTGAAACGTTTGAAGCAGAGAAAATCATTACAGTACCAATTGCAAATAAAATAATGGTTATAATTAAAATTGTTTTATCCATATACTTGAACAATTTCATTTTCTCACTCCTATCATATAAATTATAACATATAAACAAAAAAGAAACTAAATTAATTAGTTTCTTTTAACATAGTTAACGCTTTACTTAACTGATCAGGACAAGATGTAGTTCTCATTCCACAAGGAACTCCTTTAAGTAGTTCAATTACTTCATCTATATTTTTCCCAATACATAGTTTACTTACACCTATAGTGTTTCCAGGACATCCTCCAATTATTTTTACTTCAGTTATGATGTTATCATCTGCTGATACTATCATTTTTCTAGAACAAACTCCAGTTGGAGTATACTCGATTGTTTTCATTTTTTTCCTCCTAAATATTTACTTAAGAAGTCTTCTTTATATTCAAGTAAATTATCATTTTTAATAGCTTCTCTTATTTCTTCCATCATTTTTATTAGGAAACGACTATTATGAATTGATAAAAGTCTAGGTCCTAATCCTTCATCTGATGTAATTAAATGACGTAAATATGCCTTGGTAAAGTTCTTACAAGTATAACAGTCACATGTATCTTCTATTGGAGTAAAATCTTCTTTAAACTTAAGATTCTTTATATTAATTTTACCGAATCTCGTAAAAGCATTTCCATGACGAGCTATACGAGTTGATAAAACACAGTCAAATAAATCTACTCCACGAATAACTCCTTCTAATAAATCAACAGGTTCTCCTACTCCCATTAAATATCTTAATTTATCTTCAGGTAAGTAAGGAATTGAATAATCGATTGCTTTATACATATCTTCTTTACTTTCACCATCATTGGCAACTCCACCAATACTATAACCATCAAAATTCATTTTAACTGTTTCTGTTGCAGATAACTTTCTTAAATCTTCATATGGTCCACCTTGGACAATTCCAAATAATGCTTGATTAGGATTATTGTGAACTTTCTTACCTCTTGCAGCCCATCTAAGAGTTCTTTTAACACTATTTTCTAAGTATTCATGAGTTGCGCTAGCTGGTGGACATTCATCAAAAGACATTGCAATATCACTATCTAACTTATTTTGAATTTCAATAGATTTTTCAGGGGTTAAGAATAGATTAGATCCATCTATATGACTTTTAAACTTAACTCCTTCTTCTGTAATATCTTTTTTATTTTTTACAAGTGAAAAAACTTGAAATCCACCACAGTCAGTAAGAATTGGTCCTTTATAATTCATAAATTTATGAAGTCCTCCTGCTTTAGCAATTAAATCTTCTCCAGGACGTAACCACAAATGATATGTATTAGAAAGAATTATCCCAGCATGCATATCATATAGTTCATCTGGAGTAAGCATTTTAACTGTAGCTTTTGTACCAACTGGCATAAACATTGGAGTATCAAATTCTCCATAGTTAGTTTCTATATGACCTAAACGCGCTTTTGTATTTTTTTCAGTTTTTATAAGATTATACTTTACTATCATTATCTATTTCCTCTGCTTTCTTAATAAATGCTTCAAATATTTTAAAAGAGTCTAAATCACCTAAATTAATTAATATTTCAGGATGCCATTGAACACCAATCATAAAACTTTGATCTTGTTTTTCAATCTCTTCAATAACTCCATCTTCACTTTTTCCAAAAGTCTTAAACATGACAGTATCTTTAACTTCCATCGTATGACGACTATTTACTCTAATTCTATCTTTTCCTAGTATCTTATAAAGAATAGATTCTTTATCAAGAATTACATCATGGACATAATCTTCATCTAATTTACAATGATCTACTCCAGTTTCAATTTTAGAGTTACTTGTAACCATTTCTCCTTGTTCATTTAACATAGTCATTACTTGCATTCCAATACATATACCTAAAGTAGGTATATCGTTTTTTATTGCATATTCTAAAGCATAGACGTCATATTCAAATCTTTTTATACCACCTGGAATAATTATTCCATTACATAAAGATAATTGTCTATCTAAAAACTCTTTATCTTCTTTAGTTAATTTAGGAAGTTTAGATGGAACTGCATCGTAATACTCTACATCTTGTGGTGGGTTAATTATTATAGGTATTCCACCAGTTTTTATAACAGCTCTTCTTAAATCTTCACTAATACCAATCAATCTATGATTTAAATCATAATCTTGATGATTTCTTCCAATTATACCTATTATTGGTTGCATTAATCTTCTAACTCCAATTCAATTTTTTTATGTTTACCAGCTTCAAACTTTCTATACTTAACTCCGCACTCATCAAACATTCTCATAGATGCAGTCATTTCATCACTATGATTATCATAATCATATGAATGTGAATATATTACTTCTTTTATACCACATTGAATAATAGCTTTAGCACATTCATTACATGGAAAATAATGAACATAAATTTTACCATTTTCAAAATCTTTATTATTTCCACGATAATTTAAAATCGCATTTAATTCTCCATGACAAACATACATATATTTAGTATTAAGTCTTTCACCAACTCTACCCCATGGAAATTTATCATCATCAAAACCACGAGGAGCACCATTATAACCAACTGATAATATTCTATTATCTTGACTTACTATACAACATCCTACTTGAGTATTTGGATCTTTACTTCTCATTGAAGATAGTTTAGCAACTCCTATAAAATATTCATCCCAACTTAGATAATCTTTTCTTTTTAAACTTCCCATAAAAACACCTCTCATAAATTATAACAAATAATAAAAAAAGAAGAAATACTCTTCTTTTTACTTAGTTTCTGGTAAAGAAATCTTATCAACTAAAGATATTCTAAATACTCTTCCTTCAGAAGTTGGAACTTCTGAAAATCCATTTACACTTACTGATCCATAAGTTATATATTCATTTAAATAATCTTCTAGTTCTTTAGTATAAGTCTCTTCTAATCTAGAAATACTAATTACTGTTGCAGTTGTAACAACTTCACAAAAACTCATATTTTCATCAGTACAAGTTGCTACCAAATCAGTACCATCTTTATCAAAAGTAACTGTAATTGTTTCTTCTTCACTTATTTTTATATAGTTAGAAGTAACAAATGAAATCTTATTATTTGTTTCATCTAAACTAATAGATACTTCAATATTATTAGTAGTTTCAAATTTATCAATTATAGAAGATTCATCAAGTTTAGCCAAGATATTCTTTAAAGGAATTTCTTCTTTCTTAGGTTTTACTTCTTCTTTAACTTCTTCCTTTTTATTTTTGTTTAAATAATTTTTAATATAACTACTTACTGTATCAATATTAAAAGCTGCAATTATTAGTAATATTAATATTAATACCATAAAGAAAGGAAATTTATGTTTTTCTTCTCCTATTTTAGCTGTTTGTGCTTGAGCATTAGAATTTGTATTATCAACTTTATTAAAAATACTATTTGGATCATTTTCAGCATCTGTTAATTCAAGAGAAGAACTATCTAATGATAAACTTACTTCTTCAAAAGTACCTTGTTTTTGTTCTTCTTCAAGAACTTGATTGTTTAAATCAGTCTCTATTACTGTTTCACTAACAACATTAGATTCAGAAGAAATATTATTTGTTTCTTGATTAACATTAATAGAACTTGAATCAACCATTTGAGGACTACTTGAAAGAATTTTTTTATTTTTATCTATCATCTCTTTAGATTCATCTACAACTGCTGGGTTATCATTTTTTACTTCTTCCTCAGCTTGAATAACTGGTGTTGTAGTTATAGGAGTAGCACTTTCACTTACTTCAGGTTTAACTTCACTTGTAGTTTGTACTGGTTCTACAGAAACTTCTACTTGTGGTTGTTGAACTGATGTATTTTCTACTGGTTGAGTATTAGTAACTGAAGTTTGCGCTTCTACATTACTAGTATTTGTTTCAATCTTATTTTCATCCATAATATCACTCTCTTTATTCTCTATTTAATAATAACATATATTTATTTTTTTGAAAATAAAAAAGATGATTTACATCATCTTAATTAGCATTTAAATAATTATAATTAGCATTAGTTGCATATACTCCACCAGTATATGATTCAACTATTCTATTTTGTCTTTTAGCTGCACTATATAAATATTCTCTTTCATTATCATTAAACTCAATAGAATTAGTAGTACCTGTTCCATTTACACAATATAGATTATGTCCATTAACGGCAAAATATCTATTTTTAAAATCAACTCTTGATAATAATAATTTCTTGTCTAATTCTCTTGCAATAATTCTTTCAGAAATAGAAAAATATATTTTTAAATCTCTATTTTCTGGTCTATTGATATAATCTTCAGCAGTACTTTTCATGTCGATATCTAAAACACCATCTTTTTCTTGAGATAATGCTAATCTTTGTAAGAGAATATAATTACTTAGTTTTCTATTAAATAATGGATCTTTCTTATACTCATCTTTTTTTTGCTTTAAAACTGCTATTGAATAATCTAATGTATGATATTGAAAAGCAAGTACATGAATATTATCATCTTTGGCTTTTAACTCATAAAAATTATTCATAATAATCCCCCTTTAAAAAGTAGCATTATTATAACAGAAAAACCTTGAAAAATCAAGGTTTTAATCAATTACTGATTCTTTATATTCTTTTTACTGAAAATAAATTGAGATAAAATGATAAGAAATATAATCGTTATTATAACAATTATTATTGAACTAGATAAACTTCCATACGGATTAGATGACATTCCTCCAAATAAATAATCATTAAAATTCCAAACTGAAGTAGGTAAATAATTAATTATTTTAATATTTTTAAATGAATCAATAATACTTGATGCAAACATTAAGAAATATCCAGCAGCCATTGATACACTACTACTAGTTGAAATAATACTTACTAAAAATACAAATAGAATAATAATTAAATATTTAGGTAATATTGCCAAGAAAGATAAAATACAATAAGTTAATAAACTATATTCTACAACTGCACTCTTATTATAATTATATACAATCATTGGTTCAAATATCTCCTTAACTCCACCTAAACCAACTGCAGTTATTATTCCATCAAGTACGGTGTAACACAACAAGAATAGAATAAAGACAATTAATGAAGCAATAAGTTTACTAAATAATATTTTACTACGACTAAATGGTCTAACTAACAACTGTTTAATTGTACCTTTATTAAATTCTTCAGATAGTATTGAACCTGTTATCATAATAACAGTAATTAATACAAATACATCTACTGTAGTAAATTTATAAATTATTGAATCACGTAAACTATAATTTTTACCACTTACATATAATTTATTATCAATTTTATATTTAATTTCAAATAATTGTTTTTCTTTTTCTTTTTTTACTAATAAATCTTCTTTATTTTTATAATCTTTATCATTTTGATCTAAACTAAAATACTCTCTATATAAATCAGGATATGACTCAATTTCTTTAGAACTATCAGTATAAGTTTTAGGTAAGTTATTGTCAATACGATAATCTATAACTAATATTTTTGCTTTAACATAGTCAAGTTCGGTTAATTCAGCATCTTCTCCAATTTTATTTAATTCTTTAACTAGTTCAGCTTTTTCTTCAAGTAATACTTTTTTGTAATCAAAATTTTTAGCATTGGCAAGTAATATTTCATGTTCACTAGAACATTCTTTCTCTTTTTTTTCATTTTTTTCTATATATTTAGCTCTATTTTGACAATAAATAACATCATATAAATTATTATCTAAATAATAATATTCTGGACTTTCATACTTGTACTTAGATATTTCTTTTAAAGTTTCATAGTTAGATTTATCTGCAACATAATTTTCAAGTTGAATAGGATCTTTTACATCATAGTCTTCCATTTTAACTTCAACTAAGAAACTATTACTTATATCTTCAACTGATAGATATTTGTTTAAAACAACCGCTATTATAGATAAAACTACTACAATAAGAAGCATTACGTAAATACCAGCTTTGTGAAATATTTTAATTAGTTCATTTTTTATTAAATTAATCAATTTCATTACCCCCTGCCGCATTTAAGAAAGCATCTTCTAAAGATAACTCTTCTTTTGTAATACCATATATTTTATAATTAGCTTCAATTAGTTTAACTATTACATCATTAATATTATCTTTTTCTGTATACACTCTAATGGTATCGCTATCTACTATTTCATCTTCTTTATATAAAATCTTCTTTAATCCAGTAGTTTTATTAAGTCTTATTAAATATGATTCTCTATTAGTCTTTTTAGCATCTTCTATGGTTTTATTAGTTAGTATTTTACCTTTTTTAATAATACATACATCAGTACAAAAATTATCAAGTTCTGCTAAATTATGACTAGAAATCAAGATTCCTATTTTTTCTTTTTTAACTAAACCTTTTAGTAAATCTCTTAATTCTTTTATTCCTTCTGGATCAAGTCCATTAGTAGGTTCATCTAATATTAATAGATTTGGTTTGTTAATTATTGCAGCTGCAATACCCAAACGTTGTCTCATACCCAAACTATATTTTGACACCTTATCATCTATTCTATTACTTAAACCAACAAGTTCAATAACATCTTCTACTCTTCCGTCAGGAATATCTTTATACATGTCTTTTATTAACTCCAAATTTTTTCTACCAGTTAAATACATATATAAATCAGGACTTTCTACAATTGCACCAACTCGTTCTATTGCTTTTGAAAAATCTTTTTTAATATTATATCCATTAATAGTTATTTCTCCACTTTTCATTGATTGAAGTCCAAGTATTAATTTAATAGTTGTAGTTTTACCACTTCCATTAGGTCCAATAAAACCTAATATTTCACTTTCATGAATAGTAAAAGAGACGTCTTCTAAAACTTGTTTTTTTCCATAAAATTTATTAATATTTTTTACTTCCAAAATATTTTTCATAACCTCACCCTTCTAAAATTTATTATAACACATATTATATTTTAAATGGATAATATATATGTTAAAATCAAATTGGTGATAGTATGAAAAAAGTATTATTAGTAGTAATGATATTATTATTAATTTCAGGATGTGATGATATGAAAAAGGATAATAAAGATAATCCAAGTAAAGAGAAAAAAACTATGACTATAGATGAAAAAGTAGATCAAAAATTAAAAGAGATGACTATTGAACAAAAAATAGCCCAAATGTTAATAGTATACTACTCAAAAGATGAAGTCGATTCTAATCTAAAAAATGTATTTACAACAAATACTCCTGGTGGATTTATTTTAATGGGAGATAATATAACTACTTATGAAAGAACTAAAAAAATGGTAGATGATTTAAAAAAATTAAGTGATGTTCCATTAATTATTTCTATTGATCAAGAAGGAGGAAATGTTCAAAGACTAAAATCTATGCTTGATAAAGAAATAACTAATATTCCATATATGTATAATTTAGGTTTAAAAAACGATTTAAATCTTACATATGAAATTGGTAAAATTATGGCTTATGAATTACGTACTATTGGAGTAAATGTAGATTACGCTCCAGTTGCCGATATATATTCTAATCCAAATAATCCAGTAATTGGAAAAAGAAGTTTCGGTACAAATAAAGAAATCGTTTCAAATCATTCAGTTAAACTAGCTCAAGGACTAGAAGATAATAAAGTAATCGCAACATATAAACATTTCCCAGGACATGGAGATACAGATGTTGATTCACATGAAAGTCTTCCTATAATTAATAAAACATATGACGAATTAAAAGAAGAAGAACTAGTTCCATTTAAAAATGCCATTAATAATAACGCTAAAATAATTATGGTTGGTCATCTAGCACTACCTAAAATAACAGGAAGTAATATACCAGCAAGTCTATCAAAAAAAATAGTTACAGATATTTTAAAAAATGATTTAGGTTACAATGGCCTTGTTATTACAGATGCATTAAACATGGGTGCATTAACAAAAAACTATTCAGATGAAGAAATATATGTTGGTGCAATAAACGCTGGATGTGACTTATTATTAATGCCTAATGGTAGTAAAAAAGCTATAGAAATAATTAAGAAAAATATTAGTGAAGAAAGAATTAATGAATCAGTAAAGAAAATACTAAAATTTAAATATACATACTTAGATGAAGATAATACCTTAGACGAATCATATATAGGAAAACAAGAATATAGAAATATAATTAATCAAATAAAATAAAAAAGCACTTTAAGTGCTTTTTATTTGCTTCTTTCATTTACTTTTGCTTCAAGTGCTGCTATTACAAATCCATCTCTAACTGATCTAGTTGGATATTCAGTTTTCATTTCTTTTATTTCTTTATATAATTCCTCATCAACAAGGTTAGCGCGAAAATCAAAATTTTGACTAAATGCAATATCTCCTTTTGGTTTTCCTTCTGCTTCTATAGAAGCAATTAATTCTTTAGCTTGTGGAGATGAAGATGCTGATAAATTTTCTTGTCGTCCAGGAAAATAGAATTCAGCTTGAGTTATAACTCCTCTATCTGTTACTTCTGCAGTAACATCCATTACACATGGTTTTACAAAAATATTTCCTTCTCTTCTAGTTACTAAATAGTATTCACCATGGTCTTCAATCGCACCAACATATTCTTCTTCAGGATATCTTCCTACTATACTTATTTCACCATCTATTTTTTCTAATTCTTGTATTCTTACTACTCTTTCCATAAATCCTCCTATACTTATTATACCATATTATTACTTATAAAAATCATTATATATTTTCATTTCATATATATATGGATAATACTTACCTGTAAAATAAATATGTTTATTATCTTTGTTATAAGCAATTCCATTTAAAACATCTACATTCTTATCTTTTATATCTTCGTTAATTATATCAGATACATCTATTTCTTTTATTATATTTCCTGTACTATCTATTACAACTAGTTTATTAGTCATCCAAATATTTGCCCATATATATCCATCAATATATTCAAGTTCATTTATATTATCTATTTTCTTATTATCTTTTTTTACTACTATTTTTTTTACTTCATTTAACTCTTCATCAAAGAAATAAATATTTGAACTACCATCACTTGCTATTAAATACTTTCCATCTGTTGTAAGTCCCCATCCTTCATATGGATAATCTATTTCTTTTTCAATTTCTAACGTTTCATAATTAAGAACTAATACCTTTTTCTCTTTATATGTAAGCAAATATAACTTATCTTTAAAAACTGTACTACCTTCTATAAATAAATCAAAAGAAAAATGTTTTTCTTCTTTAGGTATTCCCTTTTTTAAATCTATATCTTTATAAAAATAAGAACTGTTATATAATCCACTTGATTCATTTAATTTACCATCATAAAAAAATAATCCTTCTGTAAATGTGTTAATATCATGTGGATATTTGTTTATTATTTCATAACTAGGACTATTATTACTACATCCAACTATTAATAATAATATAAGTACAATTATAATTTTCTTCATAACTACTCCTATTTTCATTATATCAATTACGTAGTAAAAAAAGAATCTTGTTTACATATTATTTTCAATATATAAACAAAAATATGATATAATTAATACGAGGTAATAATATGTTAGATAGAGAGATAAAAGAACAAAAACGAAGACATAAAATAATAAGTAAATTTAAAAAAAGTAAATTTGATTACTCTAAATTTGTAAAGAATTATTATTTAGAAAATAAAAAAGCTTATATTAGTGTTAGATGCAATGATTACTATGATATAATATCTGATTTTTCTATTAAAGGATCTGAATGGATTGATCAAGAGTTTGCAGATTTTGTAACAGAACAAGCATATTATATTCCACTTCACTATGACATAGTATTAGAAATATGTGGTAAATTTACTGAAGAAGAAAAAGCAAGAATTAAAAAAACTATAAAATCATACTTTGGGGTAAAACTTGCTAATGCAGAAATTGAAATAAATAATAATCGAAAACGTAGATTATTACTTCTATTATTTGGAATACTAACATCAATATTTATTTATCTTGCTTATAGGTTTATAGATGATTCAATTCTATTACTTGAAACGATTTTTATACTATTTTGGTTTTTCTTAGAATCATATTTAGATGATAGATTTATAACTTATAATGATTTAGAAAGTGATAAATTAGATGCTGCTCAACTTGCTAATATGACAATTGTTTTTGATGAAAATGAAAAATAAGTCTTAAGACTTATTTTTTTTATCATAATTATCTAAGAACGAAGTATACACTCCATCTTTTTTAGTTCCATAAATACAATTTAAATTAACATTATCGGTTGCTTTAAAGATATTCATATCTACATTTGGATTAATCTGTTTTAATTCTTTTATTAATTCTTTGATTTCTTTTCTTTTACTTTCTCCATCATTTTTACTAAAATGTTCTTCAGTAAAACGACAAGCACAATTTAGAAAATGTAGGTCATTAAAATTAGCCCAAGATATAATATCATCTTCGTGAACTAATACTAGAGGTCTAATAAGTTCAAGTCCTTCAAAATTCTCACTATGTAATTTTGGCATCATTGTTTTTATCTCACTACCGTATAACATAGATAAAAGAGTTGTTTCAATAACATCATTAAAATGATGTCCTAAAGCAATTTTATTACATCCTAATTCTTGAGCTTTACTATATAAGTATCCTCTACGCATTCTAGCACATAAATAACAAGGACTCTTATCTATATCGACAACAATATTAAAAATATCGCTTTCAAACATTTCTAAATCTATATTCATAAGTTTAGCATTTGATAAAATTAATTCTCTGTTTTTTTCATTATATCCTGGATTCATACAAACGTATTTTGCTTCAAATTTAACTTTTCCATGACGAATTAATTCTTCAATACACTTCGCTAGTAAAAACGAATCTTTTCCTCCACTAATACAAACCATAACTTTATCGTTCTCTTTAATAAGTTCATAGTCTGAAACAGCTTTTACAAATTTACTATATATGTCTTTACGGTATTTTTTTATTATACTTCTTTCTATCTCTTTATATTTTTCCATAATAACTCCTAGTTATCTTTCAAGTACTTTTCATAATACTCTTCAAAAGTCTTTATATCTTCATTATACATTTTAGTAGAATGTTCTACTCCGATATAACGATAATGCCAATGTTCATAATTATATCCTGTTATATCTTCATATCCTTCTGGATATCTTAAAATAAAACCATATTTATATAGATTCTTATGAAGCCAAATTATTTCTGGATCTGTTGGTTTAGAGTTTTCTGAATTACCATCAATTCTAATTAATTTAACATCAAAGCAAAGACCAGATTGATGCTCTGAAGTACCTGCTGGTGCACAATAGGCTTTAGTGTAATCTTCACCATATTTTTCTAACCATTCTTCATATAATCTTTTTTGATGATCATAACTTCTATATCCAGAGTCTACATCTATTTCGTATCCTGCTTCTTTAGCAGATTCTTTTAATAATAAATAATGATTATAAGTTTCTTTTTCTAGAAATTCAGTATCATTTACTTTTACTAAGTTTTCTGGAACAAAACTATCTTTAAGAGGGTTGTCTCTATTAATTAGAATTAAATAATTTGTCATAAAAATCACCAAAAACATTATAACATAAAAAAAGCATCTATCTAAAGATGCTTTAATTCTATTTATCTTTATTTCTAACTAAATACATATATAGTTCATAATTTTGTTTATGTTTTTTAGCAATTACTTGTAGAATAATTCCTGTAATCCAGAATAGTAATGCCATTAATACTAAGAAACAACTTACTATCAAACTAGGAAATTTCTCAACTAAACCAGTTTGAAAATAACCAATATATGCAGGAAGTCCTATTAATATTCCTAGAACAAGTGTAATAAATGAACAAATATTAAAGAATAAAGATGGTTTATATTCTTTAAATAAAACTGCAATTGTCATCAATACTTTAAATCCATCACTATAAGTATTAAGTTTAGAAACAGATCCATCTGGTCTATCTCTATAAGTAACTGGAATTTCTTTTACTTTAAAGTTTTTGTCTACTGCATGAATAGTCATTTCAGTTTCTATTTCAAATCCTTTTGATAATACTGGGAACCCTTTAACAAATTCATAACTAAAGGCTCTATATCCAGTCATAATATCTTTAATATTATTTTTAAATAATTTATTTATTAAGAATCTAACCAGTTTATTTCCTAAATTATGGAATGGTCTTTTATTCTCTGTAAAATATGTAGATGATAATCTATCTCCAACTACCATATCTGCTCTACCTTCAAGAACTAATTCACACATCTCTTTAGCAAATTCAGCAGGATATGTATCATCTCCATCAATCATTAAATAACAATCAGCATCTATATCTCTAAACATAGATCTAATAACATTACCTTTTCCTTGACGATATTCATATTTAACAATTGCACCAGCTTTTCTTGCAATTTCATCAGTATGGTCAGAAGAGTTATTATCATAAACATAAATATCTGCTGTTGGTAGTTCTCTTTTATAATCTTTAACTACTTTTTCAATTGTTTTTGCTTCATTGTAACATGGAATTAAAACCGCTATCTTTTTATTCTCAAAATTATTTTCTTTTTTTAATTTCTTCATATTTATTACCTCTCTCATTATACTTTAATACAAAATATGGTGCTAAGACAATAACTAGACTAGCTATCGGCATAACATACCTAGGATTTGAATTAACTGGTGATACAAATAAGAATAATATTGATACAAAAAGTGGAATAAATGGTATCGCTTCTTTTAGTTTTGTTTTTGTAATACTTAATACTATCATTAATATACCTAACCAGAAGTATAATCCCATACTAAATAACATTGATATTCCTGGAGAATTCATTATTATTCTATAACTATCTTCTACAAAAGTAGAAGTCTTTTTAACTCTATTACTCTTTGAATAAGTAGTTAAGCCATCTACATAAAATGAATCATTTGTTAATTTCCAATAAACCATTCCTCTTGGAGCAGGAATATAAGTATATCCACTTGTTAGGTTAAGAAAAGCAGATATATAAGTTCCAGGGTATTTAAAGAATAGTTTTATATAAGTTTGTAAAAACGATTTCATTTCAGTATCAGTATAATTCTTGTTAAAATAATTACTTTTAATTGTATCAGCTAAAATTGGATTATATGCATCTTTTAATTTATCTACTTCTAAAACTTTATTTAAATTTTCTTTATCTTTTTTAGACAACTCATCTCCATGGTTTGATACAGTTCTTCCAATTTGTTGAATTGGTACAGCAAGTATTTCTCTAACGCTACCTGGAGTAACATCAAATACATTATATAGTATTTTGTCGTATGATACTCCTAGCACTAATAAGATTAACATTAAGAATGCAAGTCTTTTATAATTCTTAAAGTACATTATAGTTAAAGCAATTGATGAAAATACTAATATATACATTCCTTTTTTTGATAACATCATCATCAATAAAGATGAAACAATTAATTTTGTAATTGTTTTCCAATCTCTTTTTTCTAAATAACATGTCTCTACTAAAAGACAAGAGAATAATACCATTGCCATTGTAAATGGTGCATCTTTATATACTGTAAATGAGTTAACGAAGAATACTGGTAAAAACAAATATAACAACAATATAATTGTCCTAAATTTATAATTAATTTTTAGTTCTTTATACAACTTAAATGTATATGATAAGACAATTGCAAAAAATACAATTTGAATAAAAGCATTTAATGCTAGTCCAATATTTTCATTTTTTAAATCTATTCCAACGTTATTAATCTTTCCAACTACAAAGGTATGGAAAGCACTATGATGTCCATTAATAAATTGATTTTCATTTTTTAAAATAATTGATGAACTTGTATATGATTGTATCGTATTATATTGATATATTTCATCATAATAGTCTGCAGTTGTATTTCCTGGAAAAAACAAAAAAAACCATATTAAATAAACCGGAAGTATTATAAGAAAACTATTTCTTATAGGGTGTCGATCAAATAATTTAGTTGTAATTTCACTTCTTGCTTTACTAAACCTAATATTTTTCAAACAAGATAATAACATGATAATCAAATTATATATAAGCATAGTATTCCCTGTTATAAAAACTATTGCTTTTAATATTTGAAATTTATTTCTAAATATACTTGATATTGAGTTATATACCGTAAAGTTATAACTAACTATCTGCATTACCGCTACTATAATGGAAAATAAAACTAGTATTATTTTTTTATTTTTTTCAATATTAATTTTTTTACATTTCTCAAGTATTAAATATACACCCCATACAAGCATTATAGTAATCATTGTATTTCTGGTAATATATGGAATACTTGTAAAAGATTGATTATTCAAATTCATTATAAGTGCCATTGATATTAAAAGTGATTCTAAAAATAATAATATTTTTTTCATGTTTTACTCCTTTATGTATAAATGATATTAATTAGCCATTTTTTTATGACTAAAAATTCTTGTAATTAGTTTTTCAATTAATTTACTTATTCTATTAACTATAGGAACAAGTAATATAGAAATAACAATATATGGAACAAAATATTTTGGTTCACAAGTATACCATTTATATGATGCAAATACTCTTCTTATAGAAACGTGAATTAAATATATTTCAAAAGAATACTTTCCAAACCATTCTACTATTCTTTTTAAAAAAGCTATAACTTTATATTTATCAATTTTATTTAGTAATAGAACAAGTAAGAAACAACATGCTGTAATAGATAAAAATCTACCATAAGTCTTTAAAATAACACTACTAGTTCTTACAAGTAAGATAAAAGGAATTCCCATTACCATCATCATATAATCAGTAGTTTCAATTTTCTTTTTATTATATGATAAATAACCAAATAACATTCCTAAGAAAAATGGAAAGAATCTTACAAGCATTAAATTAATTCTTTTAAATAAAACTGGATTACTACTTTGAAATATAAAAGTAAATAAAGTAATTATAGTTGTTAATAATAGTACTTTAGTTACTACTTCATCAGTATCTTTACTTTTATTAATATATTTAAATAATATAGGAAAAATAAAATAACATATACAAATAAAAACAACATACCAATATTTTCTAGTTCCTATTAAGAATACATTAATAAAAGATAATTCTTTAAAAAAATAAGATATATCTTGATTATATGCAATACAAAATTGAATTAATGCAGGTATCGCTACCACTAGATAAGGAATTAATATTTTTAAATATCTCTTTTTATAAAATTCTTTAATATTATCATTTTTTTTCATGGAATAGAAAAGTCCTAAACCAGATAACAATAAGAATATATCTACTCCTACTGCACTAATATAGTTATAATATAACTTTATTACTCCATTAAACATATAATGATAATTATGACAATCTTCAGTAACATGGAAAATAATAATACTTATAATTGCTATTCCCATTAAAAAAGATCTATAATCAGATAAGATTTTAAATGTGTTTTTTTTCATTCTATCACCTTTTTCATTATAATATCTATATATTTATATTTCAAGGTTTCAACTAGTAATAATCATTAAAAAAAGCACATAAATATGTGCTTTTTAATATAATTTTGCTCCTGCTGGTATACTTTCATCTACCATTAAAAGATTTAGTTTTTCTTCACCATTTACTTCATGGACAGCTGATAAAAGCATTCCACAAGAATCTATTCCCATCATACTTCTTGGTGGAATATTAAGTATTGCAACTACCTTTTTACCAATTAATTCTTCAGGTTCATAATAATTATGTATTCCACTTAAAATAGTTCTTTCTTTATCTGTTCCATCATCTAAAGTAAAATGTAATAATTTCTTACTTTTTTCTACGGCCTTACAATCAAGTATTTTTACAACACGCATATCACTTTTACTAAAAGTATCAAAATCTATTTCTTCAGATAATGGTTCAATAGTTATATTTAATTCTTCTTCCATATAGTTCTCCTTAAAACTCTATTACTCTTGGTTCCTCAGTAAATGAATTAATAGTTGCTTTACCACTTTCAAAATATAATACTTCTGTATTATCATCTTCTGCACTATACATATCTTTTAAACTAGGATTTTTATCAAGCATATCTTTTTTTGCTTCTATTCTATCATCTCTTACTAGAGTACCTTCTACTCTAATCCATCTTCCATCTTTAAATCCACATAATTCTACTTTAGGATTTTTTTCTATTTGTTTAGATACATTTTTAGATTTTCCTGTTTGAATATATAAATGATCTTCAAAAATTTCTGCAGTACCAAATGGTCTAACTCGAGGTTGATCACCATCCATAGTAGCTAAATAATAAACCCCACAATCTTTTAAAAATTCTTGTACTTCTTTCATAATATCCTCCTATTTTTATTATACTAAATAAATATAAATATTTACTAATAAGTTCCTAATTTTTTTTGATTTCCTTGATTATCAATTAATTCAGTTAAAGAATATCCATTAATTGAGTAATTGTTTATAACTCTATCTTCTTCTTTAAAAGATAAGTTATAATTTACTAAATACCCATCTACATTTATATATAGTTTTCCTTCAACCATATTCCCAAATCTAATTACTCTTTCTTGTTCTTCAACACCAAATTTATATTCTATATGATGTTTCCTTTTTATTTCTGCTAGTCTTTCACTTGATATTTTTAATGCTCTTCCTTTTCTAAATAAAACTACACATTGATTTATATCATTACTTAAATATTTTCTTATTCCAACAGATTCATTATATCTATCAAAATTTCTTTCTACCAATTCTTCTACTCCTAATCTTTGCCATTCTAATCGATGAAATAAATCACTAGATAATACGAAATCTAGTTCATTACAACACCCTTTTAATCCATTAAGAGCATCAACATGTCTTTCACTATAAACTGTACCATTTGTAATAATCCCTATTCTATTTACATCTATATTATACTTTTCTATTAAATGCGGTAACGCTTCTAAAAGTTGGATATTAATTAATGGTTCTCCACCAGATAATAATAAAGTACCAATTTTTTTTATATTTTTTAAAACATTTTCAAGAGTAGTAACACTCATATTTTTATGTTCTTTTTCTCCTCTTAAACAGTGTTCACATTCAATAGTACAATCTCTTGTAATTTCTAAATATAAATTATCAAGTATCATATACTCAACTCCCCCAAAAACGCTTATATTATATCACGTTTTAGCCAAAAAGAAAACCGAACTTGAAGTTCGATTTATCCTATAGAATCAAAACAATGAGAACCATTATCAGTATTAATTACACAAAGCATTTCTTGATCACCTGCTTCAACATATCCATCATTTCCAATAATTACTTCTAATTTTGAATGTGAATCTTTACAAACAAAATTATTATTTAATTCAGTACAATTATCTTCACCAAAGACTTTTAATAATTCTTCTTTAGCATCGGTATAATGATTTCCATCATTTCCTCCTGGTATATAATAGAATTTACCATCTTTTATATATCCAACATAAGAAGATATGATTTTATTTTCTTCATCCATTGAATGTCTAATAAAGAAATTATGATCAAAGCTATCTAAAGCTTGTGAACTTGAATGATATACTGGATCTCCTGAATTAATAGTATTATTTACATAATAAATATTTGTTGATGTAGTATATAAATAATTATTCTTATTAATATTTACATTTGATTTAATATTAATATTACACTTACAAATCGCATTAATTGTAATTGGTAATAATATTAATCCAATTAATACCATAAATCTTTTATATTTATTTCTTTTTAAAACAAAGTATAACGATAATCCAATTACTAAAACAATTGCAATTTTAACTAAAGGATTATTTAATCCTGTTTCTGGATTTGGAACATTTGGTTCTACTCCAATCAAATTAAGAGAAAATTCTTTACTATCATTATAAGTATTACCTGTATAATTACTAGGATCTACTTTGTTTTTATATTCAATAGATAAATAAAATTCTTTTGATTCTCCTGCTTTAATAGTATTTGAATTATCAAGTGGTTCTAAATCATAATTAACATAATTAGTATTAGTAGTTATTTTATCTTCATTTAGAGTAAAATCTTCTTTAGATTCATTACTAACTAGTATCTTATATTTAATATGGTCTCCAATTTCAGTGAAATCTAAATCTAACGTTACAACGCTTCCATTTATAACTGGTTTATTCTTTTCAATTAAAGATTCTGATGATAACTCTCTAGTAATTGATTTAATTACTATTTCGTTATTGTTACATGTTTCAGCTTTTGCAAAAATAGGAATGATTATTAATAATGTAAAACATACTAAAAATAGTTTTTTCATATAAAAATCTCCTTATTTATAAATCTAACAAGATTATAAAACAAAATGCTTTTTTTAACAAGTTTTTTATAAAAGAAAAAAACTTATAGATAAACTATAAGTTAATTCTTTTTAATCATAAAGTATGCGCAGTTTATAATAGTCATTACACTCATAAATAACATTCTTACATGAGTTGATATATGATCTGCAGTATGAGGATTAACTGGTTCTTCTTCC